>DBFWLO010000001.1:0-28248 GCA_048465415.1 Candidatus Scatosoma sp.
ACGCTAATAGAGTTGCCGTGCAAGGTTATAATAGAGCGCGTTATTGATGAACATGGAAATTTTATCAAAACAAAAAAGGCGCAAGCGTTTAATGGACGATACGGGATTTTGTATATAGATAAAGAAAAATATACGTTACCCTTAATTGATATTTGTACGGAAAAATCATATAATCGCGAAGCCGCAGAAGCGAGATTGAAAGAGTTGGAGGAGAAAGAAAAATGAGAGAGATTCTATTTCGAGGAAAGCAAAAAGACGGTGGAAGTTATGACGGTCGTTGGATTTATGGAGATTTAGTAAGGATAAAAGAACGAATATCCGGCGGCCAATACGAAATAAAAACGCGAATATTCAAGAAAAATTGTGGATATTTAGTTGATCCCGAAACCGTAGGGCAGTACACGGGTTTAACCGATAAGAAAGGGAAAAAGATATTTGAAGGTGACATTCTGGATTGCTGCTTTTCGTGGTGCAAAATGTATGGGATGGTTGCATTTAGCCGGGAACATGCAGGATTTTATCTGTACGACAAATACCTGAAACCGATAGGCAGCATCGAAGACAATAAGATGAGAATTATAGGCAACAAATTCGATGCGCCTAAGTTGTTGGAGGAGAAATGCTAAAAGCGAGTATGGTGCCCGTAGCGGGGAGTAAAACGCGGTTGAGCAGCTGCCATAATGTCTATACTCCTTCGCCGGAAGCAGACATCTGCCTTAACTGCCCGCTGAAAGAGTGCAGCAAAAGTACGTGCGAACGGTTTAAGGAAGAAAAAAAGAAACTGAAAACGAAGCGGGACACTCACGCATGAGCCGAAAAAGGATTTGAAATGAAAAAGAAAATAATGATAGCGATTATGGCAGTAGTAATGACTTGCGGAGTTTTGGGCGGTTGCGGCTCATCGGCCAACGATAAATTAAACAACGGCGTAGACAAAGCGAAAGGCGCAGCGGCAGAGATCGTTGCTAACCAGCCTTCTCCTACGGATTTGAAGTATAGTCTGGAACGCTACAACGTGATTCGCCGGGCGTATTGGGTAAACGGGCAACGCGAAAAGGCAATGGCTCTCCCCTGCGCCGTGGAAAAACCGCTGGGGTATATTGTATTGTTTTCAAACAGCGGAGCGGTGATAGGTCGATTCGTAGTAGACGGGAAAGTTTCCAGCTTGGGGAGTTACCTGTTCCCCGCCGAAGATGTAATATATAAAGACGGGGATCGAATCGTAATGGAGATCGCGGGAATCGATGGCTGCTACGGTTCTAATGTGGAAGGTATCTTCTTTTTCACGGTGGACGGGAAATACATCGAGTGGACAGGCGACTTCCTGTTCAGCGACATTCCGTTCAGCGTTGACGATCCTATATTAAAAACGGAATAAGGGAGATATCATGAAGAAATTTTTTGCAGGAATCGGCGTTGCATTTTTACTGTTTTTAATTATAGGCTTACCCGTGTTTTTCGGGGCAACAACTACGGGACGGACGATCTGGAATAACTGGCGTTATAAACTGGAAAAAGTAGACGAAAAGACATACGAAAATCAAAAAGAAGTCGAGGACACCTGCCGAGCTATGATCGCCAGCTATAAAAATGATAAGCTAATTTACGAGCAATACAAAGACAGCGAGATAGCAGAAGAGAAAAGCTGGGCGAATAATGCCAAGATACGCGCGAATCAAACGGCGAATACATACAACAATTACGTTTTGAAAAATAGTTATGTGTGGCGGGATAACGTTCCCAACGATATTTATATGACGCTGAATATAATCGAATAAAGCGAAGTGAGGGTGATTGCATGAAGCAGGGGCATTGGCTGACAATCGATAAGGCATTCAAGGGCTACAAGCGAAATCTTGCGGCCCTTAGAAACTTTCCGTTCCCTTATACGGCAGGGGTGGATTATTCCAAGCCCAGGATAACGGGAGACGGATATAAGAACGGACAGGAACAAATAATAATGTCCTGCATCGAGAAAAAAGAAGAGCTGGAAAAGCAGGTGCGGCTGGTGGAAGAAGTCGTCAAGTGGTTGGAGATAGAGGGCTACGGACGGGAAAGATACATAAAATACGTGTATATGAATCCGTATCCGTGTACGAACGTTTCTGCGTGCTATCAGATCGGAATCGACGAACGAACCGGCAGGCGTTGGAAACGTGATATTTTTGAAAAAGCGGAAATGATCGGCGAACAAATTCAGATTTGGACAAAAAAATAAAGGGGGGATATTCCTCCTTTTTTTATGTCATAGATATACGCCAATGGGGTATACGTATATCTTATAGTTTGAAGAAATGATATAAGTTATTACGATATATAAAATCCTCAAAATCTATTGACAAATATACGCCAATGGGGTATAATATAGATACAAAGATCAAGAGGGGAAACACCGCTCCCGAAGGAGAAAAACATGACTAAAAACGAAGCGATCCAAAGATTAGAACTGATAGTTGCGGAGACTAAAAAAACCAGTATTCGTGGATATGACTACGAGGTAATAGCGCGCGATTGGGAAAATTACGGAAAATCAAGAACATATCTTAAATTAATTGAATACGGCGAAGGGACTAAACACAATATTCAAATGGATTATGGATACATCGATAACCATTCCGGCGAATATTTTCCTGGAAGGATCGATATGAGGAATGATTTTACGGCTGGTGGGCGTAACGCTTGGCAGGCATAACAGTTCCGGCGACTTTAAATTATTAAAAAAGGGAACGGCAGAGAGCCGACCTTCGGAGGATAAAACAATGGGAAACAATCAATACAGCAAAGACATTTATGGAAATGAAACATGGTACAAATCTGATGAAAACGGCAGTGAAACCCATATTGTCTACATCGATGGCGGGGAAGAATGGCACAAGTACAATGCTAAGGGGAAAGAAATTTATTGTAAAACCTGTAAAGGCCAAGAAGCCTGGTTTGAATACGACACAGCCGGAAATGAAATCCACAGCAAATACAGCGACGGAACGGAAGAATATCGCGAATACAACGAAAACGGAAAACTGATTCGTAGAAGATGTCTGGATCAGGCGGGTAAATGGACGGAATACGACGAGCACGGATACGAAATCAATAGTGTTTTTAGTGTTTACGCGGACGACAGTAATTTTGATAGATTGTGCGAAAATTTATCAAAATCGATCGACGAAAAGAATGTCACCATAAAATCGGAAGTGGAAATGAAAAATTGTTCGTTTCAAAATATTTTAATCGTCTCTTACGCCGGGAAAGAAATAGGTAGATTCCAGATAGCGGAAGACGCAACGGAAGAACGGCTCCGGAGCACAATCCAAAAGGCAATAGAAGAATTTAAACGCAACAACTGAAAACAAGGAGATTTATATGAACACCGTTAAACTGTATTTAGTCAATACCTACGAAGCGAATATATGGTACGAAAAAGGCAGAGGCTTTTCCCTCTATCCTCATTTTCAGAATACGAAAGAGTATAAAAGCGAAGACGACGGCGGAAAGGAGTATTATTTACCGGAAGGATATGAGGTAGGCGAAGATGTCACCGGCAAAAAACATATTTACTGCGGTGAAACCTGTTGCGAAATCTGCAATAATAACGGGACTCCTGCTATTTTTAATCCAGACAAATACGATCAATCGTATGTTGCATTAGTGGCAGTAACAAATACGAAAAAAGGAGGCATAGAGGGTGGCGACGGAAGCGCAGAAACGAGCCCGGGACGCCTGGAATAAAAAAATCAGAGGAAGGTATAAAGGATTGACTGTTACCTTACCGACGGAAGAATTAGAGGCAAGTCGGGAATTAATGGGGAAATACGGCAAGACTCCGGCGCAGGTTTGGCGAGCCGGAATAAAAGCAATACAAAAAGAGAATCACTAATACAACGGTCGCCTTCGGTTATCCGATAGGCGGCTTTTTATTTGCTTAAAATAAATCAAAAAACCAAAACCGGACATTTTGTGTCCTGTTTTTCCCGTTTCCCTGTGTTATAATGGTAGTATCAAAACGAATCCCCGAACCGGTCACGGGCATACGTTTTGATATAGTCTCCCATACGTTGAGCCGTCGGCGGGAGTCGGCGGCTTTTCCGTAGGAAAAAAATACCAAAGAGGAAAATATGGAGCTGAAAGAATTACAAATCGAGAACGTCGCGTTATCGGCAATCAAGCCGTATGCGAACAATGCGAAGAAGCACGACGAGAAGCAGATCGCCAACGTAGCGGAGAGTATCCGTCAATTCGGCTGGCAGCAGCCGTTGGTGCTGGATAAAAACAACGTCATTATTATCGGTCATTGCCGATACCTGGCGGCGAAAAAGCTGAATCTGAAAACCGTGCCGTGCAAGATCGCGTCGGAACTAACCGACGAGGAAACGAAGAAGCTCCGGGCGTTGGATAATAAATTGAACGAATCTGACTGGGATCTCGATTTATTATCATTAGATATTGGCGGGTTGGATTTCAAGGGTTTCGATGTAGACTGGGGGATTATCTCGCCGGACGAGTTCGGAACAGAGTTCTCTATCGCCAGCGGGGATAAATCGGTGATGGAGACGATGACGTTTACACTGCACCATGAACAGGCGGAGCTGATCCGCAGGGCAATGGAAACGGTATTGAAAAACGGTGAGGCGGAAGATACCTTCGGGAATCCGAACAAGAACGGGAACGCGATCTATGAGGTAGTCAGGCAATGGGAAGAGCAAAGGAAATCGAACTGCGGATAATCCCGGCAAGCATAGCGAATCCGTTTGTGAAAAGACACCATTACAGCGGGAAGGTGGTCAACAACAGCAAAGTGCACTTCGGGGCTTTCCTGGACGGGAATTTGCACGGGGTAATGAGCTACGGCAGCAGTACGGACAAATCGAAAATAGTCGGATTGGTCGCAGGCACCGGGTGGAACGAATTTCTTGAACTCAACCGCATGGCCTTCGACGATTATCTGCCGCGAAACAGCGAGAGCCGTTGTATCGCACAAAGTATCCGTATGATCAAGAAACAAGCCCCGCATATCAAGTGGATTATTTCATTTGCGGACGGTTGCCAATGCGGTGATGGAACGATATATCGTGCGAGCGGATTTGTCTTGACGGGAATAAAACCGAACAAGAGCATCATTCTTTTTCCGAGCGGGCACCGTATCGCGCAGATAACAGTCACTGCGGAATGGAACAGCCCGCAGATGAAAGAGGAGTGCCGGTTGCTGCACGTAGAGCACAAATACCGACCGGTTTCGGAGTATATCAAACTGGGGGCGAAATACCTGCCAGGCTATCAGTTACGATACATCTATTTTATCGACAAAGAATATAGACAACGCCTAACAGTGCCGGAGCTGCCGTTTGAAAAGATCGACGAGATCGGCGCGGGAATGTATAAGGGCGAGAACGTAACCTTGAAAGAAAGACGCGAGAATTAATCGCGTCTATATGCGGATATAGTTTAACGACAGAACGGCAGTTTTCCAAACTGCAAACGGCGGTTTAACTCCGACCTATCCGCTCCAAAAAATTGAGAGGCGTATATGAGTTTTATAGATTGGGACGAAAGAGTAGATTCGTTGACGTTAGCGGCGATTGTGAAAAAGAGCAAATCCAAAGAACGGATTTTATTCAATGCAGTTAAAGAGGTTGCACAGTTGGAGGAATTGCTGCCTGAACTACCGGAAGCGAATGAGGTTTATAAAATATTAAGCGGGAAAGGCGGTTTTTCGTCTATTGCTGTTATCAAATATACGGCAGAACGGGAGGTTATAAAAAATTTATATGTTTCTACCTTCCGTATCGGGAAAAAACAGTTTCACGAATTGCGAAGGTTACACGACGATGGGAGGATAGAATATGCCGCGTTTGTTTGCAGTGATACGTTCAAACGGGTTGACGAAGATAAAGACTACGATTATTTCAGTTTCGTCCGAGAGACTGCGGAGGAGTTGGGGTGGGATATATTCACATTGAACAATCATTCCAAAATCATTCTGATGCAGACCGAGGATAATTTTTACATTTGCGAAACGTCCAGCAATTTGAATGAAAATCCAAAGATAGAACAATACAGTTTCGAGAACGATAAATGTCTCTTCGGCTTCTATCAGGACTTTTTTGAATCGGTAAAAGCGGCTTCGAGTCCGCTTTAATTAAAATATTTTCTGGTTTTTGAACAATGGGAGGGCTATTTTGAACAATGAAAACCTGAGAAAAATCGAGTTAAGCCACGACGAAGCCACGAAAAACGGAGCCAAAGGCGGTAAACAGTCGGGGAAGTCGAGACGGAAAAAGAAGCAAATGAAGGACATGTTCGAGTATTTGTTGTCGTTAGAGGTCACCGACGAGAAGTTAAAAAAGAAGATGTCGGACATGGGCATAGACGACGAGCAGATGACCTATAACGCAATGGTCTGTTATTCTATGATACGCGCGGCGTGTTCGGAGAACGTCAAAGCGGCGGAGTTTATCCGCGACACGACCGGACAGAAGCCGCAGGATAAGGTGAAGGTAGAAGGGACGATGGAATCAAAACTGCGCGTGCCGGCGAGTATATCCAAACTAACGACCGAGGAGCTGCGGGCACTGGCGGGAATACAAGTGCCGGAAGGTACGGAACGAATAGAAGATGAAACAGATGAGTGACGCAGAGCGCAAAGCCCTGCGTTTTTTAGTGGACGTGGAACGCTCCCGGCGTTCGTTTTGGGATTACTGTAACGTGCTTGCACCCGACTTCTATTTGCCCGACCGAAATTATTTATTCCGCGTTTGCACTCGACTGCAAGACTTTTTATATAACGACGTCGGCGTATTGATCGTCAACGCTCCGCCGAGACACGGAAAATCCCGCACGGCGAGCAAGTATGTCGAGTGGGTGATGGGCAAAGATCCGACCTTCAAAATCATGACGGGATCGTATAACGAAACGCTGTCCACGGTGTTTTCGTCGTCTGTCCGTGACACGATCTCGGCGAGCAAAATCAATCCCTACGACATTGTATATTCGGACATTTTCCCGGACACGAAGATCAAACGCGGCGACGCGGCGAAGAACATCTGGTCGCTGGAAGGCTCGGAGGTGAAATCGTACCTGGCGACCTCCCCGACGGGCACGGCGACGGGCTTCGGCGCGGATATGCTGGTCATCGACGACATCATCAAATCCGCGCAGGAAGCAAACACAACGTCGATACTCGCCAAGCATTGGGACTGGTTCACAAACACGATGTATTCACGATTGCAGGGACGGCGGAAGATATTAATCATCATGACGCAGTGGGCAACGCAAGACCTCGCGCACCGCGCGGCGGAGCATTTCCGCTCTATCGGGGAAAAGGTCGAACAAATCACGCTCAACGCCTTACAACCGAGCGGCAAGATGTTGGATGAGAGGATTCTGCCGCGCAGAGTGTACGACAATCTATCGAAAACGCTTGCGCCGAACATCTTCTCAGCGAACTATAAAAACATCGCCGTTGACCTCATAGACGGCGTTTACGGGGCGTTCAAGACCTATAAATTGTATGAGATGCCCGAACGGTTCGAAAAGATCTGTTCGCAGACGGACACGGCGGACGAAGGCGGCGACTTCCTCTGTAAAATCATTTACGGGCGGTATAAAAACCTGCTGTACGTCTTGGACGTTTACTACACACAGGAAAAGATGGAAGTAACGGAGATCGAAGCGGCGAGGCGAACGCTGGAATTCAAAGTGCAATATGACGATACGGAATCGAACAACGGCGGGAAAGGCTTCGCCCGAAACGTCGAGCGGAAATACAAAGAACTCGGCGGGACGCTAGCGCGGTTCAGTTGGGAAGCGCAGAAACAGAACAAGGAAGCGCGGATTCTAACGAACGCGACGGGCGTGAATAATACGGTGGTGATGCCGTGCGACTGGGCGACGCGCTGGCCGGCGTTCTATAACGACGTGACGCTGTTTTCCCGCACGGCGAAGAACGAACACGACGACGGGCCGGATTGTCTCACCCGGTGCTATGAAAAGGAGTTCGAAAAGCCGAAGTATATCATATCAGGAGGTATCCGCAGGTGACGGATTTATCATTTTTACAGGAAGGCGCGTATTTCCCGCCGATCGAGGAAGCGAAGCGAATCGGCGGGTATCAGGAATATAAACTGATGTTTGACGGGAACACGCACGCGGCAGAGACACGGCATTTCCGGCAGACGCTGGACAATATCAACCGTCTGGCTATGCTGCTCGGGTGGACGGAGTCGTATGTATCGGTGGAATTGAACTATTTCAAATTCCTTGCGAAAAAGACGGCGGACTTTGTCTGTGGCGAGTGGCCGGACATACGGGTGACGGGCAAGAACGAGCGTAAGCAGAAGGTGATCGACGAGATACGCCGAAAGACGAAGTTCGACGTGAAACACTACGACGCATGGATAGACGTGGCAACCTATGGCGAATGTCCGCTTCGGATTTATTACGGCGGGGACGGAAAGGCGACGTTCACGTTGATCAATCCCGAAAATTTCTATAAGGTGGTCGATCCCGAAGATCCGTACAACGTGAAACAGTATGTGATCACGCATATCGGCCTGGAAGATAAAAAGCTGATACTGACGGCGCAGATTCACGAACGCGGAAGCTATACGGTGCGGAAATTTCTTTGCGAGCCGTTTCATGGCTATCCGGCGACGCTGGAGAATCAGTATCGATATATTCCAGAAAGCACAAAAAAAGAAAATCTATACACCATGATCTGCGACAGACTGACGGACGAGATTTTCCGTTATGCCCCGGTGCGAATCATCAAAGAAATCACGAAACAGCCGATAGTGATCGATACGGGGCTGGACGACTTCGCGATCATCGAATTGAAAAACGTTCTCTCTTCCGATAAACAATATTGCGCATCGGATTTTGACGACATCGACAGTATCGTGGCTATGCAACACCGGATTCTCGCAGAGATACAGCTCGTTTTCGATAAATACACCGTGCCCACCGGCTACGGGGACAGCGAGATGGTGGCCGCAGACGAGAGCAAAGGCGAGCATTTCTTTGAGATCGGGAAATTTTTCGGGATTCCTCAGAACGGAGTGACTCCGGGGTATATCCAGCCCGACATCTCCCGCTTACAGCAGTATTTCAACGCATTGGATAACCTCGACAAAAAAATGAAAGTCCTTTCGGAAATGGGCGGGGTTTTATCGTTCGAAGGCGTACCGAGCGGAATTGCCGTGGAGACCATGAAATCGATGTATGTGTCGGAGCTGAAAAAGGCGGAACGGTTGACGACGAAGAACACGGCGGAGATCGTGAAGCTGTTCAGTCTGATGTCAAAATCCTATGGGGAGTTTATCCCCGAAGAGGAGATCGGCATCACCTGGTACGACGGTTTGCCGAACAGCGAACAGGCGGACGTAAATATCTCGGCGGCAAAAGTGCAGAGCGATCTCTCTTCTCGCCGAAGTGAGCTGATCACCCGTTACAACATGACGGAGGACGAAGCGGAGGCGGAGATAGAGCAGATTTTGCAGGAGAAATCGGATTTTGCGACGTATGCAATGGGCGGCGGCATGTTCGGATTTGCGGGCGGCGGCGAAAACGAGCCGCAGGGCGCGAAGGAAGCCCCGAAAAAAGGCAATGCGGAAAAATCGGAGCAAGACGGGGACGCGGAAGGCGGTGAGCTGAATGGCGCAGAAAAGGAGCAGTGACGATGATGTTGAAAGAATGTTGCATGAAACCATCGGACGATATCAGGAAATCCTGTTCAAGGCCGCGAATACCAAGCGCGGAGAAAGTTGGGCGCATTATCAGAAACGTTTCTTTCAGGCGCTGGACGGTGCCGCCATAACCGTGCGGCAGCAGACGCAGGGAATTATAAATAGTTATATTCCTTCCTCTTCCGCGCCAAATTCCGCGTTATTGAAGAGCTTCGGCGCAAACTACGGCGGCGAAGAAGTCAAACTGACAACCTATGTGCGAATCGTCAATGCGATAACGGAATCTGTTAATCAGTATAAGGACAAATTGAACACGGAAATTATCCGCCGGGAAAAGGACGGCAGAGTCACAACGGTGATGGATTTGCACGACATCATCAACGAGGATTTGAAAAACGACGACGTGACAGTGGTGAGGTATGCGAACGGCGCGAAAATGCCCGTGGATAAATACGCGGACATGCTCGCCCGCACGTCCCGGGCGGAAACGGAAAATCTCGCGATGATCCAGCAAGCGCTCCGGGAGGGGCTGGATTTGGTGGAGTGCGACGTCGTCAGTCCGACTTGCGATATTTGCGCGGTGTATCAGAATCGGCGATATAGCATATCGGGAAAAAGCAGTCACTATCCCGCGTTGTATAAGACGGCGTTCAAGTCCGGGTACAGTATCATTCACCCGATCTGCCGGCATTCCTGGTCTCCCGTGCACGAAGAAATGTACACAGACGAAGAGAATCGGGAAATGCTGGACTTTACGCACCGTTCGTGGGAACCGGATCGAAACGGCGTGCATTTCCAACAGGGCGAGAAAGCCCGAGAGGAATACGCACGCGGGGAGCAGCTCATGCGGCAATGGAACAGCGAACTGGTAGACTATGAACGCATGAAAGCGAGCTACAAAGAGAAGGGCATGGAGCCACCGTATAAGACGCTGGGCGCGTATCGGCGGGAGGTACGGAAACCGCCGGAGAAACAGTCGCCCGTGATCCAGGGCTGGAAAAAGCGCGGAAACGACGAGCAGCAATACGAACGCTGGAAAAATATCGTCGGCGAAAAGAACGTGCCCGAAACGCTTGAAAAATTCCAGGGAATGAAGTATAATAAAGACGAGAAAGTCCGGCGGGAGTTCGATCTTCTTCGTCAATACAAAGAGACGGTCGAAACGGACGGCGTGACGAATATCGGATTTAAGGCGTATCAAGGCGTTATGCAAAAAGCGACAAAAGAGATTGTCGGCATAAATACTTCGGACGGAAAAGGAATTAAAAGTATATCGAAACATCTTGTAGATAGGATTATAGGAAGCGAAAAACAAAAGCGTCTTGGCGTATCGATTGAAGAAGTCGTCGAAACTATCGAGAAAGGTACGATAGTTAAGCAGACGGAAAAAAGTATCAAATACCGATACGAGGACGTAGAAGTTTCCGTAAATCCCGTTACGGGAAACGTAATTCAATGCAACCCGTATAGCAGAGGTAAGAAATGAAAGTAACAGAACAACAAAAAAACGCGTTAAAATCGCAGCTAACCGAAGAAGAATACGACAAGCTGTGGACATACGCTTCCGATCTCGGAGAGTTTTTATCGGCGTTGGACGACCTGATTATTTCAAGGTTTGATAAAAACGACGAGAACACGCCCGAAGCGGAAAAACTACAATGTATATTTGACGAGATTTATAATCAAAACGACTAAAAGCATTTTGCAGTCAAATGCAAAGTGCTTTTTTCATGCAAAAAAACAAGGAGGTGAAAGAAAAAATGGAACGTACACAACCTGTTATTCCTTTTGAGGAGGTCGAAAAGGCGGCAAAACCGCTTGTAGAGCTTTTAAGAGAGAAAGGACACCCGCACATGACGGCGTTGGTAACCGGGCGAGGAGTAGAGATAACCGAAACCGTTGTCGGAGTACCTATGCCGTATGACGATTAATCAAATCCAATACCAAGGGGGCAACGCTTCGGCGCTGTCCTTTTTTATACCACTCGTCGGGCGAGGGACGTGAAAACACAGCGACATAAAAAAATCCACCGTGGGACGCTTGCCACGATAAAAGGCGAAAGGAGTATTTTATGAAACGGGAAGAACTGAAAGCATTGGGACTGACGGACGAACAAATCGACGGCGTCATGGAGAACTACGGGAAAGCCGTGGTCAATCTTCAAAAGACGGCAGACGAGAAAGACGCGGAGCTGAAAAAGTATCAGAAGGGCGGAGAATATTACACCGATCCGAAAGAGATCGAGCGTTTAAAAGAGTTCGAAACCAGCACCAAAGCCGAAAAAGTGAAGGCAACCAAAGACAAGGCGTTTGACGCCATGCTCGCGAAACTGAAAGTCAAGGACGATTTTAAAAAGATCCTGAAAAAGTCGTTGGATTATGAAAAAATCGAAGTGGACGACAAGGGCGAAATCAAATCGGACTATGAAAAGAAGTTCAGCGAGGAACTGAAAGCGGACTGCCCGTCCGCGTTTGACACGCCGCCAACGGGTACGGGGATCAACTTCGGAAACGCTTACGGCGGAGAAAAGAACAAAACGGCCGAGCCGACAAAAGACGAATGGACGGCGGCTATCGGAGCAAAACAAAATTCAAAATAATAAGGAGAATAAAAAATTATGTTGACATTGGCAGAATACAAAACGGGGTTGAGAGATCATCTCGACCAGTTGGTAGTGGACGAATTTCGTCGGAACTCGGAGCTTTTGGACAGACTGTCGTTTGACGCGGCGGTATCGGCAAACGGCAGCGGTTCGACGATGAACTATGGCTATTTACAGCTCAAAGAGCCTTCGGGCGCAGGCACGCGTGCGATCAATAACGACTACACAGCCAACGACGCAAAACGCGAAGAGAAGAACACGCACTGCGTGATTCTCGGAGGCATGTATGAACTCGACCGCGTGGTGGCAAAGACCTCGGGCGCGCTCGACGAGGTAGCCTTCCAGACGCGGGACAAGATAAAGGCCACGGCGAACCTGTTCCATTACATGGCGCTCAACGGCGTGGAGAAACAAGATTCCACTACCGGTTCGTATACCGAGTTCAACGGCCTTTCCAAGCTGCTGACGGGAGCAAGCACCGAAGCGATGGCTTCCGTGGATATTTCCACTTCGGCGAAGCTGGACAGCAATTATCAGGCGTTTTTGGACGAACTGGACGCGGCGCTCGCCGCCATGCTCGTCAAGCCCGATCTTTTGATCATGAACAGGTTTCTGAAACTGAAAATCATCTCGGCGGCGCGGCGTGCGGGGTACTACGAACGGACGGAGAACAGTTTCGGCAAGCCCGTCGATTCGTATAACGGGATTGCTATGCTCGACGCGGGCGAATACTACGACAAGACCTCGAAATCGTCCAAATATGCCGTGCCTATCGATACGACGACGGGCAAAACGGATCTGTTCGCGGTATCGCTGGAACGCGACGGGTTCATCGGCGTGACGACGCAGGGCGGGCAGAACATGATCACGAACATCGTGCCCGACTTCACCCGCGCGGAAGCGGTGCAGAAGGGCTCGGTAGAGATGATCGCGGCGGTCGCGCTTAAAAACACCAAGAAGGCGGCCGTGTTGCGCGGGATTCAGATTCAGACAGGCTCCGCAGGCTAATCGGCAAACATCAGGGCGGCGGGCGATCCTGCCGCCCGAACCTTTTAACGGGAGGGCTATATGCTGGAAATAAATAAAAACACCTATGTGACGGTATCCGAAGCGGACGAGATGATCCGACAACGCTTAAACCGTTACGACGGACTCCGGCTGTTCTGGGAAGTCTTGGACGACGAGGAAAAGGAAAGCTATCTCCTGCGCGCAGCCGAGCAGATCGACAGTCTCGCCTACCCGGGGAGCAAAACTTCTTCCGCGCAGGCTATGACCTTCCCTCGCTTCCCCGAACAGACAGTGCCGCTGAAAGTCAAACTCGCGCAGGTCTATAACGCGCTCGGGTTTTTGAATGCGGAGATCAGGCAATCGGCGCGGGAACATCAGGACATTTACGAACGCATGGGAATCGTTTTTAAGCCCCAGATTGTGCCGGAGATGGGCGTTTCCGTTGCGGTCGATAAATCACCCTTGGAAAGCGTGAAAGCCTACGAAGCGTTAAAATTGTACCGCATGGGCGGGTTTAGAATGAGGTGACGAGATGAAAAAATATCCGATTATGATCGACGCGGAAGATTTGAAGAACTACGGCATCAGCACCGTGGACGACGCGATAAGAACTAATCAGTTTTTGACGCTGGTGCATCAGACCTTCTACGACTTTATCGTCTATACCACGCAGAAAAACCGACGCAAGAAAATCATTGAGAAATATCGTGAGGAATTGGAAGAGGATATCAAGGACATTCTTTTAAACATCGCCTACGCCATAGATAAAAGCGGGGACTTCGAGATTCTGTGGGACGGCTCCCAGCGTTTAAGCGGCGAGCAGACCGAGATCAAGACTTTTCAGGAGCGGGTTATGACCGTCGTGCCGACGATGGTCTGGAATCAGATCGCGGGATTACAACCGAATATTACCTTTGCGGGCGGTGAGATATGATCCGATATAAAAATTGTAAGTTGTATCGAAAATCCGACCGCACAAAAAAGACAGTTGCGGTTATCGACATAGAATCCGCGTCGCCGTTGGACGTGTATTCGAGCTTCGAGAATGAGCATTTCAAAGAGGATAGACAAATGACAGCCTATACGACGGACACGGAGTATCTGATGACGGGAACGGGGTATAACCTGGAACTGCCCGTTATCGGCGAATTTAAAATCACCCGGTATTCGCAGGTTTCCTCGAATCGCGGGGATTGGAAACCGAAGTATCGATACACATTAACGTTGGAGGGATAAGGCTATGGACGAGGAAACTTATTTTGAGGGCGAGCTGCACGAATATGTGACTGACTTCGTCCGGATCATTAAGAAAAACAGCCCGAAACGCGATGACGATGCCTACCCGCACGAGATAAAACGAAAGGGACGGATCATATCACCGTTTCCCGGCAACCTGCAAAAAAACGGTAACCAGATCGTTGAGACGTCAAAAGGATATAAAGTAAAACACGGTTATCGTCCCGCAATGTACGCATTGTATGCGAATAAGTCGAGCCGCAAGCCGGGATATATAGAGAAGTCGATCAAAGATTTCCGAGAACGAATGAAGCGACTGGGCTGGGAGGAAGAATAAATGGCGGTAGACAAAACCATTTTCGGAATGTCGTTTAAAAACGAGGAGAAGTATATCAACAGCGCGAGTATTGCAAAGCTCCTGCAATCCATGCTCAACGAAGCGCACGGCTCACCGGATTTTTACGTGTCGTTCGAATGGAATAAGGACAACTTCCAGCGCGCGAAGTACCAAGGCACGCTATCGATGGACATCGAGCCGTTTTCCCTGCGCGGGACGCTGGCCGAGACGATCAGTCTGGAATTAAAGATCGATGTCGCGAGCGAATTTGATTCGGAGAAAATAGCCGTGTCCAAAACAATCGATAAGGTGCTCGGCCCGGTAGACGGTAAATTCACGGTGACGGAAAACGATACGTCGGTGCAATACGAGTTCTGGTGCAATCTCTCGAAGGCACGCACGACTACTTCGGGGGATATAGGAACGGGCGGAGCCTATTACTCCGTCTGCACATTAAAGGGCTATTTGCACGTGATCCGCGAGGGCGGCGGACTATTGTCGAATATGGTGCGCACGTTCATTTCTGTCAACGGCGAGCTGCACGAGGTAATCTTCAAGACCGGCAACGCCGGCGTGGTGTTCAATACCTCTAACCCCTTAAAAGCGGGCAGTTTCCTCACCGACGCCGAGTATATATCCGGCGCGTATGCAAAATCGGCGTTGATACTCTATCGCGACGATTATATCTGCCGGTTACTTCGGGATATCTGCGAACGCAAGGTCGCGGATAAAGACAATCCGTTCATGAACTTTTATACCGGGCAATGCGTCCTGCGTATCGTCGAAGCCTACCCGGATACCGACCTGGTCGCGGACTATTATTTATTGCAGTCTACGATCAACCGGGAGAGCGGGGCGTACGTGAGTATACAGCTCGCGCTGACGCAGAAGGAGGCATGACGTGAAAGTTACGGGCATAACGTTCAATTTCAGCAAGACGGTGAGACACGTCGAGGAAACAGAAAATCCCACGCCCGAACAGCCTGTGGACACGGGCAAAGAGAAAAAGCCCAAAGTTGCTGGCGAGAACAGCAAGAAAAGCAAATCGAAGGAAAAGGAAGGACTCGGCGACGCGTTTGTCTATGATATGATCAAGACGGCCGTCAAGACCACGATTTCCGCCGTTATACAAAACGTGTCCGGCTCGCCGACCTTACAGGTGCAGCTCAACGGCGTCTCCTCGGCCGCGATGAAGGGGATTTCCTATATCATGGCCGCGTCTACCAATCCTGCGCTGTTCGCGGGTATGCTTATAACAGATACCATTCAATACGGATTCCAGCAGGCGGGGTATAGCCGATCTGTCGCTTGGTCGGATTATGATCTCGAACAGTACCGGGAACTGCGCGGGTATTCCAAGAAACGCTCCCGGGAATAAAGGAAAAGCCGTACCCCGAAAGGCACGGCTTTCCATAAAAATAATTGGAGAACATTATGATTCTAAGAAACAAAATCAAATCAGTTGCTATTGAGTTTTTCAACGGACAGACGGTAGACGTTACGCGGTATTTGAACTTGCCATTCAGTTTTGAGTCCGTTTTAGATGAGACTCTTGCGACGGCAAAAATTATTCTATCTTCGTTACAACAACAGGCGTTCGACCACTATGGGGTGCGAGTAGATCAAGCATTTGAAATGTTTACACCCGTTGTTATAATGTTTGAAGATCAACAAACGGAAATTCGTATGTTGATTGCCCGCGACACGGCGGAGATGATGCGGAAGGACACTCCTTGGGCATGGTGGCGGCATGAGGTAGAGCTCGTCGAAGAGACAAAGAACCTTGAACGGGATAAGGTTGATACACTTACCTTTCAAAATCCGCTGAAACGGGAATATGATTCGAATGCGGAGGTGGAATGGAATATTTATGAAGTGTAAGTATTGACAGTCTTTTCCTTTTGTGATACAATAAAATAAAAAAGGAAAATGGAAGATGAAAAGGAAACCTCTTATTATTTGTTTGGCTTTTATGATTATATGCTCACTATGCCTAATTGGAGTGCTCCTAAATGGATTTATAAACGTTGTAAAATTTTTGCCTAATGAAATAGACAACAAGGATTATATTTTCATTTGTATATTGTGGGGAATAGGAGTTTGTTCAGCATTTTTATTTTTGTTTTTTTCTTTAATCTTTATACGGTTGCTTGTAAAGAAAGAACATATTTTATTAACACAAGAAGAGATAGAGCAAAGGAAACAACTTAAAAAGTTAAATAAAATCAAGAAACTTCAAAACGATATAAAAAATTTAAAGAAAGACGGAGATCATTAATCCGTCTTTTTTATTGGAGAAAAAATGGCATTAGATACAAACGGATGGACACCTCCGGCATTAAAACAAGCACAAAAAACGGGAATGGTGCGAGTTTCTTTTAACGAAGCTACCTTTGATTATACTTATAATGTTGCAATGACGACTACGGTCTACGCTATATCAGAGTTAGTATTGCAAATAATTTTTCCGAATGGAAAAAAAGAAAATTATCGGGCCTTGATTACGAAAAACGAAACCGAAGATAGATATATAAACACTTTTGCGGAGATTAATTTAGACCAAGAAGGAGAATACTTATTTGAGTATACTTTAAAATGGAGATCTACTTATAGCCCTGGATCTACAACGCTTCACACAATTACAGCAATGGGGTATATTGCCGTCGGAAGCTCGGAAAAATTCCAGCCATACACTATATCGGGAGTCATGGATCGACTCCTTTCCGTAACGCCGCTACGCCTGAAAGACGGGACAAATAAATATGAGTTTATGGACTCCGAAGCTTTTTCGACAGAAGAAGCGCCGGAGTTTTCTTTTACTGACAATACGCTTTTCGAGGCGATCTTGCAGGTCGCGCAATATAAGCAACGCTTCCCGTTTCTATACAAGAATCAGATTTATTTCCGTCCATTGTGGAACGGCGAGACAATGGAAGAATCGCAGCTCCCGCCGGCGACGCGGATTCTACGCAGCAGCAGTATAGACCAATACTGCACGGCGTTGGACAGCACGGTGGAAAACATGGTCTGTATCAATGACACGAACGTGGGCACGGTGATTGAACCGTATGCGGGCGGGTATATCTCCACCCGCTCGGCGGCAGGATCGGAGATTTCCGAGACCACGGCAATGATCCCCACGCAGTCGGCTATTTATCAGGCTGTCTCCCTGCTGATGGGCGAAGTGAACGGCGCGGAGATCGGGGATCTGATAGCCTATCTTTACGAGCAAGGCGATTATGACGCGTTGTCTGACACTTCGTCGGCATACCCGAACAGTAAGGGCTATGCGCTGAAATACACGCGCATGAACCCGAATTACACGGAGCTGGCGCATCGGATAAATACTCAAAACAATTTGACAAACGCATTGACTCGCCCCGCGCTGGCGAATATCGTCCGGGCAAAGAAAGGCGGCGACGTCGGGAATACATTGCTGACCTATATCAGCGATTTGTTGGGAAAATATATAAACAACAAATTACAGTTCAAGAACGGATATAGTTTCGCGGACCTTCTCTTCCAGCCGACCTATATCCCGGTCGTCAATGCCCGGGTGAAGCAGTATAAAGAATACACGGACGATTTTCACCACGATTCCACGATCTGTTATAATCAAACGGCGGAACTGGTAGACAGCGAGGCGTTTGGCGAGCACGTTAAGGGCATGATCGAAAAACTGGGAAACCACACAGAGATTCGCGTGTGTGAGTTTGCGAAGATCGACGATGTGCCGAAGGTGGGGACGATCGTCAATATCGACGGCGAGCCTATGAGCGTATACGATACGGCGATGACGATCTACGAAACGCATGTGGTCGTGACGCTGTGTCTGGTGAAATACGCGGAACTGTCGCAGTATATCGGGGTAAAAAATAAGATCAAGGACAGCGATATATCGAAGGATAAATGCTATAACCGCTTTGTCAATTTCGAGGAGTTCCTGATCTTCTCCCACGAGGACAAAGAAGGCACGGGCGTTTCTTTTTCCGCCGACGCATTGAATCAGATACTGACCTTCGACCACGCATCGCCGCTGACGTGCGTGGAAGGCACGGGATATACAGAGGACGGCGTGGAGATCAGTACGGTGCTTCGGCCGGTGAAGCACTTAGCCTTGGGCAACAGTATCTATTTTCAATGGGAGTACGAGAACAACTTCGCGGCGGGGTATCAATCGAACGAAGCCCCAGACGGCGCGACGAGCGTACTGACGGGGACGCTGTATAACCGGGCGCAAAAGGCTGTGCGGTACGGGGATATGTACGGCCGCATGGAAACATACGGATTCAAACTGCTGAAACACGGGCCGAAAGCGGAAGAGTGCCGCTGGGAGATCCCGTCAACGGAATTTACAGCCGCGGTAAATGGGGACAGCGTCACGATCTCCGCGCCGAAAAATATCCCGGCCGTGTCTGTGAGTATTATGTATATAGACAAAAGGGGAACCCTGTCGTCCCTGGCGTCGATGATAGAAAAAAATTCGTCCATTACGTTATCCGGCGTGCGGGAGATTCAGTCTTTCACGGCGACGATAATGCACAACGCCGAAGGGGAAGATTATATCCGGCATAAGATCGGGCACAGCTATCCGTTATGCCCCGAAGAGGTACGCGGTCAGGCGTGGGAGCGTTCGCCCGTATTTTCTGTTTCCGATTTGGTGATCAAGAAGAACAGCGCGGAACGGTTGATCTTCGCGGCGCAGTATCATTTCCGGCGCGAGATTAAAAATTTCATCATCGGGGCGGGCATGTCGAATTTCAGCTCCCTGATCGGCGGGGAAGCGAAAGAAGTACGGTTGTATTCGTTTTTGAATCGGATCAATCGCAACGAACGGCATATCCCAAAAACCCAGTTGGGAATACGTCAAACTCTGCCGACGGTCACAATCGAAGCGGATAAGAAACGCGCAAAAATTGTATTGCCGGCGGCGGTGAACAATCTGTTGTATTATGCGTGGGCGTTGGTCGGAATAGACCGGAATGGGAACGAGCAGGTGATCTACGGCGAGAACCGTCATTTAGGCGAAACATTCAATACGACGCTGTACCTGCGTACGGAGAAAACGGTATCGGGTATCCCGGCGGGCGAGAAGAAGTATAAGCTGACCTACGGCGGAGCAGGCGAGAGCAACGTGGTCACGAACGGGATCTGGTTTTATATCAACGGCGACACGTCGATGTCGGACGTCGCGGGCACGAGCGGAGAGCTGCCGGCGGGCACGAGCGTGACATTCAGGAACGGGAGCGGGAAAAACGGCTATTTGCATTTGAATGCAAAACTGATCGCCATGGGCACGTATGATTCGGCGATGGGCGGCGGCGAGTATACGTTTACGCTGGACGAGGACACAACCTATTATTTCACGGCCGAATCCGGCGGCGGTGGAACAGACGTTTAAGGAGGTATTATGAAAGATTTTATATTATCGGTAATATTACACGACGACATGACGGTGACGTTTAAAGACGGTATAAACAAATTAAACGCGCACCAGGCAGCCCGGCAGTTTATCTATGTGGAACTGTCGGGATTCTCATTAACGGAGGACGAGACTCTGCATATCGCGTTTGAGCAGGGCGAGGCGCTGCACCTGAATCCTGTGATAATGGAATACAATCATGAAACGGGAATATACGCTCTTGCTGTGCCGAAGCTGGTAAGAGACAATCCGGGCGCATGGACGTTTGCGTTGTACGTGAAATCGAACTGGAACAGCGAAACGGGCACGGCGGACAGCGTGTATCCGTCGGGGAAGTATACGTTCTACGAGCATTCGACAATCGCGGACGACGGAACAACCGTGCCCAGCGAAGGCGATATGATGTTGGCCTGGAAAGAGACGGCGAAGAACGCAAAAGACGCGCAGCGAAGTGCGAGCAATGCGTTGGCGAGTGAAAGTGCTACCCGGACTGCTGTATATACTACATCGCAGTCCGAGGCGAAAGCGGCTGCAAGTGCGTTAAAAGCAGAAGAGCAAGCGATCTCGGCAGGAACGGAAAAAGAAAATGCAAAGGCGTGGGCATTAAAAGCAGAAACCTACGCGAATATCGCAGACGCGGCCGTGGAAAAGACGAGCAAAGTGTATCACTACAAAGGTAGCGTGACGACGTTTGCGCAGTTGCCTACGAACGCAGAGACGGGCGATACGTATAACGTAAATGCAGAACATGACGGCTATCCTGCGGGGACGAATTGGGCATGGAACGGCACGGCGTGGGATTCACTCGGCGGGAAGGTTTCCCGGATCGGGCTCACGGGGCTGTTATCTGACGCAATAGACGACGAAGGGCATCGCACGGTTACCGATACGGACAAATCGACCTGGAACAATGCGGCGGAAAAAGCAGACGTGCATGAACAGCGAATAAACGACTCGCTCGGTAAGCAAATGCAGACCGTTTTATGCCCGCATGAGGCTTGTATCACAGGCTCCGGCGACGAGGCGTTTTTGGATATTGATGACGGGCTGGTGATGGTCGATAGAATTGAGGGTAAGACGGTCAAGACGACGAATTTAATCCCGTATCCGTATCATGAAACAACGAAAACTGTAAACGGCGTTACGTTTACTGATAACAGCGACGGAACAGTTACAGCAAATGGAACAGCAACAGGTCATACGGCGTTTTATCTTTTATATAAATTAAATAGCAATACATTTATTTCAGGGAATACCTATCATATTAGCGGCTGTCCATCGGGCGGAAGTTATACTACATATTTTATTCAGTTAAGCGACGAAACTACGAGCAGTAAATCAGATTATGGGAATGGTGCGAGTTATACACTTCAATCAAATAATATACGATTAAGTATTAGCATACAGGCAGGCTACACAGCAAATAATCTCGTATTCCGTCCTATGCTAAACGCGGGTGAAACCGCTCTTCCCTATCAACCCTATTTCAAAGGCTTGAAAAACGCCTCTTTCCACAAGATAGTGAGCACAGGGAAGAATTTGATAGATTTGTCGGGAGTATCGTTAGAAAAAACGGTAAACGGAATAACGTTCACAAGAATGTCCGACGGGCAATATCGTTTAACAGGCACGATCGAAAACCCGAGTAATAGCGCTTCTTCCAGTGCGGGTATCATTCCCAAAAATGTATATCCTGCTGGGGTATATTCTACCGCACGATATAATATCGGCGGATTGGACATAGAATTTTATGTTTCAGCAATTTCTGCGAGGACGGGGTTGCTAATTAGAAATATTGATTTCAAAAATGTCAATATAAATGAAGATTTTAAGATAAATTCGGTCGGTATTTTCGTAAATAGAAATATATCTTCCGCTATTGATTTAGTGGTTTCAACACAACTCGAATTTGGTGCCATGAATACCGAATACGAGCCTTACAAGCAGTCTGTCCTTTCTCTTCCCGAAGCCGTGGAAAACGCGGCGTATAATACGCTGGACTTGCAGGCGGGAAAGAATGTGTCGCAGGGGATAACGAAGATATTCGAGGGGACGGAAGATTGGGGAGACTATTCGTCGGAATTATCAGGCGTTTATTCTTGCGAATTACCCATTTCCGCGGTGGACAATACGATGGCCGTTATAAATAATCTCTTTCCAACAGCACAAAATAATGGGATTTCATTAACCAATAGAGTAAATGGAAAATTAACGAAAATTTTAGCGGCGTTCACAAAAACTGATTATCCCGAATTTGATACTATCGATAAATTCAAAGCCTATCTTGCCCAACAGTATACCGCAGGAAATCCGTTAGTAGTCCGCTATAAAACAGCCGAAGCCACGGAGGCCGACCTCCCGCCGTTCCCGACCAACAAATACGCCGTCGTCAAGGGCGGCATGCAATACGTAGATACAGGCGTGGCAGATAATCCCTATCGTTATGGCGCATACAACACTATCGTTAAAAAGTACGGCGTTGATCCTATCTCGCAAATATTCTATAACGCGGATATGAACAAATCCCAGCAGTCGGAGATAGACGCACTAAAAACGGGCAAGCAGGACGTGCTGACCTTCGACGACACCCCTACCGCCGAAAGCGTAAATCCTGTTACTTCTGACGGCGTCAAAGCGGCGTTAGATTTGAAAGCGGATAAAACCGCACTGGAGGAACTGCGCGCACAGGTAGCGGATAATCGCACGATTATGCAGGCGGCGCAGGTTTTCACCGTGACGACGGACGAGGACGCATACACGACGCGACGGACGGCGACAGATAGCATGACGGGCGAGGCTTACAACCTGATTGACGGCTCGCAGGCAATCGTTAAGGAAATCCGCGGCTCGACGGTTGCGACCACAAATTTATTCAATAAAGACGAAATTATGGGCGCGGGTACATTCGCGAACTGCACCGAAACGTCTGTATCCGAGGATAAAAATGTACTTATAGCGCGAGGTAACGAGGTAGAAACAGACGAACATGCTTTTTCACGGGGGTGGATAAGACCGTTAGCTAATGTAAGTAATGAAAAAATGGCATTTCTAAAACCAGGAACTGTAAAAGTATCTGCGGATATTACTCTATTAGAAAAGGGGAGTGCTTCTGCAAGCGTAGTAGGTTTTTTATATGGTGCTTCCCAAGTACTATCTAATACCGCAAAACCTATCACTACCACCAAAACGCGCTACGTATGGGAACTAATCGTCAAAATGGAAGGATATTATTATCCTATATTTAGTGCCAATTCTAACAAAATACAAATCGAGAATATCATGATAGCCTATGAGGCAGAGCAATATGTACCCTACTTCAAAGGTCTGAAAAATGCCTATTTCAAGGAGATCATAAGCACGGGGAAGAATTTGTTTGATTGCTACGGGTTTTCTGCTATTTCCATTCAGCGTCCACAGGATACCAGAATATTAACAAATGGCTATGGAACAACGATAAGTACAATAGAGCCGTCTAACTCAATTACAGTAACACAACTTCCCAATAACGAATATTATCCGAGCAGCTTCTATAACGGGTATTTTTGTATGGGGGTATATGGGCTAATTGACGGACAACGATACACTTTATCGTTTGATCTTTCCATTACGAATAACCCTTTTGCGGTGACGGAAATGAATGTATTAACGAACGGAGGTTCTGCAACGACTGGGAAGATAAAGAACGGAAAGTTTATATGTCAATTTATTTATAAGGATAGTGGTAACCGCAAATTCATTGAAATTCGAAACGCAGGAGTGTCGTTTACAGCAAGCAATTTTCAAATCGAATATGGAGATACGGCAACCGACTATGAACCTTATAAAACTTCTGTCCTTTCTCTTCCGTCGCCTGTTGAGCTTCCCGCGTTTGACACGCTGAACTTTCAAACGGGAAAGAATGTTTCGCAGGGAATAACGGTTACATTTCAAGGGACTGAAAATGTTGGCAATTATTCCACGGCTGATTATTATATCTATACTATGAATCTGAAAAAATATGGTTTCGGTAATTATATAGGTATAGTTAATAAAGATTTTGTTTTTGGAAAAACGGGTGCGGAAAATGCAATTAAAGGTTGTTACATAGCAGGATTAGAAAAGCAGACTATCAATTTTTGGTTTCATGTGGGCGACTTTCCTAATTTAGATACGGTAGATAAATTCAAAGCCTATCTCGCGGAACAGTATGCGGCAGGCGATCCGTTGACAATTCGTTATCAAACCGCCGAGATACAATCCGAAACCGATTTGAACATTTCCTCCGACCGTTACGTTGTCCACCCGGGCGGAAGCGAAACAGTCGAAGAAGGCGGCACGAACAACAGTGAATACGGTGCGAAAGTCACCATTAAAACGGATTATTCCACGCTAATCAAAAAGGAGAGCACAGTATGAAAGTAAGCGAAAAAGTAATGACGGCCGAGCACGTGTCCATGCTTGCGGGCACGGAACAGGAAAACAACGCCATGAAGCAAGCACGAAAGGAGCTACTATCTGCGCTGGACATCTATGATAAAAACGTGCTGCGCGGGCGGGAAACGGAAACGGCCGAAGAAAAGCAAGCCATCGATAAATGGCGTCAAGACCTGCTGGACAAGAAACTGGAAGCGTTTGACGCGGCAAATATTCCTGCTAAGATACAATATTACAGGGATAAGGAGCGCTACCAATGAAAAAGAAAAGATTAGTGAATGTGCTGATTATCGTCATCTTGGTCGCTATTATCGCGACGTGCGTGGGGCTGATCTTCGGTGCATAAGGAGGTAAGGATTTGAAACGAACGATTACATTGACAGGCAGGACGGGACGTTTCGACGTGCCGTCCTTTCTTTTGACGGGAAACGATGATTTAAAAATCGTTTTCAGTTTCGACGTGCAAATATCAATCGGGCGATACGTTGTCATTGTACGGCATGGCAACGCGCCGAAACAGACGTTCTCGCTGTCTGCCGACAAGTCTGTGAATCTATCTGCTGAATGGTTGAACGCGGGCGGCACGGAACCGGTAGAGTTCTCTCTGGCGTTATATAACGCCGCAGGGACGCTAAAAATCAAAGACGACTATCTGATCGAGCCGCTGATTATTACCGCGTTACAGGGCAACTGGACGGCTACGGCGGCATTACAACGCATGGAAGCGGAGATCGCGAAACTAAAACAAACGATCTCTGCGTTATCCGCCGGATATGAAGAATTACAAAAAACAGTGGCGGGAATCCCTGCGGCTATCGAAGAAGCAAAAAGACAGGCGGTTATCGAAGCGGCCGGCGGCGATCCTATGGGCGCATAAATAAAGGAGAAAGTTATGATAAATTTATTGGTATCGTTACAGGAAATATTTGATTCCGCTGAAACGTGGGTGACGGCGGTCATCGCCATGATCGGCGCGACGGGAATCGGCAGTGCGATCACGGGTATCATCACGCATGCGATTTCAAAACGCATGGCCAAACGCGACGCGAACGTGGACGCGGTGGCGGAGCTCGCCGCCGAGAAGGCCGCAAACAAGGTCGTTAAGAAAATCGTCGGGAAGTCGATCAATGTGGACGTCTCCGCCGAAGTCAATAAAACAATGGACAAACGGCTGGGAGTTATTGAAACGCACGTCACGGATACATACGTTACCGCACGAAACGTCGAGGCTGGCGTAGCGGGGATTTCCCTGGCGCAGTCGAAATCGAGGCTGTTAAACGACGAAGAAAAAGCCGCGTTGCAGTTGAGTGCAAAACAGCTCTTGAACCACGCAGAGAACGGTGGAAAAGGGATCGTCGAGCCGGCTAAGATCGAAGTGGCAGTAGCCGAGACAGAGCCGGAACCGGAGAAGTTCGGGAAGTCGGAAACAGCAGAAAAGAACGCGTCCCTCGTATCCTTTGACGGACTGGGAGGCTAAGAATGAAATGGAGTTTCAAGCGTTTTATATTTGTCGTTTTGGAACTGATCTTCACGGCCGTCGTGCCGCTCGTAATCGTTTATATAGGTTACGGCAGCTGGGGCGAGAAGGCGGGACGGTTTAAGATCTATTTCGGGGTAATGGTGGCGGTTGTGGTCGTGTTCCTGATCGTCAAGCGGGTGTTTATCAATCCGCGATTGGATAAACAGCGGATAAAGGCCGGGAGCCTGGAAGCGCAGATCGAGACGGAAAACGACGCAGGGAAGATATTGAACATCGAAGAAGCCCTTCGCCGGGCGCGGGTGACGGAAACCGTTATCAACTGGATATTGCCGCTGGCGTTTCTGATTCTGGCTTTCTTCGCCTGCCGGGCATTGGAAAAGTCTATTGTCAAATTTACGGGGATTATCGGATTTATCGGACTGTCCGAGGCTGTCGGGTTTGTGTTTGCAATCCTGGAAAGCATGTGCGTCAAATCCCGGCATCGGCCAAAGAAGGAAAAGAAGCGGAGGCGTAAGGAATGAGCAAGAGCATAAAGACCGTCATATTGTTTTTAATGGTGGTATTGGTGTCGGTTACTACGATAGTATCCGATCTGATCAAATTCGGCGTGACGTCGTCCATGTTCAACGCGGCGTATTGGTCGAACGCATTGCTCACGAACGCTTCCGCCGTCATTATTATTTTCCTCTCGAACTCAATCCGCAAAAATAGGCTGATGGACACCCATAAGGTATTCGTGGAACTGCAAACGGCGTTGCGGACGAACTATGCGGAGATCAATCGTCTTTCCCTGCAAACCGCGTTCAAGAGTTACATAGAATCGGACAACCGAGCCGCCAAGCTGACGACGTACAAAAAGAAGCTCAGCCGCAAGCTGGGCAGGATAACGGATAAGATCAGCCGTGCGGAAATGCGCTATAATGCCCGGCAAGTATGGCGAAAACGCGAGCCGGAACAGGAGCCGAGAACGTGGCGGCTGGTGCGTCTGCGGGCTAAAAGAGACGCATTAAACGCTAAGATAGGAGCGGCGGAAAAGAATATTGAATACATCAGGATCCGATATTTGAAGGTTTCCTATTCGTCTATCTTCGGGGAATCGGAACGGGCGAGCGGAAGCGAACGGGATATGTCGTATCATACGGCCGCGCATAACGTCGGCATCGTCGCGAAAAAGGTACTGTTTATATTTGTATTCGGGTTTGTGGCGACGCTGGATTTTACCTATTCGATGGCGGAGTTGTCGGTGTATTTCATTTATAAGACCTGCATGCGGCTGTATCAGATCGGTATGGCGTTGTATACGGGAATATCTGACGCGGATAAATTCGTGTCCACGGATATGTGTGACGCGCTTCGTCGGCGAATCAGTTATGTGCAGGGGTTCACGGAATCGAAGCGAGCGGGAACCGGGAAGGAGGAGAAGACATGCTGACGTTTTCCATTTTTATCGCCTGGATCATCGTCGGGCTGATGTTGGACGATAGTGAGGATTGATTTTTGCAGTTGACTGCAAAATCGAGTGTCAAATACGAGAGAGCAGAAAGAGAGCCAGGCTTATATCGCCTGGCTCTTTTGTTTTATCTCGGTGTTTATAGGGAATTAATAATAAAATTTAAGTAACAAGTTTAGTAACATAATGGGTATAAAGTGGTATATCTGGGTATAAAATGAGATAAAAAATACCTGTTTTTGATGTTTTTTACATCAAAAACAGGTATTTTTGCTATTTGGTGGAGATAACGAGATTCGAACTCGTGGCCTGTACGTTGCGAACGTACCGCTCTACCAACTGAGCCATATCCCCAAAAGCATAGTTATTATAAACTATCTTTTTCCATTTGTCAATTATTTTTAAACCGTTTTTCGAAAAACTTTTTCTTTTTTTATTCTCTCACTTTCCTATATACATTATTATATATATTTCTTGCCTTAATCGCTCTTTGGAATAGACTTTGGGAGGAGATAAAGGAGTAGGAGTAGAAAAAAAGGGTAAAAAAGATGAAAAAAGGTGTCGAAAAAGAGTTGACAAAGTAGGAAGAGATATGGTAATATAAACAAGCTGTCCCGAAGGGA
>DBFWLO010000002.1:0-65494 GCA_048465415.1 Candidatus Scatosoma sp.
AAGGCTTATTCCTCCGATCTCGCTTCGCTTCAACAACAAATTACAGAGTTACAGGATAAAAATCAGGAATTGAAAGAGCAAATCGATTCTATTTCTTCTCAAAACGACGCGCTCAAATTACAGATCGAAAAACTCATTTCTTCCAATGAAATCCCTTCCTATACTTTGGGAGATACTGTCCCATGTTATGTTAGTGATGTTAAGATTTTTGAGATGAAAGCATTGAGTGCTTCCTCTGTAGCGTTGAGTTTCAGCACTCCTTCTTCTTCTTTAAGCGATAAAAAGATTGCTGATAGATTTTCTGCTTTTATTTACGATCATACGACAAAAAAATGGGGCGAATGTTATGAAATTAATTTATTAGAGCCTTCTAAGTTTATTTTGTATTTTAATATCGAATTTTTTTCAGGAACTAAAAGCACTTTTCTCTATTTTCAAGGAGAACCTTTTGCCGTTATGAATTACACCACTGTTTAATCATTGTGAATCACTCTTTCCCGTCCTCAGGACGGGATTTTTTATACTTCCCGCCCCTTCGTCGTTACCCGCAAACCATTGCCCAAAGAAAATTCGTTGGAAAAACACTCGTAATCTTTCTGCGCCGGATCTTCGCGCGTAGAGCCTTTAAAATAGCCGTCTAATTTGAGTTCAGGCGTGCCGATCCAACTCGCCTCGATATATGCCTTGCCCGATTGATATTTATTCGCTATACGCCCTCCTACGTCCCTGGCCGGATTTTCTCCGTAAAGCAGCTTTCCGCTTTTCAGTTCACATTCCACCACGCCGTTGGATTTCTGGCTGTCGGCACGATTGTAGACGTAGGTATTTTCCTTTAAATCGAACTTGGAGCCCAAGTAAGAAAGTTTGAAGTAAAAAGTTGCGGGCGACATGTTTCCCATGTTGATGTAAATTTTATCGAACGTATAATAGATCGCTTTAAAGGCAAACGTCATCGGAGTAAAAGAATTGTTGCTGCAACGTTCCACCTTCGTGATTCTGGAATAAAACTTCTTCAAATTCAAGGTGATCATGAGATCGCCGTTCGCCTCTTTTACACAGTCTTTGGCTTCTATCGTAAACTGCTCTTCCTTCTCATCACTTCCTACGCCTTCCAGCGTGAAATACGGAACCTTAACCCGATTGACGACGGCTTTGCTCATCGTGGGCAAATTGCAGGAAAAGCTGTTATGAGCGGAAATCGCGGGAGCGCCGGCGGGAACCGTGACGACGGGCGTTTGGGCGGAGGCACTTGCGGGCAGCTTGTCCCGGAGCACTTTCACTTTGCCTTCACGGGTGACGAATATGAAGCACTGCGCGGCATGAGCGACGGTATTGAGCAGATTCCAGGCGGTATCGTACCCGAGGCAAACATAGTTAAACGAGACGGAAGAGAGAGTCGGATCGATCTCCGCTTCGATGTCTTTGCCGAAAATGCCGTTGATTTTGCGCTGCAAATTGATCAGGCGAAAAATCTTTTCCAGCACCGCTTTTGCGGTGGCATTGAAACCGTAAGTCGTCCCGTCCACATAATAACTCCCGCCGCTTGCGGTCATCTCATAATACACGTACAGTTTTTGCAGGCTGTATAATACGTCGTACGCCTTACAGGTGACGAAAGAGGAGGCGGAACTGATTTCCCAGTCGTCGCTGAAAAAGGTGCCCATCGGGTAGGGATCGGGCGGCGCCGCGCCGTCCGCGTCGTCTATGAGAAGAAAGGGCTTGACGATCCGGGATTTTTTCAGCATATCCCGATTGTTGATGAAGCGGTTGCCCGTGTTTTTTACCTTCACCGTACAGGAATTGGAAGTGATGCCGTAGGAAAGCTCCTGCGCGTCGTCCGCCTTTTCCTCCAAAATTTTCAAAGACTGGATTTCGTCGGCCTCACAGGTGATATTGATATCGTTGGCGATGAGCATGATTTTGGCCGGCGTACCCGCCGCGTTCCATTTTTTGATCGCCAGTTCCATCGCCACGGCCTGATAGCGGCTTTTTAAAATCAGCATTTGTTTGACGACGCCGGACGTCACGTTTGTCAACGAATAAATATAACGATAATAAGTTTTCGAGGATATGGAGACTTTGGCCCACGTAACCGACGCGGAGCCGATAAAATTATGGATCGTATACCCCTGGGTGACGGTACCGAACGATTCGTAGACGTTGTCGGAGGTCTGAGCGTTCAATTCCTCGGGTACATAGATGCGGACGTCGTAGGAAACGGGGCCCTGCTGCCATTTTTCGTCGCCTACGACGAGGACTTTATTGATCGAACGAGGCGCCGTAAAATCGAGTCTGTAAACGACTTCGTTGCCCGAAAAGGCGCCGGTGGAATCTGCGCAGGTTTCGCTCCAAAGAGGGAATACGGGACGATCGTCGAAATTGACGAGATACGCGGTTCCGTCCGGCCGGGTAAGACCGGCCGCGGTGAGGGCGGCGTATTTATATTTGGGAACGAGACCGCTGGAAAGGATCTGGTTCTTCAACAGAGCCCGCCAGTCGTTCCCGGTCAGAACCCCGCCCTCCAAAGAAATGTCGGCGTCGTTGTCTTCGCTGCTTTCGTAAAAGGACATCTTCACGCGGCCGCTGATCTTTCGGAGGTTGCTCATAAAGGCGTCGCTCATTTCACACCTCCACCACTTTCACCTTCACGCTCTGAAAATAGAGTCCGTTTTCGAGTATGACGGGAGTCGCCGCGACGCTTTCCACATACATGGAATAAACGGTTTCCGCGGAAACGGCGGCGGAAGTGAAAGCGTCCATGTAAGAGCCGTCCGTCTTTAAAACACATTTCACCGAGCAGAGCGCGTCCAACGAGCACCTCGTTTTGATCGTCTGATATTCCGCCGCCGTCACCAGATCCCAAACGATTTCCAGGGACTTTTTCTGCGCGACGACGTCGATATACATCGTACCGTCCAAAGAACGTTCGGTGTTGCGGATAATTTCGATATTCGGCTGAATGGAAGAAGGCCCCATCGCCGTGCCGTTGATTTCCAACATATACTTTTTTTCTGTATCGCTCATTTGCCTCACACTCCGTTATACTGAATTTTGCAGCCGCGCCTGCGGTTTTCGCGGTCTATTTTCGGGATAATCGCGCGGGCGAAGAGTTCGCCGTCGAGATTGAGGACGATTTCGCCGTTCCCGCCGTTTCCCTGCATGGCCGCGATGCCTTGCAGCACGGCATTGGCGATCTCCGTTTTCATGCCCGCAAACTGCGGGCTGTCGCCGAGAGGAACGACCGCTTCGGGGTACCTGCCTTCGCCGACCAACGCCATCGTAGGCGCGTTGACGATTCCGCCCGTCGCCAGTGCGGCGGTCCCCATTTTGACGATCGCAAAAGCCGCCGCCGTAAACGCCGCGCCCAGCGTCGGCGCCATCGCCACATTGGCGGGGAAGGGAAACATCGCGCCGATCTCCATGCCTTTCAGCCCTATTCCCGCCGCCGTGCGCTTGTTATTGTTCGTTCTGCGCGTCGTATTGGACGTGAGCGCTTTATTTTCTTTTTCCAGCATCGCCTGATGCAAAAGCAGCGCGGCCACGTTCAGCAATAATAAAGCGCTGTTCACCCCGCAATTCACGTTTAATTTGTCGTAGAGTTCGGACATCTTTTCGAGCTGCCCGTTCATACCCTCGAACGCTTTTGTCGCGAGCAGCACAGCCAACGCGTTCAAACCCGTCAAGAGGGAAGAAATCACCGATTGCACCGAATTTTCCACCAACGCGTCGGTGACGGACGAAATGCTTTTCGCAAATTCCTGCATGGAAAAAACCGCGAGCAAAGTAGACGCCGTCCATATATCCGTCAAAAGCGTTTGCAGCATTAACACCCCGTTATACAGCGTTAAATTGAGAGTATTGGCAATGACTTGCGTCATGTTTTGCAGCATGATCGCCGAATTCATCGTCACCAGGCCGTTGAGCGCAGTCATCAAAGATACGGTTTGCATCAACGAGGCGTTCCAGGCATTTATCGCCGTCTGATAGGCCGTTACCTGCGCGATGCCCGTGCTCATGAGCGTGTTTATGCTCGTCAGGACGCCCGACGTTCCCGTCACCGCCGCGTTTAACGCCGCATAGTTCGACGAGAGGCCGGACAACGCTCCGCTCCACGTCTGCGTATCTTTCGTACTTTGCGCATAGACCTGCGCATTCGTCTGGGACAGCCGCTTGCTCGCGGCTTCTATTTGCGATAATTCGTTTAAAACCTGAGAGCTGTTGGTAGATACCTCTATGTCACTCACGTTTTGTTCCTCCTTTCTATTTCTTTGGCTTGTTCTATATCCACCGCTCCTCGTCGGGAAGCGCGGGCGGACAGATAGTATTTCTTTATCAATTCTTCCGGTTTCTTGGCTTTATTTCCGGCGTTGTTATAGTAGCCGCTGTAATATCCGGTCATTACGCTGTCGATATAATGCTGCTTATTCGCATATTCAAAGCCCTGAATATACGCATTATATTCCCACAATTCCAAATCCCATATTTCGGACGGATGCAGTCCTACGATCGCTCCGTTTCTGATTATCTCAAAGAAATCGAAGCCTTCAAACCTTCCGCCCGTTTCACTTTTTTTTCTATTCTTTCCCGGATTTCTTCCTGCGTCTTTCCCGGATATTGCAGCTGCATGATAAATTGCTCCAAATATTCCGTCAGCTCCCCGAGTCCTAAGACATTTTCGCAAGCCTCGGTAAATTTTTCTTCCTCCAACGCCGGATCGGCGCGTCTGGCGCCCAGATAAAGCAACTTTATCTGCTCGCCGATATTCATCTTATCCAGTTCCGCAATCAACTGCGTAAACGGTTTGTTGAAAATATTTTCTATATCTTTGACCGCGCCCAGCGTGCATTTGATTTCGTATTCCTTGTCAAGTTTTATAAACATTTGTCTTCCCCGTATAAAAAAATTTTAGCCTTGTTTGTTTACGGCACAAGGCTAAGCCGTTGTTAAAACGCAATCGGTCGGGTATTTACGCGGCCGTATCGCTCAAAACGCCGATCCCGTTGAGACTGATGGAAATATTCGCTTTGTCGTCGGCCGCGATATCGACGCTCAGCGACTCCACATAGGCTTTACCCGTCAAAAAGGTGGTGGCGTCCAGATAGAATTTGACGCTGACTTCCGTACCGTTGACCATCGCCGTGCGCAGCGTTTTCTGCGCGGAAGCGTCCGCGAAATCGGCGGAGCCGTCCGCGCTGGCCGTCCAGCCGTACATCGAAGGGACTTTTCCCTTCGTCTTTGCGCCCAGTTCCGTATACTCGATCATGTCCCGCGTCTCTTCGATGCTCCAATTACTGATATACGCGATCGTCTTTTCCGCCGCTCCGTCCTTGACGGTGATTTTTGCGGTTACTCCTGTATAAGGCATAATTTTTTTCTCCTTTCTAATTAAATTTCTATTTCCTGATATTCCATTTCAAAAACGTATTTTTTCAGGTCTTTATCATACTTGGATCCCCTATCCTTTCTGAATATTGCACCCGTATTCAGTTTTCCGGCCGACGCAATCTCTTCTTTCAACTGCGTCAAAAGCTGAAAGCCGGTCAAGTAATTCGCGGTATATACCCGGACTAAAACCGAGGAATACACCACCCCGTCGGTATCGCCCATAAGAGCTCGCGCCTGCGTGCTCTCTCCGGCGGATACCGCGATAATTTCGCTTGCCGTTTCCGTAGTCGGCTCACCGTAAATCACGCATCTGTCCAGCCCTTCGCTTAAAAGATCGTGAATTTTTACTACCGCGTTATACATTATTTTTTCTCCGCTTTATGGATTGAGCTGTAAGGTACCAGCACGAAGGCTTGCGCTTCGTCGCAGAACAAATAAGCGTCCGTCTTTTTCAGCCGGCTCATTTGGCGGCGAATGGCACCTCTCAGCTCGTTTCCGTGCAAGCCTTCCGTTTTTAAAAGCGAACGAACCGCTTCGAGATTTTTCAGCCGATAACGGCCGAGTTCGCGATATACCGTCAGTTCGTCGCGCCGCGCCGCATCGTTCCCGATTTTCTCTTTCAAGGCCGCGTTCTCCTCCGCGAGTTTTTCATTCTCTTCCCGCAAAGAAAAAAGTTTCTCTTTATGCTCTTTGAGACTGATGTTGATACAGTCAAACCTATGTTTTGGTATAAGCATACCGTCGTCTATGAGAAGACCTTTGTTTCCTATTTTCGTTTGCACCGTTTCATACAGTTCTTTGCCGAGCAAATTTTCCAGTTCGTTCATTCGTTTTCTCCTTTCACTTTTTTCGTGGGCGTGTCCACGTTCGGAGAACGCATTATCCGATGCGCTTCGTGATTCTATTATAGCAGCTTGCAGTCATTCCAACCCTTCAACTTTTGACCGGTTGGATATTTTCCTCTTCGATAAAGTACCTCGCGAGTTTTATATATTTTTCCCTGTATCTCCTCAGCGTACTTTCCGACAGATGAAGATTCATACAGATATGTACCTGACTGTTTTCCGCCACATTATCCGAACCGCAATAAATATATCTGAAACATTCTTCGTCCCGCTTACCCTCCACGTAATCGGTGATATGTAAAATTTCCGTTATTTTCTTCGTCAGCGCTCCCCTGCCCGAGCGATAATCGCAGACCAATGCCTTCTCTATTTCATAATCTTCCTTATTTCTGTACATTGCACTTTTACTTTCTCCCTTATCTCTCGTATAAAAAGGTTCCCGGAAACCAAAAAGCCTCAAAAGCGTTCGCTTTCAAGGCTTCCAGTTTCCATAAATTTTAACTAAACGGCACCCGTTTAGTAATCCCGCCTTTTCTCTTTTTTCTCTCCCTGTCGCCGAATCTTCGTTCGGTCTTTTCCCTCCTTCTATTATTTTACTATATTATAATATATATTTAAAATAATTTCAATACCCTGTAAAAAATTAAGACAAAAAAAGAGCTCCTTTTTTAAGGAGCTCTTTCCAAGAGTTTGTCAATATTTTATTATTTTAAAGGGTATCGTAATATGTGAGAGCCGCGAGTACGGCGGCTTTCGTATCCGTGATTGGCTGTAAGGGATAGCTTTTGCGGCCGTAAGCGAACGTTATCTCGCGGTCGTAATCCTTATATACGGGAAGCGCCTTGCCGGTGTAGAGCGAAAGTTCCAGCATGGAAACGAACGCTTCCCATCTCGGCAGATAAAAATCCGCAAGCATTCCCTGCCATTCCTTCGCCGCGTATTCGTGAAAATAGCCGCTTCGTTCGTCGCTCCAAAGCGTGATCTGCACTCTCGCGTAAAATTCCAGCCAACGCCGTTCGTACTCGTTGCGCCCCGATTCTCTGGCCTTTTCCAGCCATTTACCGAGCAGAAAATGCCTATCGGAAGACACGAGTTTCTCCTGCAACTTGAAAAGCTCGAAAAACACGGCCGCGTTTGTGGAGAACGATTCTTTGTCGCCCGCCTTATACGCGTCTAAAAACGCGTAAGCGTACTTCCAGCCGGCCATAGCGTTGCACTGACGCAGGATATCCACGAGATCAAAGCGATAGGACTCCGACGCCTTACAGTCCTCGTAGGCCGTAAAAAGAAGCCGCACGGCCTTCAAGATATCCGTTTTTTCAAACGCGTCCCGCGAACAGCCCATGCCCCAGGTCGACACCCGATCGACTTCGAGGGAGGGGCGCGCGCAGAACACCGATTCCATAGGGTACACCGAACTGTCGGCGAGATACACTTTCTCGGCGAGGATCGTCCAGGCCGCTATCAGATTTTCATTTGTTTTTCCGTATCTTCTTTGGAGAAAATCCGGAATATATTTCTTAAACGTCGGCGCGCGTTTTTCCATGGCGATCCGGCCGAAAATATCGAAGAATACCTCGTCGTTCTCAACGCCTTCGGGCATATATCCGACGCCGACCATCGTACAGTCCTCCTGTTCGGCGTATTCGTGAGGTTTCGTCAACGTTCTTTTTAAACTACCGCGCATCACATGCTGGGCTCCGAAATTATTGACGTTGCAGTAGAGCCAAGGACTATCGCCGAAATTATCGCCGCTCTCGCCGTTGGTATCGGCGAGCAGGTTTCCCACGAGCAGATCGCTTTTATCGAGCGCGGCGAGCATTTCCCGGCGGGGATTCTGCTGCCAGCCCTGAAAGAACCACACCGCTTGTTCGTCGTGTTCTTTCATTTTCGCCATGATCTTTTTCGCATAGCTCTTTAAATCAATCCCGTCGGAAATACCGCCTTCGTGGAAGGGATCGACGGAAAAATAATGCGCGTTGCCGCCGTTCACCGTTTCCTTTTGCAATTCGTAAAAGGCGTCGGCGAACTCGTCGAACATTTTATCCCCCGGCAGGATATACGACGGGCGAGGAAAACCGTTCCAAAAGCCCTGATCGACCGGCCGCGACTTAGGGAAACGCACTTTAAAATCGTCGGGCACCATGCCGCAGTACCCCGGCAGCATGATCCCGATCCCGAAAGATTCGAGTCTCGCGTTGAATTTTTTGGCGAGCTTGGCCCGCTCTTCAAACCACCATTCGGGATAATCTCCTCCGTAATCGCTCATATTCATCATCCACAAAAAGGGCAGAAACGCCGGATTCACCAGAAATTTCCTCACCTCTTTCCCGCTATAACCGAATTTTTCGAGCAGTTTTTTCCATACCGCTTCGTGTCCGATCGGATTGAGGACGAGATTATAGCCGGCGAGAATCACCCTGTCGAGGACGCGTTCCCATTCCTCCCAGCCGCTGAACGCGTACGAATAGGCGAAGGTGCAGTAATTATAAAGATAGCGGTAATGGAAAGCGCTGCCGTTTTGAATCCGCTCGGAAAACAGCGGCGGTTCTTCGGGCAGCGTTCCGTTTACAGTGAGAAAACCCACGGTATAACCGCAATACTTTTTCAAATAAGTATCGAACGCCACCGCAGCCGCGGAACCGGAGGCGGCGAGGATACGAACTTTTCCTTCTTCGCAGAAAAGCTCGTAAGCGTCGTAACCGTCCGGGGAAGCCATTTGCCTGATCTCGAAAACGCGCGAATACTTTTCCCCCGCGATGCGTTCTATAAGTCCATGTACGGCTGACTCGTCGAGACGAAAGGGGATATTTCTGCGTTTGGTTTCCCCCGCGATCCGTTTGATTTCTGCTTTATTCATTTTCTTTTCTCCTCTTCCGACTTTTCGAGCGCGATTTTCAGCGCGCCGAATACTGATCTTTCCGTCTTTTCCCGTATGCGGCAATCGTAACGGTCGCAGAGCCGGGAACTCAGTTCTTCCCTCACGGCGGCATTGTTTTTCAGAACCCCGCCGTTGAAACAGACCTCGAAACGCTCCTTCGTCAACCCCGCCTTTTTTACGAGCGCGCGGCAGACCTCAAAGAGCGCGCACGCCGCTTCTTTTAATATCCTCGCCGCAGCCCTGTCCCCCCTCTTTGCGCAATCGGAGACGACGGGCGCGAGCGCCGCCAGCGAGGCTTTATCGGTGTATACGCGATAGATTTTATCCACAAACTGTTCAAAATCCCGGCTTTTCGTCCTTTGCAGCAGAGCCTGCGTCAACAGCGTTTTTCCAGACATGCCGTCGTGCGCCCGCGCCGCGGCGACGAGCGCGCGGCGGGCGATGTCGTACGCGCTTCCCTCGTCCGAGCACAAGTGCCCCCAGCCGGAGACGCGAAAGCTCCCGCCCGCCCCGTTCTGCCCCACGCAGATCGTACCCGTGCCCGCCGTAAGCGACACGCCCGCTTCGCGTCCGAAATTCGCTTTCAAAGAAATCTCGGCGTCGTGGCAGACGATAACCTTATCGCAACCGCTAACCGCCAAGAGAATCTTTTTCAGACGTCCTTCCGTATATTTTCCGTTCATGCCCGCCGCGCCCATACATAACGCTTGCGGCGAACCGCCGAGCGCCGCGGCGCAGTCCCGGCAGAACACGCCGAGCGTTTGTTCCACTTCTTCGGGCGGCGAAACATAGAGATTACTGCCCCGCAGGATCTTTTCGCATAAAATTTTGCCGGCGAGATCACAGGCGGCGAGCTCCGTCTTCGTCCCGCCGCCGTCGATGCCTATCACATACTTCATTCCGTTTTCAATACCCCGCCGCTTGCAGCGAGCAGCCGTTCCGCCGTTGGAAGATCGCACTTTTTCAGCGACATGAGGATCGCGGGACCGATCTTCCAGTCCGCCCTTTCGAGCGTTTCCGCCGCTTCTTTCTCTTCGCACCCGGCGCAGGCCGAAACGATGGCGACCGCGCGGCGCCGGAGTTTTTCGTTGTACGGGCGCATAGCGATCATATAATTGCGATAGACTTTGCCTAGTTTCGTCATCAGGACGGTGGAGAGCATATTGAGAACCATTTTTTGCGCCGTTCCCGCCTTCATTCTCGTCGAGCCCTCGACGACCTCCGGACCCGTCAGAAGTTTTATGCAAAACGCGGCCGTTTTCGCGATCTCGCTGTCCGCGTTGTTGACGATTCCGACGGTGAGCGCGCCCAGCTCGTGGGCTTCTCGCAGAGCGCCCAACACATAGCCGGTCCCTCCGCTCGCGCTCAAACCTATAACGACGTCCGCGGCAACAATCTTATATCTTTTGACCGCGCGCCGTCCGTTTTCGAAATTGTCTTCGTCGCCCGCCGCGGCGTCGCCGAGCGCGTTTTTGCCGCCGGCGACGATCGCCAGGATTTTTCCGTCCGTGCCGTACGTACAGCCGATCTCGCTCGCGTCGAGAACGCCCAGACGCCCGCTCGTGCCGCAGCCCACATAAAACATTCTGCCGCCGTCTTTCAGTCTGGGATAACTCTCGTCGATCACTTCGGCGATCCGGGGCAGCGCTCGTTCCACCGCCAGGGCGACAGTCTTATCCTCTTCGTTGATCAGCCTGAGCATGTCGGCGGTGCCGAGCAGGGAAAACCGGCTCGTCTTTTCGTTGTTCGTTTCCGTACCGTTCATCTTTTCTCCTATCCGGGATTTTTACGCGGCCGGCTTTTCCGCCGCGAACGAAATGTTCGCGAACGTCACGGAGCCCTCCGTCACGGAAGGAATCGCGTCGAAATAAAATTCCAGCGTAAACGCCGCCGGGGAAGCAGGCGCCTGCACGTATACCGTGTGCGTCCCCGCCGTATAAGCGGTGTGCGGCAGCCATGCCGCGTTTCCGACGAATACGCCGATCTGCATATCCCTCGAAACGGTAAATTCGAGTTTCAGCCAGCCGTTTTTCGCGCCGTCGAATCCGCTCACGTCCACGCACGCTTTCGCGTATTGCGAGCGTCCCGCCGCCCAGCTTACCGTCGTACCCGTCTCGCCGCTCGTTACGTCGTATTCTTTCGCGACGCCGAGCGAGGACGCGATGTCGTACATAGCGCCGACGATAAGCGTCTCTTCCGCGGGCTTTTCCAAAGCGAAAGAGATGTTCGTGAACGTCACGGAGCCTTCCGCCACCTGCGCCGATGCGGAATCGAAATAGAAGAAGAGCAGGAAACTCTCGGCCGGTACGTCGCCTTCGGCAATGGGAATATAAATCGTATGCGTTCCCGCCTCGTAAGCGGTGTGCGTCAGCCACATTACGCCGGCCGGATCGTTCATGTCGACATGGTGCCATACGCCGATCGTCGTCGGGCGCGTCAGGCTGAAATCGAGCCGGAGATAACGATAAGCAGTATCGAAACCGGCTACATTAACCGCCGTTTTCGCCCATTGCGAGCGTCCCGCCGCCCAGCTCACCTGCGTGCCGGCTTCGTCCGCCGCTATATTGTATTCCTTGGCGCTTCCCACCGCGGAAGCGACGTCGTACATCGTCCCGACCGCGATCGTTTTCAAAAACTTGACGTCGGAGACTTTTACGCTACCCGCGTTATTCGCGGGATAGTTCCAAAAAAGCGCCAACTCGAACGAATCCAGCTTGTCGGGATTGAGCACGGGAACCGTAAACGTTCTCATCGCACCCACGGGTATCTCGGTGTGATCCATCCACATCACCGACCAACCGATATATACGCCGAGTTTGACGGGCTCACTGCCCGTATTTTCCACCGTAATGCTGAATTGCGCGTAATCGGAATTCCAGCCCGCGACGTCGATACCGGTGAACGCGGCTTCCTTGCCTGCCGCCCATTCGATATCCGTGCTGCCGTCGTCGTTTTTCGTCACCGTGAAGCCGTTATACGCCTTGATCGGCCCTACGGACAGTTCGGGCGCGGCGGAAGTAAATTCGATAGAGGTAAATTCCACCGTCCGGGTGCCCGCAAACGGCTCAATATTGATACTGTCGAAGTAGAAATTGAGCGTGGCGAGCTTAGTGATCCCGGTCAGGTTCACTTTCATCGTATATTCGCCCGTCGTTTCGTCGTAAGGAAGGTCGGAAACTTTATTATACGCGACTTCCAGTAAAACTTTGTTGGAGTTGACGCTGAGACCGTAGCGCTCCGCGCCCTTATCGCCCTGCGCGGTGCCGGAGGTCTTGAATTTCACGACCATCTGCGAATAGTCGGGCGTCCAGTTTTTGACGGGGACATGTACGTAATCATAGCCCACGTCCACTTCGTAAGTCGCCTTGACTTTGCCGCCGAGCGCCGCGTCTTCGAGATGGAATTTACTCGTGGAGTCCCATTCCTCCGTCACGTACGGCGTATAGACGAGTTCGAGAGCCGTGATTTCAAACGCAGCCGCAGTCTCGGACTCGCCGGCGCTTTTGGAATCGAGATAGAAGCGCAATTCTTTGAGCGCCGACCAGCCGCGTATATCCAGTACGAGCGTGCCTTCCCCCGCCGGCGTAAATCCGTCGAGAGCCGCGAGAACGCTTCCTTCCGCGCCGCCCTTGAGTATTCTCCTGCCGTCGGTGATCGTGAGTTTCTCCACATTTTCCGCACGATAGGAAAGACGGATCCGGCCGTAAGCGCCCGTGAAACGATCGATCCCCACGCTCACGTACGCGTCCGCGCTCACCGTTTTCGGCGTATACGCGGCGCGGAACAAGCCCTCGTACGCAGAATCCGTCTCCGGCGTGGTCAGCGTATACCCGGTGCCCGAAGAAGTCACGCCGGAAATTTTCGGCGAATTATCCACCGCTATGTCGGGATCGCCCTCTTTGAGAAAACGGATTCCCGAGACCTTGACGGAGCCTTCCGCGTCGGAAGGGTGCTGCGCGGGATTGGAGTCGAAGTAGACGAAGAGCCGGCAGATCGTTTGCGCGGACAGGAGGTCCTCTCCTTCCTTATAATTGTTGTCGAGCGTATAGAACTGCGAAAGGTTGGAGACGAAGCTCAGCGAGCCGTCCATGAGCGATTCCACGAGCACGCCGACGGGAGGCGCGCTGTCGTAGCCTTCGAGGTAATGCGCGGAGACCGCCACTTTTTCGGCGCCCGCGATCTCCTCGAAATCGAAACGGAGATAGTGATAGTCGGGCGTATAATTATAGACGTCGAACCAAAGATACTGATAGTCGGCGAGCTGTTTGCCCGCGGCGGGATAGGACACTTTGACGCCCGCGAAGGAATCGGCGCTCAGGTTTTCCGTCGCGTATGCGTCGGTGGAAGAGCCCATGGCGCCGATGTAGGGCGCCTTTCCTTCTTCCGGCGCCGGAAGGGTGGGTTTCGCCGGCATATCGGGAGGCTCGGGCAGCGGCGTCAGTTCCTGGCCGCCCGGAACGTCGATTTCGATCTCCTCTTCTTTCGGGTTCGACGAGTTCCCGGAATTGTCCGAAACAGCCGGATCCGCACAGGCGGCGCAGAGCGAAAACGCCATCGTCAGAGAGAGCAGAACAGCAAAAATTTTTTTCATCTTTTCCTCCTCAAATCAGAGATTTTCTTTATTTTATCGTATTGGTCATTCCTTTACCGAGCCCAACAGGATCCCCTGCACGAAATATTTCTGCATGAAGGGATAGACGCAGAGCACGGGGAGCATGGCGATGAAGATCTGCGCCGAACGCAGCGTCATGTCGTTGCTCTTGGCGAGCAGTTCCACTTCCTCGGGCGTGAGCTTATCTTTGTTGAGCTGGAAATTCTTCATGTTTTCCATGATGTGATAGATATATGTCTGCAACGGCCATTTCTCCTTGCTCATATAGAGATAGCCGTCGAACCACGCGTTCCACTGTCCTACGATGCACAGAAGCGCCACGGTGGCGATGATGGGCATGGAGACGGGAATGACGATCCTCAAAAGCGTACTGTAATCCCCTGCGCCCTCGATATTCGCCGCTTCGAGCATTTCTTTGGGCACATTTTTGAAAAAGTTGACGAGCAGAATGAGATTCCAGGGCGACATCGCCGTAGGCAGGATCAGGGAAAGCAGGTTGTTATAGAGTCCCAGCTTCGTCACGACGATGAACGTGGGAATCATGCCGCCGCTGAAAAACATCGAAGCCAAGATCACGACGATATAGACGCGCCTGCCGATCAATTTATTCCTCGCGAACGTGAGCGGATAGGCCGCGAGGATCGTCACCGCCAGCGAGAGGAAAGTCCCTGCGCCGACACGGATCAGAGAATATCCGAACGCTACGAAAAAGTCCTTTTGCTGCAAAAGATAGCGGTAACTATTGAGCGTGACGTTGACGGGAAGAAAGGTAACGATCCCCGCCGCCACCGCATTCTGCGAGCTCAGGCTCACCGCGAGAAGATGCACGAAAGGAAGGATACACAGCACGCACCAGGCGATGAGAAAGGCTAAGTTGCAGACCATGAAGATCTTGCGGGAACGCGACGAACGGATTTTATTTGCTTTTCGACGAATCACTTTATCCATATCAAAGCACCTCGTAGTCGAGCTTTTTCGCCGCGAACAGATAGCCGCCGGCAAACAGCGCGCAGCTGATCACCGATTTGAAAAGCCCGATCGCCGTGCCCAGCGAATACTGATAGGTACTGCTGTTGACGAGTCCGATCCGATAAGCCATCGTGTCGATGATGTCGCCCGATTCGTAGACCATTTCGTTATAGAGACTGAATACCTGTTCGAAGCCCGCGTTCATGATGTTGCCGAAATTGAGCACGACCATGAGAATAATGATCGGGCGGATACACGGCAGAGTGACGTGAAAACATTGCTGGGGCCTGGTGGCACCGTCGAGAGAGGCCGCTTCGTAGAGGCCGATGTCCACCGCCGTGATCGCGGCGAGGAAATAGATCGCCTGATAGCCGAGGTTTTTCCAGAGCTCGGAGACGAACAGCACCACCGGGAACCAGGCGTTGTCTCCCAAAAAGGATACCGGTTTGCCGAACAGTTTCTCGAGGACGAGATTGATGGGGCCGTCTAAACTGAGCAGTTCGACCAGGACGGAAGAAATAATTACCCAGGAGAGGAAATAGGGAATAAATACGATCACCTGGATACTTTTTTTCAGCCGCGCCCGCGTCACTTCGTTCAAGAGGAGCGCGAAGACGATGCCGAACACGATCAGAAGCGCGATCTTGACGAAGCTGATATACACCGTGTTGAACAGCACCCGCCGAAAATCCGGCCGCGCGAAGATCTGTTTGAAAAACGCCAGCCCCACATACTTCGCCTGAAACAGCGCCGAAAAATATCCTTCCCCGTATACGGGCTGGTATTTCGAGAACGCCATCCATATCCCGATCATGGGAAACACCGCGAATACGATCAGCAGCAGCGTTCCCGGCAGCATCATACTTTGCAGCGCCAGCTGCCGTTTCACCTGTGATTTCACCCTCTCACCTCACGCTTTCGTACCATTGATTGACCTGATGTAAGACCGCCGAACCTCCGTTGGCGTCGTACGTTTTGACGAAATCGTCCCAGCCGTTCAAACTGTTCTCCCCCGTGATCACTTTGAGGAAATATTGCTTCATCGACGAATCGAGATATTCGCCGTAATTTTGCATTGCCGGCGTCTTGATGCCGTAAAAAACGTCCCTTTTGACCGGTTTTGCGCCCGAAGAAAGCTCGGATACATACGCATAGCCGCCCCGTTCGCTGATCGCCTGCTCGTAGATCCCGAAACCGCTCTTTTCCACTTTGCTCATCTGCCGCGTCGTCTTGCCCGCGCGCACCGCCTGCATATACGGATAACCGTATTTAAAACCGTTGTCGCGTTCCCGTTTGAGCAATTTATTGAAAATTTCTCCGTATTGTCCGTTCTCGATCTCCCGATAGTACGCGTTCCAGTCGAAGGCGCTTCCGTTCATTTCGGCGAGCTTCGCGTCGGAGATGCGGAACCCCGCTTCATAGAGCTCGTCGAACACCTGGTTTACCCGAACGTACGACTGCATGGAATAGGGCGTATACCAGACCTTCGCGGGCACCCAGCTATAAAAGAAGCCGCCCTCCGGCGTCGCCAGGGAACCGTATTTCTCCTGCGCGTCGTCGCTGTAAAACATATCGTAAAAAAGATTGATGAGTTTGGCGAGCGCTTCGGGATGTTTGAAGCTGCGCGAAACCATGGTATAGCTTTGCAGCCGCAAAGTATCCGCGACGGGGACGGACGCGGCGCCGTTTCTCGGCGGCAGTTCGATGCTCACCCACGAAGCGTCGGGCGTATACTCGTTCGTCACCGAACTCTGCAAAGGGTAAGTCGCCGCGTGCCACATGCCCGAGACGATGCCGACCTTGCCGGCGATGACGTCGTTGCTCACTTTGGCGTCGGTATGCGTATAAAATTCTTTGGCGATAAGCCCCTCGTCATAGAGCCGATGAAGTTCCGCGAGCGCGTCCTTCATTTCGGGGCTGGTATTGGAATCGATGATCTCCCCGTCTTTTTCAAAGAACGCATTCGGCTGTACGCCGTAGATATTGAACAGCCCCTGGGCGGTATTGTTGCCCTTGACCGCGAGTTCGCGGGTGATCCCGATGGGGGTGATATCGCTCGCCTTGATCCCCTGCGAGGCGGCGGCGATATCGGACGCTTTTGCTTTGAAAGCGCGCGCCACGTCCAAAAGCTCTTCGTAAGTCGTGGGAATCTCCTTGCCCACGATGTCCAGCCAGTCTTTGCGGATATAAAGTTTCTGCGCCGCCTCGTTGGGATTGTCGATGTTGGGAAAGGCGTAGAGCTTTCCTTCCTGCATACAGCTTTCGAGTCCCACTTTGTAAAGATCGTCGAGATAAAATTCCCGCATCTGTTCGTTGAGATACCAGAAAGTGGGCGCGATGTCGGCAATAAGTCCGGTACGGCGGAGATTTTCAAACGTCGTCGGGCTGGACGTGATGAATACGTCCGGCACCTCGTTGGCGGCGATCAGCGTGTTGAGACGGGTTTCGTAATTTTCTCCGCTGACGATGGAAACGTATTTCAGATTGATATTGAGAAATTGCAGCGCGGCGTCGTTGAACGCGTTGTGCGCAGGACCGGAAGGCGAACCGTTATAGGTGGGCGGAATGTTCCCGATGGGATCGTAGTCCGTCCCGAGCACGGTCACGGTCACCGGTTCGTCGTACCTTTTCAAGGGGGAATAGTCCGTTCCCGCGACCTGTTCGGGCAATGTTCCGGCGGGAATGTGCACATAATCTTCATAGAGCGGTTCGGGAGAGCAACCGAACGCCGCAAAAACGAACGCCGCGGCCATGCCCGCCGCAAAGACCGTTTTCAGAGATGTTCTCATTTTCATAATCCGTTTACTCCTGCGTCTTTATTTTCCGCGCGGGGCACGAACGCCCCGCGCGTGTCCTTACTATTCTGCGTATAGACTGAGCTCGCTGATCCACATCAGATTGCGGCGGGCCGTCGGGCCGTAACCGGCCGGCTGAACCAGACGATAGCGGTTGGTCGGCGAGGAAACGTTAAGCGCGATCTCGCTGCGCACGGTCTCGTTTTCGATGTCTTCGAGTTTCCCGGCTTCTACCCACGCGCCGCCGATGAACGCTTCCACGCGCACGCGGCGGGAAGAATACACGCTGCCGTTGTCGAACGCCCAATCCACGACGAGCTTTTTCGCCGCCACGACGTCTTTGAGTTCCATTTCCACCCAATGATCACCGCCGTTTTCCGCGCTCGCCCAGTTCGCCCACTGGAAACCGATGAGGTCGAAGTTGTCCGCGTTGGCCACATAGCCGTCGTTGAGCGGTTCTTTGCCATAACCGTTGAAGGAAGAATCCACCTTGATCGCCGCGCCGTTATCGAGATAGAGCAGATTTTTCGCGGAGGTGTCGCCGTTCTGTTCGAGGCCTTCCACTTCGTCTCGCAAAGAGAGCGCTCTCTTGCCCCGCTCGCTCTTCGGACGCAGGTTGTAATCGGTGATTTCCCCGCCGAGCTCGCGTCCCTCCATCGTCAGGTAAGGAATGAAATCGAATTCCCAATCTGTATCGTAAATGATCTGCTTATCCGCCGCAAATCCGTCGCGGGGATAATATTCCAGTCCGAATACGGGAAAATATTTCTTCTGGCGCACGGCGTTGACGATCGACACGCCCGCGGAACGGTTATACATGAACTGCACCGAGGACTGATCGAGTACGTCGTACTTGAAAATATCCAGATTATAGTAGGTACTGAATAATTCGAACATCACTCCGTCCAAAGCCTCGTAGAGGGTGGGCACGACAGTGAAGCCGCGGTTGAGCACCATTTTGAGATCGGGAAATTCTTCGCGGATCCGCAGGATCAGATCGCACATGGCGTTGAAAGTTTCGGGGAACCGGTCCACCGAATCCACGGTATCCATGAAAATTCCGTCGTTGCCCGCATCCACCAGCCTTTGCACTTCGTTGATGACGATCTGCTGCCAGGCGGGATTCCCGGGATCGGTGTAATAGGAGCCCCAGTCCCCGTTTGGAATGGGTTTATCGTCGCTGTCGTACAGGTAATACGACGCGTACCCACCCGGGCCGAGACCGTCGCCGACGTTGAGGGAATAGTCCTCGCCGAGCGTGATATAAGCGATTGTCCACACCCCCGCGTCGGCGAATTTTTTCATTTCCTCGTCGCTCATCGCATCCCTGCCTATGATGGCCACGTCGTAATCGAGCATCGCTTCCTGGAAAGGACCGTAGTTGCAGAAATAGGAACTAACCTGATCCCACTCCCGTTTCACCCCCTTGCGATCGCTGTAATCCGCTTTCCGGCGGAACCGCTCGGGCACCACCTGAACGACCTTCTCATTTCCCGAATCCGACGCGGAATCGGAAGTAACCGCCGTTCCGCAAGCCGCCGAAAACAAGATCGCTCCGGTTAGCGACGCGAGCGCCAGTACCATAAGTTTCTTTCTCATCTTGTTCCTCCTCAATTTGTTTTTTAGCAATGCGACTTTTCAAAAGTTTTCAAATCGACGGGCTCTCCGCCGCGAAGACGCGACTGCTCCGCTGCAAAGGCCATCGCATGGCTTTCCATAGAATTATCGATGGACGACGAAACGTTCTCTTCCTGGGAGCGGAACCGCCCGAAAAAGTCCGTCATCATCTGATTGTCCCCCCCGCCGTGACCGGAAAGGTCGGAGGCGAGTTTATTGACGTCGTAAACTTCCGTCTCTTCTCCGAAAGGCGTCACGCGGATCAGATTGCTCTTCTGGTCTCCCTCGATCTCGCCCAACGTACCCATGATACGAATAGATCGGTAGAGTTCGTCGGAAAACGCGGACATCGTGAGCGTCGCCGTGATTCCTTCCTCGTATTCCATTGCCACCACTTGGTGATCGACGACGTCGTTGTCGCTCGCGAACACGCATCTCCCGTACGGACCCGTGCGCAAGGCTTTTTCGAGGCTTTCCTTCGTCCCTTCCGGGGACGCGACATAACAGAACCATTTGCGTTTTTCCATCGCGTCGTCGGCAAGATAAATCCGTTTGGCGCTGTAAACGCAGGAGTCGCGGCGGGGACAGTCGAGACAGAATTCCGTCGCGTCCGCCGGACGGTGCCGGGAATTGAAAAATTTCAGCGAACCGAACGAGCTCAGCCGCTCGCATTTTTTACCGATTAAAAAATTGAGAATGTCGAGATCGTGACAGCATTTTTGCAGAATCATCGGGCTCGAACGTTCCGCGCTGCTCCAATTTCCACGCACGAACGAATGCGCCTGGTGCCAATAGCCGACGTTTTCCACCGCGGCGATGTTGACGATCTCCCCGATCCTTCCCGAATCGATCACGTTTTTGATCGTGCCGTAAAAAGTCGTATATCTCAATACGTGGCACACCGCCACTTTGCGGCGGAGCCGCTCCGCCTCGTCGCGGATCGCCATACAGTCCTCGAAGGTGGTGGCGATCGGTTTTTCGAGAATGATGTCGTAACCGATCCTCAGTCCCGCGAGCGCGTGGGCAAGATGCTGCTGGTCCTGCGTCGCGACGATGAGTACGTCCGCGAGTTTTTCACGCGTAAAGAGTTCCTCCGCGCTGTGAAAACAAAGTTCGTCGGGAATCTTCAAATCCTTTGCCGCAGTCTCTACTTTCGACGGATCTATATCTGCAATCGCGACTACCCGCATGAGTTCGGGATGAATTTTCTGATACTGCGCGTAGGTATGGAAGCCTCGGGGCCCCAGTCCGACGATCGCAACCGTTATTTGTTCCATGATCTTCTCCTTTCCGCCATTCGGCTGCTTGGTTCCGAATCACGGCAGGCGCCGCGGGGTTCCCCCTTCCGACGCAATCTTATTCTATCATACCTCCCCGAATTTTGTAAATGCACAATCCTCTCATATAATAGCACAATTATATGAATCGTCAGTTAATTATACTTGTTTTTTGTAAAAAGGGATTGACTTACGAAGCGTTTACGGGTATAATAGCGTTATGGAACTGGTAATCGATCAAATCAAATTATACGAGATGTTGAAAGAATTCCACAAAATGACGGGGTTGAAAGTATCTTTTATCGAGAATTACGATATGCCTATCCTCGGCGTACCGGACAAAAGCTGCGAACTTTGCGCCTACAAACAGCGCGACCGGGGATTTTACTTAAAATGCCGGGAGTGCGACGATCAGGCCAATCGTATCGCCGCTCAATCCAACGACGTATACATTTACGAATGTCACTATCATCTCGTGGAAGCGTTGCAGCCGGTGAATATGTACGGCCGTCATATCGGGTACTTTCTTTTGGGGCAGATGCTCACGGACCGGGAGAAATTCATTCGGCTGAACAATCCGACGCCCTATGAACTCTCTCTGCTCGATCAGCTCGCCTCCCCCACTCTCGACATGCTCCATTCCGCCTCGAAAATTCTCGCCTGGCTAGCCGAGTACACTGTGCTCAACAAGGACATCGATCTGATCGCGAAACAGAATTTCGCGTCGTTGGAGCGCTATATCGGGGCGCACTATTCCGAGCGCATTTCCGTAGACGATCTGTGCGACGCGTTTCATTACAGCCGCCCCACGCTGTTCGCACGGTTCAAGAGCGAGTGCAACATGGGACCGATCGCCTATATCAACAAACTGAGGCTCGAAAAGAGCAAAGAGCTGCTATCGGAATACGACGTGAGCGAGACCGCAAAAAGAGTCGGATTCGAGGACGCGAACTATTTTTCGCGCATTTTTAAAAAGAATACGGGCGTTTCCCCTTCCGAATACGCCAAGCGCATAAAAAGCCAATAAACCGAAGCGCCGTAAAACGGCGCGGCGCAAATAAAAAGAACAGGCAGTTTCCGTCTCGTATAGACTTCAACCCCCGCTCTTTTTATTTTCTATTTTTTCATTCCCTCCGACGTTCTTCTCTTGTCCGACTATTCGTCTAAAACCCACACCGCGTACAATACCGTTCCCGTAGGAATAGTTTTCAGTTCTTTGGCCGGTAATGTGTTATAAAGAAGATCGTCCTTTGGATCATCAGGCTCAAACGGCGTTTTTCCGTAAACCACTTCGTCGCTTCCCTCTTCCAACGCCCAACCCATAAACGTATATCCTTCCCGATGAGGGATTTTCACCCCCTTCTCATTCATTACTATACTGCATGGTGTATTGTCCCCTTCTATCCATACGCAAGAAAAAACATACGGCTGTCCGTCGTCGTATCCGAAGGTACATTCTTGTATTATATTGCATGCAATCGCCCAACTAATATACCCCAGACCATTCGGATCTTTCTTATACCAGCCTTCGGGATAATTCGCGCCGACGGAAGTATAGATCGTCGCATTGTCAAACGCTCCCCCGCCAATCGTTTCGACCGATTCCGGCAACACCAACGTCAGAAAATAGCACCTATAAAACGCATCTTCCCCTATTTCCTTCACGCTCTCGGGAATAGCGAGATATTTCAATCGGGAACATTCTAAAAACGCCTCAGCGCCTATCGAAGTTACGCCGTACGGTATTTGTATCTCGCTCAGATTCCCACAGTATGCGAAGGCATTCGCCCCGATTGTTTTCAAGGTACTCGGCAGGGTTATTTTTTCCAATTTGCTTTCGGAAAATGCGTATCTGCCGATCTTTTCCACGCCTTCGGGAACAACCAGTTCGGTTAAAGCGCCCCCGTAAAATATATAATCTGCGATACCCGTCACATAATCGGGAATCACGCTCGTTTGGCACCCCGCCATAAGCACGTTGTCAGAGCGGCGGATTATACAGTTCCCCTCGCTTTTATATACGGCGTTTCCCTCTTTCACGGTAAGTTCGGTAAGTTTCGGACAGTTACCCGTCATACCGAATCCGAGATATTCTACCGACGCGGGAATTTCGAGCCCCGTCAGATTTATACAGCCCGCAAACACTTCGCTCGCGCTCGAAAATTGTGTATTGCCTATTTTGCCTATTATCTTTACGCCTTCCGAAATACGAATCGAGCGCAGCGCTCCACACCGTGCAAACGCGCTTTCTTTTATCGTCTCTACGTTGCCGGGAACTACGAATTCGGTCAGTCCCGTACAAAGATTCCACGCGGATTCTTCGATCGTCTTTACGTAATCGGGAATCACGCTCGTTTTACAGCCCACGATCACCGCGTTATCGGCTTTACGTATAATACAATTCCCGTCGCTTTGGAACGTGGCGTTTTCTTCCGCAACCGTGATAGAAGAAAGATTGCCGCATTCTCCGAAGACAAGGGAATCAATGTAGTCTACATGCCGAGGTATTGTAATTTCGCTTAATGCGGAACATCCGTAAAACATACCGTGGCTCAACCTCGTCAAAGACGCGGAAAGAGCGACGTCCGTCAGGGAAGAGCAATCTTCAAAGGCTCTGCTGCCGATCGTTCCCACAGTTCGAGAACAAAACACTCTTTTTAAATTTGTACAACCCGCAAAAGCCGAATAGCCGATCGATTTGATATTGACCGGCAAAACCACTCCCGTTAATCCCGTGCAATTTCTAAAAGCGTTGTCCGTTATTTTTGTAATCGGTTTGCCCGCATATGTGGAAGGAATGGACAATTTTCCCTTAAGTTTGGCCGCGTCTCCCAGCCCTATTTCATACTCGGTGTTGTCGTTGATCGGACGCAACGCCCAGCCTTGCGGCATTTCCAGCGTGTATTCTATCGGCTCCGACCACACGGAATCCTCCCGATTTTTTTGATTCCCCACCGCTTTGACTCGGATTTCATACGTTTTTGGCTCACTTATGATCACAAAAACGTCCAGACGGTTGCTTTCCGCCTCATATTCCTTTTCTCCGTTTATATCGACGCGATACCCCACGGCGTCTTCCACCGCCTCCCAAATCAACGTCTCCTCTTCCAGTCTTATATTCGTCGGCGCGGCGAGCTCTTTCGCCTCCGCGGTTTTGCAAGCCGTAATCAGACACACGCAAGCCAGCGACGATAAAATGAGACTTATGGAAATTTTTTTCCTCAAAAAATGACTTGTCATATTCCTCCGCTCTCTTATAATATTATTTCTGAAACATTCGCGGCTGTTTTCACAACAACAGCCGCAAACGTTTGCCCTATGAAGAAAGTGTTAATGATTTAATAATTCCACTGAAAATAATAATCGTGATTTTCTTGATCCATATAAATTTGCCAACCTTCCACATAAAAATTGCCGTTTCCTCTTAAATCCTGCATCCAGCCGTCGGAACCGAACGAAACCGCCTTATGCGTCACGATGCATCTGCCCGACCAATTATCGTAAACGCTCATCTCTTCATTGTTCAAAAAGTCGGACAGGATATCGAAAATATCCGTCGCTTCCCCCGCCGTATATACATAGGAATTTCCATATTCGTCGAATGCATAATCCGCCGCATCATAAATGTAAACGGGAAACTCCATGTCCCTGGTTTCATGGATTTCAACCATAAGCCGTATCCAATCGTAGGAATATGCTTCGCCTGCGGCCGTCGTACCTATCGCATAAACAGGATTCGAGTGGGTGGACAAAAAAAGATTCAAATCTAGAGAGTGCCGGAAGGATCGGCGCGAGGGAAATCGCCGTCGTTCGAAGCGTCCGCCAACGCCGTTTTTACCCCTAATGACGATATCATACAAGCGAGTACGAGTAAAATTGATATGGAAATGGAAAGCCATAAATTTTTTGTTTTGTTTTTTATCATAATTTTCCCCTTTTGTATTGAAAACGCAATATTTTATTGGTAAAATGGTGTTCTATTTAATAAACCGGTACATTGGATTCACCTCTTTCGATTAAAACACGTTATATCGCTTATCCTTTCTATATTTTTCACTGTCTGTCGATTTTGTCAACTTTATTATATCACTTTCTTATAAAGATTGCAATACATTTTTAAAAATCGCAATTATTTAACTATTTCTCTAAAAGCCGCGTTCTTTCAACAAAAAAGCCCCCCGGGGGCTTTTCATATAAAAATATAAAACAACTCAAACGTTAATCCTCCGATCTCTTACTCGTCAAACGGTTGCGACACGGGATCGGAAATCAAATAATCGACTCGTCTGTTCCCGTATTGCTTTCTGTACGCGGAAGGAGTCAAATTCAATTTTTTCTTGAATTCGTATATCAAATGCTGCCGGTTGCGAAACCCCGTCTGAGCCACGATATAATCGATCGATTCGTTCGTTTCCGCCAACAGGCATTTTGCTTTGTCCACACGAACCTCATTGATCGTCTTTAAAATCGTACTTCCCGTATACGTCTTGAAGAGCCGTTGCAGATACGCTTTATTCAGCTTTACATGCTCCGCCACATCTTCGATACTAAGGTCCGCGGCATAATTTTTATGAATGTAATCCCGAGCGTTTTTGATGTAAAAAATATATCCGCCCGGTTTATTTTCCTGCCGGCATTTTCCGATCTGGGAAAAAAGGATCATCTTGCGCGCGAATAAAACGCACGCGTCCTCGAAACAATTTACTCCGGCCATTAACGCGTTTAAATACGTGCGAAAACAATGTTCGACGTTTTCGGTATCGCTCAAAATGGTATAGCCGTCTTTTGCGTTTATGATCCCGTTCCAGCCGCTCTTTAAAAACCAGTTCGAGTAATTTATCGTCACCGAGTCGAAGATCCCGTAAGGATTGTATAACTTTGTATCCTTGACTTCAAACTCGATATTGTAGATCATCACTTCGGCATCGGAATCGGTAATGATGCGGTGCGGTATCCCCGAGTCTATGACGATTATCTTCCCCGCGGAAATCTCGTGTATATTAAACGTTTTTTCTCCCTTTTCGTTCTCTTCGTACACTTCGAACTTGAACGAGCGGGACTGACAATACATAAATTCGACGTACGGATGAACGTGCCTCATCATCGAAAAACTCCGGTCGAACTTTTTCATATAATACGCCACCGGTTCAAAATTTTCGGTTTTCAGTTTTTTTAAAGGTATCCTGTCCATGCTTCCCCTTTTTCCTTGACGTATTCATTATATCACGCCGGAAAGACGAAGGACGGAATAAAAATCCCGCCCTTTTGTATACTCCTCGCTTTATTGTTTTTCAGCGCCCCGTACGATAAATTTGGTCGTAGCGCCCCTTCCCGCGTCCTGAATCATATAGGTGACGACGATTCTCCCGTCCCAATCGGCAGGCGCGTCGGTAAAGTTTAAGGTGTATTTGCCGTTCAGCCCTCCCATAGAAACGACTTCGCTCGCCGCGGATTTGCTTCCAAAGGGCGCGGCGAGATTATATCCGAACTCGCCGACGGTATATAATTTACCGGACTGATAACTGCCGTCCTCTTTGCGGTAATCCACTTTCAGGCCGATCACCGAACGCTCCGAACGCGAGGCTTCCCCCCACGTTTCATAATTGACGGTCAAGCCGGCGTACTGCTTCATGTTATCCACCGTCAGAGCCATCGCCGATTTTCCGCTCGCGTTGTCCGCCATACCGACGTGCGCCGTAAGACTGTTTTCGTGAAGATCCGCGTAAGGTTTATTGTCTCCGCGTTCGGGATACCAATAATCGCGGCGGACGAGATCTCCCATCTTCACGTAATCGTCCGTATCGCTTTTGCCCGTCACGTCGTTCACTTCGATATAATACGCGGAATTGGGTTTGAGATTCATGCGGATCTCCATGCCTTCGGTCTCCGCGTTTTCACGGCTGCGCACTTTCAACGGAGCGTTCTGCGTCGTATAACTGTAATGTTCGTCGTCCACCAGATAAACGTCCAGATTTCCCTTTTCAAAAGGCAGATTCTTCAAATTTACGCGTACGCTCTGCCCGTCGCCGCTCCGGTTATATACGATAAGTCCCGCGCGGTGCGCGTCCACGCCCGCCATCGTTCCGAGATTTTTATTGCCCAGATCCGCTTTGACGCGATCCACCGGCAGATGTCCGTACATCCATAAGGCGTGATACGCGGGATATCTTTGATAAGACTGTCCGTCTATCAGATCGTAGCTGAGTTTTCCGTTCTTCTCCCCCACCAGCGAAGCCCAGCTCACGCGAGTTACGTCCGTCGCGGCAAGGAGATCGTCAAACGCATAAAACATACCGGGCAGCATTTCCACGGTCTGGTAAATCGCGTCCATGGAAGGCTGAAAAATATTAAACTCGTTAAGGTGCTGCTGAACGGTTTCCAGTTTCGGATATTTGACGCCGTCCGCAAGGTCCGCATGCGTCCCGTCCTGATAGCCCTGCAACGAGGAGCGCATGGCTTTCAGATAGGAGGAAAAATTCTCGTATTCGTCCTGTCGGCCGCTGATCTGCCCCTGTCGGCCGTAATAGTGCCAGCTGACCGCGTCCGGCATATATTCTTCGTACGTTCTCTCGATGAAACGCCGGTAAGCGGATTTTTCGCCGTCGTCCTTCACCGTCGTTTTTTTATAGCATAATTCCTGAGGAAGCGCCGCGCTCATGCCGACCACCAGAGCGTCGGGATCCGCCGCGCGGATTCCCTTCGCCGCCGCGATATACGTGTTGATGTAATCCACCCAGTCCCCGGAAAAGAAGGCTCCGTTGAAATCCGGTTCGTTCCAGATTTCGTGCGCCGATAAACGAATCCCTTTATTTTTGAAATATGCCGCCATATTCCGGCAAAGCTCTTCCCACTTCGCGTAATCGTCCACCTTTTTCCAGTTGGCCGCGCAATACTCGGGCGCGGCGAAATATTCGACGTACGGCGCCACGTTGTTTTTCGTCAGCATGTCTATCAGCTGCATCGTCTGCGCGTACTCGGCGTCCGTATCCCCTTTTTTATCGCTTCCTCTGCCGATTTCATACCCCAGTCCCGTATAGCCCATAAATAAGTCGAACCGCAGACTTTCCGCCTTGATCTCGTCGAGCGCGGGCACCATGTTTAACGTATTCGGATCGGTCGTACCCGTCTGTTCCCCCACCCAGGCCCACGTCGACGTAAAATTATCGAATTTCTTTAAGTTCTGCACCGCCATACCGTCTTTGACGCCGAAATCGACGTCGACGGTTTTGGTTTGACTCGCACACCCGCAAACGGCAGGCAGAAGCAAACACGCGCTTAAAAACACTGTAAACCATTTATTTTTCATTATAATCTCCTTATCATCGTTTTAAAACGAGTCCTCTTCCACAAAATCCAACGAACCGCGCATATAAATCTCGCTCAGTTTCCTGATTTCTCCAATAAAACGACGCAGCCGACCATGTCCGCCTCCGCCGCGACCGCGGAGATCTGCACATTTTCCAAAAACACTTCGGCATTTCCGTAGACGGAAACCGGACGATATCCCCGGGGAATCGTTTCGGTAACGGTTTCGCCCGGTCTGCCGACGATAAAGCAATACCAAAGCATTCTCCGTTCATCTTTGGACAGGCGGGTGAGCGTTTGCACGCCGTGCAGTTCGCGAAGGTACGTAATGCCTTTTTGTCCGATGCCGATCGTCTCGCCGTCACGGATAACGTCTTTTATCCGATCATAAAATTCCACGCCGCCGCGAACCGTTTCCAAAACGGCCTCGCTTTTGTCGGATAAGTTTCCGCTTATGCACATTCTTCCGAGCATACTTTTAGCCATTGTAAAACAAGCGTCGTCCTTGTCGTAATCGTCTTTGATCGTCGCCCAGATCTGCATTTTTCTCGCAGGAATAAACCGATGCAGATTACAGGCGATCACCGCGCCCTCCGGGCCTTCGTGCGCGTCCGAAAACGAACACATGCTCCCCATAGAAAGCCACAGTGGTTCGTGCCGCATGCCGCCCGACGAACAGATCTCGACGACGAGGTCGGGGATTTCTTCGCGCAGCGAACGGTAAAAGCCGAGCGCTTCCTCCACGTGCCGGCGCAGGCCTTCCCCGAGAGATTCCGCGCCGTCGACGCCGAGTCCCACCGTCTCGTTATAGTCGATTTTTATATAACGTATGCCGGTGGAGAGGAGCAGTTTTGTCACTTTTTCGTGCGCGTATTCGCGCACTGCTTTTTTACGAAAATCGAGCATACAGCGTTTTTCATGCGCGATCGGTTTATTTTCATAGGTCAGCAGCCAGTCCGGGTGCTCTTTCGCCACGGCGGAATCGAACGACACGCTCTCGAATTCAAACCATATCCCCGCCGTCAGGCCGTATTCGCCGCATAAATCGGCGTACTCTTTCAGACCGCCGGGAAAGAGTCTGCGGTTGACGTTCCAGTCGCCGAGGCTGTTCCAATCCTTTCCCTCTTCGCTGTACCAGCCCGCGTCAACGACGAAATACTTAAAGCCGAACCGTTGGCACACGGGCAGGAGTTTCCTGACGATTTCCAGCGACGGTTTTCCCCACGTATAACAATATTCGTTGTAGAGGACGGGCAAAGATTTCTCCGATAAGGGTACGTCCATGCCGTTTTCCTGCAAGCGGACCAGATTCGCCGCCGCCTTCATGAAGTTTCCCCGGCACGCCGTCAGAAACGCGCGGTGCGTGCGGAAAGTTTCGCCGACCGCCAGATTCTTTTTCCAGTGCCCGTAGGCAAAGTCCGCCAGTCCTCCGCCGAGCGAAATGCCGTTGTAGGCGCTGGCGATCTCGATCTGCCAGGACGCGGGCGCTTCCAGCTGCACCGCCCAGGCGCAGCCGTTGGTCTTGTCTTCGACCGCCGCCCACGGCAGCCAGCCGTTGGCCGGCATAGTGCCGACCTGTCCGATCTTTTCCACGCGCACGCCGAGGCCGCTCCACGGATCTTCCAAACCATACTCCGACGGCGCACCGCTCACCAGCATGCCTTCCGCGCTCCAATAATTGCGCATTCTGTGGATCACCAGATCCGCCTGATCATTGAACTTTACAAACGGCGTCAGACGCGACAAAAAGAAAGAAGGAACGCATTCCAGCACGATACTGCCGGCCGTTTCGTTTTTCACCTCACAGTAAGTCGAAATCGCCTCGTCGCCCGGCCTCTGTACGAATATCTGCCGGGCGACGAGTCCCTCCCCGGAACGATACGCCGCCGTCAGGTTCCGCCCGGCCTCGTTTTCCGTAAACTCGAACTTGGGCAGCCCCCAGCGCTTGGAAAGGGCTTTGTTGCGGAACGTTTTGCCGGCGGAAAACTCCCGGGGATAATCGTCCCCTTCCACCGCTATCTGCATGGCGGGTTCGGGACGAACGCGTCCGAACGGATCCTTGCCGTTCATTTTTTCCTCGCATAACCGTTCCGTCATGTCCGACGGCACCATCGTCATCGTCGCGATTCCCGATTCCAACCCGTAGACGATCGTCGTTTTACCGAACCTGAAAAACTTATATTTCATAGAGCCCTCTTTGTCAGCGATATTGAATAGTAATGTTACTGCACGTACTGTCGAAGGAATTGTTGGCATTCCCGTTGATGCAGAAATACAACATATCACCAGCCTTCACATCGGCGGTAAATTCGATTTTATACGGCGTTTTTTCGTCTTCTTCCACGACCACGCTGAACAGATAGTCGTCCTCTTCCCGATCGTTCAGAGTCACGTAATAGAACACGCCGTCGCCGCTGAAATCCACGGGATTTCTCACGACCGTGCCCGCCACGGAAACACTTCCGTCCACCGTCGCTTGCCACCCGATCAGCGTCTCGGTGTTATTGCCGGGGTGCTGTTCGCCGATCCTGTTATAGCAGTAAAAATCCCTGCCGTTCCAACGCCCCGTGTCGAGATCGAAAGTCATCTTATAGATCTCTCCCATCGAGTCGCGATAGAGATAATGCCAGCCCTGCCACCCCTGTTTCGAAGAAAAGTCCGCGACGTTGTTATAGATTCTGTCGTCCGTGGCGGGTTTCTTGCCCGAACCGTCGGCGGAAATATTGCCGCCGCAGCCGCCCAGGACGAACACCGCGGCAAAAACCAAAGCCGCCGTGAAAACGCTTTTTTTCATATCAATACCTCCTTCTGCGGAACCATGCGGCCGCTACAAACGATGCCAGCGCGGCAAACGCCGTAAACGTTCCGGGACCGATCGAGGACGAACAGCCGCCGTTCTCGTCCGCGTATTCCTCGTTTTCGTCCAATTCCGCTTCCGGCAGATGAATTCCCTGCAATTCCAGTTTCGACACGGGGGAAATATACGCGGACGTATCCTCCGCCGCCTCTCCCGAACCCGACTCCCAGAAAATTTCCGTCATAAAGGAGAGATTGTCGTAATCATTGGATTTGGCGTCGCCGCAGTCGCCGTAATAGACGATCAGATCTCCCTTTTTCACCGCAATGTTTTTAAGCGTGTCCGGCAATTCCGCGATCTCCGCCGCCGCCCCGAACGCGTGGGTAAAAATCGCTTTATCGTTATGATAAATCTTAGCGTTCATGCCGTCTCCGCCGCTGCCCGTTTTATTCAGTTTGCCCTCGACGGAGATTACGCCGTCGCGGTCGCACACGTAGATGCGCAGACTGCCGTACTCTTTTCCGGGCGTCATGTTTCCGGCGGAAATTCCCTGCCAATCGCTCAGCCCGTTCCATTGCAGCGCGCCGGAATTCTTGCTGACGCCGTATTCCATGAACGCGTACTTTTCGATGCCGCCCTGCGCGTAATACCAGTTGTTAACGCCCTGCTCGGTGCCGTAATAGCCCGTGTAATCTATGATCCTCGCGCAGCCGATATCGCCGCCGGTCGTCTCTTGTCCGGGATTTTGCGCGTCTTTGGTAAACTCCGCTTTAAACCACACGTTCGTGCCGTCGTACGCCGAAGTGCCGTTCTGATCGATCGCAAAAAAGTACATCTCTCCGCTTATGACGCCGAGTTCCACGCCGTTAAAGTAGATCTCGAACGTCTCGACATAGGTCTTTTTGAAAAGCTCTTCCATGGCACCCGACAAAGTTTTGCGGTTATAGGCTTTAACGATGATCCCGTCCGAGCCCGAGCCCGTAAAATCCTTAAAAATTTTGCCGGTAAAGCGCACTTTGCCGTTAAAGGGCGCCCGCCAGGCTATGATTACGTCGTCGCCGCCGTCCGGACCGCACTCCTGCTTCCACCAGATCTCGTTGTACGGCGAATTTCCTTTCCAATGATTTCCCGCGCGCCCCGCTTCGTCGTCGGAAGCGGTCATCTCGTAATATTTCCCTTCCGCCTTTCCGTACAGCGCCCAAACTCCGTTTTCGCCCTGCGCCGCGGGCGCGGCATAGTATTCCGCCTGCGCCCCCAGCGCATAGGAAGGTTTGCGGTTAAAAATACTGTCCTCGGGATTCTCCGTGACGGGACCGATATCGTCGTCCGCAGGCGTTCCGGGATTGCTCTCGTTTTTGGTAAATTCCGCCTTGATGAACATCTTCGTGGAATCGAACGCCGACGATTCGCCCTGATTGATACAGAAAAAGTACATCTCGCCGCCGACGACCTCGCGCACGCTCTCGTTCACGTACAGCGCGAAGGGATTGCTCTTGCCCACCGAAATCAGCCGTTCGCTGTCGGCGGACGCGCTTTTCCGGTTGTAGGCTCGGACGACGACGCCGTCCGAACCCGTCATGTCGTCTTTATAGATAACGCCCGAGAACCTCACCGTGCCGTTGAAAGGCGCCCGCCACATGGCGATCGCGTCGTCCCCTCCGTCCGGTCCGAAGTCCTCTCTCCACCAAACGGTGTTCCAGTCCGCCGCACCCTGCCAATAAGCGTTTTCCCCGCTCGCCGTCGCGGTCATTTTTTTGTAATCGCCGGCGGCGCTGCCGTACAGCGCATACCAGTTGTTCGTTCCCTGGGGTTCGGTTTTGGCGTCGGGAACGCAGCCGTAACCGTTGCCCACCGTCGCCTGCGCTTTCGTCAGCGTACCGCCGTAAACGTTTTCTTCCAGCAAAAACGCGTTGGTGTCCGCCGCCGCGTAATCGGCCTTGATATGAATCCGGCCGTTGGCGTTCGCCTTGTCCCCCAACGCTTTCGCCGCTTCGTTTTGTTCGAGGACGAAATAGTACGAGTCGCCGGGCGCGACGGCTTTGGCGCTCTCGTCCGCCACCATCATGGAAATTTCGGAAGCGCCGGCAAGCTGCGCGGAATACAGCGTCCGCATCTCGGCGTCCTTCGCCTGATAGTATACCGATAAAACCGTGTGCTGCGGCGAATAGGCTCTGATCCTGCCCGAAAAAGCCACCGTGCCGGCCGCCGGCGCCGTCCATTTCGACGCCAGGATACTGCCGTCCCATATTCCGAAATCCTGCCGCCACCAGATCCCGTGTCCGTCGCCGTCGTAGGTATTCCCCTGGCCGCCGGACGAATCCGTCATTTCTGCCAAAGCTCCTATCGACGAGCCGGTCATCGCATACCAGCCCCCTTCGCCCTGCGTTTTAGGCACGCAGCAATAGCCCGTGTCGAAACTGATATCGTCGGGCGTCAGGCTCCCGGTATATTCGGAAGCGGAGACAAAAAACGCCGTTTCTTCGGTCGGTTCTTCCGCAAAAGCGGAGACCGATCCGACGCACAGGCTCGTCAGACAAACAGCTCCCAGCAGGCATACGCTCCATCTGTGTTTCTTCATTTTCCAACCCCCATATTTTATTTATTCAGATACTTGGAAGCCGCGGCGCTGTATTCGTCTATCATCGCCCGGCCGCCCCACGAGTTCAGATACATATTCACATAGTTATCCCACGCCTTGTCGTAAGCGTCGTTATACGTATAAAGATTTTTCCAGTCGGGCAAAGCGCTGTCGGACGAGCCGTACATGGCTTTATTCTTGATCATGCCCACGTACTGTTCCAACGCGGAATTGGCGAGAGAATTGTCGTTTTCCGTATACAGCGGCGTCTGCACGTACATCACGGGATCCACTCTCGTGTATTGCGCCGCGTTGTCCATAAAGCCTTTGATGAGCGCGGCGTTGGACTGGTAGGGGCTGTAATAGCTGAACTGCCAGCCCGACAAAGAGGAAAGCGCCCAGGCGGCGTCCTCGGTTTCCAGCGTTTTGTTGTATCCGTTGGAATCCTGCCCCATCAGACTGACTTTTTCGCCGTTCTTCACTTCGTAGTGCGTTCCTTCGATTCCGTACGTGAACAGCTCCGTCGCCTCGTCGCTGTATAAATAATCGAGCAGCGCGAGCGCGGCGTCCCTCTCCGCGTCGGACAGCCTGCCGTTGAGACATACGCTGCACCAGAATCCCGGATTCCCCTTCATTCCCGACGCGCCGGACTCGCCGCGCGGCGGATTGATCACGGTAAAGCGTTCCCGCGCCTCTTCCATGCTATACCCGCCCGCGCTCATGAAATCGTTGAGAATGGTGTTGTACCAAAGATTCCCGACCATGATCCCCACCTGTCCCTGCACGAATTTCGTCTGTTTCTGCGTGGCGGTCGTCGCTATGTAATCGGGATCGAGTATGCCTTCCGCGTACAGTTTATTCAAAAACGCCACGGCTTTTTTATTGCCCTCGGTCACCCAGCTCGAAGTGAGTCCGCCCTTCCCGTCCTCCACCCAGCCCCAATAGGTGCTGTCGTGATAGCCTTCCGCGGACGAACTCATCGCTTCGAAGATCCAGTTGTTGAACCACATATTCGTCTCGCTGCACGTATATCCGTACGTATTGTTCGGATTGCCGTCGTTGTCCGGATCGTATTTGGAAAACGCGCGGGTAAGGCGATAAAACTCGGTCAGCGTCTCCGGCACTTTGAACTCGTATTTTGCTTTCAACTCGTCCGTCAGCTGCGCCTTAGAAGCGATCACGCCGTCTTTGACGAGGATTTCCCCGAGTTTCGCATTGAGGTTTTCAATCCAGTCCAAGCGGATAAACATGCCGTGTTCCAGCGTGGTCTCGATCGGCAAAGCGTAATGTTTGCCCCGGAAATAATCGATCCGGTCTTTGAGATAATCGAATTTTTGCAGTCTCTTATATACGTTCGGATACTTGGTTTCGCTCACGTAATCGCTGATGGGCAGCACCGCGCCGTCTTTCACCCATTTTTTAAAGTTGGCAGGCCGATCCATCGCGTAGCAGACAAAGATGTCCGCCAGCGTCTCGCCGTTGAAGTCTTTGTTTAAAACGTCTTCCCAGTTCGCCGAACCCGAAGTTTTGACGTAGATAGGATAATCCGCGTTGACGTGTTTCATGATCTCGCGGTAAATCGGCGTCTTTTGCTTCCGCGCCGAATCGACGGCGGCAAAGTCCCAACGGAAGATCGTCAGTTTTTTGTCGTCGGGGATCGTTTGGCCCGTTTTGCCGCACCCGGACAACACGCCGACGGTAAAAACGCACGCCATAAGCGCCGTAAATATTTTTTTGAAAACCTTCATTCTTTTCCTCCTGCATTTATTATAAAGATCAATCCTTGACGGAACCGATCATCACGCCCTTTACGAAATATTTCTGCACAAAGGGATACACCATCAGAATCGGGATCATCGAAATGACGATCATCGCCGATTGTTTGCCTTCCTCGAACAAGATCCCCGGATCGACGTCCCCGCCGCCTCCGATGCCCGTAGACTGGCTGTTGGAGAGAATGTTTCTCAGTTCGAGCGCCAACGGGAACCAATCGGGATCGGATAAGAACATCATCGGCCAGTACCAATCGTTCCACCGCTCGACCATATAGAACAGGGCGACGGTGGCGAGCCCCGCTTTGGAAAGCGGAAGGACAAACCGCAGGAGAACGGTAAACTCGCCCGCGCCGTCCAGTTTGCACGATTCCAGCATGCTTTCGGGCACCTGATGGAAAAAGTTGCGCAGAATGATCATATTGAAAGTGTTGATGCCGAACGGCAGAATAACGCTTAAAATATGGTTCATCAGGCCGAGTTCTTTGATCGTCAGATAGAAAGGAATCAGGCCGCCGCCGAAGAACATCGTGATCAGCACGAATCCGAAAAAAATCCCCCGCCCCGGCATGTGTTTTTTCGTCAGCACGTACGAGCCTAAAACGGTCAGCGTCATGTTATACAGCGTTCCTGCGGCCGTAACGAAGAGAGAGACCAAAAAAGCGTAGCCGATTCTGTCCTGATACAAAATGAATTTATAAGAATCCCAGGTAAAATTTTTCGGCCATACCAACAGCGTCGCATTGTAATAATCCGATTTCGTCGCAAAAGAGATCATCACCTGGTTAAAGAACGGGTACAGACACAGCAAGGCGAAAAGGGTAAGAAGAAAGATATTCACCAGGTCAAACGCTTTTATTTTGTGTTTTCTCTTTTTGAAAGCCGCGTTTTTCATTTCTTACCTCTAATCATAAATGCCGGTGCCGTTGATCTTTTTGACAACGAAATTCGCCAGGAGCAACAGAATGAAATTGATCACGGTCTTGAACAGTCCCAGAGCGGCGCCGCGTTCCACCAGTCCCTGGCTGATACCGATCCGATAAGCGTAGGTGTCGAGGATATCGCTTACCCCGTATATGGCGGGATTGTAGAGATTGAATACCTGATCGAAGCCGGCGTTCATGATATTCCCGACCTGTAAGATAAACATGACGGTGATGATAGCGCCGATGCAGGGAATCGTGATAAATCGCATCTTGCGGAATCTCCCGCAGCCGTCCACCGTAGCGGCCTCGTAAAGCTCGGGATTCACCGCGGAGATCGCGGAGATATAAATGACCGTCCCCCACCCGGCTTCTTTCCAGATCGCCGAGAATATTAGGATCGGATAAAAATATTTTTCGTCGGTGAGAAAATTGACTCGTTCCAATCCCCAAGACATCAAAATATTGTTGACGACGCCGCCGTTCACGCTTAAAAGCGTATAGACGATCGACGCGATAATCACCCAGGAAATGAAATACGGGAGATAGATCGCCGTCTGTACGGCTTTTTTATATTTCAAAAAGGGTAATTCGTTCAAAAACAGAGCGAGAAGAATGGGGAAGGGAAAACACAAGAGCAGTTTCAAAAAACTGATAATCACCGTATTTTTCACCGCCCGGGTAAATTCCGGGGCGTGAAACAGCCACTCAAAATGCACCGTGCCCACCCAGGGGCTTCCCAATATGCCTTGCGTCGGATAATATTCCTTAAAGGCGATGACGATGCCGTACATCGGAAAATACGCGAAAATCAGATAAAAGACCACTACGGGAATCATCATGAGATAATTTTCCCAATGACTTCTCAATCTGTTTTTAAGCGGCGTGCGAAAATGCGGTTTTCTCTGCCGCAAAGACGCGTCGGATAAAGATCCCCGCGCCTTTTTCTTCTCAACGGATTCTTTCATAAAAGATCTTTCCCCTATTTCCCGTTTTATAAATAAAAAATTAAATGCGGCTGTATAAGAGTTTTCTTACGTTTTGTAAATACAAAACGTAAGAAGGGTACCCTTCGCCGAAACTTTTTCAAAAATCAGACGCCGTTTCCCCGTTCTTATGCCGTTCGGTACCGTTTCTCGACCGATTTCATTATAGCACATTCCGTATAGTTGTCAATAAGAGAAAAAAACAAAAGTCTCTTTTTCTTAAATTTTATCGGAAAAAAAGCCAACTTTTTTTATTTTGTTTTTATAAAAATATAAAAAAGCGGAGTTCCATGGGAATTGAACTCCGCTGAATGCGTCGAAAAAAGAATAATGATGGAAAAAATTCATACTCTTTTCTCTATTTACCGCTTTTACTCCGCAAAAACTTGAAAATTTTCTATCTATTCGGGCAAAAAAAGCCTCCCTTTCGCACAAAGTCTCTTTTTAAACTCTGCCGGGTTTAACGTCCGGACAGAAGCAAAAACACCCGTCGTGATTCAAACGCGTACGGTTTAAATCTCAATAGGTGTTTCGCTTTTTTATTTGAGCTTATTTTCGGCTGTTCCCGCCGGATCGCCCCAGGCGATGCCGCGTTTTTCGTTCGGTTTATCGATCTTGTCCGCGTGCGCTTCCGACGAAGTCGCTTCGGCGCCGTAGTCGAATATTTCGCCGTAGCTTTCCTTATCCGCCTCGTCGATGGGCATGCCCTGCAAAAGCCCCGTACATTCGTTGGCGCAAACCGCGTCCTCAAACAACGTTTCCGTTTCTTCCGTAAATCCCGATTTCCTGTTTTTTTCCTGTTCCATAAAGACAGTATGAGAATTTCCCGAAAAACGATACCACCTGTGGAAAAGAAATTCCCGCACGCCGGTTCGCGGTCTCTTTTTACCGCTTACGCGGCAAAGGGCGAAAGCGTTTGAGCAAGGCGAGGCACTCATTCCTTTCCTTTCTCCAAATCGATTTCCAAACGATAGATCCTGTACGTATACAACACTTTCCAATCGGCGCCGGTAAGGCTCATCGTATACGCCACGTCCAACTTGTTTCCGTTGAGTTTCCGCCCGTAAGGATCCCGATAAAAACAGCAGTTATGATTGCGGGGAAAGCCGGTTTTTTCCTCGTCTATCGTCGTCAACTCCGTCCAGGAGTTCTTTTTGTTCTGAAAGACGTAGCCCGTTTCCGCATTCGTCGCGTTATCCATGTAATAAATCCGGGAGGAATAGGGCAGATTCGTCGGCCACTCGAACGGACTGAACGGATGCGTATCGCAGATCATATAAAATCGGTCGCTTTGCTCGTCGTACATAAACTGCGCGTTGCAGATGGAATCTTTCCCGCCGTTCAGGTCCGTCACCCCTTTGTTCGTCACCTCCGCCTCGTAGATTCCCTTAGGGTTCGCCAAATCGGAAAAATCCCAATATTCCACCTTTTGCCCCGTGCCGCTTCTGCCCGTATAAAAGAGCAGTGCTTTCCCTTTTTTATCCACGTTGACGAGACTCGCCTGCCCCCAGCCCCAGATGAAATTGTTTACGCCGTCATATTCGTAACCGGGATAGAAGTCGTAAAAATCGTAGAGGGGGCTGAGTTCGGGAATGTCGATCCACGGCCCGTCGGGCGACTTCGCCGCCTTGAATCCGAACATATTGGCGCTGTTGTCCACCGTGACGCATCCGAGTACCGCCATCAGATAAGTATACGTTTCCCCTTTATAGAGAAATTCTCCTTTGACGACGTCGGGATCACAGATATTTCCCGAATAATATTTCCCTTCTTCCGGCCCTAAAATAATTTGTTTCTCCCCCCAATACCATTTTCCCCCGATGTTTTTACCGCGTCGATAAGCGATATGATCGCCGGCCGAGCCCGAGGATTCGTTGGAGCAATACCAGACGTAACCGTCGTCCCCGTCCACCATTACCGACGGACAGTAATTATAAATATTGCTGAATTCCGGTTCGCCGAACATCAGTCCTCCGTCCGTTTCCGCAACATATCCCTCCGGTATTTTTTCCGATTTTTCCCCGCAGGAATTCATCACGGCACTCCCTGCGACGATCGCCGCGACAAGCAGTATCGCAACTATTTTTTTCATTCCTTCGCTCCTTTTCCGCTCTCAGCCGCCGACAGCGGAAAATCCTTCTCAAAGGAAAGAACTTTCCGCCCGGCGACGTGATCGTTTATTCTTTTTTCCCGGCCTTTTTGAAGACGATAAAGCCGAGACACACGGCCGCGCCCACTATGCCCAAAGCGGAAACGCCCGATTTACAGCCCGATTTGCAGCCGTTCGCGGGAACGGCCGAACCGCCCGTCGATTCGGACGCGGAATTTTGAGAAGAAGAGGAATCGCCCGGGCGTTCCGGTTCCACATATCCGGGCGTCTCTTCTTTCGTTTCACGTCTGAGCGCGAAATTATCCGCGTGCGCCTGGCTCGTGTTGCAGGCGACCGCCGTGCCCTTCGCCGTGCCGATACCGAGCTGTTCGTCCGTCATTTGCGAGGGATCGAACACGCACGTTACTTTTTCCGTATCTATATCCGCGTCGCAGATTTTCCCGACGCTCATCGTACGCCCCAATCCGTAGAGCATATCGAAAGAAAAGACGATCTTTTCTATCTTTCCCATCTCGGCAGCCATCTCCACGGGCTCTCCCTGGTAGCTGGCTACGGAATGGAAGTATTCTTTGGGAATATAGAGGGTGCCGTAAGAATCTTCGCCGAAAAAGAAGTTATCGTAGAGCGTCGCGATGCCTACGGGAGCGCCGTCGCTGACAAAGGTATAGTCCGTTTTGGAATAATCGGCATTCCAGACGCCGCCGTTTTCGTCGATGAGCAAAACGTTGAAATAACACTCCGCGGAAATACACTGTACATTGACCGTCAGTCCCGTGCTTAAAGCAAACGGATCGGCGACGGAAAATTCCAGATACCCGTACGCGTCTTTATTGTCTGTGGGATTCATCGGCTTTCCGCCCTCGAACTGCGATTTGATATGTACCATCAACTGATTTTCCCAGCCTTCGTCCACGGAAACGCCGCCGAATTTCGAATAGCTGTAAGAATAACTGTCAAACGCCTGCACCCCTTCGTCGCAGACAACCGCGGGATCCGAGATCGCTCCGCCCTCCGTCGTTTTGAAAGAGGAAAGATCGAAGACGGAGACGATTTCCGCCGATTCCGCTTTGAAATCTCCCAGTCGCGCCACTTCTTTTACCTTTTCCGTTTCCTCGTTCAACGAGAGGAATCTCGGGGCTGCGCCCACGCTCTCCGCCGCGCCGATCGCGTATTCGAACGAGTTGGTGTGTCCGCCGTCGAAGAGGAACGAAAAGCTCCCGATGCCGCCGATTCCCGCGCAGTATTTGGCTACCGGCATATAGATCACTCCGTCGAATTCGGAAGGAATGACAATCCAGTTTCCCCATTTTTGTTCGAGCTTTATCGCCGTACCGTCCGCCGGGACGGCGTCGATGAGGTTTTCCGCGATCTCTCCCGCCGCGCCCGAATCGCCCGTCAAAAGCCGGTCGTTGACGGAAAATTGAATGTAGGTAAAATCCGAGACCGCGCTGCACGAGAGCATCTTGATTTTCACGGCCAGGTATTCTTCGTCCGCGATGGGGAACGGGGGATTTTTAATCATTTTGGCGAACGTATTCCCCGCGGTGTTTTCCACCTTCTCCGCCGTAATCGAAGCGTTTTCCCCCGCCTCGAAAAGCACTCCCTCCGCGGGATGAAAGGAGGCGCCGACGTTTTCGCAGCCGAAGAAATCGTTTATCGTCAGTTTTCCGTCGTGCCCTCCGTCAAAAAGAATATCCAACGCCGAAACGGAGGTCGTCCCTTTCAGATAGGTTTCCGCGTCTATATACACCGTTCCGTCGAAACCGGCGGGAATGACAAACCAGCCGCCGAATAAATTCTCTATGTAGCTTCGGCTTCCGTCGTCGCGGCAGGAAACGGGAAAACGCGTACCGCTCTCGGGCACGACCGTCTTTCCCCCGATCGAAAGTTTGATAAAGAGATAGGCGTCGCCGGGCTGTCCCGCTTCCGTTACGGTTACGTCCATACCCAGATATTTCGAATCGAAATCCACGGCGTCCTGAACGAGGTGAATACCGTTTCCCTCCGCGCCGCCCTTCTTCTCGACGACAAACCCGTCGGACAGAGAAATCCCTTCGTCGGTCGTCGCTTTCAGATTGTTTCTGTTGACGACCGGTTCGCCCAGCTTATCGCCGACTCTTTCGCAGCCGTAAACGTTCAAAAGCACCAGTTCGCCGTCGTGCGTCCCGTCGTAAGTTACGCGTATTTGCGAAATTTCCGAAGTCTCGTTCAAAAGAGCTTTGGGAAAATACAACGTTCCCGCAAAAGCGGGCGGCAGAAAAATATATCCGCCGTATTTTTGCTCGACTTCCAAAGTTTTTCCGTCGTCGTCATAGGCTTCCAAAAAATAAACCTCGCCGCCCTCTGCGGGAGTTCCCGCCAATAAACTTCCGTTTATAAATATTTTGACCGGAAAGTATTCGTCGCCCGACTCGTTAACCACATAAGATACGTTCATCGTGACCGCGAGATAGTTGAAATCGAACGGCGACGCTTCTTGCGTCAAAGTCACGCCTTTCCCTTCCGCCGCGCCGTTAACGGACATGGCGAATCCGTCCCGGTCTTCGGATACCTGCTGCCACACGACGCCGTTTTCGCTTCCCGTTTGGGCAAAAACCGACGCAGAAAACATATTTCCCGCGGCGGAAAACCCCACGCCCGCGACGGCGGCCAACGCGATCAGCCGTTTTCCGAGTTCCATTCTCTTCATAACGTTTCTCCCTCCATAAATTTGATATTTTCAAACTTTTCGCTCCGGAGCGTCTCTCTTTGCGTAAAAGAGGCAAGCCGCCCGATAAAACTCCGCACAAACGCTTTCTCGTTTACAGCGACGGAAACCGACGCCTTGCCGCAGACGGGCGTTTCTCCGTCCGTGCACAGCGTATATCCTCTTATCCCTTCTTCCAACGGAAGGTAAACGTTCCGCGTTTCGAAAGAGACGAAATCTTCGTACAGACAGGCGACCGTCAAAGCGTCGTGCATGATACAATTCCGCTTATTATCCTCCAACCACACGGACAGCATCTTGTTGAGAAGCCTTCCCGTTCTGCCGCCCAGCGCCCGCAGTTTCTCCAAATCTTCCCCGACTATCTCCGTGCGCAGCGTGCAGTTTGCCCCTATCGCCCGCACGGGTACGCCGCAGGTGTAGACGGCCCGCGACGCCTCCGGATCGCACATTACGTTCCATTCGGGATAGCTTTGCGCGAAAAAGCCGTTCATCAGCACCAGTTCTTTGAGTTTATGAAAACTCCCGGGGCGTTTTTTCAGCGCGGCGGCGAGATTCGTCAGCGGACCGATCCCCACCAGCGTGACTTGGTCGGGATATCGATCGGCGGTATCGAGAATAAATTCGACCGCTTTCTCCGACGTGTAACTGAAACCTTCCATCTCCGCATCGTAATGCCGTAAATCGACGAGTCCGTTTTCCCCCATCGCTTCGTAATCGAATTTGCAGATCTCTTCTCGGAGAGGAAAATTCAATCCCGCAAAAACGGGGATATCCCTTCTTCCGCAGGCATGAAGGAGCGCGCTTACGATATGCGCCCGCTGGCGGGTGTTTTTATAGACGGTGGTGACGCCGAGAAGTTCCAGTTCGGGCGAAGCAAGCGCCAACGCCAGCGCGAAAGCGTCGTCGATATCGTCTCCGATATCCGTATCGATAACGATCTTTTTTCTGTTCATATTTTTTCCTTTTGCGACAGACTATTTTATGAGCCGTTCGGGAATCTCGATATTGTAAGAAATATTGCCCCGAATATCCGTAACTTTCAGCAAACCGTATCCCGAATCGGGATCGTTCGCCGGCCAGGCATATCTTATGCCCAGTTTTTTCTTATGCGCCAAAAAGGCGGCGTTTTCAAAAGCAAGTACGTCCGTGCTGCCGAAGTTTTTCGCCCGGGCGACGGTGGCGTTATAAATTTCAGTCGCTTTCTGCGCGCTTTCCGCGCCGATGATCTGCGGCAGATAGGTTATCCACTCGTTGCTGATTTTCGTACTTTTATCGAAATAACTCTTGTACGCGGGATCGCTCACGTCTTTGACGAATTCAAAGCCTTTGATCGCATACGTAAAGTCGCTGATCGCCGCTTTTACGTTATACTCGATATAATCGAGAAGGCCGTTCAGAACCGCCCCGCCCGGACTCGCAAGCCGAGGATACATGGGATTGACGAACATATTGGAATACATGAAGCCGTATTCCGCGACGTCTCCGTCTACGATTTTGTTTTCCACCTCTTCCTTCCATTTAATCCTGCCGTACTTGTACGTCTTTTCGTCTTTGCTTTCCCCCGGCTTTATCTCGTAAGTATACGTTTCTTCCTCCACCCCGAAAAACAGAGACTGCCCCTCGTCGGAATATAAATAGTCGAACAATTTGATCACTCGGTCGGGATGTTTGCAGTTGTTGGTGATCATACTGAACAGCCAGCCGCTGCCCGAAAGGTCGCGCAACAGAGGAGTTTCTCCCTTATCGTTGGTAATCACCACGGGCACGTAACGGATCCCGTTTTTGTAAGCGTTGGTCAAGGCCGCCGTATAAAGCTGCGGGGAACCGAGAAACGCAAACGGCATGCCTTGCTGCAAATAAGAACTCATCGTACCCGCCTGAGCGGTAAAGTTGGAGGAGCTGATCAATTTTTCCCGATACAGCCGATTCAGCCAAAGCAGCGCGTCTTTATAGTTTTCCTGTTCGTATTCCAGCAGCAAATCGCCTTCTTTATCCTCTTTGGGCACGGCAAAATACTCCGTCAGCCAAAGGACGCCGTTACTGCCGTTGGACGTAAACGTATCCAGCATAAAAGTGGGATTGGCGTCCGTCAGTTTATACCGCGTCTTTACCCATTTGCACATTTCCAAAAATCCGGAAGCCGTCGTAACGTTCCTGTCGGGATACGTCCTGCAATATTGGTTGAGGTAATCTTCCCGGACGATCAACGCGCCGTTGGAGTTGAGATTTTTTCCTTCCTGTTCCTCATAGGCCTTCATATCCTCGGAGGTATAAAAATGGTTGGGCAGGCCGTAAATATATCCGTCGTCCATTTTAAAGAATTCGGCAATCTCTTTATGGAGGCGCGCATTGAAAGAAGGCGCGTACTTTTCCGCCAGTTTCTGCAAGGGATAAGCGTATCCTTCTCTCGCCAGCTGCATGCTTTCCTCGCCCGACGCGGCCACGGTGACCACGTCGGGCAGTTTATTGCCCGCGATCATCGTGGAAAGCTGGCCGCCGTCGTCGCTGATCGGCGTAATAAAGTTGATCCGGCATTTTGTCTTTTCGTAAATTTTATCCGCCACCAACGTCCCTTTGGAAGCCGCGTTGCCGAAAGCCGCCATATCGACATACCAGTTGATCGTCAATTCTTCGGCATTCCCGTCGAGCTGCGTCCAGCTGTCCGAGTCGCCGTTCGCATAGCCCTCGTCCGGATAAACAAGTTCTTTCATTCTCGTTCCGCCGCAGCCGACCGCCGCGAAGAGCAGAGCCGCGGAAAGAACCGCCGCCAAAATTTTTTTCATACTGCCTCCTTATAACGAACCTTGATTTTTCGGGAGAAACTCGGCGGTTCGCGTTCCGAATTCTCTTTTTCCGCTCCGTACGGCGTTTAGCCTTTCAACGATCCCACCGCTATCCCCGTCGAAAAACATTTCTTCTGGATCACGGGATATACGCAGAGAACAGGGACGCTCGCAAGCACGATCGCCGCGTAGGAAATAGTGGCGCTGACTGTATTTTCCAAAACTTCCGGGGGAAGACTGCCGCTGTTTTCCGGCACTGTGGAAAGCAGGACGATTTTCATCAGATAATATTGCAGCGTATGCAAAGACTCGCTGAACGTATAGAGCATCGTGTCATAATAACTGTTCCAATGTCCTACGGCGATCCAGAGCCCCACCGTCGCCAGAACGGGTTTGGAAAGGGGCAAAAATATACGCGCAAAAATCGTGAATTCGCCGGCTCCGTCTATCATCGCCGCTTCCCTCAGTTCGTTAGATATTCCCTTATAGAAAGAGGAAATCACGATCATATTATAGACGCTGTAAAGCCCGGGGATAATATAGACGAAAAAGCTGTCGTAGAGCCCTAAATTGACGATCAGCAGAAAGAAAGGCACGATGCCGCCGCCAAAAAACATCGTGAAAATATTAAACCAGTAAAAAAACGGTTTGGCGATCAGATCTTTTCCGTGCATGGCGTACGCCACCATCGCGGTGAACAGAAGAGAGGTCAGCGTCCCCAATACGGTTCTCGCCGTCGTTATAAACAATCCGATATAAAGGTTTTTATCGCCCAACACCACGCGATAACTGCTTAAACTCCACACGCGCGGCCATAAAAACACACCGCCGGCGTTATAATCCTGTCCCTCGCTGAAAGAGCCGACGATCACATACCAGAACGGATACAACAGCGTAAGAAGAAAGAGAAACATCAGACCGTACAAAACGTAGTCGAACGCTTCCAGCCTGATTTTTTTCGGAACGATCACCGTCTTGTCGACACGTACCATCTTCCCCTTCATCAGTAAATCCCCTTTCCCGTAATTTTTTTGCAGATCAGATTGCTCGACACCAGCAAAGCCAGCGCCACGGCCGACTGGAATAATCCCACCGCCGTCGTATAAGAATACAGCCGCGCGGAGATACCCTGTTTGTAGACATACGTCGCGATAACTTCGCTCCTCGAAACGTTGATCGCGTTCTGAAAGGTATAGATATGTTCGAAAGAATTATTGAGAAGCCCGCTGACGCTCAAAAGAAAGAACACCGTCACCGTAGGCGCGATCGACGGCAGCGTAATCGAGGCCATCTGTCTGATCCGCCCCGCGCCGTCGAGCCTTGCCGCTTCATATAATTCGGGATTGACGCCCAAAATCGCGGCGGAATAAATGACGGACGACCAGCCCACCCCTTTGAGCAGGGAGGACACGATAATCAATCCCCAGGCATATTCGGCTTCTCCGAAATTGATATACGAATCTGTACCGAGCAGTCCGAATACTTTCAATAGCGGATTGACGATTCCCGTATTCATATCCAGTAAGGCAAGCAGGATCCCTCCAAACACCACCCACGAAAGAAAAGTGGGAAAAATGGCGATTGACTGTACGGTTTTCTGATATCCCCGATGCCTGATCTCGTTGAGCAGCAGCGCAAAGAGAATAGGCGCCGGAAAATTGATCAGGAGCATCAAAAGATTGAGCCCGACGGTATTGGTGAGGATATTTTTAAAATTATAATCGCTGAAAAAACGCTGAAAATTATCGAATCCCACCCACGTCCCGTAAACAATCGTATTTAAGATGTTTAATTCCTTATCTCCGTCTTTGAATGCCAACACGATCCCAAACATAGGTATGTAAGCGAATACGGCCAAAAACAAAGCGCCCGCCGACGCCATCAAAAACAGCTGCGTGCGGTTTTTCGTCCATACCTTTCTTTTCGGATGCGAGGATTCTCTTCCCGTCACTTCTTCGCTCCTCCTTTTTTCTTCATTATAACAGATACAAAAGGAAAATACAATATAAAAAACAACTAAAAATTTACGAAAATCAATCGTAATGGATCTCTAAATTTTTCTATATTTGTGAAAAAAGCACCTGTTTACGCCAAAAAGCTCCGTTTATCTCCAAAACGAAAAAATAAAAATTTTATGAAAAACAATTTTACTCAAAAGGATTGTCAAACCTTTCCGGAGGTGTTATAATTGTTTCATAAAATTTGTATTCGACGAGGGAGAAAAACTTATGGCGAAACTTCTTTACCTGTATGTAAGCGAATTCGGCCGGGATCACACCGTCCCGCCGCACAGCCACCCCTGCCATGAAATCGTCTATTATAAACGCGCGCGGGGAAAAAGCTATTACGAACCGATCAATCAGGTCGCTACGGACGATATCGACTTCACTCACGAAATGAAAAAATTCGATAAGCAGGTGAATTTTTCCGACAACACCTTCCTGATCTATCCGCCGAACGTATTACACGACGAAGCCACCGTCGGCGAGGCGGATATCGTGTCGATCGGATTTTATCCGGAGGACGATTATGAGAAAGAAGTTTCCCGCCTTTCTCTGCAAACCATTCGCGACGACGCTCTGTCGGTGTGGAAATATATTAAAATTCTCAAAAGCGAATTTATAGAAAAAGAACACGGATACAAAAGTATGCTGGACTGCTATACGCGCGCCCTGCTCATTCACTTGTCGAGACAAGGGGGGAAAAAATCGGATAGCTCGGGCATCAATTACATCGTTTCCTATCTCGACGAATACTACATGACGAACGTGGACATCGATACGCTGGCAAAGAAAAGCGGGTTCAGTCCTTCGCGGTTCCGCGTTTTGTTCAAAGAAAAAACGGGCGTTTCGCCCAAGCAGTATATTCTGAACAGACGAATGGAGTATATAAAATCCCAGCTTGTCCAGACCAACTATCCCTTACAACAGATCGCCTATCAAAGCGGCTTCAAAAATTATTATCAGTTTTCCGCGTTTTTCAAAAGTCAGGAAAATTTATCCCCCAAAGCATACCGCAAGAAATATTCGTCGCTTCCCTGATCCCTTCTTCGCTTCCCTCTCTCTTGACGGTTCCCCGCCATTTGTTCCCTCGTTTTTATCGATCGGTATTTTTATAAAAACGGCGGCGGGAAATCATCTTCGTTCGCGTACCCCTCCTTGCGAACTCTGTTCCCAACGGTTTTCGGCCGCAAAAAAGCGCACGGATTTTTTCCGTGCGCTTTTTCAGGGATTATTCCTTTGTGTTTAAAATTTATCGTCCTATCCTATTTTTTGGGACACACGTATCGAGCCATTCCTTTACTGTGCTCTCCGTACTCGATCGCCGCGGCCGGACAGCGGGAGATACATGCCATGCAGTGGGTGCAGTCCTTCCCCCAAACCGGTTTTCCGTTTTCGAGGCGGATATTGTTCAGCGGACAGACGCGGACGCATTTACCGCAGGAAATACAGGCGTCGGTAGCATAAAACTTTTTCGCATGCACAAAGAGCGGATAAAACGTCGTATTGACAATCCCGCTGTTTATCTTATCTTTGAGCGTCGGTTCCCGCCGCGGAAACGTCTGATTGTTTTTAATGAGAAGAGCGGCCCGGTCTATTACCTCTTCCGCTTTTTCAATAATCTCCAACGCTTCTTCCTTGGTCGGCGTGGAAAACAACGCGATATAGTTTTCCGGCATTGTAACGGCTATGCAGCCCCGGTAATTCCATTTTTTGGCGCCGCACAGTTTTTCAAGATATTTGCCCGCGTTCCCGATGCTTCCGCCGCAGGTCATTACGAAATAGATTTCATTATTTCCCGTGAGCGTTGCTTTTTCCAGCCATGCCTCCACGATGCGGGGAATCCGCCAAGCGTAGGTAGGCGCGACGACCACCCAGGGATCGGCTGCGCTCAACTGCGAAAAATCGCCGCCGCGGATTTTTCCGAATAAATCGATTACTTCGTCGTTTATCTCTTTGCCGATTCTCTTCGCTACGTATTCGCTGTTCCCCGTCCCGGAAAAATACAGAATCATAATTTTTTCCTCCTCTTTTTTATAACGGCGTATCCATCTGCCGGATACTCGCATAGATCAGGTCTATCAGATCGACGATTTGCGTCCATTGCGTCCCTTCCGCGCTTAAATAATAGTAATTTTTCGTCCCTTCCCTCCGCATCGCCACAATTCCCGCCTCTTTCAGGATTTGCAGATGATGGGAAACGGAAGGCCGGGTAAGGTGCGCTTTCTGCGCGATCTCCCCGACGCGAATCCCCGAAAAATCGCTTTCTAAAAGCGCCAATAAAATGAGTTGCCGAGTTTCATCGCCGATAGCGGTAAACGCGCTTTTGCATTCCCGAAACCCGGCCGCGATCTTTTGCAGTTTTTCCAGACATTTTCGTTGCATATTTATCCTCTTTATATATATTTAACGTCTGCCGCGCTGCGGGGCGGACTGCGCAGAAATTTCACAGCGGGATAGCCCAGCACCAAAGTCATCGCCGCCTTTTTCCCTTTGGGAATTTGAATAGCTTTCCTGATTTTTCGGGACGCATTGGCGGCCGTTGTGAAAAAGCCGCTGAACAAGACGCCCAGGCCGTTTGCTTCCGCGACAAATTCCATGTTCTGCGCGGCGAGAATACCGTTGGTTTTGTCTTTGGCCAAAATCACGATCGCAAGCGGAGCGTTGAAAAAGAAAAAGCGGTCGTCGATTTTATTGTTCCTCGCCATCGGACTGAACAGATTTGCAAAAGGTTTTAGTTTCCGAAAAAGACGGACCGCCATTTTCTCGATTCGATCTTTTTCCTTATCGAGAACGACAAAGGACACGTCCTGCATATTTTTAGCGGTATGAGTGAGTCTCCCCGCTTCCAGAATCTGCCCGATCACTTCTTTGGGAATTTCCTCCCGCTTAAATTGCCGGACGCTTCTCCGAAAACGTATGACGTCCAAAACGTCTTGCGGATTTAAGCGCGCGTCCTTTCGCTTTTCGACCGGCTCCGTATCGTAACCGCTGACCGCAACGGCTTTTTTGGGACATACGGCGGCGCATTGCCCGCACATCAGGCAATCGTCCAACACAGTTTTCGCTTTTTTATTCTCTATCGTTATATTGTGCGCCGCGCACACCGCGGCGCACTTACCGCAGCCGACACAAAGATCCGCATTTATAATCACCTGATGACGATTCATTTTTTCAAACTCCTTTCGTTCATTTTCGTTAACCATTATAGCACATAGGAAAAAGCCTTGCCGCATTGGTAAAGAAATTCTTTACCAATGCGGCAATCGCCCTACGCACCGTAAGATCGACGAAGCAAGTATTGTCAGGGAGCCGTTACATCAGCCTCGTTTTTTCTTTTGCGCCTTATTCGCCAAAGAACGATGCCTAAAATCAAAACTACAAACAAAATCGCGCTCACGATTTGAGCGCCCGTCAAAATTCCCATAAAAATCTTCTGGCAGGCGTAGGTCGCGCGGATAAACTCCGAAAAAAATCTATACGGCAGATAGATAAGCAAAAACGGATAAAATACTCTCATTTTCTTCCAAAAATACAACGTTGCGAGCAACAGCGCAAAACCGCTTTCGAAAAGGTTCAAAGGAAGAATGGTTCCGCGGGCGCCGATGGGCTTGGACGCGCAGCAGCCGTTGAAGAAACAGCCGATTTTCGAAAAAAACAAGAATACGAGAATACTTGCCGCAAACGGCTCTTTTATCTTTTTGAAATCCCAGCCGAGGATAAGCGAAAAAATCCCCACCGTAAAAAGGAAAAACGCCGTCGTATATAAAAACGAAAACTCGGTAAGATAATACTCCTGATATTTTTCGGCGATTCTTGTATTGAAAAAGGCGGTCAGGGCATACGTCAAAAAGAATGCGAGAATCAATCCAATGGCATAAACGAGGGTAACCGCCCAAAATTTTTCATACTTTTTCCGATTGACAAAATGCGCCGTAATCGCCCCGAGCCCGCCCAACAAAAGCAGAACCGCGTACAAGGGATTAAGATTGCCGACGAAATCGATAGCTTTCCTCAAATTTTGCACCGTCATTTTATTTCCGTAGAAAGCTCGCAGACGCTTTCTACGTTTCCCTTCAACAACTCCGAAATCGTCAACGATTTGATATTGGCGCCGCTCACGGCGTAAACGAACTCTTTGCCAAAAAACGCGCGGCGCAGGTATAAGGGCTGATTTTCGACCTTCTCCGTCGAATCATAGGCGAAACTTTCCAGATTTTCGGCATAGCCCAATTCTTCGAGACTCCCCTCGTCGGTAATCCGGTAGAAATACAGCCGCTCGGTGAGCGTCGAGGTATCTACGATCTCGATAATCGGTAGGGCGAAAAGTTTTCTGCTTTTATCCACGCAGAACGCTTTACTGTCGTCGGTCGCTTCCGAATAGGCGTTGTTCTTCACGAAGGAATTGATTTCCGCGGGAATATCCTTCTTCGTATCGAAGAGAGAAATCTTAATCCCTCCGGCTCCGTCCTCGCCCACGCCGATCGTATACCCACCGTCGAAATTTATGGTATAAGACGAAAACCCGTCCACCGCCACAAGCCCCGTCACTTTCATATCGCCGGGATCGGTCACGTCGATTTTAAACAGCGGATCGAGATTGATTTTTTGCTGATAGGTAACGATAAAGCAGTAAAGTCTGTCGCCGTCCTGCGTATAGGACACCGATTTAACCTCCTCCTCTTGGCAGATATCGCTCAAATATCCGACCAAATTCAAATTTTCATCAAAGGCGAGAAGGACGACCGCGCGATAATCGGTATTGAGCATCGCGAAGTAGACGTTTTTTCCCGTATCTTTGATGGCGTGACGGGAAACGAGACTCATTCCGTCAAAGAACTTTTGTCCCGTAAGCGCCAACGTTTTTCCGTCGATTTTGGCAATCATCGAATGGGTGATCCGCCTGACGCTCGCTCCGCAACCTATACCGTCCCGGCGGCTTTCCACATAGGAATACGCCGTATAAAAGCCGTATTCCGAAACATATAACGTCTGGAACGGAAAGCCCGAAGTGGCTTTCATCTTCAAATCGAACTTATTTTTCGATAAATCGATGGACGCATAGACGGTGATATCGTGAGAAACCAATCCTTCGGGGATATTTTGCAGCGCCTCCGCGGACGGCACCCTTTTCCGTTCCCCGTTCACTTCATAATCCAGCTCGGTCGCCCGATACTCGGAAACGGGCCGGCCGTCTTCGTCTACGAGGACCGACTCGATTTCCTCTCTATCCTGCAAACCGTAACAAAGGAGCATCTGCTCCCGCTCGATCACGATGCGCGAGTCGAGATAGCTTCCCTTAAAGTCCAGAGCGTACAGCCGACTGTTTTCAAAGGAAAAGTTTTCGCTCATACCCTTCAAGTCGAAAATACGTACGCTGCTCCACGCGCGGCGGAAAGTATCCTCCTCGCGAATATAGGTATAAATCGCGATCAGACGATCGCTTGAAATATACATTTCGCAGGGCGTTACTCCGCTGTGTTTATAGGACGACACGAGTCGGAGTTCCCCGTTTGGAAGGGTACGGGAAACGGTAATGCCGTCGGGCTGTAAAATATAGAGATACTCTCCCACATATTTGGCGATATCCCCTTCGTCTACCCCCATTTCCTGGACATTGGTCCCGCCGGTATCCGAAATACTTCCCCCGCCGCTCTCGCAGGACACAAAAACCGAACAGATTCCGACACAGATTAACACAAACAATACGCACAGACTGATTCTGCTTTTCGCCGTAAACTTACGCTTCATCTTCGTTGACCTCCAAGACTTCCACGCCGTAATATCCGCCGGAAGAGCTCTGATCGAAAACCGTGCCTAAAAAAGTCACTTTTTGCGTAACGATATTTACCAAAAACGTACTGTAATAATAAGACTTATCGTCGTCCCGGGGAGAGTTATCGGAAAAAATACCTTTCAAGACGACGTTATCTCCGACAAGGCCGGAAGTAGTGAACTCTGCCGATCTCGCCGCAAGCGCCGCGATATATTTGTTCTGTTTCAGCGTTTTAGACGATATCGTTTCCGAAAAACCCACGTAATCGACGCGTATGTCGAGGTTTGAGCGGGAACCGGGCATATATACCCCGAGCAGAATCCTGTCTTTTTCGAGATCGTTTTGAGTCTTATCGACAAAAGCCGCATCTTTTAAACATAGGTAAGAGCGCTCGGTGCTTGTCGAAATAACGCCTTCTTTTTCGGAGACGATATAGTGCGTGCGGCTATAATAGTTTCCGCATAAATAATCGTGTTTAAACAAACAATAGTCGTATTCGTCCTCAACGATCTTATAGATGAATTTATCGGTGACGACGCAATCGTCGTAAACGCGGAACAATGCGTATTCCTCATAGCCTTTATACAAAACGGTATATTCGCCCGTCGTCTCAACCCTGTCCCCCTCGTCCGCGATTTTCGCCGTAGTGATCGTAATCCCCGCATTCGATCTCGTCTCCCTGTACAGATTTCCGTTTTCATTGAGAAAATACTCGTTGAAAACTTCCGTTTCCAAGAAATCCGACAAACGGATAAAGGAATACGCATAACTGGAACCATCTCCCTTGCGCACAAAAATATAATTTTGATAAAAGAACAAAACACGCAACGAAGGACAGTCCGCAAGGAGAACGGAGACGTTTCCGCCGCGTAAATCCACTCTGACAAAATCGCAAATACTGCGGCTGTCAACGCGCGCTTTATACTTGACGATTGTATACAAATAGATCCCTTCGTAATAGTTGTTTCCGTAAGAATACCCGCCACCGTCGGACCGGTCGCCTATGTAGGACTCGATACATTCGTCGATAGACATAACCTTGTCGCCGTAAATCGCCCGGCCTTTGACGACCGCGATATAATCCGTCGTTTCGGACGCGGCGTTTTTCAGCTCCTCCGCGTCCATTCCGCAACCCGCAAGGCAGCCTGCGGAAAGCAGAGCCGCAACAAGAGCCGCGCAGAGCCGTATAAACCTCTTCATCAATTTCCCTCCTTCTCTTTTCATAGACGTTCCCCGTTTTTATTATATCATATCACTCAACAAAATGCAATACCTAAAAATAAATCGTGATGTTTCCCGGTCTTTCCCCGTAAAAAATCATAACACTCATCTTGTTATGATTTCCCCATTCCATACTTTCCCCTTTGCAACGAAACAAACCTGTACTTTTTAAGCACAGGTTTGTTTATTTTTTACGATGTGTCAAAGGACTACAAAAAAGATTTTTTAGGATTTTTCAGTGTATATCGTACCCGCACAGTCTATTTTTATTTTTAATATTAAATCATCTTGCAATCTCTTTATCACCCATATAAATTATAATAAAACAGACGGCTTTGTAAGATGAAAGCTGATAGACAAAGAAATTCAGAAACTGTTTTTTTCCTTTTTTCGGTTTTAGCGTCTATATAAAAGCGGAAAGATAAATCGCTGAAAACCTTTATTTATAAGGGACAAAAGAAAACACCTATTGCAGTCTAAACCTCATAGATTCCGCCCTTAATAGGTGTTTGACAAGTTATTATTTCCTAAATAAATCCTTAAATTCTTTTACCAACTTTTGATCGGGCAATGAGCCTGAAATCACACAAAAGTCTTCCTTTTTGATTTCTATAACAGGTTGGATATATTCCGCCGTAACGGGGTTGGAAAAATCCGCAACCACAAAACCGTATTTTTCGATAAAATTATCCATTACCGTCCCTATATATCCTTTCTTCAATCCCTTGTCCGCATAATTATCGTTTAATAAAATAATTGCGTCCATGGGTTCTACAAAAGCATTATCTTTATATTTATCCATATTCTCCTCCTTAATAGCTATGCCCGGAATAAGGGGTAATAAGTGCTGGTTCTCCTTTTTTACCTAATTCCCATATAGTGTTGACTTTTTGCGCCTTCCCACCTTGATTTTTTATAACTATTTCAATGCTTATTTTTGCGCTGTAATTGTTAGTCCCCGTATATTGATATTCGCCTCTACAATATTTTTGCACAGCCTGTGAAATATAGAGCTGTTGTAGATATGCGCTATCTGCTATCGTGTAGCCCCATCCCTCAAAAACTTCCTTTTTACCGTCATCATATTTGTCACTAAAAACATACCCCGTAAATTTACGAATACTGCAAGTTGCTTTCGCCGTGATGTACGGTATCGGTTTTGCAATTTTTTCAAGCCGACACATACAATTTGGATGTTGTGGATATTTCGGCATTTGTTTTACGATAAAATAACAATCGTTAAATTTGTCGCAATCGTCTTGCCAATCGTTTGGTTGTGCTATCCACTCAATCCAATCGTCTTCTTTTAGTAAAAAAAAGTTTCTTAATAGCTTTTCCGCTATCTCGTAAAGCCTTTATTCATAAGGGGTAAAAGAAAACACCTGCTGATGTCTGAACCTAAAAGGTTCGGATTACAACAGGTGTTTCACATGTCCAGACTGCACAAAAAAGATATTTTTGCGTTTTTTAGTGAGTATCGAACCCATCAGTTAATTTATTAGCGCCTCTCTTCTTTGGGACAAATTCCACGGCTTTCCAAGATAATTGGCTGTTTACTTTTCAATTCTATTACATCAAGGACCTCTATCTCATGCCGCCAATCATTACCAAAATCATAGGTATATTGAAACTTATCACCCTTTCTGAGCAGTTCATTGATTTTTGTATATAGAGATTCCTCTTGATCGATTTCGCTTTCGGCTATTTCCTCTTCCGTTTCTATTTTCAAATCACCAATCTCAAAAGCATATAAATGTTCGTTTTTCCATCCCATTGCGTTTTGTATGCAATGATGGAGTTCCTCGAAATTAATGTTTATAGGAACTAATATTGTGCGGCTTACTTCTCTTTGATAGTCTAATTTTATTTTTAACTGAAAAAGTTTCATCCCTTCGCCCTTGTACTTCATACATATAATGCTTTTCTTTCCATAATTATTATAACATATCCTATTCAAAAAAGCAATAGCTCCAGTAAAATTTTTATAATTTTTTATTTATTAAGCACTATTCTATTCCAGCCTAACTTTATAGATGATACTCATTTGTTTTTTAATTTTATGACTACTCCCTTTAATCAAGTGTTTGATAACTGATTTAATCTTTTTTCAGTTTATCGATTATCGTGTAATTCCATAAAGGTAAGATTCCTTTTTCCCCAAGTTTTTCATTTATGCAGAAATAAATTATCGGTCGTCATGAGCTTGCGCCGAACAACCGATTTGCTTACTATTTCTTCAATTACACTGTAAAAGGTAGAAAACCCTCCGAGACATCTTCTTTCGGGTATTCTTCCACAAGCCCTATATCCTCTTCACCCTCAAACTGTTTAACGATTAAAGTCATATCATGTTGACGACCTATATCCGTTACGTCGATTTTTTTCACACATTCTTTCAGCCACGGATTTTTTGTCACTATCGTACAGATTATATCATTTACCTGATCGCTGTCTAATTTTTCTTTCGAGATATATCCCGATCCCTGCCTATGACTAAAACCAAGCTCCCTGAATGTTTTCTTCAAGGAGCGGTAACCTTCGGGATATATCGAAAGTCCTCTCATTTTTATCGTATCCAAATCAAAATTAATTGCTTTTTGTTTTCGGCGTTCCATTTCTGCCCCTTACGCAAACAGTATGTTTTCCCGTCTTTGTCTCGCCAAAACATCTATAGGTTGATACGGTAATTCTTCATCGTCGTCGTTATCATACCATATCCATTTCGTACAATAATTTGCAAACCATTTTTGCCGCTTCAAATACATCGTCGCAAGATTGATGCAGGTATAATAGTCTCTGTGCGGATCGCCCGAATATAATGCCGCTCCGTCCGTCTGATATTCTTTTACGCAATCAGTGATGAATTTAGCGTCTATCACTCGCCACATTTCCGCAAGATTATATTTCCGATCTCTGATTACCCGTTCCTCGTCAAGCTGTATCAACATCTTCATCATATCGGCGTGTCCTCCTTCCATGTGTCATTATTATATCCGTTTCTCACTCTTTTGTCAACTATAAGCGAAGCGCTCTATTAAAGCGCCTTGCTCTTACTTCTCCCGCTCTCCGTCCGCCTACAAAATATGTTTACTGAACAGCGTTGAGATACTGCTTTACTTCCAGCCCGCCGATAAAGATTATTCTTACTTGTTCCTTTGATTCTACGATTACCGCTTCCACTATCTGTCGGATGATTTGATCGTCATAAGTAAGCGGATGATTTTTAAGTACGTCCAGTATCGTATAAATTTCATCGAGACGAGACTTTGCGTGTTCTCGTTTTTGTTGTGCGTCCGAAATCTGCGCAAGCTGTTCCAACAGACGATTTTTTTCTGTCATAAGCTCCTGAGCTTTTCTCTCATCAAAACTCTCCGCTGTATCGGCGGTGATTGAACCAATCATTTCTTTGATTTCCGTATCAATTTCCGCTATTCGTATTTGGATATTGAGACTGTTATCTTCCGTATTTTCTCTCCCGATCTCCATGCCGATATGCAATTTCAATGTTTTCAATACCTCTGCGTTTTGAGGTATTGTATTTTTTATAGCGTTCATGATCGCTTCCTGCAGCACGTGTTCTTCTATTGTCGGAGAGTCATGACAATATTTCTTTCCATAATCAAGCCGATTGATGCATCGCCATACAATTTTCTTTTCACCTTTTACCGTCCATGTACACCTACGATATGGTGTATGGCATTCCCCACAGACAAGCAGTTCTGTCAAAGCATATTTACTGGAGTATTTACCTTGTTCGGTTTTGGTCCCTACTTGTTTGACTTTTCTCTTCCCTGCCCGCCTTGCTATTTCTTCTTGTACTTTTCCGAATGTTTCCGTATCGATAATCGCGGGATGATTGTTTTCGACATAGTATTTCGGCCGTTCTCCGTTATTAACCTTAACTTTTTTGCTGAGACAGTCCGCGACATAGGTTTTATTAATGATAGCATCGCCCTTGTACTTCTCGTTGGAAAGAATGGATTTGATGGTATTACATTGCCATTCTTCTTTTCCCGCCGGAGATAAAATTTTCAGCTCTTGGAGGGTTTGAGCGATTTTGATAAAACTATCACCCGCGAGGAATCGTTCGTAGATAAATTTTACGATTTCAGCTTCTTTCTCCTCAATCATAGGCGTTCCGTCTTCACCTTTTTTATATCCGAGGAAATGTTTATACCGAAATGCCACATTCCCTTGCTTCGCGCTCTGCTCTTTCCCCCATTTCACGTTCGCGCTGATATTCTCGGATTCAGACTGTGCGATGCAGCCATAGATAGTGATATAAAATTCGGCTCCCGGATCCGTACTGTGAATACCTTGTTCCTCAAAATATACGTCTACGCCTAATTCTTTCAGCATTCGAGTATATTTTAAGCAATCTAAAGTGTTTCTTGCAAATCGGGAAATGGATTTCACGATAATCATATCGACCTTTCCGCGCTTACACAGTTTGATCATCTTATTGAATTCATCGCGTTTTTTTACAGACGTTCCCGTTATTCCCTTATCAGCAAATATTCCCACCAGTTTCCATTCGGGATTACTGTTGATTTTTTCCGTATACGTGTTTTTTTGCACTTCATAACTGTTCAGTTGTTCTTCTTGTTGGGTAGAGACTCGGCAATAAGCAACTACGCGAAGCTGGTGAGTCATTTTCTTTAAGGGTTGTACATTGTTGGTCATTGTCATAAGCCGTATCTTTTTCACCGACTGAGTCTTTGGCGTAGCTGCTACATCCATTTCTATTTCTCCTTATTTTCTGATTGTTTTTAAGAACGAGTCCCACAGTTTTATCTTTCTCAAAAACTATTTCCTTTACGGTTTTATCGAAGAGTTCTACCGAAAACGTTTCAAGTATTGGATTTGCTACGAATATATCTCTTAGCTTCTGTACCATACAGACTTCTGAATCTAATTCGTTATAGCTTAACGAAGTTTGTTTCAAAAGATCTTGGAGAAGTTCTTCTTTCTGAATTTTAACGCTATTAAACATTCTTGTGATTTCAGCGTTCACCTTACGCAATTCATCACTCTCTTCTACTTTCTTTTCTATAGCTTCTTGGATTGTTTCAGGCGAATCTATTAACTGATTCAGAAGAACTGTAATCTCCTCCAATAAATCTTCATCCCTTTTTACAATTAAAGTTCGACAGGTTTTATTGGAACATTTCCATCGCTCTTTATGAGTGTATGTATTATCGCATCTCCTATGCATGGCACTATGGCATTTGGGGCATCGAACAGGTATGCGAATCTGAAACACTCCAGAGTTCCTATCTATATTCTTTTGGGTGTTTTTATCATCTTTTATCTTTTGTAAAGCTTGGTAGGTTTTCTTATTTATAATGCTTAAGTACGATGTATTTCCGAGATAACGTTCGTCTTCAATTATTCTTTTTAGTCTTCCCTTATTCCACCCCACAATCCCTGCCGTGTATTCGATTTTTCTTTTATTTAAAGAGTTTGCTATTGACAGAAGAGACTCTCCACAAAGATATTGTTGAAAAATCTCTTTCACAATGGCACTCTCCTGCGGATGAATAACAATCTTACCATCTTCGTAGGCATATCCGTAAGGTATATTTCTAATTTTCATAAGGCTTTAAGCTCTCCCTTTCTATAAATTTGTTCGGACAATTCCAATCCACCGAGCAAACAGAATGTTATTTGCATATTTTTGCGGACAATAATTTTTCCTACAATTTGTTCAAAGAGTTCTTTATCAAGTTGAGGCTTTGGCTTATAGTTATCAATAATTTCGTTCAGTTCTTTCAACTCGTCGAGAGTTTGTTCCTCTTCGTTTTCGGATAGTTTTTTCTTACGTTCACTACGCAGTTCATTGATCTTATTTCCGATTTCTGAAGACTTCGAAGCATATTCCGCCGCGTTTAATATTCCGTTTGTATGCAATCTGGCGATTACTAAATTTTTTGCAGCAAAGTCAGCTATGTCTTTATCTATCTGTCGTATCTTCTCTTGAATGTTACTTGTCTTCTGTTGCAAAAGCTCTATTTGTCGAATAAGTGGCTCAAGGAGCGCTTGTCGGTATTTTTTCAATTTATATGTCATATCTACGAATGCTTCATATACGTCTTCTTCTTTTACTCGCATGCCAGGCATACAATCTTTTTCTTTTGTGGACTGTCCCTGGCAACACCAATATATTTTTTCTCGTACCATTTGTCTGCGAAAAGTTCTTCCGCAGCAAGAACAACGTATTTTTCCGGATAATAGTCGCAAATCGTTTTGGTTAAGGTCGTTTCTTTTTAATTTTAACAGCTCTTGCACCCTTTCAAAAGCCTCTTTATTTATAATGGGTGGATGGCTATTCTCAACGTAATACTGAGGCTTTTCCCCGTTGTTCTTCTTTAAACGATATGGAAGCGTATCTGTGGTATATTTTTTTTGTAGTAATGCATCTCCTATATATCTTTCGTTCGTTAATATATATTTGATTGTGTTTCGATGCCAATGCGTTCGGCTATATCGTCGGGGAACGCATTCTTCATTGAATAAGGAGGCGATTGCTTGTAAGCCCATTCCTTGAAGATACAGATTAAATATTCTTTGAACTACTATGGCTTCCGTTTCATTGATAACCATTTCTCCGTTTATAAGATCATATCCATAGGCAGGACAAGTACAATTAAATTCACCCGATTCCATTCGCTTCTGATATGACCAACGAAGATTCCCCGATATAGCTTCACTTTCTTGTTGCGCAGCCATACCGGGGAATGTAGCGATCATTTCCATATTTAATTTATCTGTGTCAATGTTTTGTTCTTCGAAATACACACTCACACCGATTTCTTTTAATAATCTTAGAATTGTAAGCCAATCTACTGTATTTCTTGCAAAGCGGGAAGCTGATTTGACAATAATGCGATCAATTTTACCGTTTTTACAATCACGAATGAGACGGTTCAGCTCATCCCTCTTTTCCATTTCTGTTCCCGTAATACCCTCATCAGCATAAACATCTACCAGTTCATATTCCGGATGGTTTTGCGTATATTCGCTAAAATAACGTACTTGAACGGCAAAAGAGTGCAATTGATCTTGGGTATTTCGCGATACTCGACAATAGCCCGCCAAACGGATTTTTTCTCTTTCGGCTCGATTGATAGGAGTGATTTCTGTAATACTCATATTCCCTCCATATTGAGACTGCGCTCGGAATCTTTCTCTCTTACAGCATTTGTATTCATTTCGTTATAATCTTGATGATTCGATTTTGATGAAGACAATTGCTCTTTAGTTGCCACTCGACAATATGCTTCCACACGGATTTTTTGCGATTTGTCCTGCGTATTTGGAATAGTTTCTATAAGATTCATTTTTCCACCATCTCCAATTCTATTTCGATATTTTCATCATCTTCTGTATCTATGCAGAAATCGTTTAGAAGCTGTACGGCGGCTTTTCTCAACCTATTCACCTGTTTCTTAAAACGAGCTACGGATTTTGCAACAATACGGTCGGCTCTTTTGTCCTCACCGTCATGCATGGAAAGCCCCTGTTCTTCCTCATCGTTTATCCATTGATAATCGGTGTCGTATTTGGAAGCCGCCTCCCTCGGCTCATTCAGCGATTCTGCAGAGCGCAATTGATCTTCCTCAAAGCCGAACGCTATTTTCAACTGCATTATTTGTGTTTTGCTCCTTTCTTTGGGTAAAATAAGATTGATATTCATTTTGTCTCCTTTGCAAGGATATCCTTGCTTTTTTACCGTTTGGCAACACAACAATACCATTGAGTTCGATACAAGTCCAGCGTTTTTTGCCCCAAATCCCAAACTAAATATAGATATTTTCGGTGTGATAATAGGTAGCGTTGAGCTGTATGATTCGCTTGCATTCCTCTTCTGTAATCAGCCCCATTTTGAGAAGTAGCCGCAACATATTTACGCTGTAATAAAACGCAGCATTATTCTTATCCTGTTTTTCATTCATCGCAACAGCTCCTCCAAATACTTGATTCCCAGACTCACGACGATGGCCCTGTCTATGGCAACCATCATCAATTGGTCTAATTGCCCCACATATTCCGTAAGGCGCGTTTTATCGATCGTCCTGATCTGTTCCAGCAGTACGATCGAATCCGTCTCTAATCCCTCTGTAAAAATGTTGACATGCGTCGGCAGATGCGACTTTTCTATTTTGCTCGTTATCGCGGCCACGATCGTCGTCGGACTGTACTTGTTCCCTGTATCGTTCTGTAAAATCAGAACCGGACGCACGCCGCCTTGTTCGCTACCAATTACCGGGTTGAGATCGGCATAATATATCTCTCCGCGTTTTATCTCCATAGTATTTATCTCCTCGTTAAGTAAAGAAGCGGTCGTCTGTTTTTGAGCAAACGACCGCCTTGTTTTTGTATCAATCGTTTTTGTGTGTTCGTATTTGCCCTCAACTTCCCCGAACTTGGGTACGCATCTTCCGGGCATGCCTTTGCCCTCATAGGTTTTCCACCTCCCCGTGGTTCTCACGGAGGCGCCCTCCTTAGCTGCGACGGCTCACGGTTTCTTCCGCTTCAACGCTCGGCCTGGGACTGGACGCAAGTATCTTTGATGCCTCTGCCTGTCATCGCCGCGATAGGATTGCTTCCTATCGCCTGAACTTTTGAATTTGCGGATAATTCCACAGATTCGTTCTTATAGCTTGTCTTTTTAAAGACAACAGAAGGAACGTAAAAGATGCGCAGTATATTCTGTTTTCTTACGATCGAGGAGACCTATAAAAATCCCCCTCACTTATACAAAGGAAAAAGTGAGGGAGGCTACAACCAAAATTTTTAATTTTCTAAAAATTTTTTTAATTTTTCTTTGAGCTTTATAATTCGTTTACTAATAGCTTGTTGTGTTATCCCATAAATTTCTGCCAGCCGGGTTTCAGGGATATCGTCGTAATAATGCCTTTGAACGAGCAACTGCTCTTCTTTCGATAATAAAGGAAGCACCTTTCGAAGTTTCTCTACCATAAGTTTATCCTCTACCTGCTGATCGATATCCTTTTCCTTACTTTCGATAAAGTCTATGCCGTTCTCGTCCTCATTATCAAAAGCATCAATCGAGAGCAGACCGAGACGAGTTTCCAATTTTTTTAGGTATCTGTCTCGTTCTGCTTCACGATAAAATTCGGAATACTGTTTTTGATCGGTTTCCATCAGACAGCCATGGATGGGAATAAACCAACGTTCCGCATATTGCTTGTCCACTTCTTTTCTGTGAACATATTCCTCGTATGTAATTTCTTTGTACTTACCATTTTCCAAGACGAACACCTTTTTAGGTGCGTATTTCATTTTTATGTCCTCCTGTTTTGAATTTTGAATTTTTTAATCTTCAAAATCCCAACAGGAGGATCACGGCAATGCAAGCAGCTGGCTCGTTTCAACGGCACATAAAAAAAGCACCTATTAAACGGTATATTAAACCGATTGATAAATGCTTTTTCATGTTTTATATGAACTGACAGTTCAGGGTAAACACCATGATAGCCCTGATGACTATTCAGATGTCTCTCACAACGCGCTATTGCGCATCGTACTTTATCGTATAAGCATAGTGTCGCTTTTTAGAAATAAGACGAAAAGCCTTCCACACCGCAGCAACATTTTTCCCCTTTCCTTTGTATCTCTCCAGCTATCGCATCATTTATAGTTGTACGCTTTGTAAAATATTATTTAGTTTTGATTGTTTGCCCAGGTATAAATGAACTATATGTTCGGAATAATTGAAACATCACGCCATTACCAATAGAACAAAAAACGTGTAAAATAGTGAAGAGGTACTATAGTGGAACACATATCCGATAATTTAGGCGATATCATCAAGAATGCGCGACAAAAATCCAAAGCAACCATCGAAGATTTGGCCGCGAAAGTCGGCATCACCGAACGCTTTCTCTATCGCATTGAAAATGAAGGCAACAAGCCAAGCTTCGCTGTACTGTTTAGGCTGATCCGAGAACTCTCCATTTCTCCGGATCTTATTTTCTATCCCGAAACGGCGAGAAACAATCCCGACATCGAAGATCTTATGCATATGCTTTATCAATGCGACACGCACGACCTATTGGTCGTGAAAGCAACAGTACAAGCTCTGATCGATAACTCCCGCAACAGATAGTTTCCAAGGCAGCTTTAAGCTGCCTTTTCTTTTGCCGTTTATTTCTATCTCCTATGCCTAAATTTATTTTCCTCTTATTATGTACATCGCTTTCATTATATTATTTTTTATTGAATTGTCAATATTTTTCCAAAATTTTTTGATTCATGTAAAATATTTTTCGTATCTTCTAAATTTCTTGATTAAGATAAATAGATAAAAAGGAGTAACGCTTACTTTAAATCTCTCCTCAAACTTAAATCATAATTTTTGAACTACAAAAGTCCCGTTCAATAATTCCAAACCAGAATCAAAATGACGGGACTTTTTCCAAGTTAATTTTCCACAACTTATTGTTATTAATTTCTATACTATACGTTCTCCATCAGCAACGTAAACATATATCATAGCAGCGAAGCGGCCCGTGCTTTTATAACTTAATCGTTTATTTAATTTACACATCCAGCAAACAATATAATTATCATCACAATCCGCTCACTATTAATACTTCCAATTTTTTTTCCTACGCACCTCTTAATAAAAACGACTCACTACTATCCATTCTGTCCGATCTCGCCTACACTTACATACTTCGCTTGATCATGAGTCTTTTTTCCTATACCGATCACTCCTCCATATTTAAAACTATGAAGCGTCCCTTTATCAACGCTGCCATAACAAACATTATTATTGTTTTCTCCTTCCACTTTTCTTCCAATGATTTGAGCCATTGCGGGATAAATCTCAGTATCATTGGGAGTTGTCCCATTTACGTATGCAATAGTACCGTAGTTATCGCAATGACTGATTGTTCCGCCTCTCAAATATCCCACAATACCGCTTACACATCTGTTTATCTCTTGATACCAATAGTTCATCAGTGCATAGTTAGTGCAATAGCTTACACTTCCGCCATGATTCGTTCCGGAGATTCCTGCTACGTCTCCTTTCCCAAATATTTCCGAATAATTAATACACTTTGAAATGCTGCCTTGATTTTGTCCGATAAGTCCACCCGCTTCCGAATTAAAACGTTCGCTGTATATTTCGAAATTCCAGGCTATGCATCCGTTCTCCGTTATTTCCGTTCGGGCATAAAAATTGTCGGGAGGAGCTATATTCGACTGACACTCATATATCACTCCACTACTCCAATTTACCCCTGCAATCATGCCTACATAAATGTGACCGCCGGAAGCGCCATTAATACTAATCCCACCAATTACAGTCAAGGACTCAATCCGCCCCGAATTGCTTTCAAATAATCCAAAATATCCGGTATCGGCTGATGTTTTTATAAACATATTGCGTATGGAATTGCCATTACCTTTTAAGGTACCTCTAAATTGTGGCAGTGGTATCCAACTGTTTGTATAACTTTTGCCTAAATCAATACTTACTTTTATACTAAATGTTCTTCCAGATGTAGTGTTATTCCTCAACTCATTAAACTGATTAGCTGTCCAAATTTCATAATATTTTGTAGTGCTGTTGTAAAGTTGAGAAAAATTCTTTTCTATTAACTCAAATGATTTACCCATTAATGTATCTTTTGAAGAAATCGTATATTGCGCCCCTTGATTATAATAAGCTTCTTCTGATTTAAATATAAATCCCTCAAAATTTACGTCCGGAAGAATGATTTTCTCTCCTTCTATACCCTGTTGAGTTTTTATCGTTCCATTTATAACAGTTTTATCCGTTTTTAAATTGTTTGCTGTAAAGATTATAGTACCTAATTTCCCCCATTTCGCACAAAACATCTGATCCCCTGTGCTGCCTTTCGGGATTGAATATACTCTCGTGCCCGTAAAACTACTACTATTCATATACCATCCCATAAACCGATACCCTGTTTTTATGGGCGTAGGCAATGTTATTGTAGCCATCTCAATAGTATAACTTGTCGGTCGCTGACTCTCAGAAACATTGTACCAACTTCCTCCGTTCAATACATAGGTAATATTGTATGAAACGGTTTCCCATTTGGCATATAAGGTGGTACTTGTGGTTTTATCCCACTTACTTACCATCTTTCCTTCCG
>DBFWLO010000003.1:0-2572 GCA_048465415.1 Candidatus Scatosoma sp.
CCGGTGTACGTAGCGTGCGGGGGGGAAGAGTTGGAGGCGTTGGACGACATCTTGTCGAAGAAGGTATTGAGGAAGCTGGAAACGCAGAATCCTGTGTATGTGAAGAACGAAGCGGAGGGGTTCTGCGGGAAGCTGGACGAACTGTTCGGGGAAGGACGAATGACGGAGTGCGAGGCGTATATCCGGCGTCTGGAACGCAACGCTTAATAAATAAAAGGGAGGAGCGGCGTATGGATTCGTTGGATATTTATTATCGCGCCTGGAAGGAATATCAAAGACAGACGTCCGACGAACGCGAGTGCGCGCGGCTGAACGCGGCGATTGCCGGCGCGGATCCCGAAGAAGAGGCGATCGAGGTCACGACGACGGTCTGCACGGTGGAAGAGGATTGGATTCAGGCCATCGAAGAGGGACTCGTCCACGTCGAAAAGGCGATTGCCGAAGAACGGCAGTTCATTCGTTCCAACGGCGAGGTGCTGCCCATCGAGAAGGTGAAGCGGGTGTCGAAAGATTCCGTGGAACATCTGGCGAGACACAGCAGCCTGATTACGAAAAAGATCGCAGAAGAGGACGGAACCCCGACGCCCGATCACTTATATACGGTGGAGCGATTGAGCGATTACGCCGTCTATGAAAACAGATTTCTGTATATGCTCCTCTGCTATCTGCGGGACTTCATCTCCCTCAGATATCAGAAAATTCTCGAACTCACGTGCACGTACAACGGCAGGGCGACGGTGAGCAAGACGGTGGCGCAGGGCAAGCGCCGCGTTTCCTATGAACTCCGATTGACGGAAGAGCGGCGGAACGATCGGTATTTGAAGGAGCATAACGAATTAAAGGGCACGATCGCGCGGATCGATAGGATCTTGAAGTCGGTGACGCATTATCTCGCCGCCCCGCTCATGGAACAGGTGGCGAAAGCGGCGATGCTGAAACCGCCCGTCACCAAGACGAACGTGCTCAAAATGGACCGGAATTTCAAGGGCGCGGTGACGCTGTACGAATTCGTTTCCTCTTATAAAAAAGCGGGTTATACGGCGGAACGGCGGACGAAACGGATCGGCCCTTTTCCCGAGCGCGTCGCGGCCGCGTTCGCGGAAGGGGCGGCTTTGAGCTCTTTCCTCGTTTACGAGCACGGGCTGGGCATCGAAGAGGAACTGAAAAGGGCGTACGAGGAAGAGGAACGGCGCAGAAAGGAAGAAGAGGGGCGCCGGCTCGCCGAGCAGCTCCGCACTCTGCAAAAACGTATCCGCGACTCGGGCGCCGGCGCGGAGGAATATATGCTCCTTCTCGAAAAGCGCAATCGAAAGCTCGAAGAGAGCGCGGCGCGGCTCCTTTCCGCACGGCGCGAACTCGAACGCCTGAGCGCGGAGACGCAAGTCCTTAAACGCACGTTGGGAGAACTGAACGGAAAAATCGACGAACAGGCGGCGGAGATCGGCGAGCTGCACAGACTCCGCGCCGAGGAGCGGGCGGCGCTGCTACGGGAGTGCGAAGAGAAACTCGCCCGACTGAACGAAACGCACCGTCTGGAAACGGAAAAACGGGCGGCGGAGCACGCGGAGGAAATCCTCGCTTTAAACGACGCGCACGAACGGGAAGTCGCCGGACTGAACGAGTCTCACGAGAAAGCGCTCGCGGAATCCGAAGCCCGGTTGCGGGAACGCGAAGAGCGGCTTCTTGCCGAACGGGAAGAAGCCCGGCGGACGATTGCGGAGGCGGAGGAAAGACGAACCGCGCAGATCGCCGCGCTTTGCGCAAAGCACCAAGCCGAGACCGCCCGGTTCGAAGAAGAGAGGCGGGAGCGGACGCAAGAACTCGAACGGCTGGACGAGGAAAAGGGACGCATCGCCAAAGACAAAACGCTTTCCGACGCCCGGCTCAACGCTTTGAGAAAGGAATACGGACTGATCGACGACGACGCGGAATTTATCTCCGACGCGGAGTTCGGCGAGCTTGAACATCAGTTCAAGGTCTTTAAAGAATTTTTTAGGACCGAATGGAAAAAAACGAAAAAAAGGATCCGCAAAGAGGTTCTGTCGGCGAGGGGGAAAGAACCGGAGATCGCGCAGGAAGCGTCCGAACGTCCCGGACCGCCCGCCGAGCCGCCCGGCTCGAACGAATAAAAAATAAAGGAACACGAAAGGCGTTTGCGGAATATGATTCATAAAAAAAAGACAAACAAAAAATATATCCTTTTATTGACGGTGATCGCCGCCGCCGGAGCGATCGTGTCCGCCGCGCTGTTTGCCTTTATCCGTTCGGGCGCTTTGAACAAACTGTTCAACTCGGCGGTCGGCAGCGTCATTCTCGCTTTGCTCTTTGTCCTCACGGCGCTCCTGGTCGTATTGCTGGCCGCGTCTCTCGCCCGCCGCAAAGAGGAGCCGCGTCCGGCGCGGCCTTCGGAACAAAAGAAAGGGCCGGAGGGAAAGCCGGGGGAGAGGTTTTATAAACTGAGCGAGATCGACCGAAGGCGTGGGGAGTACGGGAAGAGAAGCTACGCTGAGGAGGTGACGCTGAAAAGTTTCTGCGAAGGGTTCCGAAACTACGCGGCGAGCCGTCTGAAACT
>DBFWLO010000004.1:0-30986 GCA_048465415.1 Candidatus Scatosoma sp.
AAAAGGAGAAAAGACTATGAAAAAAACAACCCTCACAATCACTTTCGAAGAGGAGAAACTCTCGGCGTTGAAACTATATCTCGATCAGAAAGAACAAACGGTGGAGTCGGAACTCGAAAAATCCTTGGATACGCTGTATAGCAAAACCGTACCGGCAGGGGTACGGGAATTTTTAGAGTTGCGCTTAGGAATGGCAGTTCCTGCCCCGCAGCCCAAGTCCAGGAAAACAAAATCTTCTCTTTCTCCCGCCAAGGATGAACCGCTCTCGGAGGGAAAAGACAATGACTGAGACAGAACTTCGAGATTTGATGAATTACCGGAAATATGCTGCGATAAAGCTGGCGATGCAGAATAGCGGAAAGGATTTCGATGAAGAGCTCAGCGCGATAATCGAAAAGTTATATAGAGATAGTGTGCCGGAAAAAGACCGCGCGGCAGTAGAAGAAAAAATACGAAAAGACCTTGAAGCCGAGGAAATAAGAACACAGAAAAATTGCGTTATCGTCATTCATTACCATGAGAAAAATGACGATTGCTATTTTATGACGCAAGACGAAAAAACGTTATATGAAATCGCAAACATATATAAAAATTATATCCGGGAGGAAGTAAAAGATTATACGCTGGATAGTTTGACGAGTGCTTTTGTGGAACCGGAGCTAATAACTCCTTTGACGTTTTCGGTATTTTGTAACGCCCAAAAAACGGATGAACGTATTCTGGCAATCCTTGAATTTGATTTCGAAGAGGAAACACTTTCGATATGTGACAATAAGGAGTCACGCTGGCGTGCGTATGCGCTGGAAGATATAGTCGGCGCGGCGGAATATGCGGATCGAATCAAGGAACTCCCGGCTCCTACCAAAGGAGCAATCTTTGAAGATGTCCTGAAAGGAAAAGAATTGGAACAGCAAAGGCAGGGCGAACCGCAGGAATCGGAGTCTTCCTCGCTACAAATAAAATAAACAGTCGAGTAAAAATTTTATAAAACGAAGGAGACATATACCAGGAGAAAAAATATAGGAAAAACAAAAGAAAATGATAAATTATCAGCAATCGATTTTTGACGGAACGGAGCAATCGACGTTAGAACAATCGCTGCGGCTGATCCGGGAATTCGAGCCGATTGCCCTGCATCGTCATCCGCTTGGATATGTCGTAGGATATAGCGGTGGGAAGGACAGCGATGTGCTTGTCGATCTGTTTCGAAAGTCGGGCGTAAAATTTTTTGTGATACACAACCATACTACCATAGATGCGCCGGAAACGGTTTATCATATCCGACGAAAGTTTGCGGAGTGGACAGATCAAGGAATTCCCTGTCGAATTTCTTATCCCCAAAAATCGTTTTGGCGGTTATGTCTTGACCGACGAATCCTTCCCACTCGCCATATCCGATTTTGTTGTTCGGAATTGAAAGAGCAAGATATCCCCGAATTAAAATTCGCCACACATAGTTTCGGCGTGCGCAAAGCTGAAAGCGTTAAACGTTCATTATATCGTGACAGCATCGAAATGCGAAACCAATCAGATTACAGCGACGTGGAACACTTTCACTTTGATAATTCGGACGAGGTGCGACAAACGGATGCTTGTTATAGAAAAAATTATTTTATCGTCAATCCCATGGCGTACTGGTCAGATAATTATTTGTGGAATTATATACAGAGCGAGCATATAGAAGTAAATCCGCTCTACGGGGAAGGCTTCAAACGCGTAGGATGTATAGGTTGTCCGATGGCCGGAAAGCGTCGCGTCATCGAATTTGAGCGATATCCAAAATACAAGGCTCGGTATATGAAACTTTGCGATGATATTATAGCGTGTCGAAAAAAGAATCACGAGAACGTATACGGTTGTAGAAACGGTATGGATTATTTCAATGTGTGGCTGTATGAACCGCGGGCAAAAAAGAAGTCGGGTCTGTTGAATGATGAGTAAGTCAACGCCGGGATCGCTTCCCAAAGCGCGTGGGAGCGCCGTGCGGAGGGATATCGGGATAAGACGAGGAAACACCCGATGCCCTCCAACCGCGCCGAAAATCGGCGAATTTCAGACATTTTCGGGACCGAAGAACTGCTGCAAATCGGTCGGTGGGGCTGACCGATTTGCTTGCAGGAATAAGCGCAGGGGTTACAAGCCCCCCCCTTGCGCAGGTGACAGCGGCCGGCAATGCCGACCGCATAAGGGATTGAGCGGTTCTGATAAAAGGGGTTGTAAACGCAAAGAAAAACCTGCAAAGGGGTCACGATTGCGTGCACTGCGGGCGTTTGGGGCGGTTTTGGAGGGGTCGCAGGCAAAAATGGACGGAAAAAGGAGGAGAACGTGGCGCCGAAAGACAAAACCAAGTTTCCGCTGTGGACGTATCCCGAAACGATGGAGAAGGTGAAACGGCTCTACCGCGAGGATAACTGTAAGAGCCGTTCGGAATTTATCGAGAAGGCAATTAACTTTTACTGCGGATATCTCACGGCTGAAAATTATAAAGAATACTTTCCAAGTACGATCGTCTCGACAGTGAAAGGAACGCTGGACGGGTTTGAAAACAGAATGGCGAGTCTGCTATTCAAAATTGCGGTGGAGCTATCCATGATGCTGCACGTGACGGCGGCGAACACGGACGTGGATGCGGAAACGTTTTCGAGGCTGAAAGGCATGTGCATAGAGGAAGTCAAGCGTCTGCATGGCAGTGTGTCGTTCGAGGAGGCGTTCAAGTTTCAAAAAGGATAAAGGATAAACAGCAATGGCAAAAATAATAATCAAATGGCGGTATATCAAACCGGGCCTGGGGACGCATAAAGAACACCTGGTGAAATATATCGCCACGCGCGACGGTGTGGAAAAAAGTGACGAGTCCTGGAAGAATCAGCCTGCAACAGCAGCGCAACAGAAACTCGTCAAGGAACTGCTCCTGGAATTCCCCGATTCGGTGCAGAACTTTGAATACCAGGATTACTGTCAAAACAAAACGAAGAGGACTGCCTCGGAATTTATAGACCGAGTGATCGAAGAGAATATCGACCTGATCGGTAAAAAAGAAAACTACGTAGAGTATATCGCTGAGCGTCCGCATGTGGAAAAGGACGGTACGCATGGTTTGTTCTCACAGGAAGAGGAGCCGATCAATCTCTCGGAAGTATCCAGGACGGTTGGCGAGCACCAGGGCGTGGTCTGGACGACGGTGCTGTCTTTGCGTAGAGAAGACGCGGCGCGGCTTGGATATGATAATGCCAAGGCTTGGAAAGAATTACTTCGAAGCCAGGCGGATAATCTCGCTAAGGCGATGAACATACCCTTGACCGAGCTGAAATGGTATGCGGCGTTTCATAACGAAGGGCATCATCCGCACGTGCATTTGATTTCTTATTCAGAAGGCAAAGAACCGTATATGACCAAGCAGGGACTGATGACAATGAAAGCGGATTTTGCAAACGAGATATTCAAGCAAGACCTATACCAGGTATACGAGGAACAGACCGAAACCCGTGACGAACTTAAAAAAGCGGGACAGGAAAAGATCGCGGAAACCGTAACGAAGATCAACGATAACGGCTATGAAAACGAAACCGTGGAATTGCTCTTGAAGGAATTAGTGGAAAAGCTAAAAAACTATTCGGGTAAAAAGGTATATGGATATCTTCCGAAAAACTTGAAAAATATAGTGAACGGAATTGTGGACGAGCTTGCAAAGGACGAACGCATCGAGAAGCTATATGGATTGTGGTATAAACAAAAGGAAGAAACGATCGGGATTTATCGGAACGCAATGCCGAAAAGAATTCCGCTTTCACAAAACAATGAATTCAGGTCCATCCGCAACGCAGTCATAGAGGAGGCGTTGCACATTGTCTCCGGCAAACAGCCGATCGAGGCACGGGACATAAAATCTCTTCCCGATCAGGAGCCGAGCTATAAAGAAGTGGAACGGAACGGGTACGGGGATTTGAAAACGCAATGGGGGTTTTATTCCTGGGCAAAAGAGTTGCTGGATAAAGACAGCGAAGGCTATAATCCCAAGAAAGCAATAGAGCTTTTGGTCGAATCGGCGCATCGGGGGAATACGATAGCAAAATACAGGCTGGGCAGGATGTTCTTTTGCGGAGAAGAGGTAGAAAAGGATATAGCCTACGCACTGCGTTGGCTGGAAGAAGCGGCGGAAGACGGCAACAGCTATGCGGAATATCTGTTGGGCAAAACGCTGCTCAAAGGCGAAGCATTGGAGCGGGACATCAATCGCGCGAACGAATTTTTGCGCCGCGCGGCGGGGAAGGGAAACCATTACGCTGCCTATACGCTCGGCAAGGCGTTGTTGGAGGGGATATTTCTTGAGCAAGATGTAACGGAAGCCTTAAGGTTTTTACAAGCAGCGGCGGATAAAGATTTTCTGCCCGCGCAGTACCTGTTCGGACGGCTGCTGTATAGAGGCGGCGTGATCGATCGGGACGTGGAGAAAGCCTTGGAATATTTACAGCGCGCGGCAAAACAAAACGCAAACGCGGCATACCTTGCAGGGAAGATTCGTTTGACGGACGAGGACGGCAGGGATGTAACGAAAGCGGTTCGGCTTTTTGAAACGGCGGCAAAAGGCGGAAACGATTATGCGGCATGGAAGCTCGGAAGCATGTATCTATACGGCAAAGACGTGCCGAAAGATGACGATAAGGCGACGGCGTATCTGAATATGGCGGCAGAACAGGGAAATGAATATGCGCGTCAGCTTTTAAGGAATATGGAAAACGCGCATGATGATTCAATACGGCTTGGGGTATTCAGAATCTTTCAAAGCATCGGCAGAATCATCAGCGAGAAACTGGAAAAAGGACAGAAAGGCAAAGGACTGGTGGATCGCAAACTTCGACGAAAGATAGAAGAAAAGAAACGTGCGCATGGTTTGAAACATGGGTAAAAAAAGTTAAAAGAAGCAGAGAAAAGGTCTTGAAAAGGAGAGCAAAAGATGGTATAATAAAATATATGAGCGAGGTAACAAAAGAATGGAAAACAAACTGAAGGTATTTGAAAGCAAACAGATCCGCACGTTGTGGAACGCGGAGGAAGAGGAATGGTATTTTTCGGTGGTGGACGTAGTGGCGGTGTTGACGGACAGCACAAATCCACAATCCTATTGGTATGTATTAAAGAACCGATTGAAAAAAGAAGGAAGTGAACTCCTTACATTTTGTAAGGGGTTGAAAATGATAGCTCCCGATGGAAAAAACAGAATGACAGACGCTTTAGACACGAAAGGGGTGCTTCGTCTCGTACAGTCGATCCCGTCCCCGTACGCGGAACCATTCAAAATGTGGCTGGCGCAGGTAGGCAGCGAGAGATTGGATGAAATCGCGGATCCGGAAAAAGCGATCCTGCGCGGCGCGGAATTTTACCGTGAAAAGGGATATACGGAGGGCTGGATCAATCAGCGTCTGCAAACGATAGAGATGCGGAAAGAACTCACGGACGAATGGAAAGAACGCGGGATCGAACAAGAGAAAGAGTATGCTATCCTCACCAATGAAATGACGAAAGCATGGAGCGGGCTGACGGTTAAAGAGTATAAAGAAGTCAAAGGCTTAAAGAAAGAGAATCTCCGCGACAATATGACGAACATCGAACTCGTCTTAAATATGCTTGCGGAGGTTACGACGACGGCGCTTTCCAAGAGTAAAAAGCCTGAAACCTTTTCGGAAAGTAAGAATATCGCCAAAGAGGGCGGAGAGACAGCGAAAGAAGCACGGCAGGCAGTAGAGCGGCGGTTAGGAGAATCGGTGATCTCGCCGTTGAACGCGAAAGATAAACCGGCGTTAGAAATCAAGACCGATGAAACAGACGACAAATAAATAGAAATAACGATAAGCAGCGACGTCGCATAAGTATGATACTTATGCGATGTTTTTGTTTATCCAAAGGAGGAAGAACAGCCGATGTATATGAATTTTACGCAGGAACAGAAAGAAAAGGCGAGCCGAACAGATATAGCGTCGTTCTTACAAAGCCAGGGCCAAGAGGTAAAGCGTGAAGGTTCGGAATATGTATGGAAGGACGGTTCGGCAAAAGTGAGTATTCGCGAAAATTTATGGTACCATCAATATGACCAAGAGGGCGGGAACGCGATCGATTTTGTGCGCAGATTCTATGATAAAAGTTTCCCCGAGGCAGTGAAATATCTCCTCGGCGAGAGTGAGGGACGGATCATTACCACTCCGCCGCTCGAAAAACAGAAAGAGCAGGGAGTATTCCTGCTGCCTAAGAAAAACGAAAATAATCATCGTGCGTATGGATATCTGCTGCATAAGCGCGGGATCGACAAAGACGTACTCAATACGTTTTTTTATAAGAAAATGATCTATGAATCGGAAAAATACCATAACGTCGTCTTCGTGGGCTACGATAAAACCGGAACCCCACGCCACGCCCACATGCGAGGCACAGGCTCGAAATCAACGTTTAAAGGCAACGCGGCTTACGGTACGCCGGAATACAGCTTCCATTGGACGGGAACAGACGAAAAACTGTATCTCTTCGAAGCGCCGATCGATATGCTGTCTTTTATTTCTATGAACAAATACGACTGGCAAAAACACAGCTATGCGGCCTGCTGCGGCGTAGGAGAACGGGTATTGTTTCAGATGCTGAAAGATAATCTTCATCTGGAAAAGGTCAGTTTGTGTCTGGACAACGACGAGGCGGGCCAAAAAGCGAGTCGGCGGATTGCGGATAAGCTCTTTTTAAGAGATATTGAAAAGGAAATCCTTATCCCTACGCACAAGGACTGGAACGAAGATTTATTAAATCCGCAAACAGATGCGGAAAGTATGGAGGAGAAAACGTGTCAGGTATTACAATGTTGATTCTCGTTGCGGCGGTCATGGCGGGAATACTTGGGCTGGTGCCGTTGCTGGCGTATATCTATAACTTAAACAGCATCAAAAGCAAGACGGTAGGAGACGGCCAGCACGGTACGGCGCGCTGGGCGACAAAAGCTGAGATACAAAAAACGTATGAGCATATCCCGTTCACGCCGGATAAATGGCGGGAACAGGCAAAAACCGGAAACGCGCCTACCATGTCTTTGGCGCCGCGGAAAAATGTCACGGAGCAATCTCTGCCGCAGGGGATCGTGGTGGGCTGTAAAGGCGGGAAAAAGAAAACGATCGCGATGGTGGACACGGGTGACGTGCATGCGCTGATGATCGGCGCGGCGGGCGTGGGGAAAACCGCGTATTGGCTGTACCCGTGCATCGAGTATGCCTGTGCGAGCGGGATGTCGTTTCTCTCGACCGATACCAAAGGCGACGTCATGCGAAACTATGGGTATGTGGCAAAGGAATACGGATACCATGTCTCCGTCATCGACCTTCGTAATCCGACACGCTCCAACGGTAATAATCTTCTGCACCTTGTCAACAAGTATATGGACTTATCTCAAAAATATCCGAATGAGCTTGCATATAAAGCCAAAGCGGAGAAATACGCGAAGATCATTTCAAAAACGATCATTCTCTCGGGTATGGACGCGGCGTCGTTCGGTCAAAACGCGTATTTTTACGATGCGGCGGAAGGTATCCTTACAGCGACGATCTTACTCGTGGCGGAGTTTTGCGAGCCGCAAAAGCGGCATATCGTGTCGGTATTCAAGATCATCCAGGAGCTCCTTGCGCCGTCCGTAAAGAAAGGCAAGAACCAGTTCCAACAGCTCGTAGAATTACTGCCGAACAACCATAAAGCGAAATGGTTCGCAGGCTCGGCGTTGAACGCCGGGGATCAGTCTATGGCCAGTGTTATGTCCACAGCTCTTTCAAGGCTGAACGCGTTCCTCGATTCGGAGCTGGAACAAATTCTCTGCTTCGATACGGAAGTGGATGCGGAACGGTTCTGCTCGGAAAAGTCTGCGATCTTCATCATCATGCCGGAGGAAAATCCCAATACGTTCTTCATGATCTCGCTGTTTATTCAGCAGCTATATCGTGAAATCCTTGCAGTAGCGGACGAACAGGGCGGGAAACTGAAAAATCGTTGTGTGTTATTCTGCGACGAGTTCGGGACACTACCAAAAATCCAGGATGCGGAAATGATTTTTTCGGCGTCGAGGTCCAGACGCTTACAGGTCGTGCCGATTATCCAATCATTCAGCCAATTGGAAAAGAACTATGGCAAGGAAGGCGCGGAGATCATTGTGGACAATACGCAGCTGACGCTGTTCGGCGGGTTTGCGCCGCACAGCCAATCGGCGGAGATTTTATCCAAAGCCCTTGGCAGCCGTACCGTGCTTTCAGGCTCGGTCAGTCGGGGCAAGAACGATCCGTCCGAGAGTTTGCAGATGATCGAAAGACCGCTGATGACTCCCGACGAAATCAAAGCCCTGCCCAAAGGACAGTTCGTGGTCATGAAAACGGGCGCGTATCCCATGAAAGTAAAACTGAAATTGTTTTTCAATTGGGGGATTACGTTCGATGAGAAGCATCCCTATACGGTTAAGGAAAACGCGAATCGCAGCGTGGAATATGCGGAAAAGCAGGAAATCATAGACGCTATCAACGAAAAGTATCACCCGGAGCAGATAGAGGAGCCGCCGATAGAGGACTGGAGCCGAGCCGCTTCGTCGCGGCCGGGCGGACGGAGCCAGGCGGAAAGTCAAACGCATGAACCGCAGCAAACCCCGCCGAAACGCGAACGACCGCCTATCCGGACTACGATTCGAGAAAGATTTAGCAAAGAGGAGGAAAAGCCGTGAGTCGGCTGACCTTTCTCTATGAAAGCGAGCTGCCACATCGAGCTATATCGGTGTACCTATATTTGTCCGATCATGCGAATAAATCCGGGAAATGCTGGCCTTCGATCCCGACGATGGCCCAGGAACTGAAAGTATCGCCGAATACGGTACGGCGCGCGTTGCAGGATCTACGCAAAGCGGGCTTGATAAAAACCGAGCAGTTGTATCGGAAAAACGGCGGAAAAAGCAGCTTATGTTATAAACTCATGAAAGCGTCGCTTAAAAAACCGCCATAATCTGCCGCCTATGCCTCTAAAACGAGGCTGGGCGGTTTTTATATGTGGCACCAAAAAGAGAAAAAAGTAAAAAAGGAGAACAAATGGAATGAAACTCAGAACAAAAATCCTTACGACGGCGATATTGATCGGAATGTTGTCCTGTGGCATAGGAGCAGGCCTATGCGGCCTGAACGCGGAGGCAGCACCAGCCGCGACCTCGGTCACGGCAAAATGCTTGACGTATGGCGAGACGACCATGGGTACTTCCATCACCAACGGGTGTCCCGATAAATTCAGTATTTATATGTACGGATCGGATACCAGTGTAAGTTCTATGATCTATAACAATGCGTTGCTGGCGTGGTCGTATTACAATTTTATGATCGAACCGGACGGAACAGGCAAGCATCTGACGTTTCGTCTGGTTCGGGACGGATACATTTATGCCAACAGCATATTATCGGGAAACGAGGCATTAACATTGTATGAAGGCGCGTTGCCGGACGGAGCTTACGAGTTGGAGTATACGGGTAAGTATCTCAATGTCATCGGTACGAAGGAAGTGACCTATATTTATAAGTATCGTTTTGAGGCGGACAAAACGGCGCCGACGTGTACGCTCAAAGCCGGGGAAACATTGCTTCAAAGCGGAGACTATACCAATCAGGAGATTGTGTATTCCGCTAAAGACGCGCATTTCTCACGGATCCGATGTGGTCGTCCGCAGGAAGGTATCACTACTACGAGCTATACGAATTCGTACACGGTTGCCGCCGAAGCAGCCAATAACGGCTGGTGGGACTTTTACGCCATCGATAGTCTGGAAAATACCAGCGCCGGGATCTCGGTGTATTTGGATACGATCGCACCAGCGGGAAAGGTAACCGTTTCCAACGGTATGGTCATAGAAAACGGTGGATATACCAATCAAGCGATCTCCTATACGGCTACGGATACGGGAGGAATCAGTTGTTGCCAGGTCAAAAAGCCGTCTGACACACAATGGATAGTCTATACGCCGGGAACGAGCCTTTCGGGAGAGTACGGCTGGTATACGTTTCGGGCAGTGGATCTGGCAGGAAATATTTCTGATGAATATAAAGTATATTACGATCACTCCCAACCGACCGGCACGGTGTACGGCGGAACGGGTCAGTGTTTGAGCGGGGATTGTACCAACGCGGGATATGTGAAATATGTAGCTTACAGTTCTTATTCACCGATTGAAAGCTGTTACGTGATGCTGCCGGGTACGAACCATTATACGACCTATATAAGCGGGAGTCGTCTGACGGAAGAAGGAACGTACTATTTTTACTGTAAATCAAAATCCGGGATGCCGGCTTCTGCGATCAGTATTACGCTCGATAAAACCAAGCCTGTGGGCGTGCTGTATGGCGGGGCTTATACCGTGGTAAACGGCGGATATACCAATGCGGAATATATCCAATTCCTGGCTATGGATATCACTAAAATAACTACGTATGTGAAAAGGCCGGGCGAATCTGTTTATGTGAGCTATACGCTCGGCACAAAATTTACGGAAGAAGGAACGTATTCTTTTTATGCCTGCGATGCGGCGGATAACGTATCCGATATCTATACGATTACGCTCGACAGACAGATCCCTGCCGCGCAGTTGTATGTCGACGACGAGCCGATCGGGAACAACGGTTATACCAACGGCGGGCATATCAGATTCGAATGCGAGGAAGATTGTTATGTAAAACTCCCCAGCAGTAGTTCGTTTGTCAAATACCTGTCCGGGGTGGAATACTATAAACCGGGAAAATATGTGTTTTACGGCCAGTCGAAGGCCGGTAACTCTACGGGTGATTATACCCTTATCATCGACCGTACAATCAAGACGCTTGACGTGCACAATGTACAAGGTGGAATCACGAACGGCGACGTGGTACTGACCTGGACGGACGGCGATCCTGAAACGTATGCGCCGATCCAAACCATAACCGTAAACGGCAAGTCATATAAAAAAGGCGCTCTGATTTATACGATCGATACGGGCGTATATAAAATCTCTGTCACCGATGCGGCGGGGAATACCTGGGAGACGGAGTTTGTGAGCGAGAAACAGAATGTGCCCACAAAAACCTTGCAGCAAGAATACTACGAAGCCCAGGATGCAAACGGAAAGTATTTCTCCTTTGCGAGCTATGACAATGCGTTTGCTTTCGCCGCAGCGCGGGAGAAAGTCTTTGTACGGACGGGCGAGTGGAATAGTAAAACCTGGGATACCGGGATCGCAATGGATAATAAAGACAGCGTAAACGCGAAAAACGGCACCTATTTTATCTATAAAAAATCAGGGAATCCCAAGGAAGAGGTCGCATACTTTACCGAAGAACGATTGAATGAAGTGATTGCCGAGTATGCGAAAGTCGGGATAAAAAAGTATTACTATTGGGAAAAGGAACCCGCTGAGATTGCGGCGGGAGAGAATCTGTTCGAGGATTCGGATGCGAAAACGATCCTGGCAAGCTCTGTGGATTTTGGGGGAAATATTGCGTGTCTGATCGACGGGGAACCGTTTGTCGGATTTAACTATGAAGTAGAAGGTAGACATGTATTGACTGTATGCGACGCTTGGGGAAATACCTGCGACTATACCTTGATCGTGATTCGACGCGCGCCGGAGATTCGGTATGCCGTAGGCGGGGGAAACACCAATCCGGTAACGTTTGAGCGGACGTATTACTTCAAGGACGAAGTGCGGGTGTTGATCGCGGACGAGTATGACAAGATGGCGATGTTCGTGGTCTATGATGAAAACGGCGCTGTATTAGGAAAATTCGGCTTAAATGAGAGCTTTATTCTTACAGAAAGCGGCGCATATACGGTGGAGGCAATCAATCATTTCGGAAGCTCGGAAACCTTTACGCTGGTTATTTCCCGCGAGCCACCCAGGGCTTTGATGACGGAGAATGTCGAAAAGAAAAACCTCGAAATTACCATTACGAAAAGCGCGGACACAGAATCGCATATCCAAAGCATCGAGATTTATAAATCGACGGACAATGGAAAAACGTGGAAGTTGCTCGAACAGGACGATTATGGCAGAATTATAGCGCCGGATACGTTTTTCTATGCTTTCCGCACGAGCGGACTTTACAAAGTAGTGGTGACGGACGAATTCAGGACCGGCATCGACGCGGTGTGCGTACAGCTCGATTATCTCCAGCCTATCCCCGAAGGCAAACTCACGGGCGTGGAAAATAGCGACTGTACGAACGGCGTGGTCAGCTTCGAATGGACAGACGAGGCGAAGGTCTCGCTTGAAAAGGACGGCAAAAGCATGGTGTATGTCTCCGGTCAGGCACTGAAAGTGGACGGCAGGTATGTACTGACGTTTGAAAATTACGACGGGTATAAAATGGTTTATGAATTCGTTATCGACACTATTGCGCCCCAAGTGACGTTGGAAGGCGTGGAGAACAATGGCGTGGTCAACGATGACGTCAAGGCGGTTTTTACCGAAAAAGACGTTACCTCCGAACTGTTCAGGGACGGCGTATCGTTGGGAGCTTATACGCCGGGAACACTTATCACGGACAGCGGTGAATATGTTTTGATCGTGAGCGATCCGGCGGGAAACAAAACGCAGACAGCGTTCACGATCGATAAGGTCGTAGACTACGAGATCAATATAAACGACAAAGGCTTGTCCAATTCTGTAATCATAGTGGCAAAGGAAGAAGTGAAGGTGAGTTTAACAAAAGACGGGGAAGCCATAGACTATATCCTCGGCGGAGCGATAACCGAGCCGGGCAATTATACGCTTTACCTGACCGATGACCTCAACAACTGCGCGGAAGTATCTTTCGTGATCGTCAAACCGCGCGTGAAAGCGTTTGTATATACCTTTGAGAGGATTCCCGGCTTTGAAAAGGTATTTGTGAACGGTGAGGAAAAGAGTCTGGATGCGGAAACCCTCGAACTTACCTGGGACGGCACGTATGAGATCGGCGTGAGGGCTGGTGGAAAAACCTATACCTTCACGGTGACGGTGGATACGACTGCACCGATTTTGAACTTAAAGGGCGTAAATAACGGCGGCGTAACGATCGGAAACATTACCTTGTCCGATCTGTCGGAAAAGGCAGAGGTAAAGGTATATCTCAACGGCGAGGAAATCGGTTATAAACTCGGAGACAAGCTCACGAAGATAGGCAAGTATAAGGTGTCGGTTACGGATGAAGTGGGGAACGAGACTGTCTATGACTTTGAAATCGTTAAAAGCGGGAATGGAGGGTTGATCGTGACCTGCATTGTTGCCTTTGTCGTCATTGCCGCTATCGGTACTGCCGCGATCATTATCCTTAGAAAGAAAAGAAACGGATAAACGGGAAAGAAAAGAGAGGTTGAAAAATCCGACCTCTCTTTTTTCAAATTTTTATAAGCGTTTCCTCACAAGGGACCAATCTATCCAAGCGGTGGCAGGTGGCACCTGCCATGGTGGCAGGTCAATGTGAACTACCCAGGAGAAAAGTAACTATAGCGGAAAGGAAAGGTATATACGTACCCCCCTGAAATGAAAGTCCAAAGCAAAGAGCTCTGTTTTTCAAGATATAACTTGATTGGCCTTGATAATTTTCAAATCCAGCTTAAAGCCAAAGGAGACGCGGATAATTTCATTTGTCGCTGTTCCCCCGGTCCGGTTTTTTAAGGTGGAAGAACGTAAAAGCCTATCCGATTCCATCCCACGAAATCATTCGGAGCAAGCCTTTTTCTTTTCAACCCATTTTAGAGGAGTATTCACTATCAGGACTGATAAGAAGCCTCTTTGAGTAGGAGCACTTATTTTTTATAAGTCCTTAGTCCAATTATAGAGGTGAATCGGCGTTGAGCTTAAAAATAGAACTATTCATCAGCTTAGAGAATTCTTGATCTATAAAACAGCAAATAATCTGCACATATTAAGATCATGGAACAATACGAAAAAGTGTACGTGTCCATGATTTTGTATGTGGATCGGGACGGTAAAATGACTCCAACCGATATCGAGTGGGAAGATGGACGAAGATATCACATTGATAAGGTTATCAAAAAACGAACCGCACCCCCGGAACATGTCGGTGCGAGCATTACCCGACGATATGACGTACTCGTCGAGGGCAGAAAGAAAATCCTTTATTTAGATACTACAACAAACCAATGGTTCATTGAACGGCCGCTGTACTGAAAAAGTACGGCGGTTTTTTTATGCGTTTTTAGAACGACTAAAAAATATAGCTTTGCAGGAGGGACACCAATGAAAGACACAAGCTAATAGCAATGATGGAAAAAGAAACAACAAAGATAATTATTACGAACGAAGTAATGACGCTTTAAAAACGGAAAAATGATTTTTAATAACACAAACGAGGTAAAGAAAAATGAAAAAAGATTTACAGCAAAATAAGAAAAGTGACGCACTCAAATGGATTGCGACATTCTTAGCGTTTATTCTGCTTGCGCTGGCAGTCACGGCAGAGATAACAAAAGGGTTCAAAAATTGGAATCCATACGGCTGGTTCGACAAAAAGGCTGAGCAGCTCGCTAATACAAATAAGCCCGAAAACGGCGGTGGTGAAATTAATAACGGCGGCAGTGAAATCGATACGGAAGCGGGAATTAATCAGGGTATGAAGTTGGCGGCAGTAAAACTTACTTCCAACGAATATGATTCTTACGGGGTATCTCCCTTAGCGGAAACAGCATATACATTGACGGCCACGCTCATGCCTGACGATGCGTTGGATAAGTCTGTCGATTGGACGATTGCGTTTAAAAATTCTGAATCAAATTGGGCGAAAGGCAAGACTGTAACGGATTACGTGACGATAACGCCTACGGCAGACGGCGCTTTGACGGCGGTTGTTGAAAATATAAAGGAATTTGGTGAACAGATCGTGGTGAAAGCAATATCGCGGGATAATACAAACGCATACGCGACCTGTAACATTGAATATTTGCAACGGACATTAAGATATGTTTTTGTTGCTGCACAAGTCGGGAATCACGGTTCCCCTTTGTGTCAAATAGGAGCAGACGGGGATTCTTCGGCTGAAATTAAACTGGATTTTTCATACGACAGAATTATTCAACCGTATCTTGATGTGCGAAAAAGCTCTGTGTATACTCGTGAGAATAATGACGACGCAACGTATTATACGCTGAAACCTACGGCCGATTTTTTAGACTCATTAAAAGCTATCAAGACGGTTACGCCTGCGCCGAAGAGCTTTGAGGGTGGATTGACAGATATAAGCGGACATCTTTGCGAGCCGATTGAGTTTTTTTCAAAGTCGTGGGGCGAAGCAATTTACGGAACAACTTCCGCTGCATCTGTCGCAAGAAATCAGCTTATCCGTATCCTAAAAGAGGATTATGGGCATTACAATAATTTTAATGCTTATGAGGTAACTTTGTACGATAAGAAAGGCGGAAAGGAATTGGCCAAGTACGGCATTCATTTCGATACTTCTACGGTAGAAAATCAATTTCGGGTGGAGAGTGTGGCAATGGACGAAACGGAAATCCTATTCTGACAAAATTTTACTTGCAAACTTGGACGGCGGAAATTTTTATTTCCGCCTGTTCGAGGAAAAACGAGTGGATAAGAATGAAAACAGAACCTAATGGCATTGGAATTTTGTCTGCGTAAGTTTGCCTTTATCCATGATTATAATGGATTCAAAGCAAAATGTAAAGATATAAAAAATGAAATAAAGCAAAGAGGGATTGTTTCCGGATAGATATTGACAAATCTCCTTTCAGAGGGTATAATGAGAAAAACAGGTTCGGAAGGGAAGAAAATGTCAACTAAAGCAGCACAAGAGACAAAAAGAATCTATTCGACGGTTAAAAAAGCGATTGATAAAGCGATAGAAATCTTCTATCTTGACGAAATGGAAAGCGTATCGACGAATATGATTAAAATGCTTCACTTGACAGAAAAGGAAGCGAAAAAGCGGCTGAATGCAACCGTGAGTTTATGTAAAGCGGCGTTGGAAAAGTATGAAAATGTGTTCCCCACTTTGGACATTGTTTCTAAAATGGCATTTCAATGTACTACTTTCCAAATTCCTTATGAATTTGTGTATCAGGAACAATCCACGGCTATCGCGTTTGCGATCTGGGTTTTGGACGAGATAAAAGAAGCTGGAAAATTGGAAGAGCTTTATGACATTTTACCTGACGGGTACTCGTTTTCAGGAAAACCCGTCTATGACGCTTGTCATTCGTCGGACTTGATAGAGAAAGTCGCTTACATCTGCGAGGAAAACAAGGCAGAAACTAAAAAGTCTTTCCAGGCCTTAATCGATCTTATCCCTCAGGCTCGGTTAACGAAAGCCAAAGAGGAATTTCGCCAAGAGATGTGGCGGGTGGTGGAATTATACCTAAAGATAAATGTGCGATTGGAGGAACGGAAAAAGCAGTTAATAGCGCAGCGGGAACAGATTATAAAATCTGCCTTACCGCTGAACGTATTGATGATACAAAATAGCGAGGTCGATACAAAACGCCTGGAAGCGTTGGAGGAAGAAGAGAATAAACTGATTGAACTGGAAAGCAAGTATACGCTCTTTTTATACGAAATCGGTTTACATACTCGTGAAGAGGCAAAACAAAAGTGGGGATATCTATGGACTGAGGAAATAAAGGAGTTCCATATCTCCGATCCGCTGTCGATTTGTGCCATATATCATATCCTGCAATACGAGAATGACGAGTTGTTTTGGGCGATGGGGCCGAGCGTGGCTCTTGCTCGCATGGCTGGATTACGGTTGCCCTGGAACGGGGAATTGGAGCTTGAAGATATTCCTGCATGGGGAGACGAAGAACGGGAGCAGATTTATGAGTTAAAGTATAAAAGCGGCGCATTTGAAGCAGCAAAGGAGAAGAATAGGTTAATCAATGAAGCGCAGCTCATCTATCATCTGACAGGCGGAGTCCTCATGCCGCGTAAACTTCGGCATTACGACGGCGCACGATTGGTGTTGGAATCCCAGGGTATTCCCGAAGAGCAAATCAGTCGTATTCTCGATCGTGTGCGGCTGCTGGCGGAACTATCTCAACAAAGCGACGAGTATAGGTCGGCATGGACGGATGATTTCGATGAAAGTGACGAAATTGATGAAGCGGACGAATCTGATGATTTCGAGGAAAGCAAGTTTTCATCGGAGCATGATATTGAAGAGGAAGATCAGGAAGAAGCAGCCACACTCAATCCTGAAAAAGAACAGAATACATTAATAGCCGAGGTAGAACGGTTACGGGAAGAGAATAAAAATCTGAAATCAGAATTACATGCTGCGGAACAGCGTAATAAAAAGATTCAAAGTGAATATAGAGCCATGTGCGATAAAACGCGGGGTGAGCATAAAGAGATGGTCGACTTGCGCACACTGGTATTCAATCAACAGAACGGCGACTTTGAGAATGAGACGGAATCGAAGATAAATATCAGATATCCTTATACAGCGCGCCGTACTATCAGTGTGTTTGGTGGGCACGATTCCTGGAGCAAAGTGATCAAGCCAATGTTCACGAATGTGAGATTTATTAATCGGGACGTCACACCGCATCAGGATATCATCAAGAATTCAGATATTGTTTGGATTCAAACCAATGCAATGTCTCATAAATATTTCTATAAAGTCATAGATGTCGTCCGCGAAAATCATATCCCTGTCCGGTATTTTTCCTATGCGAGTGCGAGCAAATGCGCGGAACAGATTGTCCTGGATGATTTGAATTGAGGTGCTTGGAGACTGCAAAAATTCATTAAGGAATATAGAGTAACAAAAAATGTCAAGTGCGTGGAGTGAATTAAATGATAAAGTAAATTGTTTAAAAGGGAATGATTGACGAATCATTGCGAGCGGAGTATAATAAAAATAGAAAAAAGGTGGAAGTGGATAAATGCCAAAGGTGAAATTGCTTGAAAAAACGGCAAAGACTTTATTCGAAAGCGATAGCCAAATAATAAATGCGAATGAATACAATACGCTGATAGCTAACACTGCCACCCAAGCTGAAAAGGACGTTTACTCGGAATTATATAATTATTTGTTGAGAAAAAAGAAACAAGAAGTGATGGCCAATGAAAAATATTAAAAAATTGTAATTATAGGTTGCATTATAGCTATTTTTGTGGTATAATATAAATAAGAGGTGAATGATATGACGATTGATACGAATCAAGTTTTATCTATAACAGAAACCAATCAAAACTTTTCGAAGGCAGCGAAGATAGCGGATCGGCAAGGCAGCGTGGTTATTTTCAAAAACAACAAGCCGAGATATATGATTATAAACTTGCAGGATAATCCTTTAATCGACTTGACAGACGACGAAAAAATCGATGTGGTAGCGAAGCGCGTTTTAGAAAAGCATCGTAAAGCCTTTGAGGAACTGGCGAAATGATAAAATTCAGCCAAGATAAAGTGCTACTGTTACATCAATTGCTGATTGAACAGACCGGCGGAGAAGACGGAGTTCGGGATTTTGGTTTGCTGGATTCTGCATTAGAGGCTTGCTATGCCACGTTTGACGGGAAAGACCTTTTTCCAAGCAAGGAGGAAAAAGCCGCACGGCTCGGAGTAGGGCTTGTGTCTAATCATGCTTTCGTAGACGGGAATAAACGGATAGGAATGTATGTCTTATTGACCTTTTTAGAGGTTAACGGAATTTCCATAGACGTAACGGACGAAGACGTAATCGAAGTCGGGTTAAAGCTTGCGGAAGGAAAAATGAAATACGAAGAGCTTTTAGCTTGGATTAAAGATCACGAGTAAAGATAAAACTAACAAATAAAAGAAAAGAGATACTCACGCGAGTATCTCTTTTTTATTGGCTAAAAGAAGATATGTATCAATCTTTATAGTCCGTTCTGCCGAGCAAATAATCTACGCTGACTTTGAAATATTCTGCTATGGGTCTTAAAAATTCCATAGAAGGAAAAGATTTTTTACGCATCCAATCATGAAAATAGCTATCAGGAAATGTCATGTGGTGAGCGATTTCACAATAAGTCGTATGATGTTCTTGCGTTAATTCTACCAACCTAACGTGAAATGTCGTGGGATTATCAGACTTATAAAAAGTTTTATCCTCACTTTCTCCTAAAAGATAAAGGATCGGAAGATCCAAAAAATTCGCCAATCTAATTAGGATGGGTATATTGGGGATAATCCCATATACCGTTGCACGTATGATAACCGATTTGCTTATGCCGGCAAGTTTGCCTAAATCAAGTTTAGTGTATTCCTCATCTTCAATAATTTCCAGCAAGCGGCTCTTAAATTTTTCTGAAACTCTATTTACTCGCGTTTTCGTGTCTTTTGACATATTGAGCCTCTCTTTAAGGTTTTAGATTGAGTTAATGTCGTTCATCCGTTCTACCGCGCAAATAATCTAATGAAACATTGAATATCTCTGATCTTAAATATTCAAAACGCTCTTGGAAAGAAGAAGGCTCTTTTGCTTTATCAAAATATGTATCATTATTTCTGCCTAATAAAAATTCTACAGAAATATTAAAGAAATTTGCAATGCGTACTAAAACGCTCGATTTTGGAATTCTGCCATACTCAATAATTTTTGTGAATACGTCATATTCAATACAGATAGTTTTAGGAATTTTAGACTTTTTACAATCTAACTCCTCAATTAAATCAAGAAAGATTTTTTGGAATTCGGGAGAAGCATTCACTTTACATTACCTAAGTAGGGGTGGTTAGTTCTTATAATCTGTGCGACCGAGTAGATAATCTATGCTAACCTTGAAATATTCTGCTATAGGTTTTAAGAATTCAATTGAAGGTAAAGACTTGTGTTTTATCCATCCGTGAAAATAACTGTCAGGGAAATTTACTACAACTGCTATTTTGGAATATGTGGTTTGACGTTCTTCTTTGAGCTGTTTCAGCCGTACATGAAAAGAAGTAGGAGATTCGGATTTGTAAAAAGTTGTGTCATCACTTTCACCAAGCACATAGGCAAGAGGTAAATCTAAGTAATTCGCTAATTTAATCAAAATAGCTGTGGTAGGAATAATCCCATAAACTGTCATATGTGACATGACGGCATAACTAATACCGGCTTGTCTGGCTAATTCACTTTTGGCGCAATCTCTATCATTGATAATAGATAGCAATCGCAGTTGAAATTTTTCTGAAATTTGATTAGTAACTCGCTCTCGTGAATTCACCATGATTCTTTCCTGTATTTTTAACTTAATCATTCAATAGATCAATTCTGACGAGTATAAAGAGAGAAACTCGCATAAGTATACGTATTCAGTTTGTCATAAAAAATAGTTGGTTTATTGCTTTTTGACAAAGTCGTTGTCGTCGGTTCTACCTAATAAATAATCCATAGTAACTTGGAAATAATCCGCAATTGCTTTCAAATATTCCCGCGAAGGTAAGTGGTTTCTTCTTTTCCATTCATAAAAAAAATTTTCTGCAAAAGGCATTGTACGTGCTATTTCAGAATACTTAACACCTTTTTTAGATGCTAATTCTTCTAAGCGTTCATGAAAAGTTTTAGGAGCGTCAGCTTTATAAAAGTTAGGATTATCACTTTCACCTAATAAATAAAGTAAGGAAACATTCAATTCATCAGCTATTCTTACTAAAGGTTGCAGGCTGGGAATGATTCCAAACGTTAAAGCACGATTAATAATGTCCTTACTGACCTTTGCGTTTGCAGCAAGTTTGTACTTATCATAATCGGGAATATCAATCTTTTTTTCGTCGATAAGATCTGCTAATTGTTTGCTAAATTCCATAGAAACTCTGTTTTCGGAATCGGGGATTCGTGACATATTTATATCTCTTTAATTGTATTTATCGTCGGTGCGTCCCAAAAGGTAGTCGATTGACACATCAAAATAATCGGCTAAGGCCTCTAAATATTCTAAGGAAGGTACAGTATTAGTACGTAACCAGTCATAAAAGTAACTATAAGCGAATGGCATCTTGTGTGCTATTTGAGAATACTTAACGCCTTTTTCGGCGGCTAATTCTTCCAGTCTGTTGCTAAAAGTTGTGGGATTGTCTGATTTATAAAAGTAGGACGTATCATTTTCTCCTAACAGATAAGTAATTGAAATATTTAGGTAATCCGCGATCTTTGTAAGAGACTGTAAACTGGGAATAATTCCATATATAGTTGCCCTCGTTATCACTTCTCGTCCTATACCCACGGAAGAAGCGAATTGATATTTGCTACAATCTTGATCTTCAATAAGTTCGTTTATTCTTTTTTGAAATGTCGTGGAGATTCTTTTTGAGGTTTCGGAAGGAATTTTAGACATATTGACTCCTTATTCTATATTCTTTGTTTCAGGCTTTTGGTCAGAGTAAAATCTATCGTCTGTTCTCCCAAGTAAGTAATCGATGGATACTCCAAAATATGAAGCAATTTGTTCCAGATACTCTAATGACGGTAAAGTTCCTTTTCGTAACCAATCATAGAAATAACCGTATGGAAAACTAACTTTATAACCGATTTGTGAAAACTTGACATTGTTCTTTTCTTTTTTCAGCTCTTTAAGCCGTATGTGAAAAGTAGTCGGGGGAACAGCTTTATTTAATTTTTCATCCTCCGTCTCACCCAATAAGTAACCTACTAATATTTCTTGCTTATCAGCAATTTTGATTAGTATTTTTAGACTCGGAATAATACCATAATTTACTGCACGTATTATAACGTCCATATCAATTTTTAAATTGTCGGCGAATGCACAATTAGAATCATAGTGTTCGTCAATAATAGCGATGATTCGGTTCTGAAATTTTTCAGAGACCTTTCTTTTTGAGTCACTTGGGATTTTTGGCATAATTCTCTATCCTTTTTCATTATTCGGCAAAAAAAGTCATTCGGATCGCTTTATTTCCCGTATCTAATATGATATAATGTTTCCAAGCTCATAAATCCGCATAACCCCCTTATGCCTAAAATAAATATTCGGATAACAATATTTACCGTATAATGATACGGAATTTTTTATAAAGATTGATACGGTTAGCAGTACTAACCTTATATTGTGCTAATATGTTTATTAAAGATTCTTCATTAATAAGACGAAGTAAAAGAGAAAAAGGCAGGAAGGAAATATGAATGTGATAAAATTTAATTTTCTATTGAAACAATATAAGTCGGATCCTGCTGCCGTCCGAGAATTTTATGAGTGGTATTACCCGATCATCGTTCGATATATCAATCGGCAATTTCGGGGACAAGTGGACGGAGAAGACGTCGCGCAACAATTTTTTCTACGTCTCTTTCAAAATAAATCGAACACGATCAGAGCGCCTAACGCCTGGATTCACACAGTAGTTCGCAATATAGCGATAGATATTCTTCGGAAGAACGGAAGATGGTGTGCGGAGGATGAGATAGACTCGATACCGGACCGAGATGAAACCTATTTTCCCGAGGAGTTCTCCGATATCCTGGATTGCTTAAACGAAGAAGAAAAGCATGTTATCTATCTGCATTATTGGGAAAATTACCGACTATGTGAAATCGCGGAACTCTTAAGCAAGAAATACGGCCGCGTGAAAACCATCCACGCGACCGCGAAACGAAAGATAAAAAAGGATTTTAAGGAGCTATCATGAAAAATATAAAGAAAAGTATCCAAAGAGGAGCCTTGGCCTGTGCCGCAGCACTTGCGCTCATGTTCCCCATGGCAAAATTACAAGCGAAAGCAGAAGTACGTTACAACGAGCTGGACAACCTTTTTCAATCTACGCTCAATGATGTTCTGAATTATGAGAACACGGAGGACACTCTCGTTGCTGCTGAAAAGGAAATGCTCTATGACGTTGATTTGCACGAGCTTGGCGTATTATACGATTTTACTTACGACGAACAAGAGGGGTTTGCGATCCTCATCGATGACGGCGTCGATATGAAAGTGACAGAGATTTATACCAAAGGGACATCGCCTTATCCCGATAACGGCACACAAAAAATCTATGTAATGGAGAACATGTACTGGTATAGCGACGGGGAACAGTTCTATGATTGCGGCTCAGGGTTGCCGATTGCGCCGGAATCGATCGAGAAAGTATCGGAAATCGCCTATCGAGGTACGGTAGAGATTCTCTATGACTACGAACAAATCGATTATGTCTACCGTTCGCAAACGCCGTATAATATCATGTATTCCATTCCTGAAAACTATTATGGACATGAGGGGGGCTGCGCAGCGGTAGCCGGATCCAATCTAATCATGTTTTATGACAAAAACTATCCCAATTTGATTCCCAATTACGAACCGGGAAAAAATATCTTTACCTTGTACCGTTTTAACGCCCAAGACGATACGATGCGCGGTGTATCGGAAACATTACACACCGATATGTCGATCGGCAGCGGCGGAGCGACTGTGTCGCAGTTCAAATCGGGGATAAAAAAGTATGTCAATCGTCAAGGGTATAGCATCTCTTTTGAAAGCCTGGTATCCTGGGGCAAATTTAAGTATGATCGTGCAAAAGAGGTGGTGCAGTCGCAAAAAGCGATAGCCGTATTCATCAAGGGATACCGCGCTACCATCATATCGAACGGCGAAGGCTACGATTCATTAACCTATGAATATGCGAATGCGAATCATGTTGTAGCGGGCTTCGGGTGCTTAGAGGTCAACTATACGTTCGCAGATAACACGACGCGGCAGGATAAGTATATCCATGCGTCTCTGGGCGTGGGATTATACCGTAACGGCTACATAAATTTGACCAATAAAATCCAGGAAGCATTAGCAATCACAATCTCGTGAGGTGTGGAACATGAGGATGAAAAAACTCAAAGATCAGGTGGAAAAAGAAGATCGGGAACTATTGAGTGCAAGAGCGAAAGACTTTTGGGAAAATACGCTTCTTCCTCAGGCACAGGAAAGCGCGGCGGAGCAAAAACGGCTCCGTCGCAAAAAGCGGCCGTATATTTTAGCGGCCACGGCGACGAGTCTCGTGATTTTAGCGTTGGGTACCTGGTGGATGTGGAGTATATTTGCGTCAGATTATGACGTTACTTACGAGACAAAAAAATCTGACGTCGCCTATCTGAACAGCACGTTAACGCACACGCAACTGGTCGGGGATTACTCGGTGGACGTGATTCGTGAAGTACGAAGCAAGAAACCCGTCTATTTCGTCGTCAACCAACAGGTGGAAATGCCGGAGATCGGCGCCAGGTTTTTAACTATAGACATAGTGGTGAAACGGGACTATCAAATAGACCAGCCCGCCAACTATGCCGATTCATTTGAATTTTTAGAGTATACTGTCTACTTTAATAAAACCCGAACCACAGATACCTCGAACGACTTCACTTTTTACTGCTATGCCGTAGAAGCATTTATCGATACGGGAGCCGAACGATTTGTGATAGATTATGATGAGGCTACCGTTGACGATAGCTATTCCTTTGAGGAATATTTGTCGACAATCATCAAACAAAGATAGGAGATTGGAGAATTTAATTATGAAATTTAACTTAAAAGAATCAAACGCGAAAAAAATTATCGAATTAGTATACTTGGGCTACTACATATTAGAACTTGAAGGAACAAATAGAGACTTAAAAGAGTATGAGGTTCTTGCTGAAAAGATAGTCCAAGAGTATGTGAAAAATACCAGGCAAATGAAAGCGCGTCTGCGAGGGTTGAAGCAAGAACTGGCGGTGAAAGAAATCCACCAGGAAGTGGGCGACTGCATGGATACGATCCATGAAAAGTTTTATTCTACGGTGGAGTCATTGGAAAAGAACGCATTACCGTTTGCCGTGTCACAGGCCTTGGCCGATTTACAGTATCCTATAAAAGAGGACAGCGACAGTTTGTTGAATAATATATTGATTCAAGAATATTATGAAGATGCAATCAGGAAATCGGGAGCGGGGATCATACATCTTGAAATTCCCGATCGGGAGACGAGGATCGCGGAACTGCTCAGTGCAAATGTAGCGAATAAAGAGAACTATTCTGCGATATAACGAATAAAGGAAAGGAGCGATACGATTATGGATGCGATGAAATTTGAATTGACTAAAAAACAAAAAGAAGTCTTTCTCGACCTTTTGGCTTTGGGATATCAGATCATTAGTAAAGATGGTACAGAAGAGCATTGTAAAGATTACGATAGTGTAATAGAGAAAATATTCAGCCAATCACTGCAATCTTCAGGAATGGATCCGGTAACGAAAAATAAGATCGGCGTGTCGATAGCCGAACACAGGCAAAATGTTTCTAAGTCTTTAAACGAATACATAAGAAAGGAATTTTTTCATGCGGCTGCCAAGTTGCTGGCGGAATATAAATATCCCGTAAAAGATTATCGATGTGAAGCAGACGATTATACGAGGCAGTGTATAGCGGAAGATCTTTGTCTGAAAGAGTTAGAAGAAAAGGGCATGGCAGCTTTACGGATAGATATTCCTGAAATTGAAGATAGTGTAGAAAAGGAATTTAATGCAGAAGAGAAAGGCAGAAAAGAGCTGGAGGCGATATGGGTGAAAGCCAATGAAAAATATATGGAAGCGATAGCGAAACGAATCGAGGAGTTGCTGGAAGTGAATCATTTGACGGAAGAAGAACTGTGTGAGAAAAGCGGAGTGGCATTTTCCGTTCTTACAGGGATTTTGACAGGAAAAGTAAAAGAGTTTAATGCGCAAATCCTCAACTCCTTCTGCAAGATATTTAAAATTTCGCTTTGGCAGTTTTATCAAAAGGAAAGCTTCGACGGAATTGAAACGGAATTTTTTCATTCGGCCCCGATAAAGAAATAATTAAAGCCCCCCTAAAAGTTTCCTTTTATGGGGAAGGAAGGCAAAGGCTATGAAATATCTTACCAAAGAATGGTATCACCTCATGGAGCAAGCGATGATTGCCCTTTGGGTGCGCGTTCAAAAAAGCGCGGATGGGGTGGATGAGGAAGAGTACCAAAAGGTCTATCGAAAAAAGCAAAAGCAGTTCCTGGACAAAGAGATTGAACGCTTGACCGGCTATCATTGCAGTGACGTCAATCAGTTCGAAAAAAAGTTATTGCAGTATGCGACCTTAAAAACAGAGACAGAGAAAAGCGAATTTCGAAGCAAGAATCCGGGCTTCTTTCGTCGGACGCGCCCGATACAGTTTAATAAAAAAATAGCCCTGCAAAAATTTGGTTCCGAACTTAATAGATGTATGGCTCTCTACGAAGAATTTCCGGAAGAAATCAGGCTGGAAATTGCAGATCCGCGTATTTTTTGTTTGGGGTGTGTGACGAGAAAAGTCCGGGAAATGGTAGATCTGTACTGTCAACAAAAATCGAAAGAATTAAAACGCCAAGCAAAAGTGGCCGTAGCGCATGACAAAGAAATGCGCAAAAAACTACATTCGATAAGAGGTGTCTTCTTCCTGGATCGAATCATGGTAAATGTATGCCGCCAAGAAAATAACGTATACTTGGATTTTTATAAGAGACGAGAGAAACTTTGGAATTCTGAGATGTCAAGGCTGGTAATTACCGAAGCAGAGATATTGGAACAAGAGGAAGAGATATATAGTTATAAAGAGAATCGGTACGCATCGCCACGTTCCATTGTAAGGCATTGGGAAGTACATGAAAACGGCGAAAAATATGAGCTGCATTTTCTAATGAGTAACGTGGCGAGGGACGGCCAAGAAAAAATCTGGTATTTGACGATAACAGGCAAAGATGTAAAAGAAGAAAAATAAAGGAATATATATCAATGAAATATTTAACAATAGAATGGTTGCAGGAATGGTGGGAAGTTGAAGATTTGAAGAGCTGGTTAAAGTATGTACGAGCCGATGAAAGGTTCGTCCATATAGACGAGGAGAAGTTTGAAGAAGTGTATCAAAAAAAATTCGGGTATATAGGTTGTCCTCCATCAGGTAAAGGGCTTTCAGCAAAAAAAAGAAAAGAGCAAGAACAGAGGTATTTGGAAAACAAAGAAAGGGTTGAAGCTCAGTTTAATAAAAGAATGAAGTTCTGCCAGTCCTTACCCAAAGACATATTAGATGAAATAGAGGATTTACGAATCTTTTGCGTAGGCTATACAACTAAAAAAGTAAAAGAAAAACTGAGCCTATATGTAAACCAAAGATGGGAAGAAGTAGATAAGTGGAAAAAAATTGCTGAGACTCAAAGAGCAAAAGCAGTAGCAACATTAGCAATGCCATTTCATCTTATGGGTGAAGATCGTTGCATGGTTATAGGGTTAAAAAAAGTAAAAAATAATATATATATAGATTTTAGAAGATCTACATTAATTATTGAGGATGCTGTTATCCTACAACGATCAGGTAAAATAATTAGAAAGATAAGCGGTAACGACTTGGAGCTTTGTACCGCTATCGAGGAATGGGAGATGCATAAGGTGGAAGATGGTTACGAAATACATTTTCTAATGTGTAACCACGAAAAGCGTTGGAGCAAATATTGGTGTTTAACAATAAGGGGGAAAAATATTAGGTTGAAGAGATATGAGAGTCCAAAAAAGAATTGCTTACATTTATGCCCTGGGTGGAAAAATGTTAGATTGAAAAGATAACCGTTTATCCCGCCCGAGTTGAGCCAGGAAGCCGACACGAAACAATCGTGTCGGCTTCTTTATTGAATTGCCGAAAGTACCTTGCTAAAAGGAAAATTCTATGATATAATACAGATATCCCTATATGTAATCATGACTATAAAATTCATAATCTTAACCTCTTATAATCTTCATTAAAATAAGTTATAATTGTAATGATGATTACAAAAAAGAGAGTTAGGGTTATGGATTTAAGCAGTAGAGTAAAAAAGCGTATAAAAGAATTGATGGCACAAAAAGGCTGGTCGGTATATGATTTATCCCAAAAATCCGACCTGACCGAAGCATGTATCAGGAATTGGTACACAAAACGCAATTATACGCCCAGTTTGGAGGCTGTTGAAAAGATATGTAAAGCCTTTGGAATATCTGTGGCCGAACTGGTACGCGAAGATACGGAAGATTTAATAGCCGTAGATTCCGAAAAAAAGGCGCTGCTTAAAGAATGGAGCGGGTTAGATGAAAAGCAAAAGCAAGTCGTACGAATGCAGATGGAATTATTTCTGAATAAGAGTTGAGGGTCATGTGGAGTATGAAAGGTACCCAAGAAAAGAAAACAGAAAAGATAGGAAAAGCGATAGAAAAGATAGCCCAAGGAAAGAAAGATGGACTTGAAGACTTCTATAAAATTTATGGCGATATGATACTCCTCACCGCTATGTCTGTATGCCGTGTAAAGGATAAAGCCGAAGAAGTCGTTAACACGGTGCTGACGAAAATTTGGAATTTGGCGAAATCGTTACAGGAGAGAGAGGTGACGGAAGGATGGTTATACATATTAACTTTGAATTGCGCCAAGAATAAGCTGAACGAAAAAAAGACGGAGCTCCTCTCAGAAAATATCCCATCTCCCAATGACTTTATTCAAAAAATGATAGATGATGATTCATTCTTTTTCATGATTCGTTGTCTTCCAGAGGCAGGACAAGAACTGATGATGGATAAATTCGTCCGCAATATGACTTTTGAGGAAATAGCGGAAGAAATGGAAAAACCGCTCAGTACGGTTACCTCGATGTATTACAGGGCCTTGACGAAAATAAAAGAAAATTTCAAAAAATATTTTTAGAAAAGTGCGTAAAAAACCTCTTTTGGAACTGTTATATAAGTAGGTAAAACTAAGGAGGCTTTTTATGAAAAATAAAATAATAATAGGCGCATTAGCACTCAGCGGGATTTTTGCAGCAGTACCATCAATAGGGAATGTACAGGTCAAAGCCGAGCCCTTGGATGCCGCGGACACGTGTTTTGTGGAGTTTGTCCAATCCGAGGCCGAAGGGGAACTGAGGTATGAGTATATACCGTTGTATAACGAAAAGCAGGAAGTAAATGGGCGCCAATATGATTTTACGATAGATAACAGAACCGGATATGCCTTATTGACGGAAATTACAGGGAACGGAAAGACTCTCTACGAAGTGGAAGAATTGTTTTATGACGAAACCTCTCCTTTTGAAGCTTGTGAAGGGATGCCGGTCTATATAACGCATCGGCTCTATCTTGATTATAAGAACGGAAACTTTTATAATTTAGCGGACGGGAGTATAGTGAACGAAGATTCGCTCGAAGAACAAGCCCTCAAAGGTTTCGGCTATGGAGGCGGGGATTACTTCGAAGACCGGGTGCAGACGGTAAATTACGCTCGAAAAGTTCCGCTCGAATATAGCATACAGTATGATTTACCTAATTATTATGGAAAGATAGGCGATACCAGTTGTGCCAATACCGCCGGAGCCGTATTGATTGGGTATTACGATCGATTTTTTGAAAATCTGATTCCCGATTATAAAGTATATAGGAAATTAGGAACTTCGTTTACTTATAAAGGAACCTCGGAAGCAAAAATTATCGAATTGACGGCAGAATTACATAATTTGATGTCCACAAATCCGGAAAGAGAAGGAACTACATACGCAGAATTCCAGCAAGGCATGACAGAATACGTATCCGAGCATGGATATACGTATACTACGACGAATATGTTTTCTTGGGGAAACTTTGATTTCGGAAAATATAAGCAAGCGGTTGAAAGCGGCAAACCTGTGGCTCTGTTTCTAAGCGGGTTTGCTTTGGTGAACAGTATTCAAGAAAACCCCAATATGGACATAATAAGCAGCGGATATTGTGCGTTGACGCATGTGGTAGTAGGGTGCGGGTATAAACAACATACCTACTATGATGCTAATAACAAGCAGATAGGGCAAAAAACTTATTTGAAGGTAGCCAGTGCGTTGCAGGAGTATAAAATCGGGTATTTAAATATCAATGGACTTGGAAATATAGACAAAGCCATTTCGGTAGAGATTAAGTGAGGTAAAAATGGATAATAAAGACGTGGAAAAGAAACTACGAAAAAGCGTAAAAAAAATTAAGAAACGCAAGTTTTCGGAAGTATGGAAAGAAATCGAGCCTAATTTAGAAATTAGGAAGAAAAAAGGTTTTGCCTTTAAGAGATGGCTCCCTTTGATAGCAACCTCGCTTTGTTTGATTATAGGGCTTTCCGTGATTTTACCCTTAACTTTGCACAAAAAAGAAGAACCTGTTTACTTTTTAGATAGTTTAAGCATAGCATCCGTTGAAGAAGATGATTTCTATGCGGAACTGCAAAAGGCTGGGTTAAATTGTGTGGATTTTTCCAAGTATGTGATCGAGTCTTGCGCATTGTTGCAAACCCAGGATCTAAAAACAAAGGGTGGGGTATTAGATGCGCTTGACGATGTCGATGCCCCCACTATGCTCTTGTCGGTCGAGTTCTTTTCTTTCTCTGTGAGATTCAGAGAAGAATTGTATGCGGATTATAACTTATTTTATTCGGTAAACGGAGCCGAAATCAATTATAAATTAAGTAACCATTTAGAAGAAGATGGGGTGGAGACATATGAATATCTGATAAAAGCGGAATTTCGGGAGATAATATACTTAATCAATTATGTTTCTTTTTCGGAAAATGTAACAGAATTTTTCGATCAGTTCTTCCAATAAAAGCATCAAATCACAAAAGGCGTAGGGTAAGTAGCTACGTCTTTTTTCATACGAAAAAAAATTTTTTGAAAAATTTTTGAAAAAGTGCGTAAAAATGGGCATGAGCAACTGTTATATTTATAGAGAGATAAAAAGAGTCGAACAATTTTCTGCGCTTGTAGTGAGAGCTAAAGCAGGGAGGAGGCATAAAGTGGGGGAAAGACTCCCTCAGCAAGAAGAAAATTGGAGATGAATTTGAAAGAAAGATTTAATGAATAATTATGGGCTATCCTAAACAATAACGGAATCAAGAAAGCAAAAACTTTCTTAATCAAATACATAGTAGGCGGAGAAAAACATGAGAAAATTATCAAGAAGAAGTGTAGTTGTAGTAGCGGTATGTATGTTGTTTGCCATCGTTATGGCAG
>DBFWLO010000005.1:0-9825 GCA_048465415.1 Candidatus Scatosoma sp.
CTGCCATAACGATGGCAAACAACATACATACCGCTACTACAACTACACTTCTTCTTGATAATTTTCTCATGTTTTTCTCCGCCTACTATGTATTTGATTAAGAAAGTTTTTGCTTTCTTAATTCTCGTAAGTATTTTCTTCTATCTACAAAACGAATATTGCTACGTTTTTAGGATTCCTCTTGGGAAGCCTCTTCACATTCTATATACCCAACCGTTTGCGTTCTCTCTCCGATTGACGACTAATTTTTATCTGTTCATATATATAACAGTTGAACAGCCCTCTTTTTACGCAAATTTTCAAAAGTTTTTCAAAATATTTTTTTCGAAAAGAAAAAAGCGCAGCTACTCATGCTGCGCCCTTTTTTCTTTCCTACGCTCTTATTGGAAAAATTCATCGAAAAATTCGGTGACATTATCTAAACGTTCCAATAAAATTTTCTCTTTTCTGTTAGACTTTATTTATTTAACGACTGTACTGCCAACCAAAAATCGCTGTTATACCAAGTATCACTAAACGCTCCGCTTGCCGTATATCGGAAACATAATGTTTCACTTGTTAATGCTTCCAAGTTAAACGTCCATGATCCGTCGTCATTCAGTTTGTAGACGCGCTTCGTTTTTCCGTCCCGATGATCTACCCACCATTCTCCGATGTGAGTTGCATTGCTTCCTGTTCCGTCATAGACCTCCATATATTTGTATCCATCATCTTTCTGCCAAGCTGTAAGTCCTCCTGTAAACGTAATCGTTTTATAGCCTTGTGCTTTTAATTGTGCCAAAGTATAACCCGTTATTTTTTGAAAGCTGATCCAATCAGAAGGCTGGTTAAATACTCCACTGTCGGTTACGGTAAACTGTCCCGGTCTTACGTATTTCCAACGTCCATATAAAGTAATCTCATGAGGAGCATAGCTGGTGGTATCGGTTTTTTTAATAATAAATGTTGTTTGGGAATACCAACCATCAAATACATACCAATTAGTATCGGAGGGAGTAGGGTTCCAAAATACTGTATCACGTTCTACCGAAAATGTTCGCTTACTACTTTCCGATGAAGGCGGCGTCAATTCTTTTCCGAATATCGTATAATGTATCTTATATTCAATAGGCGTCCATTTAGCCGTAAGCGTCGCACTTCCTGAAATTGTATAACTTGAACCAAAACTATAATTAGCTCCACTCCTTTGCCACATCCCCGTGTAATACGAGCGAGTGGAGGTGGGTAATTTAATTATCTCCCCTGCGATACCAGTCATTGATATACAAGAACTTCCGCCACCGGTGTTAAAAGAAACCGTATATAACGGAGACCATTTTGCATAAAATACCTTATATCCCGTGGAACCTTTTGTTATGTAGTATGCTCTCGCACCTGCATAGTTAACAGTCGTATACCATCCCATGAATCGATAACCTGTCCTTTCCGGGGTTGCCAAAGTTATAGTGGGCGTAGTAATAGTATAGCTTGTCGGTCTATCACTCTCAGGAACAGTTCCCCAACTTCCTGCCATTAAATCATAGTGAATGTAGTATGAAACCAAGTCCCATTTCGCATATAAAGTGGTATTCGTGGTTTTATTCCATTTACTGAGCATCTTTCCTTCCGCGTCGGTGCACTGTATTCCCGTTCCATTCGAGCCAAAATACCAGCCTTTAAAAGCGTAGCCTTTTCTTTCGCTCGGTATCGGTAATATTACCGTCGAATCATACGCTATGTTAGAGGTAGGGGAGATCGTATTCCCATAATACGGAACATAACTTATCGTTATTTTTATCGGGGTAAAGCGCGGTTCTAATCTGATTTGCGTCCCATCTTGCTCTTTCCCTACCGATAAATCCGGCATTTTATTGTAGTTAAATCTACTTCCAATCTCAAAATGCGTTCCCGTAAAATGAGTACGATTATACTCATGATCCATTACATACCAACCGTCAAAGCTATAGCCGGTCTTGCTTTTCGTCGGAAGTGTAATCGGTTCATTAAAATCCTTGATAATCGCCGCGTGCCATGTATTCGCCTCTTTATCCGATAGACAATAAATCGAAAAGCCTATCTCTTTTTCAAAATGAGTATAAATATTATAAATACTCTCGTTGGCTCCCAAATCGGGCAATTCTGCCCAAACTTTAAACTTAGTTCCATCGGCCAAGGTGAAATATTGAAACTTATACCCTTCTTTCAAACTTACTTTATTCGGATTAAATGCTTTTTCTAAATCTTCCGCTGTCTTAAATTTTGTTCCGTACGGAATAAACACTTTTTCGTTGCTGAATCCGCTTTCCGTCATCCATACGATAGTTCCATCACTGTTTACTTTGATCGCAAATTGCTTTCTCGTCCAATCGGCTATCAGTTCCGTATCGGTTGGAATATCCCATGTTTTAGTCGATTCCCCGTTTTCGTCCGTGTAGAACATCCCGCCGGCAGTTTTCCAACCGTTGAATATGTAACCTTCCCGATTCGCAGGAACAGGTAACGTAAACGCCTTATTATAAATTACTTTCTTATTCTGACTTGCGGGACAACCTTCATACCCACAATTTAACGTAACCATGTACTCTGCTTCTTGCCATTTTGCGTAATAGGTCTTATTGCCGGTTTCACCCGATTCAATTTTCGTTATCGGATTTCCCGTGAAAGAAGCGTTGTTATACCAGCCCTTAAAAGTATATCCTTCAAGAGTCGGCGTAGGCAATGTTTTGCCTGCTTCACTGGTGTATTTCCCGTCAAAACTTCCCACTGTCCCGCCGTTGGGATTCAATACTATCGTATACTCGATAGGTTCCCACGCTGCGATAAAATCCACAGTATCCGCTGTACTCATCCAACGATCCGACGAGTCAATAAACTTCATTCCCGTCCCGTCATTGTATTTCCAGCCGATAAACCGATTTTCCCGCTTCGTCGGCACAGGAAGTTCTCCTACATCTGAACCGTACCATAAAGTTCCATCTGATACCGTACTTCCGCCGTTGCTGTTAAAATGCACGACCGTGGACAGTATTTCCGATGATTCTTTATATTGATCCCACAGCTCGTCAGCCTTATACTCCTCTTGCAATACTTTCGGAATATGGACTTTCACGGGAGTTTCCTCAAATACTCCCAGACCGATCGACACCTTTCTGTTTATGTTTTCCACGTATACATTTTGCAAATTCTCACACTGGAAAAAAGCTCCGTCGCCGATATTATGCAATGTACTATCGATTTTCAGCGTTTGTAAAGAGGTATTTCCTGTAAATGCATACGGTGCAATTGAGGACAAGCCCTGCAAACTCACCGTCGCAGCGTTCCCTTGGTAACGGAGCAATACGTCTCCCAATATCACTTGATCGCCTATTTGATTATTAAGCCATGCCGATCCGTCCAATGCTTCGTCTTCTACATATTTCAAAGAATTGGCCGTAATCGTTGATAATGCACTGCATTTGGATAACCCACCTCGACGGATCATAATTGCCTGATTTAGATTAATGGATTGCAGCTTATCATTTTCCGCAAAGGCGTAAGCTCCTATATCCGTTACTCCGGAAGGAACCGTATAGCTGACTCCGGTTTTCCCTTGTGGATATGTCAATAGCTCCGTTCCTTGCGCATTGAACAATACCCCGTCTTGCACCGCATAAGCGGTATTGCCTTCCGCGACGCTGATCCCGTTCAATTGACTGCAACCGGCGAAACTCCCCGCGCCCACCGAAGTCAGGTTCTTTCCGAGCGTAAAACTTTGTAATGCGGAACAACCTTTGAACGTGCTTAATCCAATCTCTTTCACCGTGCTCGGCAAAATAACCCCCGTAAGCGATTTACAGTTCATAAACACGCCCGTGCCCAGCTTGTCCAATGTGCTACCGCTTTCAAATTCTACGGTTTTTAAGTTTTTCATACCGTAGAACGCATAATTCGATATTTCTTTTATCGTTTTCGGTATAACTATCTTTGTAACCTCACTATGATAACTTTCCGCACCTCCGATATTGACATCTCTCGATAAACGATCGATAGCGATCACGGGTTGTCCTTTATACGTTTCGGGGATGCTCAAAGTTCCTTCTTGCTTTATATTCAGATTTCTGATGCAATAACCGCCATTGATTTTTTCATAGCTGAATGTTTCTGTTATTCCGCAATTTAAACTGTTAACAATATAATCGACTATATCCCGATTTTGAGGTTCAAGATTATGCGCAACCCCGACATTATCGGTACATTTTCTGTCATCCCCCGCTTTTTGATCTATGGCATTCATCAGCTTAACGACAACATCAGTTCCTTGATACCCATCTGCTATTTGGGAATCCAAATTGATAAATACATCGTCTTTGAACATATAATTAGAGGTTTCTGAGAATCCAATATGTCTATATTCAACCAAGTTCCCTTCCATATTGTTGATCACGTTCAACCATGCCCATTTTTCTTCTTTTGATATGGGAAGACGGTCTATCAGGTTAGCGAGTATAACCTTCCACATGAACGCTTTTACTTCTTGAATCTCTGGCAAAACAACTTTTTGCAAACTACGCATGCTTGCTCTATTTGTTTCTCGACTGGATAATAAAGAGGAAGATTGAGAGCTTCCCGTTTCCAGAGATCCAACAACTTTCATTAGTCTCAAAACTATAGGAGAATTTATTAATTTATCAGTATCCGTGGTTTTATCTAAAAAGTTTAAGAACGCTTCCACAAAAGCCTGACCGATAAAGTCTAATGTAACGTATGTTCCTATTGGTCTGAATGCAATATGACTATAATATTGGCTATAATGCTCGTTCCAATATTCCTTATAACTTTTGTTTAACCCTGCGTCTAAAATATCTAATATACCTGGATTATAGTCTTTCGTATTGGGATATTTTTCCGATGCAATATATTCGGTATCTTTACTATATCCAGCTATACTCAAAAATAAGTTCCACCCATAAAGCGTAGTACTTCCGAAGGCCGATCCGCCGTAGGGAGTCCCCATGGAATATAACGACGCCACATTATTCGGATGCGCCAGGGCGTACTGCAAATTTGTATTTCCGCCACGGCTATGACCGATTAAATTATATGTAGGTAACTTCCCTGTCAGTTGACAATATTGATAGGACAACGAATCCAGTATGTATTCCAGTTGAGCGTATACATAATCGTTACTTTGCGCTATTGTAGATTTTTTATCATTTTTAGTTATCTGCGGTTCGATCGATTCAAAGACAATAATAATATGTTTATTTACGTCGGACATTTGTAAATTATGGGTTGCGCTATTTTGGTCAACTTTTGTTTTATACTGGTAACCGGTTCCGTCTCTCGTGTCGCAATTATATAAATTTATTTTTCTATTTTCCGCCCGCTTTTCGAATTGATTATATTCCGCACGTAAACTTGCTGCGGGGTTTCCTTCCCCAAGATAATCATTTACATCGCTGACATGTTTGCTTTTTGCTTCATCTGCCGTCTTTTTTGTGTTTGCCCATTCCAGTGCTTGCGTCCCAAAGCCTACGCTCGCAGACATGACCGTCGTTTTGTCCTCGCCGATCTTTTGCCTTAACCGCTCGATCATCGAATAATCCCGATAACCGAACACCCATTTTTCTTTTCCCTTCTCGTCTGTTATCACCTGATGCGACCAGTAAGAAGGATCACACCCCAATCCGTGTGTAAACACCGTGATTTCAGGGACTCCGTTTCCAGGCGTAGTTCGATAGCTCAGTTCATCAAGCTCCTTATCCGATAGTTCCTCAGAGCCACGGCTGTATTCGGCTTTAACTGTCAATAATGAAAAGTCGATTTTTGATATTCCCACGACGAGCAGGGAAACAAACAAAAATACAGCCAACACCAACCCTACGCTTTTGTTTAATAGTTTTCTCATAAGTTTCTCCTTATTTTTTTATCCATTTTGCATATACTTTCGTTTCGATGAATTCCGTACTACCTGTTTCATCATGCGTCTCTTGCGGTAACCTGTCTTCGTCAAAATTCCATTCGTTTTTACATTCCGCTTCCTTATACCAGCCACCGAACGTATATCCCTCCCGTATCGGTTGATACGGTGTGTTTTCAATCTTGCTGCCATATCCAAACTCATTGATAAAGAAATATCCGTCGTTTGGCGCTCCCTCGTAATTAAATAAGTACGACGTATTCGCTATTTGTAATTTAAATTCAAATATTCTTACATATTCCTGTTCATCTTGATATCCCTTCGTCATCGTTAATTTGTATTCTTCCTCTTGAACGTCATAGAATTGTGCTATATATTCGTCTTTCAAATACTCCGAAATTTCACTTACACATTTTCTGTAAGATGTTTCCCTGACAAAAAAGTTTAATGAAGCAATTTCAGGTTTTGATAAAAAATATAAATCATTCGCCCTATTAAGAAAACTTTGCAAACCAAAATCATCAGACGTATAAAATTGTTCGATTAAACTTTTTGAGCCTATTTTATCTGACCAATCAAAGTATGTTTTGTCGCAATTATAAGGGAAATATACTCTCTTTACGTTATCCAAGTATAGCCAATAATGCCTGTTATCGGGAACTATTGTATGGGCACTCGGTACAGTATAACTACTATAATATTTTACTATCTCCTTTCCCTTATAATGCGACGGCACATACACCGTTTCGGGCAAATTATCTTCCGCTCCTATGATGGTATAACTTTTTTCTCCACCATGATAGCGAAACTGTCCGTCGCTTTCATAGCTCAATCCTTTCGACGAATTTATACAGCCCGTAAACAGGAGACTTATCATCAGGAATAAGCCGCTTAACACTAAACCTCCAAATTTCCTTTTCACTTATTACCTCCTTATTTTTTTATCCATTTTGCACATAATTTTGTTTCGACGAATTGCAAATTACCATTTTACCCTCGATCTTCGTGCGGTAATATGCGTTCCTTAAATCCCGCGCCTTAATACGTTCGAATTCCTTTACAAATCCTCTCACGGTCCGCTCTTTTTCCTTAGGCAATCGTCGGGCATTCTCCCTTGCATGATACGCGATAGCCAATGCAGATAAAGTCTCACTCTCCAACGTATCCCCCGTCTCTTGTATGGGCATGAAACGCGGCTCCAACCTGATTTGCGTCCCGTCCTGCTCTTTGCCTACCGATAAATCGGGCATTGTATGGCAGTCAAACTTGCTCCCAATCTCAAAGGGCGTTCCCGTAAAATGAATACGATTATACTCATCGTCCATCACGTACCAGCCGTCAAACATATAGCCCGCTTTGCTGAGGACGGGGAGCTCTATCTCTTCCCCGAAGTCCTTTATGATCGCTTCGCGCCAAGTATTCGCTTCGCTGTCCGCCAGACAATAAATCGAAAAACCTATTTCTCTGATAAAATGAAGATAGACCTTATAGGTGCCTTCCTGCTCTTTTATATTCGAAAGTTCTTCCCAAAATTTGAATTTCGTCCCGTCTTCTAAAGTAAAATACTCAAATTTATACCCTTCTTTTACTTTTATTTTGTCGATAAACTCCCGATCTCCCGCTTTGCACTGCGTTTCATATACAAAAGTTCCTCCGACGCTCTCTTCCTCTTCGGTTTTCCGCTTCGTCCAGTCCGCTGTCAATTGGGTATCTTGAGTCACTCCGCCTTTCCGTATCGCCTCGCCCGTTTCGTTTGTATAAAACATTCCGTCGGCGGTTTTCCAGCCGTTGAAAATATATCCTTCGCGATCCGCGGGGACGGGTATGTTAAATCCTTCGCCGTGTTTGACTTTCATTTCCTCGCTTGCAGGACAACCTTCATATCCATAATGCAGGATAACCGTATATTCCGATTCTTCCCATTTCGCATAATATGTCTTGTTTCCCGTTTCACCCGCCTCGATTTTCGTGACGGGTGTTCCTTGAAACGAAGCGTCCTCATACCACCCTTTGAATGTATATCCTTCGCGAACGGGTGCAGGCAGCAACTCTTCCTCGCCATAGGTATATTTTCCGTCAAAATCCGCAACTTCTACCTCATTGCTATGTAGGAGAATCGCGTACTCGACGGGCACCCATTCCGCGACAAACTCGACGGTCTCCCCCGTATACAGCCAGGGAGCCGCCGGATCGATAAACGTCCGATTCGTGCCGTCGTCGTATTTCCAGCCGATAAACCGATACTCCGTTTTCGTAGGCACGGGAAGCTGCCCCACCTGCATGCCATATCGCAGTGTTGCGTCCGATACCGTACTTCCGCCGTTACTGTTAAAACGCACAACCGTCGCCAGCAACTCTACCGAGTCAGTCTCACTGTCCAAATCGGCAGAATGATCGAAGTTACTATTAAAATTGCTAAAATCTTTCCCTTCTGATTCTTTATATGCACATCCTGCAAAAAACGTACTCGCCATCAACAAAGAACCACTTAAAATCAAAATTCCAAATTTCTTTTTCATTCATACCTCCTATTCATTTTTATGAAGTTTGTAGGCAAATTTATTTTATCAAATTCCCACTTGTTTTAATGTGGGATATAGAAATTGATTACGGAACAATCTGCATGTCTGTTCTCATCAATGGATTGTTTTCTATCGGGGAGTAGGAAAAGATAAAAACCTTATCTTTCCCTACTTTTCCTGCTTTTTATGCTCTATAAAATTTTAATACTCTATCATCCTATCCTCAAAATGTCTGATATGTAGGCTCTTTCTCCACAACGTCACACATCATATCTATACTAATGTAGGCATTTTTATTATACCACGTATCAGCGAAAGCCCCAGAGGCACCATATCTCACGTAAAGTATGTCCGGCGTATCTTCATGAAGTGGAAGATAGAAATTAAATTGATATCTCAGCGTACCGCTGCCGTGATCTATACGGATATCGTCTAATCGGGTACCATTGCCGTCATAAAGAATTATCCACTGATAACCATCGTTCTTTTTCCACAAATCAAATTGAATGGTTATGTACATAGTCCTATATCCCGATCGATATAAGTCTTGCGCTGAATACCCAAAACAATTCTTAATATTTACCTCGTCCGCTCCGCCGGAATAGTCGCCTGCATCCGTAATGGTATACGTATCTTTTCGGGTATACCAATCTATCCCACCTATTACCTTAGGAATAAATTCCGCAATTAAATCTATGCCATACTCGTTATTCCAAATTTCTAAACTGTTCCCGTCTCCCCATGTAAATCGTCGTTGCTGAGGAATATCCGCCGAGACATCGTGGTCTGCGTAACTGAACCATCCAAAAAACATACATAATGTTGGCGGGCTCATTTTTGGAAGCGTATAAGTTTGACCATAAGTTACGGTAAACGTAGAATACGAAAAATCATTCCAAGCATAATTGTTATAAAGTCTAATATTGAAAGTACGAGCTTTCCAATTTGTGACTTTAAGCGTCACATTCACAGTTCCTACAGTGAACGCGCTATCACCTTCTCGACCTCCCGTCCATACAGCTGTATATCCGCCCTGATTATATGTATATAATTTGATAATTTCTCCGCTAATTGCCGTATCTACGTGGACTAATGTTGTACTATAATAATATTCTATCTTATATAATTGTGCCCAGCGCGCGAAAAGAGTCGTATCTCCGGTAGAGCCTCTTGAGATAGTATATATTCTTCTGCTATTAAAATAACTATCCGTATACCATCCCATAAATCGATATCCCGACTTTTCCGGTGAAGACAACTGTATCGTATCTGTAATAGTATAACTTGTCGGTCGCTCGCGCTCAGGAACATTGTACCAACTTCCTCCGTTCAATACATAGGTAATATTGTATGAAACGGTTTCCCATTTGGCATATAAGGTGGTACTTGTGGTTTTATCCCACTTACTTACCATCTTTCCTTCCG
>DBFWLO010000006.1:0-237038 GCA_048465415.1 Candidatus Scatosoma sp.
GCGGTGGCGGAAATGGCGATGAAGACGGGACAAATAGAGCCAAACGCGGAGAGAGCGGAGCAGTTTTTGCTGGAGAAACACTATTTCCGCAAACACGGCAAACATGCTTATTACGGACAAAAAAAGTAGAAGTAAAATAGAAAGAAGACCGGAAGATAAATAGTGATGTAAGGAAAAATGAAGAAGGCCATTGCCGACATCAAGAGATGCGCTCTTATATAAGGGGAAAGCCTTTGCATAGCTGCTTGGAATCAAGAGGCCGGTTCAGATCCCGTCGCCTCAACCATAATCGGCCTGTTTTGAGTGAAAACAACCTCAAAACAGGCCGAAAAATTTAAATCGGGGAGTAAAAAAGAATTTTACTTCCTTTTTTTATTTCCGAATGATACCTCTAAGGCTGTTGTTTTGCCTTCCGTTTCCGTACCTGAACAGCCGCGCGAGGGAATCGTGAATATGTTCCGATGGGAATCCGGGGCGCAATCGTTCGGCGGAGTGTCGGGGAAGACCGACGAAGCCTTTGGTACGGCGACATTGTTGCGGCGATAGGTGCGATAAAAAGTAGATGCGCTGTTAAAGCCGCACATCATGGCTAAATTGATGAGCGATATATCGGTATATTTGGGATCGTGCTTCATCGCGAGTACTTTTTGCAGCCGTACGTCGTTGATAAAAACGCGCAGATCGATCCCGATACCTTTGCTGAACAGATGACTCATCGTCATAGGTGTGTAATGAAACTGTTTCGCCAGCGTTTCCAGATTGAGATCCTGTTCGCAGTTGTCATAGATATACTGAACGATAGAAGAAAGTACGGAACTTTTTGAACGGGCGAAAGGAATGGGGGGATACCGCCGGATAATGACGCTCAGCAGGTGGTCAACCGCCGAATATTTGTCCAGTTCGCTGAACTCTTTTCCGTTGAGACAAATGGAGGAGATAGCAGAAAATATCGGTATATTGCCTTCGATGTCGTCCAAAAAAATCGGGATCATGTGATTGGGATAGAGTTCGTTGAAGTGTTCGAGGTATTTCTCTCCGATCAGAAAAAAAGAAATAAGCGCCTCCCGATCGCATTGATAGGAATGGACGGTGAGACTGTTGATTACAACGGCCTGTCCCCTGTTTAACTCGAAGGTCGTATTATTGACGGTTACGTTTACGGCGCCCTCCTGTACGCAGTATACTTCCATGCATTGATGAAAGTGGGAATAATATCCGTTGCTCCAATATTTTTCCGCCAGAAAGGTGTCGTAAAAGTCGCGGTTTTTTTCTATTTGAAATTGATTTTTGACACGATTTTTTTTCATGCTTCCATTATAATGAGTCGGGATAATTCTGTCAAGATAAAAATGCTTCATTTTTTATCTATATTATCCATTTATATACAAAAATAAAGATAAATAATCGGCGACCATACCTCTATAATCATTTAAAACAAAGAGATTATTATAAAATATTTATAAGGGTAAAAAGACAAGAAAGTATATTTATGACATAAGTCATTTGATTTTTGAGTTGTTAAAAAATGCGGGAACGGTATAATTAAATTATAGGAATATCGATAAGGCTTTGAAGCGTCATTTACATGATTTAAAGGAGGCGAAGACATGAACGGAAGACCTGTGACGTTAGCGGTCTGTTTATTTTGTATGATGGGGTTATTAGCCGGTTGCTCGGCCGGGCCGCAATCGTCGGGCGGAGAGGAAAATATGGGAAAGGAATTCGGAGAAGTCAGAATCGAGAACGTCGCGGTGAGCATTGATCAAAATAAAAATTCGACGTTTGCGCTGATCTCTCCCGTTTTTTCACGAGCGGATAAGGCGGAACCTCTCCGTTACGTTTACGATACCTCCTATCTACATATTTCGGACGACGGCGTCGTAACTGCGCGCAAGAGAGAAAATAAAACCGTTAACGTGCGGGCGGAGTGCGGACACGCGGAACAACATTTCCGTACCGTGTTTTCCGTGGAGATAAAATATATTCCGTATGAGGGGGCGGAAGCCGATTCCCTGTATCGTCTGGAAACGGTATTCGGAAACGAACTGCCCGTGGCATTGCGGTCGCAGCAGTGCGAGGCGATTACGCCGAATACGACGGTGCTGATAGGCGACAGTTTTATGGATACAAGTTTCATCGGCGAGTATATGGGAACGTATGCGGTGAATAAAGACGTCGTCGCCGCGGGAATGAGTTCGTCGTCCTCCTATCATTGGGAACGCGCGTATTCCGAAATTATCGGCGGCGCCGCTCCAAAGAACGTCGCGATCCATATCGGAACAAATAATTTTTACGATTTTCGGGATTCGGCGCAGGGAACGCGGGAAAGCCTCAGGCGTATGCTGTCGATGATGCATGTAAGTTATCCGACGACGAGGCTGTACTGGTTTACGATCACTCAGCGTACGGATAGGCAATGGGCGGCGCAGGTGGAGGAAGTGAACGCGTATATGAAGGAATGGTGCGGGCAGTTCGATTGGGTAACCTGCGTGGATACGAGCGCCAAGATCACGCCGGACATGCTTCGGGACGGCGTGCACCCTAAGACGGAATATTATTCGATCTTTACAGACTCGCTGATAAAGGCGGGCTGCGAGATCGCGGAAATATAAAATACGGGAAGGAGTCGGGAGATGAAATACAAAAAGGCGATAGTCGCCGCAGCGCTTGCGCTGTCCATGATGACGGGGCTGACGGGCTGCGGGATGGGTAAAACGGTTTATGAATTATCTTATTACGGAGGCGAAACAAAAGATATGAACGGGAAATCGGTTCTCAACAATGCACTTTTCTATGACAACACGCTGATCCAGGGTAATCCCGATCCGCAGGTGCTCGACAATACGTCGCGCGACGGGTACTACTATCTCTTTGCGACGAGCGGCGGCACGTTCCCTTCGATGCGCTCCAAAAACCTTGCCGAGTGGGAAAACGTCGGTCCCGTCTTTGACCGCAGCGATCCCGAGGTGATCCGCGCGACCACGCCCGACTTCAACTGGGCGCCCGAGGTCATTTATGACGGCGACACCGGGAAATATTATCTGTTTTTCAGCTCTTTGCCCGAAGTGGACGAATCCGTCCGGGCGGGACAGGGCGTCGTGTCGTTGCAAACGGAACCCAGAAACGGCAAGACAGGCTATAAGACGGGCTATTACAACATGTATGTGGCGGTCTCCGATCGTCCCGACGGTCCGTACGTGATGCAGTCTTTCGACCGCGAAGTCAACGCCGAGTCCGGTAAAGTATTGACGAAGGAACAGGCCGAAAGCGGCGAATACGCGTATACGGTGGAAGACGGCACGTATTACGAGGCGGCGTTTCCGCACTACTATCAGAAATTCTGTCTGTTTGCACCCGACGAGCTCTCTAAGGTCATGCAGAAAAACGGCGTCGGCGCGTCGCCGTTCACGCCCGACGCGACTTTCTTCGGCTGTATCGATCCCCACCCGTATCTCGATCCTGTGAGCGGGAATAAATATCTCTATTTCAAGACGGAGACGGTGGGCTATGAGTGGAACATCAACCTCGTCGTACAGATGAAGGATTGGCTTACGCCTATGTGGGAGACGGCGCGGTACGTCACCGTCAACGGATTTAAAACGGTAGAGGACTGGAAGAACCAGGTCAACAGAGGGGTGTCTTACGAGCAGGCCGGGCAGGTCTGCAACGAGGGCGCGCACGTCATTTACCGCGAAAACGCGAGAAACGGCAAAGGACTGTATTATTTCACCTTCTCCGTCAACGATTACGGAACAAGTTCCTACCAGGTGGGAATGGCGGTGAGCGAGAGTCCTACGGGCCCCTTCCGTAAGCTGGAAGAGAGCGAGGGCGGGCTGCTGCTTTGTTCCTCCTCGACGATGAGTCAGACGATCTCCGGCGCGGGACATCATTCGTTCGTCACGGCGGGCGAACAGACTTTCATCGTCTATCATCGCCATAAGGATTATGCGGTCGGCGGCGTCAACCGCTATACGGCGGTGGACGAAATGCAGTGGATTACCGTCAAAGACGTCAACGGCGCGGACATGGTGGTGCCTTATGTGAACGGCCCGACCGACAGCGTGCAGCCGCTGCCCGCCACGTACAGCGGTTATCGCAACATCGCGCCCGAAGCGACGGTTTCGGCGTCTTCCCGGACGGAGGCGGCCTGCGTTAACGATAAACTGCTTTCGGTGCACAAAATGGCCGATCCCGTCTTTATGGAGTACGTTCGGGAAGCGAAAATCTCCGAAACGACTACTTTCACGTTCGATTTTGACCGCGCCCGGACGGTACGGGCGGTGATGGTATACAATTCGGCGTTTGAAGATCGGGTGTTTTTGAATATCTCCCGCATCGAATTTACCTTGGAAGACGGCAGCAAGCGCGTGATCCGGGATTTGAAATTCGACGTGGAGCAGTATTGCGAGATCAGCGAGCTCACCGGGGAAATCCGCTACGTGATGCCGGGAGCCGCGGCTTTTGCCGAGTTCTACGACCTCGCCGCCAAGAGCGTGCAGATCACGGTCGACGTTCCCGAAGGTCAGGAGTCGGTGGGGATCTCCGAGATCCGCATCTTGGGTAAATGATAAAAGGAGAATATGACGGTGAAACATAAAGCAGTCACGTCTCTCTTATGCGCTGTCTGTATGACGGCGACGGCCGGGCTTGCGGCCTGCGGAAGCAAAGAGACAAAAATCCTTCCCGATCCCAATCCCTATACGTTTGAACGCATTCAGCCCGATTACGCAGAGACGGACGCCGATATGACCATTGACGGCGAGTTTAACGAGGAGCGCTGGCGGCAAGTGCGCTGGCTGGTCGCCAAAGACTATGTAAACAGCGCGCTCTACGCCGACATCTCGTTCACCACCTCGTTCGGGAAAAACGGCATTTATTTCGGCATGAAGGTGCTGGAACACGGTTCCACTATCTATATGAACAGTACCCGCCGGTATGTCAACAGCTGTATCGAAATGTATTTCGGGTTTGCGTCCAGCAACCAGATGAAGGGGACGATGGAGTTTGATTTCTTTCCCGACGGTTCTATCACCAACCGCGTCAGCGAATTGGGCACGGACGATTTGTTCGACGTGCTCACAACCTACGACAAACTGCCGTATACGGGGGTGATTCTGCTTGACGGCGCGGGAAACTCTCTGCCCCAAAGCGCGCTCAATACCGACGCGTGCGTCGGCTATCAGATCGAAGCGTATATGCCCTTCGGCTTTTTGGAGGCCTGCGGTTACGATATCGGGAATGTCGGGGACGAAGTGCTCGGCATCAATCCTCTGCATATCTTTTCGTTCAGTCTCAACGGAACCGACCTCAACGTGGATCGGCGCTGGTCGGATTGGTCGCTCAACTATATCAATTCGACGTGGCTGATTCCAAGCAGCTTTTTCCGGTTCGACAAGAACGGACTGCGCGCCTACGACTTTCACGTGACCTACGGCGGCAAAGGCAAAGGCAGCGTGGAGACGTCGACGGGGCTGAACTGTCTGTTGGAAGGGAAGGAAAATACGCTCGTCGTGCGTCCGCGCAACAACGCCTCCGTGACTAAATTTACCGTGAACGGCGTAGACTGTCTGGATCGGCTCAGCTTTTCAAGCGGCAGTTACCGGTTTAAGGCGGATCAGCCGACGGGAGATCTCGACATTGAGATCGACTTCAACTGATTGGGGAATTCTATGAGAAAGGAGAAAAATAATGGGTAAAAAGACAAAATGGACGATCCCGTTTGCTATTCTTGCGCTCGCCTGCGGCATCGCGGCCGGAACTCTGGCTGGCTGCGGCGAGTCCGATTCTTCGACTTCGGTTCCGCACGTCCATGCGTACACCGAGTGGCGGCATGACGAGACGCAGCATTGGAAAGTTTGTCCCGACGACGGCGCGGCCGCCGCGAAGGAGCCGCACGTCTTTATAGGGGGCGCCTGCGAATGCGGCGCGACAGAGACCGCAGCGGCGGCGGACGGCACGGCGAAAGGCAACGTTCGTTTGCAGCGCAGAGGAGAGACGGACACCGATTACACCGGCATAACCGTCGACGTGGGCGACGACGGCGTGGAGGTTTCCTTCGACGCGCAGACGGGCGCGTTTACGTTGGAAAATCTGGTGTTGGAGAAAGAATATACGCTGCGTATCTCTAAGGCGGACTATCAGGAATTCTCGACGACGATTGTTGCCGAAGAGGGCGAGAAGTCGATCGAGCTGGGCGCTTGCGTCCTCTCCTATCTGCCGTTTAACATATTTACGGGCTGGGACATCGCACAGCACGATTTCACGCACGTGAACGACGCCGACGATCCCTATATCGAAATCACCGAAAGCAAACGCACGCTGAACGTCTTGTCCAAAGACGGCTATGAGGACGTTTCGGCAAGTTTGTTTGTCAAAGAATCCAACAGTTTGCAGGAATGGCACGTGCAGGGCATTATACTTAAATTTGAAAACGGTAAGCACGTCATCGTCCGCATCAATATGAACGACCGGCAAGTGATCGAGTTCAAAACGGAAGAATGGCCGGAGAACGGCGGCTTTGCCGCGAAAAATTTCGTCCCGCTCGAAGGCGTTGAAAATTGGAGCTGGGGCGAGAAAACGTTACATACGCTCACAGCCGAAGAGATGGCGCTCTGGCAGGGCGGCGGCATCGATTTCAACTTGACGCTGAAAGACGGCGCGCTCTATGTGTTTCTCGGCGGGAAGCTGGTGAATACCGTTGAGCTGCCCGACGGATACGACGCGCTCAAAGCGCAGGTCGGCTATTACTGTTATGAAGGCGCGGCAAACTCGCAGTGGCACTACGATATCTCGCGGCAGTTCCCCAAATACGACGTTGCCGTATCCGAGGACATTACGGGCGGTACGGTGCGCGTCAGCGAGAGCAGTCCCGAACTCGGCGACGAGGTGACGGTCACGGTCGTGCCCGACGAAGGGTACGTCGTAAAAACCTTCCGCGTGAACGGGAAGAACGTCTCCCTCGATTTCGACGACGCGACGCAGACGTATTCCTATACGTTCACCGCGGCGGGCGACGTCGAGATCGCCGCGGCTTTTGCGGCGGACACCGCGGTGAGTCTGGCGGGCGTTACCGTAAAGGCGCATACCTACGCGAATCACTTTGCCGTGCGTCTGCCCGGACAGATCATTTTGCAGGGTACGGCTCAAAAGTATACGTTGACGGTAAAATCGGACGGAAGTATCGATCAGATCAAAGATAATGCGGACGCGGCGGTCACGGAAGTCGCCGCGGGCGAATATACTTTGCAGGCAGACGGATTCCTCGATTCGACACTCGTTCTGGAAAAGGGCATGACGGAGATCGTGCTCGAAAGCCTTTCCATGGACACCATGCAGTTCAGTAAAGACTGGGGGAATAACGTCGATTACAGCCAGGTCAACAACGGCGCGTTTACGACCGCCCCCGAAAGCGACATGGTCGCCAACCATACGCTGAACAAGTACGGCGTGCGGACGGCGGTTTCCCTGAAACTGAATATCGCGGCGGGCAATAAAACGGGAATATGGTTCCTCTTCGAGAAAGAGGGCGGCGGATATATCGCGGCGGCCGTCACAGCGACCAGGAACGGCGAAAACGTGAAGATAGAGTTCGATCAGACAGATTTCTGGATCGCACAATCGGGAATCGACGTGGTGACGAAGAACGTTCATCCCCTTGCGGACGCTTACGGCTGGCAGCTGGTCGATAACTTCGGACAGTCGATTTATCAGAACCTTGCGGTCACGGAAGAGACCGAGCTGACGTTCGTGCGCGAAGGAAAATACTTCTATGTGTTCGTGAACGGCGTGTATACGGGCAACTGGTGCGAGATCGACGCAGCGTATGCAGAGCAGGCCGCTTACGTCGGATTCGTCGGCGAGAACACCGTCGCGGGAATCGAATGGAAGTACGCGATCGAAACGGACGAAGAAACGGAAGACTATCTTGCGCAGACGCAGGGCGCCGTCACCGTAACGGGAATAGACGGCATTGTGGGCGGCAGCGTAACGGTGTCCGAAAATCCCACGGTCAAAACGGAAATGACGCTCACCTTTGCGGCGAACGCGGGCTATACGCTGGCCTCGGCGACGGTGGACGGAGCAGACGTGACCGACCGTATCGGGAACGGCACGCTCACTTTTATCCCGTACGCCAACCGCGTGCGCGTGACCGCGTCGTTCGCGGAGTTGAAGCGGGTGAGTCTGGACGGCGTAACCGTTTCGGTGAACGCATATCTCGAAAGTCTGGAAGGAAAACTGCCCGGGACGATCACCATGCGCGGCATGTCCAAGGTTTACGTATTGACGGTGGACTCAAACGGCAGAATCGCTTCGATCAAGGACGAAACGGGCGCTACGGTAACGACGGTCGTGGCGGGCGAATACGCTTTAAGCGCGGACGGATTTTTTGGCCGGACGATCACAGTCGAAGAGAATATGACGCAAATGGAACTCGAATACGACGGATTTTCGCATTTCATGCCGTGGGATCACGAGCAGCACGATATGACGCACGTCAACGCCGCCGATCCTTATTTCTCGTTGACGGAGAATAAAAAGACGCTCAACGTGATGAGCAAGGACAGCTTCGGGAACGTTTCGGCGAGTATGCGCGTCAGGGACTCCAATAGTTTAAGCGACTGGCGTATTCAGGGCATGGTGCTCAAATTCGCGAACGGCAGACATATCATCGTCCGTATCAATATGAACGGCAGGCAGGCGCTCGAATTCAAGACGGAAGAGTGGCCGAACGAAAGCGGGTTTAGCGCGGACAAATTCGTTCCGCTCGACGGCATGGCGGATTGGGCGTGGGGCGAACATACGATTCACAACCTTAGCGAAGAGGAGATGGCTCTTTGGCGGGGGGACGGCGTCGAGTTTAATCTTACCCTCAAAGACGGCGTGCTCTACGTATTCTTAAACGGCGCGCAGGTCGGTTCTTACGCGCTGCCCGACGAATACGCCGCGCAAAAAGTACAAATCGGCTACTATTGTTATGACGGCGTCGCCGGAGCGCAGTATCGGTTCCGGATTTCGCAGGACGTTTCTCACGTCGCCGCGTAAATCCCGGATTTGTTCTATCCCCTGCGGCGTAAAGCACGGGAAATATAAGTAAACTTTCCAAGAGGAGGAATCGTTCATGAAATTCAAAAGAGCGGCGGGAATCGCGGTAAGCTGTGTCTTTTTAGCGGGCAGTTTCGTAGCTTTTACGGGGTGCGGCGGCGGAACCGGCGATAAAGCGAAGGGCAGCCGCGTGGAAATTAAGTTTTTTTGCGACGCGTATAACGTAGACCAGGGAGCATGGAAAAATCTCATTGCCGCCTATAACGACGGCGCGGGCATGGAGGATAACGTATTTGTGTCTCCCACGCTGCAAAGGGGCGTCTCGGTCGCGCCCTCCGCGAGCTACTTTACGAGCGGCGGCAATTACGCCTACAACGTGATGGCGTTGTCGGACAGCGCGAACTCCTTCCAGAGTATAGTCATGCGCAGCGATTCCCGCCGCGCGCCCGACGGATACTTGCTCAATCTCGATTCGTACGCGGCGGCGGACGAGGATTTTCAAGCCAACGATATTCCCGAGACAACCATGCGTTGGTGGAAGGTAAAACTGGATAAAAACGCGTCGCAGGGAGCGGGTAAGCCCAAGCATATCGTCGGCGAAGGCAATCTGTACGGCGTGCCTATCGGCAGCAGCGCGCACCTTACGGCATATAACCGCGAACTTTTCGAAGAACAAAAAATCAACATCATTTCGGTGGAAGAATCGGCGCTGGACGGCACGGGAACGTATGCCAAAGTACAGCCGCACGGCTACGCCGAATACAAAGAGTCGCCTTTTGAGGGCGCGGTGCGCTCCAAGACGCTCGACGGCCGCGACGTCTATAAGGTCTTTAATAACCGTATCGGCATGAATTGGGAAGAACAGCGCAACTTCTTCAAGTATTTTACCAAAGAATATAACGCTTCGTCCGCCTCCGACTGGGCGTTCGTGTCCGAGTTCTGGTTCAGCTACGGCTGGTCGGTCGGCGGCGACGCGATGGGGTACGACGGCCGCGAGTACGACTTTACGCTGCTCGATAAGGACGTCAATTATCTCGTAACGAAGGATAACACGCTGGTGAACGGCGTCACCTATCGGGCGGGCGATATCGTGCGCTACGAGGACAGAGTCAATCAGGCTGATATCGCTTCGCTCGACGGATTGTATCCGATTAAATCGCAATACGATGCCATACGGGAATACGTCGCGCTGCAAAAGCCGACGGACGGATTGGTGGACGCGGGATATTCGGGGTACGGCGTGGCTTCGCCCGACACGACCAACGTGCACGCGCTGTATCAGGGCGATCAGGTGGCGATGATCCGTACGACGCCCAGCGAAATCAACGCGCTGTTGCAGGAAGGAAAGGCGAACAGGGAAACGACGGATTTTTGTCCCGCCGAAACTTATCGCGAATACGACGGCGGCAGCACCTATCAAAAGGACGGCAAAGCGGGCTTTGCCAACGAACAGCTGCTCGTAATCGGCGAGAAGTACGATCTGGACGGCGACGGACAGGCGGACGACGTATACACGGGCGAACTCAAAAAAGTGGACGGCACGCCCGTCGTTGGTAAAACGACGGCGGCGAGCATCACACAGGCGCTCGTGATTCCCGCCTGCTCCAATCCGGAAAAGTATCAGGCGGCATGGGATTTCATCAGCTGGGCGGCAACGGAAGGACAGCGGTACATCGCGCTCACCGATACGCTTGCGCCCGTTTCGCAAAAAGTGCTGTTCAGCGAGCATTACGCTTACAATCAGGAGCTGTCGCGCGGCAAGAATTTCTATGCCGTCGCCATGGCGTCGACGGACATCGGCCGCGGCGATTGGGGATATTTCGAGGACGGCGGCTGGGTGACCGACTGGGCGAACGATTTCAATAACCACGTGCGCCGCGGCGATATGACGCTTTCCGCGTTCTATGCCGCGAACGGGGCGAAAGCGATAAAGGCGCTCAACGATATGTACTGCGTCATCAAGGGGATCCGGTGATGGAGCGGATCCGGGAATGCAAACAAAGCTCCGCGGCGGGAAACGTATCGCGGCGGACGGGGCGCAAAGGAGCACCTTTGCATAAGAAACGCTATCATGCCACCAATTACCTGTGTCTCCTGATCGCGCTGGTCCCGATCGTCGCCTTTCTCGTGTTTAACGCGTTTCCCGTCGGACTGTCGTTCGCTTCCATGTTCACGAATATGGAGTTTAACGACATCGGCAGCATGAAATGGAATTCGTTCGAGAATTTCAGAGTCGTCTTTTCCGATCCGAAACTGTGGAAAGCATGGCTCGTCACGATCGTGCTCACGAGCACGCAGTTCGTCTCGCTCGCGATCGCTCTCGTCGTTTCCTTTCTGCTGGAACAGAGGATCAAAGGCGGGAAATTGCTGCAAGTAATCTATTTTATGCCGCATATCTGCTCGACGGCGGCCATCGCGATTATGTGGAGATTCGTATTCGATACGCATGCCGGCATCATCAATTCTATTTTCGGCATGGAATTGGAGTGGCTGAACAATATCGAAAAACCCCAGCTTCTTACGATCGCCGTGTATATCACGATTTTGTGGCAGGCGCCCGCTTACGGGATCGTCATGCTCAAAGCCGCGTATAAAAACGTCAGCCCCGCCCTTTACGAAGCGGCGGAACTGGACGGCGCCAACGTGCTGCAAAAGTTCCGCTACGTCGCGCTGCCCGGCGTCAAACCGGTCGTGTTGTTTCTCGTTCTGGCGGGTATCACGACGGGGCTTGGGATTTTCGATCAGGTTCTTGTTCTTGCGCCCGTGCAGTGGACGGGCGTTGCGGGCCCGGACGACGCGGGGCTTACCATCAATTATTATATCTATCGTCAGGGCGTGGTGAGCAACGAGATGGAACTGGCGGCGGTCGCAAGCTGGTTTTTGTTCGCGGTAACGTTCGTCGTCACCTACCCGATCATTCGGGCGAGAAATAAGGCGTCTGCGGATTCTTGAAGGGAGGAAGGACAAATATGCAATTATCTGTCAATCATTCGGCTCCGTCGTCGCGGAGCGGGAAGCGCCGCAAGTCTGTTTCCGCCGGGCGCGTCGCGATCTACGTCGTGCTTGCCGTTTATACGCTGTGGATCCTCTTCCCGTTCTTTGTCATTCTCGTAACTTCGCTGACTTCGGTCACGGAATATCAGGCGACCACGGGATATGTCTGGTTCCCCAAGAAAATCACCTTGGACGGCTATAAGCGTTTATTCGTCGACGATCCGTTTATGCGCGACGGCATACCGAGTATTTTACGCGGATTTTTCAATACGATGTGGATCACGCTGATCCCGCTTTTTTCGGGATTGTTTCAGTCGCTGCTCGTATCGTATTGTTACTCCAAATGGGATTTTCCCTGTAAGAACGCGCTCTTTCTCTTTACCGTCACGCTCATGTTTATTCCGCTGAACGCCTTTAATTTTGTCGGTTATATGTTCTATCAGAATATCGGTTGGACGGAGGGGCCAGCGTCGGTGCTGCCGCTCATCGTACCGGGATTGTTCGCCGGCGCGGGCACGATCTTTTTCCTGCGGCCGTATGTGGACGGCATCAACGGCGAGATCATCGAGGCGGCGAAGATCGACGGCATGGGGTTTTGGAAAATATTCTTTTCCGTTGTCGTTCCGCTGTCGAAACCGGCGTTGATCGCACAGTTTATTTTCGGATTTGTAGGCGGTTACAATAATTACAGCGGGGCTTTGATGTATCTGAACAGTTTGGGGACGGAAGACTTCTGGACGTTGCAGCTTGCGATGCAGAAGCTCATCGACTTCAACAGCAGCGGCGATTCCGACTATGCGTTCAGCTGCGCGACGGCCCTGATGGGTATGCTTCCCTTGATGGCGGTATACTTTGCCTGCCAGCGTTTCTTCATCGAAGGTCTCGCGTTCGGCGGCGGCAAGGAGTAAGTATGAAGATTAAAGTCGGCGATTTAAAAACAGAAGAAAAATTAAGACTGATTTGCGGCAAAGATTGCTGGCACACGGTCGATCTGGACGGAAAATTACCCGTCGTCCGCGTGACGGATTCCTCTATGGGGGTACGTATGCCGGTCAATCCCGAAGCTTGGGACGGCGTTAAACCTTCGGTGGCGTATCCCGCTTTGCAGGTTTTGGCAAACACGTGGGATCTGGCGACCGTGCGCGAATATGCGCGGTGCTTGGCGGACGACTGCCTGGACGCGGGCGCGGATCTGATCCTCGGCCCGGGCGTCAATATCAAACGTTCGCCGCTCTGCGGCCGGAATTTTGAATATTTCTCGGAGGATCCCTATTTAGCGGGGATATTGGCGAGAGAGTACGTTGCCGCCATGCAGGAAGCGGGCGTAGGGGCGTGCGTCAAACATTTTTGCGCGAATAATCTCGAATACAATCGTTTGCAGCAGTCGAGCGAAGTGGACGAGAGAACGCTCAGGGAGATCTATTATAAACCGTTTGAAATCGTTTGTCAGGCAAAGCCGGTGGCGATTATGAGTTCGTATAACCGCATCAACGGCGTGTACGGTTCGGAGTATAAGAAAGGGTACGAAGTTTTGCGCAAGGAATACGCGTTTGACGGTATGATCATGAGCGACTGGGACGCGGTGCGGGATCGTACGCAGGCGGCAAAGGCGGGGCTTGATTTGGAAATGCCCTATCATTCCGAGCATTACGAGCAGCTCAGGCGGGATTATGAGAACGGGAAAATCAGCGAGTCGGAACTCGATGCGTGCGCGTCGCGCGTGCTCGGCTTTATTTATCGCTGCAAGGCGCTGCGGGAAGGGAAAAAATGTACGCACACGTTGGAGGAGCGGATCGCGTTTACGCAAAAAGCGGTAGAGGAAGGGATCGTCCTTTTAAAAAACAACGGCGTGCTGCCGTTGAAAAAAGGAGCGAAACTTTCGATGTGCGGCTGGTTCGCTCGTCCGTGCGCGTACCTTCGGAAGCAGCCGCAGCTCGTAACGGGCGGAGGTTCCGGAAAAGTGGAACGGATTACGCCGATGTTTGATTTGCTGGAACTTTTGCAGCGTGAGACGGGCCGGGAGATTTCTTATGAGACGGCGTTCGGCGCGGACGGCGTGGATTCCTCCTTCATGAATCCGGGCGCTGCCGTGGAAAACGCGGCGGAAAGCGACGTCAATTTAGTGTTTGTCGGTACGGGCGCGGATATTGAGAGCGAAGGCGGAGACCGGGGCACGATGAAGTTGGAAAACGCGGCGTCTGCGCGTACCATACTCGATACGGCGGCGGTCAACGAGAATACGGTGGTAGTGGTTTTTTCCGGTTCGGCGATCGATATGAGCGAATGGATCGATCGGGTGGCGGCCGTCGTTTACGTGGGATTTCCGGGGGAACGAGGCGGAGAGGCTCTTGTCAACGTATTGACGGGAAAGGTGAATCCCAGCGGGAAATTGACGGAGACGTTCCCGCTGCATTATGAAGATACTCCTGCCGCCAATACATTAATGAACAGCAAAGTAACCCGTTATCAGGAAGGCTTGGACGTCGGCTATCGCTATTTCGATACATACGGTAAAGAAGTCTTGTTTCCTTTCGGGTACGGATTGAGCTTTTCTGTTTTCGAGTATTCCGACCTGATTTTGACGGCGGACGATGACAAAGTACAGGTCCGTTATACGCTTTGCAATCGCGGGGACATGGACGGCAAAGAAATTTCTCAAATATATGTGCGCGCGTGTTCGTCTTATGTATACCGTCCTTTGAAAGAACTGAAAGGGTTTTCCAAAGATATGGTGCGAATAAGCGGCAGTACGGCGGTAACGGCGGTTTTAGACCGTTCCTCTTTTGCTTATTGGTCTACGGCGCGGGATTGTTGGACGGTGGAAGAGGGAATTTATGAAATTTTAGTCGGAGCCTCCGCGGCGGACATTCGTCTGAAAGGGAAAGTGAGAATTAAGAACGGCGTGATTTCCGTTTTATAATCGTCCGAAACGCCGGACCGCGGGCGTCTCCAATATAAAAACGGGCTTTAAAAAAGCCCGTTTTTTGTGCGCTTTACAGTCGTTCCCGCAAATTTTTCAAAAAAATCTGCGCGGCTTTGGAAAAGATCTGATACTTCTTCCAGGCGATGTCGAGATGAGATTCCAGCCGCGGGAAAAGCGGCTTAAAGCATAGATCGCAGCCGCCGCCGGTATTGATCAGTTTGTCCAGTCCGAGCGCATAACCCATTCCTTCCTCGACCATCAGGGAGGCGTTATAGATGAGATTATACGTCGCGGCGACGTTCGGTTCTTCTTTAAGTCCCAGCCATTCGCGTATGATGTGGTTGGGTTTGTCGATGTTTCTCGGGCAGATCAGGGGCAGTCCCCGCAGATCTTGGGGCATAATGAATTCCTTTTCGGCCAAAGGACTGTCCCGGCGCATGAGCACGCCCCATATATCGGAAAGAGGGAGCCGGATATAGTCGTATTTGGAAAGATCGGCGGGTTCGATGAGGATTCCGAAATCGATCAGCCCCTTGTCCAGCCGTTCGGCGACGTCCGCCGTATCGCCGCTGAACAAATGAAATTTGATGCCCGGATTTTCCCTCTGGATCTCCCGCGCGGCGCTGATGATCGTCTGCAAAGCGTACGATTCGCCGCCGCCGATATAGACGTCGCCGCCGACGACTTCAAAAGGGCGCAGAAGTTCCGCTTCCGTTTTTTCGTATAGGTCGATGATCTCTTCCGCCCGTTTGCGCAGTAGCACGCCCGTCTCGGTCAGAATCATTTTTCTCTTGGCGCGGACAAAAAGAGGCTGCCCGATCTCTTTTTCCATGCCCTGTATCTGACGAGTGAGACTGGGCTGGGTAAGGTATAGATATTCGGCGGCTTTCGAGATGCTTTCTTCCCGTGCCACCGCAAGAAAATATTTAAGCTCTCTCAGTTCCATACGCTTCCTTGCCTCCACGCTCATTATACCACGCTTTTATATAGCCGTCAAGCGGGAATACGATAAGTCTATACGTTTTTGCTATGGAGAACTATAAAATATAAGTATTTGACATCTTCATTGTCCGGCGTTATAATAAAGAAAACAAGGGAGGGCGGGAAATGCCGTATTTGTCGAATATCTCCGTTAAGCAGAATCTTCTCGACGCCGGCTGCGACGAAGAGACGATCCGCCGTTTTGAAGAGATGAAAAGAGCGGGGAACGTAAAGGGGCAATTAAAAGTCCTGGCGGAATACCGGCAAAAGCTGCTCGACTGCGTGCATGAGAAGGAGAAGAAGATAAGCTGCCTGGATTATCTCGTTTACGAATTGAGAAAAGAAACGGAAGCGGACGAACGGAAATAAAATAACTGTGGAGGGAGTCATGATTTACAAGGATTTTCAGGGACTGCGGCTTTCCGCATTGGGCTTCGGCACGATGCGTCTGCCGGTGACGAAAGACGAGAACGGCGAGTACGGTTCGATCAACGAGTCCGAGGCGGAGCGGATCATCGATTACGCGATGAGCCGCGGCGTCAATTATTACGATACGGCCTGGGGATATCACGACGGTCAGTCGGAACGGGTGGTGGGAAAGATACTGGAAAAATATCCCCGCGAGAGCTTTTATCTGGCGACAAAATTTCCCGGGTACGACCTGTCGAACATGGATAAGGTGGAGGAGATATTCGAGGCGCAGCTGAAAAAGTGCCGGGTGGAGTATTTTGATTTCTACCTCTTTCATAATCTTTGCGAAATGAACGTCGATGCCTATCTCGACGACGAACGGTACGGGATCTATACATATCTCAAAAAACAGAAGGAAGCGGGGCGGATCAAACATCTGGGCTTTTCGGCGCACGGCAGCCGCGAGGTGATTCGCCGCTTTCTCGAAGCCTACGGCAAGGACATGGAATTTTGTCAGCTGCAAATAAATTATCTCGATTGGGAATTCCAAAGCGCTAAGGAAAAAACGGAACTTTTAAACGCTTGGAATATTCCCGTGTGGGTGATGGAACCGCTCCGCGGCGGACGGCTGGCGCAGCTTCCGGCGGAGGACGCCGCCCGTCTCAAAGCCCTGCGGCCGGAGGAAGGGATCCCCGCCTGGGCGTTCCGATTCTTGCAGACGATTCCAAACGTAAAAATGATCTTGTCGGGTATGTCCGATTTCGCGCAGGTGGAGGACAACGTCCGTACGTTTGAAGAGGAGAAACCGCTCGACGGGAAGGAACTTCAAGAGCTCTTATCCATCGCCGGCGGCATGATCAAAAAGACGGCGCTTCCGTGCACGTCCTGCCGCTACTGTACGAGCCATTGTCCCCGGCGTCTCGATATTCCGGAGCTCATCAAGCTCTACAACGAGCATTGTTTCACGGGGGGCGGGTTCCTCGCGCCGATGGCGCTCCAGGCGGTTCCGGACGAAAAAAAGCCGAGCGCGTGCATCGGCTGCCGGAGCTGTGAAAAGGTATGTCCGCAGGGAATCAAAATTTCCGACATGATGTCGGATTTCACGAAAAGATTACAACAATAACGGAGAAACGAAGATGATCGAAAGTATTCTGGAAAGAAAACATCTGAAACAAAAGGTAAAAATCACGGTGAAAACGCTGGTGTCGGCCGGGCTCGTGGCGCTGGCCGTCCTTCTGCCGCAGCTCGTCCATCTGGCCGCGGGACAGCCGGGCGGCGCGAAGTGGCTGCCCATGTACCTGCCCGTCCTACTCGGCGGGTGTCTGCTCGGCCGGCGCTGGGGATTGGGCGTGGGCGTGCTCTCGCCTCTCGTCAGCTTCCTCGTCACCTCTTTATGGGGGAATCCGATGCCCGCCGTTTCCCGCCTGCCCTATATGATCGCGGAACTGGCGGTGTTCGCCGTCGTTTCGGGCGCTTTTTCCGGCGGGATCGCGAAAAACGCCTGGTTAGCCTTCCCCGCGGTGCTTCTCGCCCAGGTCGCCGGCAGGGCGGTATTCCTCGCTCTGGCGGCGGTCTTTCAAAGCGTTTCGCCTCTGTCCGCCGCCGTCGTATGGTCGCAGGTTCAGTCGGGACTTTTGGGCATGGTCTTGCAGGCGGTGCTGGTACCCTTCCTCGTCATGGGGCTTGCCGGGCTTCTCGGTCGTGACGTCAAAAAAGAGTAAAAATCAATGAATTCGGAATATAGAGAACAAAAAAGCGACCTCGAAAGAGCGAAACGCCTGTTGGCGGAGGGCGGTTATACCTGCGCTCTCGTGTGCGGCGAGCGCGAGCTGGTCAGCCGCGAGCGGGGGATCCGTCCGCTCGTAAAATGGATAGAGAAGGGGACAAAGCCGCGAGGTTATTCCGCCGCAGACAAGATCGTCGGAAAGGCCGCCGCACTGCTGTACGCCTACATGGGAATAGGGGCGTTGTTCGCGGCGGTGTTGAGCGAAGAGGGTGCGGCAGTACTGCAAAAGTTCGGAATCGCGTCGGAATACGAAACTCTCGTACCCGTCGTTATCAATCGCAAAGGGGACGGCGTATGTCCGATGGAACAAACGGTGCAAGGAACGGACGTCCCCGCGAAAGCTCTGGAACTTTTAAAAAATAAAATAGCGGAATTTTCCCAAAGAGAATAGACGCCTCAATTCGCTGATTTCCGAAAATTCCTCGTCGAAAATAATCACGTCGTCCGTACGTGGACACCGAGGCGTACACCAACTATTGTGTGAAGCTCTGCGGCAAACAGGCCTCCATCCCTTACGCCGTAAGGGATGGAGGGGAAGAAACGCGAAAGGAGGAAATTGAAAAGTCGTCTATTATAAATGTATAATACGGAAAAAGAGGGGCGCAATCGTTTATGGGAAAAGGGATTGCGAAAAGATGAAAAAAGAAAAAAACGGTCTTTCCGATAGAGAAAAACCGCGCGTTATCATACGCTCTATCCCTTTAAACATAAGGGGTAGAGCGTTTTGTTACACACAAAAAAGAAAAAAGACGAAAATTCTGTATAAACGCATAATTTAAGGAAGGGGAAAGGGCTGCAAACGGGACTGCTTTTCGTCTTGGCAGAGGTCGCGGTAGCGCTGTTTTGTCATTAGGTAAACGATTTCGTCCAACGCGACGCCGTCGTACCTCGTCCAGCTGTTTTCGAGCCGCGCGCAGTACTCAAATCCCAGCTTTTCGATGACTTTTTTCGATTGAAAATTGAAGGGAAAATGGGAAACGAGCAGGGTATCGATCTTTAAATCCTCGAAGGCGAACTCGATCGCGCGCCGCGCGGCCTCGGGAATCAAACCGCGTCCCCAATAGGGTTCGGCGAGCACGTAGCCGAGTTCGCGGTCGTAATCGACGCCGGGTTTCGCGCTTTTGTGCAGTCCGAGCGAGCCGACGACTTTGCCCGTTTCTTTGAGTTCGAGCGCCCAGGTTTCGTCCTGTTCGCGGAACATTTTCAAAAGCGATTCGGTCTCTTCGACGCTTTCGTGCGGCTTCCAGCCGGCCATAGGGCCGACCTTTTCCCCCGACGCGTACGCGTAGACGTCGTTTGCGTCGTCGTCCCGCCACTCCCGGAGCAAAAGCCGCCGAGTTTCCAATGTTTTCATTTCGTCACCTCCTTTCCCGATCATTATAGCACAGTATTTCGCAAAAGGCAAGCAAACGAAAGAAAGCGGAAAATCGAGAGACTTACATCTCCCGTTTGGCGAGAATTTTTCCGTCTTTGGAATCGACGAGCAGGGCGCAGATCCTGCCTTCGCGGTCGATGACGCCCACGTAATAGTAGGGGGTATCCTCGTAGATGAGCCGCATATAGATCTCGCCGGCGAAACCGTTTTTGTCCGTCATCGCCTTGAATCTCTCGTTTTCCGCCGCCCGCACCTTTTCCAGGATATCCCTCGGCGCCATCACCTCCTCCGTCACGACGCTTTCGGCGGTAAGTTCCACCGTCGTATCCTCGCAGGCGACGGTAAAGACGATCTCTTTCGCCGCCGAGATGTCGAGGGTGCAGGAAAAGAAGTATTCGAGCCTGATATTGTCGAAAGACATATCCCCGCCGTATTCTTTTCCCTCGTAGGTGAAAGAAAGGTCGTAGGAATCGATGCCCGTGGGTGCGGTGAGGTAGACCTCCGCGCGGGAGGAGACGGCGCGCTTGATCCCGTCCGCCGCGTAAGGAGTCTCCTTGTCCGTCGCATAGGCGCAGATCGCGAGATTTCCCTTCGCCGCCACGAGCACGTTGCTGCGAAGTTCGGATACGCAGTCGAAATAATCCACCGTCTTGCCGCAGCCCGAAAAGGCGAGGAGGGAACCGGACGCGAGGAACAGCGCGGCGGCAGCCGCGAAGCCGCGTTTGCAAAAAGCCTTCCGCACCGGTGCGGGAGAGATATTCTTCACTTCGGGGGTGGAAGCGCGGTAATTTTTCTTAAAAATTTTTTTCATGGTAACATTATATTAAAAAAAGGTGTGAAACATGACGGACAAAGTTCATTTATTCAGTTGATTTTTGCGAATAGATGTGATAAAATAGATAATAATCATAAACGCGGAGGAAAGAGCGGTGCGAATCGACAAGGTTATCCTGAAAGCCGTACTCAGTACGTTGATGGCGATTATCGTATTGTGCGGCGTCATGTTGGCCGCTCTCGTCTTTATTTACCCCTCCACGATGATGAATCTGACCTACGGCGTCGGGCTGGACGAGGCGAGCGCCTGGTTCGCCGACAGAGCTTATAAGCAGAACGACCGCGTATATTTCATCGCCTATGCCACGGAAGTGGCGATCGGCGCGGACGACGCGGAAGGAATAGAAAAATACGGCGGAGCGTTTATTGCGGACAAGGGATTCGGCGAGTATTGCGCGGAAATGGACAGGAATACCCCCGGCGAGTATATCAGCGGCAACTATGCGCAGTATATCTACGGACAAATCTGCGTCGCGAAATATCGGCTGGATAAAAAGACGGAGGCGGTGGAACTCGCTTTTTCCGTCAACCAAACCTCCTTTCCCGAAAACAACGCCGTCGTCGCGGTGACGCTTGCCGCGGTGCAAAACGGCGGAGATCAGGACGTTTTGGGAAATGTTCTCGATAAAATGCAGGCTCTGAAAGCGCAGCAGAACGAAACGCGGACTTTCTCCGACGAGGATTTCGCGTACTTGAATCAATGGATCAATCTGACGCAGTCGCGGATGGACAAGCTCCCTTGAAGAATTTTCTCCGGGGGCTCAACCGTCCGTTTTATTTCACCCGCGATAAAAAAATTTAAACTTTTTATATACTTTTTATATAATGTAAGGAGAATACCAATGAGCAGCAGAATCGTAAAAGAAGGACTGACGTTCGACGACGTACTTTTGATCCCGCAGGCTTCCGACGTATTGCCGGCGGACGTAGACCTCAAAACCAAACTCACCGACGATATTTGTCTGAATATCCCGCTCGTCAGCGCCGCGATGGACACCGTTACGGAAAACAGAATGGCGATCGCGGTGGCCCGGGAAGGGGGGCTTGGAATCATTCATAAGAATATGTCGATCGAGGAACAGGCCTCGCAGGTGGACAAAGTGAAGCGCAGCGAACACGGCGTCATCACCGATCCTTTCTTCCTGGAACCGGAAAATCTCGTTCGGGACGCGGTCGCGCTCATGGAAAGATACCGCATCAGCGGCGTGCCCATCACCAAAAAGGGAAAACTGGTGGGGATTCTCACCAACCGCGATCTGCGCTTTGAAAGCAACTACGAACAGCCCATTTCCAACGTCATGACGAAGGACGGGCTCGTGACCGCGCCCGTCGGCACTTCCCTCGCCGACGCGCAGAAGATCCTCGGCAAGCACCGGATCGAAAAACTGCCCATCGTCGACGAAAAGGGGTATCTGAAAGGACTCATCACCATCAAGGACATCGAAAAGGCCATTCAGTACCCTAACTCGGCGCGCGATAAAAACGGCAGACTCCTGGTCGGCGCGGCCGTCGGTACGGCGGCGAATACGATCGAGAGAGTGGCGGCGCTCGTCGAAGCGCGCGCGGACGTGATCGCCATCGATACGGCGCACGGACATTCCAAATTCGTCCTCGAAAAAGTCTCCGAGATCAAAGCGAAATTCCCTCAGGTCACCCTCATTGCCGGCAACGTGGCCACGGGCGACGCGACCAAAGCGCTCTTCGACGCGGGCGCCGACGTCGTCAAAGTGGGGATCGGGCCCGGCTCGATCTGCACCACCCGCGTCGTCGCGGGCATCGGCGTGCCTCAGCTCACCGCCGTGATGGACTGCGCGGAAGCGGCCGACAAGGTCGGCAGGCGCATCATCGCGGACGGAGGCGTCAAATACAGCGGCGACGTCGTCAAGGCGATCGCGGCCGGCGGCAGCGCCGTCATGATCGGATCGCTGTTCGCGGGCACGCTGGAAAGCCCCGGCGAAGTCGAGCTCTATCAGGGCAGAAGTTTCAAAGTGTACCGGGGCATGGGTTCCCTTTCTGCAATGGCCGCGGGCAGCAAGGACAGATACTTCCAGGAAAATTCCCGCAAATTCGTGCCCGAGGGCGTCGAAGGCAGAGTCCCTTACCGGGGAAGCGTCGCGGAGATCATCTATCAGATGAAGGGCGGACTTCGTTCGGGCATGGGGTATTGCGGCAAGGCGAACATAGAGGCTCTGCGCACGACTTCCGAATTTGTCCGCATCACCAACGCGGGACTCATCGAAAGCCACCCGCACGACATCTCGATCAGCAAGGAAGCGCCCAATTACTCTCCGAGAAACTGAAAAACGGATACATTCATTATATAAGGAAGAAAGAGACAGATGCGACACGAAAGAATTCTCGTCCTCGATTTCGGCGGACAATACAACCAGTTGATCGCGCGGCGCGTGCGCGATCTGAACGTTTACTGCGATCTGAAAAACTGCGATATGACCGTCGAGGAGATCAAGGCGTACGATCCGATCGGGATCGTTTTCACGGGCGGGCCCAACAGCGTTTACGAAGAGTCCTCCCCTCACGTTCCGGCGGAAATTTTTTCGCTCGGGATCCCCGTGCTGGGGATTTGCTACGGCTGTCAGCTCATCGCTTATACCCTCGGCGGCACGGTGACGCACGCGGAGACGAGCGAGTACGGCAAGCGGGAGATCCGCGTGTTAAAAGAGGGGAAACTCTTTAAAGGAATCCCCGCGAAAAGCGTGAGCTGGATGAGCCACACCGATTACGTCTCCCAAGCCCCGGAAGGCTTCGAAGTATTGGCGGACACGGAAGCGGGAACCTGTCCCGTGGCGGCGTTCGCGGACGAAAAAAGAAAGATCTACGGCGTGCAGTTCCACCCCGAAGTGGCGCACACCGAATACGGAAACCAGGTCCTGAAAAATTTCCTCTATGAAGTCTGCAAGGCCAAAGGCGATTGGACGATGAGCGGATTCGTCGCCGAGCAGGTGAAAACGTTAAAGGAAAAGATCGGGGATAAAAAAGTCCTGTGCGCCATGAGCGGCGGCGTGGATTCCGCCGTGGCGGCGACGCTCATTCACAAAGCCGTCGGCAGTCAGCTCGTCTGCGTATTCGTGGATCACGGGCTTTTGAGAAAGTACGAGGCCGAAGAGGTCATGGAGGTCTTTCGGGACAAGCTGGGCATGAATCTCGTCAAGGCGGACGCGGGCGAGGTATTCCTCGAACGCCTCGCCGGCGTCTCCGATCCCGAACGCAAGCGCAAGATCATCGGCGAGGAGTTTATCCGCACCTTCGAGAAAGAGGCGAGAAAGATCGGCGCGGTGGACTATCTCGTGCAGGGGACCATTTATCCCGACGTGATCGAGAGCGGCAAGGGAAAATCCGCCGTCATCAAGAGCCATCACAACGTGGGCGGCCTGCCTTCCGTCGTCGATTTCAAGGAGATCGTCGAACCGCTCCGCGACCTGTTCAAGGACGAAGTGCGCCGCGTCGGATTCGAGCTCGGACTGCCGAGAAAAGTCGTCATGCGGCAGCCTTTCCCCGGGCCCGGACTCGCGATCCGCATCATGGGCGAGGTGACGAAGGAGAAGCTGGAAACGCTGCGCGACGCCGATTTTATCCTGCGCGACGAGATTGCCAAAGCGGGGCTCGACGAGGAGATCTGGCAGTATTTCGCCGTGATCACCAACAGCCCGACCGTGGGCGTGATGGGAGATTTCCGCACCTATGAAAACGTGATCGCCCTGCGAGCCGTGACTTCCGTGGACGCCATGACCGCCGACTGGGCGAGGATTCCCTACGACGTGCTCGAAAAGATCAGCACGCGCATCGTCAACGAGGTGAAGCATGCCAATCGGATCGTCTACGACATCACTTCCAAGCCGCCCGCGACGATCGAATGGGAATGAGGCGGAAAAGGAGCGCGGGCGTATGAGGGGTTTCACGGAAGCGCTGACAAGCGCAGAGAAAAATAAGGCGCTGCCCGAAGAGGCCGATTATTTCGGAAAGCTGATCGGCAGCTGGAAAATAGACTATACGGACAACGGCAGTTCCCGCGTCATAAAAGGCGAGTGGCACTTTGCGCGGGTTCTGGAAGGGATGGCGGTCCAGGACGTGATCGTCCTGCCCGGGTTCGAGTACGGAACGACGATTCGCCTCTACAATCCCGGCACCCGGGCCTGGGACGTCGCCTATTGCTATACGGGAAAAATTATACGGCTCGAAGCGAGAAAGCAGGGAGACAAAATAGTTCTTACAGACATCGCGGACGAGCGAAGAAAATGGGTGTTTGTCAAAATCGAGGAAAATTCCTTTCATTGGCAGGACGTCACGGTGCGGGACGACGGCGCGTGGCTTGTCAAATTCGACATATACGCCGAGCGTATGCGCTGAGGTTAGGCGGCCGGATTTCGACGCCGGGAACGAGGACTGGACAAAATGAAAAAAGTCAGAATCACCGTTTTAAAAACAACTTTTGATAAAGAACTGGCGGCGGAATACGGCGCGGCCGGATTGACGGCGTGTCCCATGATGAAAGAGGGGCAGACGTTCGAGGCGGATTATGCGAAACCGCAGGGCTTTTGCGACGAAGCGTGGAAGGCGATTTATCAATACGTTTTCGCGCTGGCACACGGAGCGGGAAAGGACGTTTTTTATTACGGGGATTGGATAAGGAAACCCGGCGTCGCCGTTTGCAGCTGCAACGATGGATTAAGACCTGTCATTTTTAAGCTGGAAGCGACGGAGGAGGTCCCGGAGATCGGATATACACCCGTAGGAGACTCTTAACCGATCAGCGGGCATGCCGGGGAAAAACACGCAAAAAGGGGGAGCGTATTCTGAAAGAAATTAGATAAAAAGAAAAATCCGCTTATATTCCGGACGGCGGACAGTGGGCGCGCCGCGGCCGGGGAAGCGGAACTTTTTCCGCTCGACAGTTGCCAATTCAGGAGTCTTTTCCGAGACAGAGAAATGAAAAAAGCGAAAAATACTTTTTGCCCGATCAAAGACCGCAAAAAAACGGACTTTCTCCAAACGAATTTGAAAAGAATCATTTTGGGGGTTGACGGGGAGAAAATAACGTGATATAATAGTAGTGTCGTAAAATTGCGGCAAAGGACGAATACAGGACCTTTTTCGCGAAAACAGAAAGATATTCGACTTCGAATGTCGAAAAAGAAAAAACAGGGATATTCAGTAAAATGCATAAGAAACAGAGAATGTCAAAAAAAGAATTCAAACGAGCCATGCTTTGCGGACTGGGACGGTGTATCGTCGAACTCAAATCGACCGACGACCGCATGCGGTATTATGACTGCGTTTTGTGGGCATGCACGCACGTCATTTCTTACGAGCCGCCCAGCGAAGGCATGCGCGGAGATTATATATGGCAGATGATAAAATGCTTCGAGGACATGACGCCTTTTCTTTCCGCTATTTTGGAAGGCTTTCAAAAATGTCCCGCCGACGGCGGTTGGAAATTTGAGCACTATTGCTCTTTGCTCGCATATTTCGCCGGAGACGGCAACAAACAGGCGCAGACGGCGTTGGAAGAGAAATATCTTCAAGTCTACACGAAGATTTCCGCCAGCAAAAACGTGGCCGCCGCTGTTAATTCCCCGCTCGGTCAGAATTTTGACCTGTTGAGCGTGGAGCTCCTCCGCGGCGGTATAGACGCGTATCTGCGTATCGCGCACGATATAGGGAAACTTTACATGGAGAACCGGCGTTACGAAAGCTGGGATTTTGAAAGTCTGGCGGAGCTTGCCGAAAATATGTTCGGAAAGAGCCGCGTCGACGCAGCTCTTAAAAAAGCGGCTAAGAGCGATCCCGCCGTGAAAGCGTATCTGGACGTGAAAGACTTCGAGTTCGATTTCCAAAGCGACTGGCCGGAAAAGCTGATGAGGCAGATAGAAAACGCGGCGAAAGCTAACGCGCCCGATTTTCTCGATTCGTCCGCCGCGCTCGATTGGAATGCGGCCAAAACGTATATAGAAGAGGGGGGAGAGGAAGCCGCCGCCCGCTATACGGAAGCCGCTCTGGCAACGAAGGACAATGAGCGCAAGGCGTTGATGCTTACCGGTGTGCACGTCGCCTGGCACAAGTGGCCGCTGTCCATCGAAACGTTGATGAAATGTTTGAAAACGGAGCACGATAAGGCCGTACGGGAAGCGATATTTAAATTTTTAAAAGAATTGAAGACGGAGTCTGCGCACCGTTTTGCATGCGAGGTGTTGGAAACTTCCGACGACTCGCAGGAAAAGGCGGCGGCAATCATCGTATTGCTTAAAAATTACCAGCCCGAAGACAAAGATATTTTGTTCAAAGCCCTCCGCTCGCTGCCCATAAAGAGAGAGGCGGAGGTTTGGCACGACGTAGTCAGCGCGATTCTCGGCGTATTTGAAGAGGATAATCCCGAGGAGATTCCCAAAGAGCTTTTACACTATATCTACGAAAATTCGCTTTGCTCTTTCTGCCGCACCTACGCGGTGAGGGATATGCTGAAACAACACATGCTCACGGACGAGATTCTCCACGAATGTCTGTACGACTGTTCTAAAAATATACGGGACATAGCCGAGCGCAAACTGCGCATAAAGGCTTCCCGCAAATAAAATTTCGGCTGAAAAATCCATAAGGGACGGCGGACGTACGGGAAAGTGTGTCCGCCGTCCGTCGTTTCGGCGTGCCGAACATATCCGCGAGACCGCGCATATAATGCAATATGAGGTTTTTCCTCAAATACACAAGAGGAACTTACGTTTATGTGCAATACTTGTTGGAATACTTGCAATCCTTGCAATCCTTGCGGCGGTGGATTTTTTAATAACCTTTTCGGCTGTCCTTGCCGTAGGTGGTGCCCTTGCTGTCCTTGCGGCTGCGGCTGTGCTGGCGGCAACGGTATCGGCGGCTGCGGCAACGGGACGGGCAACACCGGCTCCACGGGCGGCTGCGGTTGCAACAGAAGAGTCTCCGTACCTATTACGGGCAGAATTTATTTCGATATGCCTTCGTTCCGGACGCAGACTACGCAGATCATTCAACCTGTCGTCGACGGCGGCGCGGTAACGATCGGCAACGGTTCCGGCTCCGGCTGTGCGGGAACCGGCGCGGCCGGCGGCGGATATGACGCGTACTATGCTCGTCAGTACGGAATGTATCCCTACAACCACGGCGGCAACGGCTGCGGCTGCGGAAATTAACGGTACGAAAAAGACGGCGACGGGTTTTAGCGGCTCGTCGCCGTTTTTTTGTCCCCGAAAAAAGAAAAGATAAGAAAAAAGGTAAGAAATTCCAGTTCCCGGGCCATAATAATACTATGAGAAAGATTCGGAATTTGATCCTTTGGCTGAAAGGCAAGCATGAACTGTTGGCTGAAAAAAAATACACGACGATCGCCGGGACGCTCGTGTATTTTTTGATTATGTCCGTCACGCCGCTCGCGTTCTGGCTGACGCTGCTCTTCGGCCGGCTGGATATCGACGGGGAAAGCATACTCGCACTGCCCGTCTTTGAGTCGGTGAAAAACGTGCTCGTTTTTATCCGCGAGGAAGCGGGCAAAGCGACTAAGGGGGCTTCCGTGTTTCTGATCGCCACCACGCTTTATTCCGCCACGAATCTGTTTTACCACATGCGCCGCAGCGGTGAGCTCATCTATTCCTATACCCGCAAGAAACACGGGCTGCTCGTTCGGCTCGGCGCGTTGCTGCTTTTATTTGCGGTGATGCTGCTCGTCGTCGCGTCGCTCGGTATTTTTGCCGGCGGGGCGTTTGTATTTTCCAGAATCTTTCCCGGCTGGCTCGAAGTCGTTGCGGACTATTCCCTGCTCATCGCCGTCTCGTTCGGACTGGTACTCCTCTTAAACGGATATATTTGTCCCTATAAAGTAAAAATCCGGGAACTTCTTCCCGGAACTCTGATCACCGTCGCCGCCTGGGGCGTTGCGCTGATCGGCTTTACCGTCTATCTCAAAATAGGCAATATGGGCAGGCTTTACGGCGCTTTGAGCGCCATCATCGTCTTTATGCTCTGGCTATATGTGCTGATGATCTGTTTCGTTGTCGGCGTCATCTTCAACAGCGACAAAATCTCCTCCCGCGAGAGCAAGACTCTTTGAACGCGGAAGGAGATTTTGACGGTATCGCTATTTTACAAAGCGAGTGGCGGTGACCGCGAGCGCGCCCGGACCGATATGGCAGGCGATACTCAGCGACAGCGGATCGACGAAGCGCAGGGGAAGGTCGGGAAACGCGCTTTTCAGCTCGTCGGCGAAGATCTCCGCTTCTTTAAAATTGTTCGTATGCGCGATGGAGAGCGCTATTTCGCTCCGGTCGTAATAGGGGCGGAAACGAGTATCCAAATCTTTGCGGATCGCCGCTTTCATGACCTCTTTGGCTTTGAGCAGGCTGCGCGCGAGCGCGAATTTATCGAGCTTATCCCCCTGGATTTGCAAAACGGGCTTGATTTTGAGTATGGAACCGATCGCCGCCGCCGCGGGAGTGACGCGTCCGCCCTTTTTCAGATATTTCATCGTGTCGATCGCGATGTAGATGGAAGATTCGAGACGCGTTTCTTCGAGATACTCTTTGATCTCTGCGGCGCTTTTTCCCCGCCCGCACAATTTGATCGCGTCGAGTACGCTTTCTTTGAGCGTCACGGAAATGCGCTGATTATTGACTACCTGTATCTTTCCTTCGAAATCTTTGGCAAGAGCCGTCGCCGTCGCGCACGACTGGCTCAGTCCGGACGACATGGGGATATGGACGATCTCGTCGTATTCCTGGAGGATATCGTTCCAGAAATCGAGCAGGTCGCCCACGCTCGGCTGAGAGGTGGAAACGTTGGCGTCCTGCGCCAGGTGTGCGTAAAACTCTTCCTGCGTCAGATTGATATCCTCGAAATAGGAATCGCTGTCGATGAGAAAGGGCATGGGCAGGACGAATACCCCCAGCTCTTTCCCTTCCTTTTGCGTAATGCCGCTGTTACTGTCCGTAACGATAGCCGTTTTAGCCATACATTCTCCTTGACTTGCGCCCTCCCGAAACGGGCGCCCATAATCCTTAAATTCGCTTATACCCTTTTCCTGCTGCCGGACGGCGCGCCGCCGGAGCCGACTCGGACAAAGACGTAAAACTTTTTCTATAATAATAACAGACTATCCCAAGAAAGTCAATTCATTTTCATACAAATATTACGGTTGGCATAGAAAACTATTACAAAATGCGGGAATTTGTAACAAATATTTTTCCAAAAACCAACGAAAGAGATCTCTTTCGGCAGAAAAATCGATAATCACGTTTTTTTCGCGAAAAAGGGGAAGCAACGTTTTGCAAAAACACGCCGGATATGTTATAATAGAAGCGAAAATATCTGCTCGCGCAAATATTTTCGCGGCCTATGGCAACAGAGCGAAGGGACGCGACAAGGAAAGGCGGAAACAGGAGAACAATATGAAATTTGTCTTTTACGGGCTTTGGGAGGACGAACGCCCCAAACTCGAAGAACTGAGAAAAAAATACGATTTCGAGTGCGTCGCCGCAAACGAAGTGCTTTCGATGGACAACGTAGGTTTAAGCGAAGGCAGCGCGGGCGTTTCCGTGCTCGGAAAGTGCGCCGTCGACGAACATCTTCTGCGGGCTCTGCACGAATACGGAGTAAAATTCCTTTCTACGCGCAGCATAGGCTACAACCATATCGATCTCAAAGCGGCGAAAAAGTATGGGTTTCGGCTCTCCCATTCACAGTATCCGCCCGATTCGGTGGCGGAATTCACCGTCATGCTCATTCTCATGTCCCTGCGCAAATATAAGCGGTCGCTTTGGCTCCAACAGGTGAACGATTATTCTTTGGAATCTCTGAAAGGGGACGTACTGCGGGAACAGACGATAGGCGTGGTCGGAACCGGACATATCGGCGGCAGAGTGATAGAGATTTTAAGCGGCTTCGGCTGCCGGCTCCTGTGTCATTCCGTGGACTATGACGCGAAGATCGCCGCTCTCGCCGAGTTCGTGGATTTGGATACGCTTTACGCCCAGAGCGATATCGTCACCTTTCACGTGCCCCTGCTGCCTGCGACGAAACATATCGTCAACCGGGAATCCCTGAAAAAGATGAAGCCGGGAGTCATGCTCGTCAACACCGCCCGCGGAGAGCTCTTCGATACGGAAGCGCTGATCGAAGGGATCGAAAATTATAAAATCGGAGCCTTAGCGATGGACGTATTCGAGGGGGAGGACGGGATCTATCACGTCGATCGGACCGACGATATCATTCGCAACCGCGATATGGCGTATCTGAGACAGTTTCCCAATGTCGTTCTCACGCAGCACATGGCTTTCTATACGCAGCTGAGCATGGACGGTATGATCGAAAACAGCGTGGAGGGACTTCTCGATTTCAACCGCAAGGGTACGAGTCGGTTTGAGATCAGATTTTAAAAGTCAATGAAATCATTAAAGGAATTATACCGCATCGGCAAAGGGCCGTCTTCCTCACATACGATCGGGCCTGAACGCGCCTGTCGGCTCTTTCTTGCCGAAAACGCCGGCGTGGATTCTTTCAAGGCGGTATTATACGGTTCTCTCGCCAAGACCGGCGTCGGACACGGAACAGATCGGGTGATCAGGAGCGTGCTTTCTCCCGTGGAAGTGGTCTGCGACGAGATCGAGGAAACGCCCGTTCACCCTAATACGATGGATTTATTCGCCTATCACGGAGGCAAGGAGCTCGCCTTTATGCGCGTTTACAGTATCGGCGGGGGCGCAATACGCATCGAAGGCAGGGCTGATGAGGAAGGGAAACACGTATACGAGTTGGAGAGTTTTTCCGAAATCCGCCGCTATTGCGAAGAGCGTTCGCTGCGTTTGCCCGATTACGTATTCCTGTGCGAAGGAGAGGAGATCCGGGAGTATCTCGCGGAGGTATGGCAGACGATGAAAAGTGCCGTCTCGGAGGGATTGAAAGCGCAGGGAACTCTGCCGGGAGGGTTAAGCGTGGAGCGGAAGGCGCGGACGCTGTACCGGCAGAAGCACATCGACGAAAGCGCGGAGACGCGGGAGAACAGGCTGGTATGCGCTTACGCGTTCGCCGTCAGCGAGGAAAACGCGGCGACGGAAACTATCGTCACCGCGCCCACGTGCGGGGCCTGCGGCGTGCTTCCGGCCGTGCTTAAATATGCCCAGGAAAGGCGCGGCTATAACGACGAGGACATCGTGCGGGCTTTGGCCGCAGGCGGAATCGTGGGAAATCTCATCAAGACCAACGCTTCTATTTCGGGAGCGGAGTGCGGCTGTCAGGCGGAAATCGGCAGCGCCTGCTGTATGGCGGCGGCCGCGCTCGGCGAGCTCTACGAAATGGAGCTGGGACAGATAGAATACGCCGCCGAGATTGCGATGGAACATCATCTGGGCCTCACCTGCGATCCGATCGGCGGGCTCGTACAGATTCCCTGTATCGAGCGAAACGCCGTAGCCGCCATGCGGGCCATGAACGCCGTTTCATTGGCGAATTTTCTTTCCGACAGCCGGAAGATTTCGTTCGACTTGGTAATCCGTACCATGTACGAGACGGGAAAGGACCTTTCCCGTTCCTATCGGGAGACTGCGGAAGGGGGGCTGGCCAAATTGTACGGAAAATAGAAAGGAGGGGGCAGGGGTGCGGTCATCGCTCTTCCGCCCTTGTTTTAGGTGAGCTTTGGCGGGATTTTTCCGGGAATAAAAAGAGAGTTTTGCAAGAGGAAAAAAGGGGACGGAAAATTTTTTGAAAATTTCCTTAAAAGCGGGAAAAAATGCTTGACAAATATGAGAAAATAGATTATTATAATCAAGCATTCTTTGAAGTGCGTATAGCACGGCCCAATAGCTCAGTTTGGTTAGAGCGCCAGCCTGTCACGCTGGAGGTCACGAGTTCGAGCCTCGTTTGGGTCGCCATTTGCCTTGATAGCTCAGTTGGTAGAGCAAAGGACTGAAAATCCTTCTGTCGATGGTTCGATTCCACCTCAAGGCACCACATGCCGGTGTAGCTCAATTGGCAGAGCAGCTGATTTGTAATCAGCAGGTTGTGGGTTCGAGTCCAATCACCGGCTCCACAGCCGGCAAACTACACCAAACGATGCGGACAGGTTCCAGAGCGGCCAAATGGATCAGACTGTAAATCTGACGTCTTCGACTTCGGTGGTTCGAATCCACCCCTGTCCACCACAAAAAAGCACCCTTTTAGGGGGTGCTTTTTTGCGTGCAGGGGTGATTGAAGAAACGCCGTTTCAGTGGTTCGCGCGAGGAGCGAGCGGCGACGCTTTTGCGATAAAGACGCAAATTTTCCACTCAAAAATAAAATGTTTCATAGACGAGAAGAACGGCGCGTCTCTATCAGACACATTAATATACCTAAAAACATGGCTATAAAAAAACGGTTAAGCCCCGATTGCGTTTTTAAAAAGAATATGATATAATAACGGAGGAATAAATTGTAGAAAAGAGAGAAGAGGAAATTCGTATATGACGAGAGACGGCAAAAAAAAGTGGATCCGGAAGTATTTCGGAACCGAAAAGCGGGCGGCTATTTATTTCGGCTGTCTTTCTTTGACCGCGCTCAGTTTTCTCTTTCTTGCATACAAGGATCTGTTCCTGACAGATCCGAAAAATATCCCCGATTTCTTCACGCATGCGATCTATCTCCTTTGCGTCGCGCTCATTCTCACTCTTCCCGTGTTTATACAAAAATGGTACCGGATCTATATACCTTCCTTTTTACAAATTATTTTTTCCTGCTATTTCACCCTGCGGGCGTTTGTCGGCGCCTTTTATATCCCCAAAAGCGGCCTGGTTTTGTCTTTCCTGCCGTTCGCGGGCGGACTCGTATTCTCCATGACTCTCTTTTCCGTCGTCTATTCCGTCGCCTGCTACCGCGCGGAAAAATATCATAAGACTCCTTCGGCCTTTCGTAGCGCCGCGCTTACCGCGCTCGCGTCCGCTTTGTTTATTTTGACCGGAGAAATGCTGCTCTTCCTGTTAAAATCCATCAGAGGCACCGATTTCGACGGCTATTTAAGAGATTTCATCTTCGAGACGGGGGGACATCTCGGCGGTATTCTCGTCTATTGTTCGATCGGTTGGTATCTCGTAAAAAAAGACCGTGCGGAAGGCTTTATGATCCGTACCGCTTCGGATATAGAAGGCGCGAAAGCCTATGCGCTGCGCGCGGAAAAGCACGACCTTTACGCGGCGATCCGCAGCGATGAGAAATACCCGCTCCAACGCCAATCCGTCGCCGCCTTTGCCAAAGAAAAATATCTCTTTATCAAGATCGTCTATTTCCTTCTCTATGCCGGCTATGCCGCAACGATATTCTATAATTTTTTCGCGCATAAAATTTTCAGTCTCGTGCAACCGATCATGCTCGCCTTATTTCTCGTCTTTTCTCTCAGTTCGTCGATTTACGAATATAAACTCTATAAAGCGGGCGGAAAAAGCCGGAAACTCTATCTCCTCAAAGTCTGTAAATGCTATTTCAGAATCGTTTATCTCGGACTGTCGCTGAGCATTCTCTTTTCGTCCGATCAGGGCGGCAGTGTCGTTTCCATCGTCTATTCCATCGCTATGAGTCTTTTGAACTTCGGACTTCTTCTGTACGATATTGTAAAAATCGCCGCGGGGAAAAAGAGCGGCCGGGAGCAAGAGGACAACCGGGCGTGAAAAGAAGCGGAAAAAAGATAAAACGAACCCCGGCCCGCCGAATCGATTCGGCGGGCCGGGATTTTGATAAAATAAAACTGTGCGGCCTTTTTTGCCGGAACGTACCGAAGCGGAAGCGCCGCAGGCGACTCCTTCAAAGCTACCTTATGGCACACGCAAAAATCCGCTTAGTGCTGCTACATTCCTGTCCTGACACGGTTCACGGCATTGCGTTGCATAAGACCTTGCTATCAACGTTCCTTACGGTGCGCGGCCTTCCATAAATTCCGTCGGGAAAGGCGTTCGGTTCTGCTATAGCGGATTGCAGATACAGGGTGCCGCTGACTCCCCACCTAGCACAGCTTATCTATTATACACCATTTTTATGATGAATGCAACCGTTTTCGGGCGTAATTTTTTGTCACTTTTTTGAAGTTTGACGGTTAAAGGGATTGACATACCCGGAAAAAAGCCGTATACTTTTGATAATTCGTTTTTTCGTTCGTACGACGTTCGCAGATTTTCGCGCAGAACCGTCCGAAAAAGGATTTTTTCCTATGAGCAACCTGTCTTTCGGCGCCCGATATTGGAGAAAACAACTGCCGCTGACACTCCTTTCTTATGCGAGCAGTTTTATCGCGATCCTCACCGATCTGTGCCTGCCCCTTCTCGCCGCGGCGATGCTCGATTACGCCGTATGCTATAATCCCGCCAAGGTCCAACGGCCGAGCGGTATTTTTGCCTTTCTCTTTACGGGAAAATACGGCGATTTCGGTACGATGGAGCTGTTTTTGAGCTGTGCGGCCGTATTCCTGGTCCTTCTTCTGACGAGGATCGTCTTTATTTACATCAAAAACATCAGCTTTCAGAACGCCGGGCTTTCTATGGAACGGGTATGGCGGGACGAAACGTATAAAAAGCTCATGGAACTCGACGGGAGCGCGCTTTCCCGGTTCAACACCGGCGAATTGATGACAGTGTTAAACCGCGACATCGTGCAGGCGAAGGAGCTTTATTCCAGAAGTTTTATCTCTTTCTTCGACAGTGTCACGGTAATGATCGCAACGAGCATATTCCTTTCGTCCATCAGCCCCTGGCTGCTGCTCATTCCCGTCGCGATCGCGCCCGCGCTTATCGTCACGCTTGTGCGTTACGTAAAAGTAATGCGGGAGATTTTTACGGATATCCGCCATGCGTACAGCGACATCAATCTCACCGTGCAGGAAAATATCCGCGGCGTGAGATTGGTGCGGGCGTTTGCCAACGAAGAGTACGAGGAGCAGAAATTCGAGCGGGACAATCACAAAGTGCGCGATATCATGTTCCGCCTCGACGATACGTCCGCGAAATATAATCTGTTTTTCAATTCTTATATGCAGGCGGCTTACGCGGCTACGATTATCGTCTGCGTATTTCTCATTCTCAACGGTTCGCTGCTCGTCGGCGCGCTGACCGCCGCGGGCGCGTACGTTATGAAGATCATGAACCACATCACCCAGATCAGTCAGAACATCAGCGGTATGCAGAGACAGCTGGTCTCGCTGGGCCGATTGAGAAACTTTCTGGAAACGGAGAGCGGGGTGCGGGAATATCCCGAAGCTCTGCGCGCCTCCGCGCGGCCGCATATCCGTTTCGAGCGCGTCTCGCTGACGCTCGGCGATAAACAGGTGCTGAAAAATATCGATCTGGATATTCCTTACGGTAAAAAAGTAGGGATCATGGGCGGAACGGGCAGCGGCAAATCGGTGCTTTTGAAATGTCTTTCCCGCGTGTACGACGTGACGTCGGGAAAAATCACCATCGACGGAAAAGATATAAAAGAGTATTCTCTCGACGAACTCCGAGACGAGTTCGCCTACGTGTTCCAGGACGTGTTTCTGTTCTCGCATACCGTCGATTCCAACATCGCTTTTTACGATCCGAACGTCTCCGACGAAGAGGTGAAAGAGGCGGCGGAGATCGCGCAGGCGGCGGGATTTATCGGGAAATTGCCGGACGGCTACGATACCATCGTCGGAGAACGGGGATTGGGTTTATCGGGCGGTCAGAAACAGCGTCTGTCCGTGGCGCGGGCGCTTTTAAAGAACGCGCCCGTATTGATTTTAGACGACGCGTCGAGCGCGCTCGATATGGCGACGGAGAAAAAACTGCTGGCGGCGGTCAAAGAAAAAACGCCCGGGCGGACGCTGCTCATCGCCGCGCACCGCGTTTCTTCCGTCGCGGACTGCGACGAGATCGTCTATCTCCAAGACGGAGAGATTCTCGAACGGGGCAGCGTAGACGAATTGACGGCGTCGGGCGGCCGGTTTTCGGCCGTATACCGGCGGCAGACGGAGAACGGTATGCTCGACGATTCCTCTTACGGAAAGGAAGGCGGCTGATATGAAACGCAACACCTATTATATCGACGAGAAAGTGGAAAAGGAAAAAGTAGACGTCAGGCTCCTCAAACGGTTTCTGCTTTATCTGGTGCCGAAGAAGAAAGCCTTTACGCTCACGCTCGTATTGCTGCTTGCGGGGGCGCTTGTCTCGCTCGTACCGCCGCTGATTTTAAAAACGATCGTGGACAGGGTGATTCCCGACCGCGATACCGCTCTTCTCGCGGCGACGCTGATCGGGTTCGGACTCGTGGCGGCGGCGCAGGCGATCCTGCCTTATTTCTATGAACGGATCATGTGGAAAATGGGGGACGGCATCGTCGCGGATATCCGTACGGAAATTTTTAATAAACTGCAAAAATTGCCGTTCGAGTATTTCGACAACCGGCCCGCCGGCAAAATCTCTGTCCGCGTCACCGATTATATCGACGAACTCGGCGATTTCCTCACCTGGCAATTAATGAATTTTATCGTCGACGCGCTTAAAATCGTCGTCATTACCGTATTCATGCTGGTGCTCAGCCCTCTGCTCGCTCTGGTCGTCTATGCGGCCGTGATCCCTATGACGATCTGTATCTTTTTATTGAAAGGCGTGATCCGCAAATTGTTCCGCACCCAAAAGGCGAAGGATTCCAACCGCACGGCGTATATCGTCGAATCGATCAACGGCGAAAAAGTGATCAAGAGTTTCAATCGTGCCCGCTACAACGAGGGAGTCTACCACGAATTGCAGACGACGAGTGTAAAACAATGGCGGAAGATCGTCTTTGCCAACGAATTTAATTCCCCGATCGTCGAGTTGTTTTGGAACGTGGGGACGCTGATGATCTACGGCGTTTCCCTCTGGGCGATGGCAACGGGAACCTGGGATATCGGGACGGGGACGGTGGTGGCGTTCCTCAATTATATGAATCTCTGCGCGGGGCCGTTTACGCAGATCTCCGCGATCCTGCAAAATCTCTCCCAGGTATCCGCCAACCTCGAACGCGTATTCGAGACGATCGACGAACCCAATCCCATCACCGAACGGCCGGACGCCAAACCTTTGGAAATTACGCGCGGGGAAGTGGAGTTCGAAAACGTCACCTTCGCTTACGAGGAAGGCGTCAACGTGCTCGAAAACTTCGATCTGCGCGTCGAACCGGGGCAGACGATCGCTTTGGTCGGGCCGACGGGCGCGGGCAAGACCACCGTCATCAATCTCATCACTCGTTTTTACGATCCTGTCGGCGGCTGTATAAAGATCGACGGTACGAACGTAAAAGACGTCACCCTCTCTTCTTTGAGGAATCAAGTGGGCGTACTGATGCAGGATCCGTTTATTTTCAAGGGTACGATCATCGAAAATATCCGCTACGGCCGTCCGGACGCGACGGACGAGGAATGTATCGAGGCGGCCAGGCGTATCTATGCGGATCGGGTGGCGGCGCGCTTTCCCAACGGTTTTTACGCGGCTACGGAAGAGGGCGGCGAGGGACTCTCGGCGGGAGAAAAACAGCTCCTGTCCTTTGCCCGCATGGTGTTGAAAAATTCCGCGGTCGTCATTCTCGACGAGGCGACCTCGTCGGTGGATTCGGAAACGGAAGAACTCATTCAAAACGCGCTCGACGTGCTTTTAAAAGAAAAAACCTCCTTTGTCGTCGCGCACCGGCTTTCGACGATCCGTAAGGCGGACAAGATCCTCTATATCGCGAACAAGGGGATCGCCGAGAGCGGCAATCATGAAGAACTGATGGCGAAAAAGGGATTGTATTATCGCTTAAACGCCGGCGCGTGACGGCTGCCGGGGCGATTTTTATTGACAAAAGACGCGGAGAGGAGTATAATAATACCGTTTAAAAATCAAGGAGCAAAGATATGTCGGAAAATTGTACGCACGATTGTTCGAGCTGTTCTTCAAATTGTTCGTCGAGGACGAAAGAGAGTTTTTTGAAGGAGCCGCACGCGCAGTCGTCCATTAAAAAAGCGATCGCGGTCGTCAGCGGCAAAGGCGGAGTCGGCAAGTCGCTCACCACTTCCCTGCTGGCCTCCTACGCGCAGAAACAGGGAAAATCGGTAGGCATCATGGACGCGGATATCACCGGGCCTTCCATTCCCCGCATGTTCGGCGTCGACGAACGCGCCACAGGCAGCGAGGCGGGAATCCATACCGTTTTGACGCCTTCGGGCATGCAGATGATGTCCATGAATCTTCTCTTGGAACGGGAAACGGATCCCGTGCTTTGGCGGGGCGCGATCATTTCGGGCACCGTCTTGCAGTTTTGGACGGACGTGATCTGGAAAGACCTCGATCTGCTCTTCATCGATATGCCGCCCGGAACGGGAGACGTGCCTTTGACGGTGTTTCAGAGCATTCCCGTCGCGGGCGTCGTCATCGTCACTACGCCCCAGGATCTTGTGAAAATGGTCGTGGAGAAAGCCGTCAAGATGGCGAATATGATGAATATTCCCGTCCTCGGGCTCGTGGAAAACATGAGCTATGCGCTCTGCCCCGACTGCGGCCGTAAAATCGAGATTTTCGGCCAGAGCAAAGCGGCGGCAATCGCGAACGAATACGGGATTCGGACTGTCGCGCGCATGCCGCTCGATCCCGCGCTCGCAGGATACGCCGACACGGGACGAATCGAGGACTACGAAACGGAAGGTCTGAAATCCGTTTTTGAGGCGATCGAGAAAGCGTAAGCGCAAAAACTGAAAATAAAACGGGACGGATATACTTTATCCGTCCCGTTTTGTATGGAAAAATCGATTTTATACGGCCGCTTCCGCCAGTTGTTCGAGCTCTTCCTCCTCGCCGGAAAAGGTCGGGAAAGCGACGGCGGAATCGAATTCAGGCTCGGGGCATACGGAAAATTGCGGAGCAGGGACGGCGCCGAAGCCGGGGCGGAACGCGCCGGCGGCCGGAGCCGGTTCTTTCGCGGACGCCGCGACAGGGATATTGGCGGTCTTTATGTATTCCCGGTGTTCGTAGGTGGAAAGTTCGCTCCGTTGTTTCATCGTCTCGTAGACGGCGTCGCGCAGGGTGCGTTGATTTTCTTTCACGGAAAGATTCTTATCCGGAAAGAAAGGACCGTCCACATAGACCGTCACCTTCGGAAAGGGCAGAAATCTGCGTTTCTGGTAAGTCGTCGTGAAAGAGAATACCGGTTTATCGGCCTCCGCGGGATATCGGAAAGAAACGTCCTTAAAGGGCCGGATCTTCGTGTAATAAGGCCAGATATGCGCTTCGGGATAGACGACGACGCAATGCTTCTTTTCGGCGTGTTTTAAAACCGCGTCGTGAAAAGGCCGCAGGCCCTTTCGCTGGGTGGGCAGGGGCACTCCGCCGAACATTTCCACCGCTTTGCCCGCGACGGGAAGGGATACCGCGTCCGGATTGACGAGAATATACGCTTTTTTCGGAAAAGTCACCAGCGTCGGCGTAAAGGCGTCCCCCACGGTGAGCGTATGGTTGGCGTAGAGGAAGTACCCGTTTTTGCGGTAGCCTTTCAACACTTTTTTGTTCTTGATCGTCTGGTGATAAACCGTTTTCTGAAAGAGGAAAACGAGCGGGGTAACGATCAGGCGATAGAGGACAAACCCGAAAAACTTCCGGATCGGATTGCGGGAAAAATAGGAATAATCCACCGGCAGCTCCTTGCGGTCGATATTCGTACCCGCGAAATCGTCGTTGATTTCGTCTTTATAATAATATACTTTTTTCATGATACTTCTCCGTGCTCTTCGATGGCGGTCAAAAGCATCCGTTCCATTCGTTCCATACAGGAGCGTTGTGAAAATTCTCTGCGCATCGCTTCGTACTTGTTTTGATATTCCTTTTTCAGCTCGCCGTGTTCATACCAAAAATCGAGTTTTTCGGCGAGGTCCTCACTGTCGTTTTTGCGGAAGAGATTGCGTTCGTCGAGCGCGAAAAATCTCGTCGCGCTGCGCTCCGAATCGCAGATCACGGGCACGAGACCGCTCGCGATCGCTTCCATGCATGCGATGGCCTCGATTTCGATCAACGCGGTGTGCACATACAGATCCGCGCCGTGCAGTACGTTTAAAAGCTCTTCCCGCGAGAAAAATTTGAAATCGCAATCGAGTTTCAGCTTCTCCGCCTGTCTGATGAGTTTGTTCTTTTCCGGCCCGTCGCCCGCGAAAATAATTTTGAGATCGTCGCGGTGCCGGGAGCGCGCCGCCGCTTCCAAAAGCACCGTCTGGGCTTTTTCTTTGCTGTAACGCCCCGTGCAGAGGATCGTGAACTTATCCGAAATCCTCTTGAAAGGCCGCTCGGCGAAGAATCCGTCGTTGACGCCGTTGGAGATCACCTCCGCGTTCGTCGGCCGCGTCTCTTTCTCGAATAACTCTTTGATGAACCGGGTGGGGTAGTGAATCCTGTCGCAATAACGGAATACGTTCTGATAAAAAACTTTGTAAGTGAGTCGGTTGGCAAGGGGGACGTTCATCATGCCGATATGGGAGGTGAAATTTTCCGCCTGGCAGTGAAAACTCGCCGTCAGAGGTTTATTCAGGCGTTTTGCTTCCTTCACGCCCGCCGCGCCTAAAAAGAGCGGCACCTGAATATGCACCACGTCGGCGCTTTCGATCGCGTCGCAAAGTATCTTTTTGTCCGCCTTGGCAAGCTGAATGTGATTGCGTCTGAGCGCATAATTGAACGGCCCGAGATTGAGCGTGGGAACGACATAGTAATTCTCTTTGCCCTCGGTGCTCCGGTCGGGAGAAACGATCTTCACGTTGTGTCCTTTCTCCTTCAAATAGCGAATGAGATTGAACGTGGCGATGGTCGTTCCGTTGTTCGGCTCGCCGAGTACGTCGCAAATTAAAGTGACATTCATGATTGCTTCTCCAATGAATCGTAAAATTCTTCTTGTAACAAAAAAATCTTCGGAATATGACTTTTGTCACTTGTTTCTATTATATCCCATCTCTTTTTAAAGTGCAACGACGGCAAGGGATAATGTTTTTCTACCGCTATATAATTATGAGAGAACATCGCTCTCACAATTTTCGAGTGACTATCTCGACTCTCCCGAGAGTAGAATTTGCTCGAAAACGACCGTTTTTGGTTGATTTTCGGCAAAAAGTATGGTATATTAAGAGTATGGAAAATACGGTAAAAAATATAGTGGCAAAAAATCTCATCGAATTGAGAAAGAGCCGGAACTTCACGCAGAGCGACGTGGCGGAGCTGCTCAGTTATTCCGACAAGACCATTTCCAAGTGGGAAAACGGGGATTCGCTGCCCGATATTTCCGTTCTGGCGGCTTTAACGGAGATCTACGGGATTACGCTCGACGATCTGATTCACGAAAACGCCGCGGAGAAAGTGGACGATAAGGCGGAGGAGAAAAAGAAACGGGAGGGCAACAATCGCCTGATCATTCTCTGTCTTTCCGTCTCCGTCGTCTTTCTCATCGCAACCCTGGTATTCGTTTATCTGAAATTGAAAGTCGATATAGATTACTGGCAGGCTTTCGTGTGGGCGGTGCCCGCCTCCTGCCTGGCGTTGCTGTATTTTTCCCGCAAAACGAATAAGGGCCTGAGCGTGGGCAAGGTATACCGGACGGTGGTACTGTCTGTGCTTTGCTGGTCCCTTCTCGCCGCCGTTTATCTGCAATTTTTATACTATCAGTTATGGCTCATTTTCATTTTGGGAATCCCCGTAGAGGTGATCATTTGGCTGGGATCCAGGCTGAATAAATAAAAAAAGGCCCCCTGAAACCGTATACTTCGGGGGCCAGGGGAAGTTTTCCTTCCGGAATTTTTCGTTTTTTATTTCAATCTTTTCTAAAAAGGCGCCTTTCGGCTTACACTTAACAAAAACGCAGCCGAAAACTTTAACGGATAATTACAAAACGGAAAAACATAAACGATAAACAAAATTCCGTGCAATTTTAAATTTTTACAACGAAAATTCCGGAAGCGGAAAGAAAACCGATTACAGAGAAGAGAAAGGGGAAAAGGCTGAGAACAGAAGCTCAGATCTCCGTTTCGTAAGTAAGGTTTGTTTTATCGATCGCCATTTGCAGCCCGCCGATCTCGGCGCGAAGTCCGGCGATATCCTTTTTCACCGCCGCCACGTCGAACAGACAGTCGGTATATTCGATCGTACCGTTGAACGTGACCTTACGGGCGGACTGCACGGTGGGCAGGTTTTCGAGCTGCATGCGTTTCGTCGAAAGCTGCGCAAGGCGGATCAGGGCTTCGCCTACCGTATAAGAAAAGCCGCAGACGGTGAGCGTCGCGTTGATTCTGTTCAAAGCGGCGCGAAGGCGCAGAATTTCCGCGTCGAGCGCGTCGACGGCGGCGCGGGTGGCGTTGTAGTCGTAGCCCGTATCCACTTTGTCCTTTTCCGATACGTAGGAAACGCGGCAGTTTTCGCACTCGGACGAGATCAGCAGCCGTTTTTCTTCCTCCAACTCTTTGATTTTTTTCATGATCGCGGTCAAACTCATTTTCATCGTTTTTTCTCCTCCTTTACGTGTTCATTATACCGCGGATAAGCGATTCTGTCAAGAGGCGGGGGAAACATTTTATAAAATCCGCCGCGCCCGTCTTGACGAAGGGGCGGGGTGTGTGCTATAATAGAAGCAGAAATATGTGCTTGCACAAATATTTCTGCGCCCTATTGCAACGGAGCGCAGCGACGTTATAATATAAAAAATCAACGTAAGGAAGTACGGTATGAGCAGAGCGGATCAAGTTTTTGTGGAGAATATGACAGAGATTATGGAACAGGGCGTGTGGGACACCGGTCTCGAAGTGCGCCCGCATTGGGAGGACGGCGCGCCCGCCCATACGATTAAAAAATTCGGGATCGTCAACCGCTATAATTTACAGGAGGAACTGCCCATTCTTACCATTCGCCGGACGGCGTTCAGGTCGTGTATCGACGAATTGTTATGGATCTGGCAGAAAAAGAGCAACAACGTGCGCGATCTGAACTCCCATATCTGGGACAGCTGGGCGGACGAGACGGGCTCGATCGGCAAGGCGTACGGCTATCAGCTGGCACAGAAGGCAAAATATAAGGAAGGGGAGTTCGACCAGGTGGACCGGGTGCTCTTCGACCTCAAAAACAATCCCGCCAGCCGCAGGATCATGACGAATCTTTACAACTTCGCCGATCTGCACGAAATGCACCTTTATCCCTGCGCTTATTCGATGACTTTCAACGTCTCGGGGGATACGCTGAACGGGATCCTCAACCAGCGCTCCAACGATATGCTCACGGCGAATAACTGGAACGTACTGCAATACGCGATTTTGTTGATTATGTTCGCGCAGGTATCCGGACTCAAAGCCGGGGAACTGGTGCACGTCATCGCCGACGCGCACATCTACGACCGGCATATTCCCATCGTCAAAGAGATTCTCGGCAAACCGCAGCACCCCGCGCCCCGGCTCGTCGTGGATCCCGAAGTCAAAAATTTCTATGATTTCAAAGTGGACAGTTTCCAGCTCGTCAATTACGAATACGAGAAGCTGGAAACGAAGATTCCGGTGGCGATATGATCCGGGCGATTCTGCATGCCGACCGAAACTGGGGGATCGGCAAAAACAACGCTCTGATGTTTTCCCTTCCCAAGGATATGAAATTTTTCCGCGAGACCACGAGCGGAAAAACGGTGGTGATGGGCGGCAGCACGCTGCGTTCTTTCCCCGGCGGCAAACCGCTGAAAAACCGGACGAATATCGTGCTTTCCCGGGGGCAGGTACGCGACGACTGCATCGTCGTCCGGGACATGGAAGCGTTGAGGGCGCGGCTTCGCGCGCGGAGCGGGGAGGAAATCTACGTGATCGGCGGCGCGAGCGTTTATAAAGCGCTTCTGCCCTGCTGCGAGGAAGTGCTCGTCACGAAAGTGGACGCGGACGGCGGCGCGGACACGTTTTTCCCCAATCTCGACGAGGACGAAAATTTCGTCTGCACGGACGAGGGGACGCCGATCGAGGACAACGGCTATATCATTCGTTTCACGACTTATCGAAATCTGCGCCGTCAGCCGCTGTGAGCCGGTTCGGAACGAGAATACAGACGATTGAGTTGCCTCAAAACAGCGCGGAATCTGCTTCCGTAGACCGAAAAAAGTAGGTTTACGGAAATTTTTTTGAGTTTTTTTAAGAAAAAGTCGCAACAGCCATGCGAATTTGTTGTCATTATCGAAAAAAAGTATTAAAATAGTAAAGTTAAAAAGAGTTTTATATAAGGAGCGTTTTTACATTGATTAGAGACGATTTGAGAAATATCGCGATTATCGCTCACGTTGACCACGGCAAAACGACGCTGGTCAATCAGATGCTGGTGCAGGGCGGTATGTTCCGCGCCAACGAACAGGTACAGGACAGGGTAATGGATTCCAACGACATCGAACGGGAGCGGGGAATCACCATTCTCGCGAAAAATACTTCCGCGCACTATAACGGCGTCAAAATCAACATTGTCGATACCCCGGGCCACGCGGACTTTTCCGGCGAGGTCGAGCGGGTGCTGAAAATGGTGAACGGCGCGCTCATTCTCGTGGACGCCGCGGAAGGACCTCTGCCCCAAACCCGGTTCGTCATGCAGAAAGCGTTGGAGCTGAAATTGAAGCTCATCATCGTCATCAATAAGGTGGACAGGCCGGACGCGCGCATCTCCGAGGTCGTGGACGAGGTGCTCGAACTGATGATGGATCTCGACGCCACCGACGAACAGCTCGAAAGCCCGATCGTCTATTGCTGCGGCCGCACGGGTACGTCGTCTTTGTCGCCGGACAAACAGGAACCCAACCTCAATCCGCTTTTCGATACCATTCTTTCCCATATCCCCGCTATGGATATGGACGTCGAAGGACCTGGACAGCTGCTCGTTTCGTGTATCGATTACAACGAATTCGTCGGCCGTATCGGGATCGGACGCATCGAACGCGGCGTCGTGCGCGCCAACGAGCCCGTCTCTATCTGTAATTACAATGAAAACAAGATCCGCACCAACTGCAAGATCGCGAATCTTTATCAGATCGAAGGTCTGGACCGGGTAGCCGTTCCCGACGCTAAGGCGGGGGACATCGTCGTGTTTTCCGGGATAGACGGTCTCAACATCGGCGATACCGTCTGCGAACCCTCCAAAGTGGAGCCGGTGCAGTTCGTGAAAATCGAGGAGCCGACGGTGGAAATGACTTTCTCCGTCAACGACAGTCCTTTCGCGGGCAAGGAAGGCAAATTCGTCACTACCCGCCAGCTCCGCGAACGCCTGTATAAAGAACTGCTCCGCGACGTGTCTTTGCGCGTCAACGACACGGACAGCTCCGATTCCTTCCGCGTCTGCGGGCGCGGCGAAATGCATCTCTCCATTCTCATCGAGACGATGCGCCGCGAAGGCTATGAATTCCAGGTATCCACCCCCAAAGTGCTGTATAAAGAGATCGACGGAGAACTGTACGAACCCATCGAGCGGCTCGTCGTGGACGTGCCCGAGGATATGACAGGCCCCGTCTTCTCCGGTATGGGCAACCGTAAGGGCACCCTGTCTCACATGAGCGCCATCGGCAACCGCATGCGGCTCGAATTCACCGTACCCGCCCGCGGCTTATTCGGCTATAAAAGCGAATTTCTCACCGACACCAAAGGCCAGGGGATCATGAACTCGATCTTCTTCGAGTACGAGCCGTATAAAGGCGATATGCAGCGCAGAAGCACCGGATCTCTGGTCGCCTTCGAGACGGGGGACGCGGTCACGTACGGACTGTTCAACGCGCAGGGGCGCGGCACGCTGTTCGTTACCCCCGGTACGCCCGTTTACGAGGGCATGGTCGTGGGGTACACCAATCTGTCCGACGATATCAACGTCAACGTCTGCAAGACCAAGCACCTCACCAACACCCGTTCTTCGAGCAGCGACGACGCTTTGACGCTGATTCCGGTGAGCAAAATGAGCCTCGAAGAATGTCTCGAATTTATCGCCGACGACGAGCTTCTCGAAGTGACGCCCAAATCTTTAAGAATACGCAAACGCATTCTGGACAGCGAACTGCGCGCCAAAGCGCGGTTCCGCGAAAAGAATATCAAGTAACGGGAAAATAATTTTTTCCGATCCGTCATAAAAAAGAAGGTTTCCTGCATATCATACGGTATGCAGGAAATTTTACATTCATTGAATATCGAACAACAGAAAAGTATCACCGTCACCGGTATAGAGAGCGTCGCTTCCTTTTCGGAGAGCCAGATCGTCCTTTCCCTCTGCGGAAGCAATATGAAGCTGTACGTCACGGGTTCGGGACTGAAAATCACCGGCTTTTCCAAAACGAGCGGCACCTTTACGGCGACGGGAAGCGTCAGCGGCGTGCGTTACGGCAACAAGAGCCTTAAATCCAGGCTGTTCAAGTAAGCGCGGGGGGGCAGACATGGACGCGGCGAATCAAATATTCATTTTTCTCGTCTGCGTCCTGATCGGCGTGGCGAGCGGTTTCGTTTACGAATTTTTCTACTTATTGCGGAAAATCCTGGGGGACAAGGAGGGCGTCGCCATCGCGCTCGATACGGTGTTTTTCCTTTTCTTCGCGGCCATCGCCGTCTTTACCGCCGTCCTGTTTTCCTTTCCCGATTTCCGGGTATATATGTATCTCGGAAATCTGTTGGGGCTCATATTATATTTAAAAAGTATTCATATAATAGTTGCTTTTTTGTGGAAACTATGCTATAATAAAGCCAGAAAAGTAATAAAAAGACGAAAAATCGCGAAAAACGCCAAGAAAAAAGAGGTGCATTCGATATGACACAGGAAAAATTAAAACGCGTCGTTACCGCGGCGGCGGTTGCGGGTACCCTGGTGATTGTCTGTCTGCTCGCCGTCATTATTTATCAGCTCATACACATGGCCGTGCTGAATAACAGGATTAAAAAGACCGAAGACGAGATAAAATATTATCAGGAACAGATAGACGGGAACGAAAATCTGCTGGATCATTATCTTTCCGAGTATTATCTCGAACAAGCGGCGCGCGAACATCATTTTGTAAAACCCGGAGATAAGTAATGGATAAGATTGCCGTAATAGACGTCGGTTCGAATTCCGTCCGCCTCATGCTTGTGGCGGACGGAAACGTTTTATATAAGACTGTAAACACCACCCGTCTCGGCGAAGGTATCGCTTCTTCGCCCTTTCTCAAACCCGAAGCGATCGAACGCACGGCCGCGGCCGTTGCGGAATTTGACGCCCGCGCCAAACGCGAGGGCGCTTCCGCCGTCTACGCTTTCGCTACCGCGGCGGTACGTACCGCGAAAAACGGCGTGGCGTTCGTCGAGCGCGTCCGCGCGCTCTGCGGGCTTGTTGTCGACGTCATCTCCGGCGAGGAAGAAGCGGAGATCGGAATTTTGGGCGCGCTCGGCGAAAAAGACGGAGGCATTATCGATGTGGGAGGCGCCAGTACGGAAATTATCGTGCGCCGTGAAGGGAAAATTCTCTATAAAAAGAGCGTCGATATCGGCGTAGTGCGCTTGAAAGATACGTGCGGCGCGGATCCAGAAAAACTGCAACACGCGGCAAAAGCCGCCGCCGCGAAATACGGAGAAGTCCCCGGCGGCGTGCCCATGTACGCGATCGGCGGTACGGCGACAACGCTGGCGGCCGTGCTTTCCGAGATGCGGGAGTACGATCCCGCCAAGATCACGGGCACGCTCGTCGGGCGCGGCGAGATGGGTGCGCTGGCGGAAAGACTCGGGAGGATGAACGCCGCGGAAATAGCGGCTCTGCCCGGCGTTCCGCCCAAGCGCGCGGACGTGCTTGCCGGCGGCGCCATGCTCTTTTCCGTCCTCATGGACAAGCTCGGTTTTGCCGGAATCATCGTCAGCGACAGGGATAATCTGGAAGGTTACGCGACGAAACACGGACTATTGTAAAGGCAGGGAAAGAAGATGAAGCGTGCGTTTGCAAAAATTTACCCGGTGCTGCTTCTTTTATTGATGTTTGCGGCAGAAATTCTCGTCGTTTTCTATTTCGCGTGGTTCCGGGCGGGAAATCGGATCGCGGCAGTCAGCTTTGCGCTCGCCGGCTGGGCGACAGCGTATATTATTGCGCCTATCGTACATGAACTCGGGCATATCCTCTTCGCAAAGTCTGCGGATATGCGGCTGAAAATGAGCAAGTTTTCTTTCTTTCGGATTATAGAAAAGAGCGGAAAACTGAAATTTACCTTCGCCTCTCCCTTCGCCCCCGAGGAGACGCAGGTCGTCCCCGCGAAAGGCGGCGATATGCTTCGCCGTTTCCGTCTCTATACGATGGGGGGATTGATCTTTGGCGGAATCTATATCGTCGTTCTTGCGGCGTCGGCGCTTGCGTTCTGGGGGATAGGCTGGGAGCCCGCCGCTTTTTTGTTTTGGGGCGGAATCCCTTACGCGGTATATCTCTTTTTTCTCAACGCCCTTCCTTTCGTTTATGCGGCGGGGAAAACCGACGCGGCGATTTTAAGAGGTCTGAGCCGGAAGGAAGCCGCGGAACAGACCATGCTTTCGGCGATGGAAATTTACGGCGGACTGTCGGAAGGGAAAAGTTTTTCCCGGATCGACGAGAATTTATTTTTCGATCTGCCCCAGCTTCCCGAAAACGAGCCTATGTACGCGGTCATACTCGATCTGCGATATCGCCGCTGTCTGGAAACGGAGAATTTCGAACGAGCGGCGGATTGTCTCAACCGGCTGGCGGCAGCGGCGGGTTATCTGTCCGTTTCGCAATTCGAGGAGGTCGCGGCGGAACTCGTGTATATGCACAGTGTAAACGGCGACGCGGAACTCGCGAAGGAAAGCGCCGAATTATGCGAAGACTACCTCAAACGCGAGACGGCGGCGGCAAAACGTATTCTGGCGGCGTATTCCGCTTTACAGGGGCGGTTCGATGCGGTGAGGGCGCTCAAAGCCCAGGCGGAAGTGTGTCTGCAAAAAGAAACGATCGCCGGAATTAAAAAATTTGAAAGGATTATGCTGGAAAGGATCCCCGATCTTATGGATCGCTGATCCTTTTTATGATACTATATATTAAGGAAGGGAAAAAAGACTTTGCCTTACCTCCTCTATCATTTTGGGGAAATTCTTCGAAAATTCAGAAAAATTGTGTACCAAACTAATCAATTAAGGGCTAACATAGAAAAAATATTAAAATTTTTTTGATTTTTGTCAATATTTGGTAAAATATGAATTGATTTTATTTTTTGTTTTTGCTATAATAATATCAATGATACTAATGAGGTTCTCAAATGTCTAGGTTGTGCGGTAAGGTAAACAAAATTTTGAAAGCATTGAATAGCGGAGATTGTAAAAAGCAGTCGGAGTTGTTTAAGGCTACCTATAACCATTTGAAACTGATTGCATACGAGTATACCAATGACAAGAATAATACGGAAGACGTATTGATGGAAGCCTACTTGAAAATTTTCAGGTATTCCAGGACGGCGAATATCCAGAAGGATGGATATAACTGGATGTGTAAGATCGTCCAAAATACGGCGTATGACGTAAATAACTTGTACATAGAGTATGATCCGCTCGAAGAGGCCCGGGAAGTTTCGGACGATTTTGAGAGCATAAGTCTCGCTTCGATGGAAAAAAGCGATCTTATGAACGTTCTGAAAAAGCTTCCGAAAGCCGACTGGGAGTTGATTTATCTGCGGTTTTGGAGAGATTACTCGTACGCAAAGATAGCAGAGATCAAGAATTTGTCGAAGTCTTATATCCACAAACGCATCAGCAGGATTTTAGCGTTCCTTCTGAAAAAGTTATTGGAAGAGTCTTCGGACAAATCTGATTAAACACTACAATTTTATAGAAGCAAAACAAAGGAGAATTACCATGAAAAGCACTTTAAGAAAAGGCGCTTGCGCGGTAGTGGCCGTTTTGGCGCTTACTACCACGATTTTTATTCCCCAGGCTCACGCGGCGGCTCATGCCGAAGAAGCGGCGGACAGTGCCGAAGCGCGCTATTATGATAGCGTAATGGCGTTGTCTGCTAAATCTACTACTGAAACAGTAAATTATACTCGTAAAGAAGAAACTTATATTGAAACGCAGAACGGGGTACCACTTTATTATGGCCGTACTGATTTAGCGAATTCCTGTGGTCCTACGGGCGGATCCATAGTTGTTGGATATTATGACAAATATTATGAAGAATTAATTCCTAATTACACAGGTTATTATCCTGCCAGCGGAAAATATAAGAGAATGGATACTACTTATATTCCGGCCTTGATCGGTGATTTGTATACGTTGATGAGGACTAACGTCGATGATGTCGGCGTGAGCGAGTCAGATTGTTTGAACGGATTGAAATCCTATGTGCAGAGTAAAGGACGTTCGATCAGTTACAGCAGTGTTAAAAGCGGTTCAAGTCTCAATACCACAGCTTATTTGAATTCTCTTCAAAATAATAAACCCGTATTATTATTCTGCGATCAAGTAGGAATTGTAATGTTCGGCGGAGACTCTACAAGCGATGTAATTTATGAAGATACCATAGCCAACAAGCACATTATGGTTGGATTCGGCTACTATCAGATAAAATATTATAATGGGAATACCAATTTTAGAACGGATACCTATCTGAGAGCTGCATGCGGGCTGTTTTCCTATTCCGACGGATTTGTGAAATTGAGTTCGAGCAGTTGGTTGGACAGCGGATACGCAGTAAGTATTTCTTAAAAATGAGGAAGAAAACGCAATGTCGAAAGAACGTAAATTCCATAATTTAATAGAAGAGCAAAACCCCGACGAAAAGCAAGAATTGTGGAATAGGATCGAGAGCGCGTTGAAAGAAGAAAATCTTGCGGGGGAAATTTCCGTACCTAAGAAGAAATTTCTTTCTTGGAGAAAAATTACGGCTCTTGCCACATCTTTTGTGCTTGTTACCACGGCGATTGTGTTAGGTGGATTAAAAATTTTTTCGGGTAAAGAAGTACCCGAAGATAAAAGTAGGTATTGTACGCAAAATGAATATGAAGTATTGCCTACTCAGTTAACATTAAAAGAATACGGCGAACAGTTAAATACAGAAATTCTATTTTTTGATTGGTATGCAGAGACAGAAAGTGTAAATGGTTACATTTATCAATTAAAAAGTAGTGAAGAAGTAATTTGTTTTAGAGAAGAAATTGTAGATATAAATACCGGAAACTTGGTAAGAATATATGTAACAGATAATAAAACTCAAATAGATATACTTGATCCCTATAAAGAAATATGTACCAATGAAAATCAAGTAAGTAATATAAAGGTATATTGGGTATCTAAAACATTTCGCGCAAATACTTATTTCGAATATCAAAATTATCGCTATTTTATAGAGCTGGAAACACCCGAAGATGATGGAGCGATTTTGCGTCTGGTAGAAGAATTATTGGCGTAAAAAGGCTCAAATTTAGCAGATCAGAAAAAAAATCGAAAATTTTTCGATTTTTTTTTGTTTTTTGGTGGACGTTTGCCATTTTTCAGAGGTATATATTATATAAGGTATTTTTTACTTCACTGCGGATATTAAAAATCCGGTCTTTCAGACTTGATTTTTTTATCAAAAAATATACTGATGAGGAATGTGTTATGCACAAAACAAATCAAAAAGTAAAACTCTTGTTACTCTACGACCTGTTGACTCGTTTAACCGATGAACAACATCCGTTATCCACCAAAGAGATCATCAAACTTCTCTCGCAACAGGGCATCAAACTCACGCGGAAGATTCTGCCTTCCGACATTCTCACGCTCAACTTATACGGTTTTGAAGTTATGTCTTTTCAGGACAAGAGTAATTATTACTATGTCCGAGAAAGCAGATTCGATTCGGCCGAAGTAAGATTGATGATGGAACTGGTCGCGGCGGCCAAGCTGCCGATGTCCCATAAAACGGATATGCTCGAACGACTCGTCGGTATGACCAAAACTCGCCAAGCGGAATTTCTGACAAAGAACGTCATTTACGATTATGTCGACGAGTTTACTCCGAAAACGATCGTCTATGCGCTCGACGTTGCGGAGACTGCTATCCGCACCGGCAAAAAGGTTTCCTTTTTATATTATCGGCTGGGTTCTCATAAAGAAAAGAATTTTGAAAACGATAGGGCGCGGTATGTCGTCAATCCCCTGGTGATACTTTTCAAAAACGGGGTTCATTATTTGATCGCTTACGACGATGAATACAAAGGTCTTGATGAATATCGTCTCGACCGTATGGATCAATTATGTCTGGAACCGGCGAATCTCGTTCCCTGCCTCGAATATAAGAACGGCGATCTCGAATCTTACCGCGGAAAGATTCTCGACACCTTTGTCGGGAAAGAAGAGGAAATCAAACTCCGTTTTGACGAGGATTTGCTGGAAGCCGTCTACGATAAAATCGGACAAGGCATCGACGTTAAGAAGGCGGCGAAAAACACCTATCGCGCTTTTGCGACGGTGCGGCTGACTCGCGAATTTTTCGCATGGATAGTCGCTTCGGGCGGTAAGATGAAACTCGAAGGTTCCGATGCGGCCGTGAAACAGTTTGCCGAATTCGTATCCGCCATCAAAGAAAACTATTAAATTATTTTGCCTGTCTCGCTTATCTCCTACATTGGTTGTACATATTGGTTGGAAAAGCCCCGGTGGAAGCTCGTTCTTCTACCGGGGCTTTTCCCTATTAAAAGATAAATCAAAGGAGGCCTTTACTGCGGTAATACTTCACTGCGCCCGACAAAGTCGCAAGATCCACGTCGAGGGCTTCGGCGATCTCGTAATCGCTCGCCCCGCTGCCGACGGCGGATTTCAGTTCCGTAAGCGGAACTTGCAGAAGATAGGACACGCAAAGAGCCTTGCCCTCCGCTTTTTCGATGTTAGAACGCTTCAACGGCTCCGCACAATGGGCGAGGGGATAAAATCCGTCGGTGAGACAATGGCCGAGCTCTTCCGAATAGTATTTTTTGAAATCACGGTCCGTCTCCAATTTGGCGGGATCCAGCACGACAATATTCGAGCTGGAAAAAGCCTTTTTATTGGTGAGACGATAAAAATAAGTGGAAATGTTCAGTGTATCCGCTATGTAAAAAAGCTGTAAAGAAGTCATGATGTCCCTTCTCCGTTTTTCTTGGTAGAGATATTATATCACAATATATATGACAGGAACAGTCATATATAAAAATATTTTTGAATTATTTTTTATTTTTGAGAAATTCCATAAACCGAATGACGTCGTCGATATCCTCCTGCGTGAGGCCTTTAAGCCCTTCGGAAAACGCGACAGGCAGGGATTTGTAGGCGTCGGGAATGTGCAGCGAGGGCGTTTTGGTTTCGTCGTTGCCTAAAAGATAGTCGACAGACACTCCGAAAAAGTCGGCGAGTTTTTTAAGCGTCTCGCTGTCCGGTTCGAACTTTCCCTGTTCCCAATAACTGTACGTACTGGTGGCGACCTCGAATTTTTCCGCAACGTCCTTTTGCAGAAGTCCTTTCTCCTTGCGCAGCTCTTTCAAACGTGTCATTTCTTTTTTGCTCCCGTTTTTGTGATCATTATATCATATCCTTGAAAAAACTTCAAGAGAAATTCAATAAAATTGATGTATGATTGATATATGACCGAAAAAAAGTAAAAAAATTTTGGAAAAGGGTATTGACAAGGTATTCCTTTTATGCTATACTAAAATCGAAAATAATTGCGACACGTGTCGCAACACTGGACCGAGAGACTCGCTTTTCCGGGAAACAATAAAATATAAGTTCAATCGCGAAGGCAATTTTTAGACTGGATCGAAAAAATTGCTTTTCTTTGGGAGGTATTGCGACACGTGTCGCAATACGTAAAGCGGATTTTGGCGGAAACGCTGAAAATATCAAAATATAGATAGGAGGAAGTTTTATGAGAAAGCTGTTGGTGGCATGTCTGGCGGGAGCGATGGCGATAGGCTGTGCGTGGGCGGGTGTTCCCGCCGCGCCGGAAGCGTCCGCGGAGGGCGGAACGTCGCAGGAAAAGGTTTTGGACGATTTTAAAGACGCCGAAAATCTGTTCGTGGATACGGTGGGGCTTTTGGATACATATTCGGTAGACTCGGTCACACAGCGTCCTTTCCCTTCCGATTGGGGCCTCAAATTCACCGCGTTGGACGGTTATTACGCGAGGGTGAATAACGATAAGACGGAATCGACCACTTCCGGCTCGCATACCGTTTCTTATCTGCCGACGAAGAAGGACGTTTCCGAAGTGACTTCATACGCCGTCTCCGCGGAGATCGAGATCGGAGCGCGCGCGGACTGGGGCGGGCTCGGCGTCGCGTTCGGCGAGACGGAGGCCGGCGCGCCGATGGGTGTGTGGTACGGCGTAGATGCCAAGACCTTATATCTGGCGCACAGCGACAACGAATTTGCGGGTACGTTCGGCGAAGCGGAGGCGGTCAGCCTCGCGGTGGGAGACACCTTGAAGCTGGCGGTGGTCGTCGACGGTCATAAAGTGAGCGTCTACGTCGACGGAACGAAGGTCGGCGATACCGTCTCTTTGGACGAAAAACTGAATTTTACGCCCGCACTCGGCGCGGAAGTAAAGCAGTATTTCCATAAGTATAAGAATTTCTCGTTCAGGACGCTGGCGACCGCTCTGCCCGCCGCTTCGTATACGATCACGTGTATTTCCGGCGCGGTGGAGATCGGTACGATGGAATATACGTACGGTACGGCCAAGACGCTCGATCCGATCGCGCGCAAGGGCTATAAATTTATGGGCTGGCACTTGCTGCCCGCACTTAACGACGAGGTTGTGACGAGCATCGGCGCGCAGTACGGCGGCGACCTTACCCTCTATTGCGAATATACGATGGAGAAATATTCGATCACCTATTACGACGGGGAGAACAAGCTCGAAGATAACGCCAAACTGACTTATTCCTTCACGTTCAAAGACTACGTGTCCCTGCCCGCGATCGAGAAAGAGGGATATACCTTCGGCGGCTGGTATAAATCCGCGGATTTCAGCGGCACTGCGGTGACGGCGATCGAGATGGACACGACGGGGAATCAAGTCTTTTATGCGAAGTATACGCCGATCGGCGGCGGTTCGGACAGCGCAAGCACGGGTTCCGAAAAGACTTCGGAAGGAAAATCGGGCTGTAAGAACAGCGGCTGTTCCTCCTTTATGGGAATGTCGGCGGGACTCGTTTCCCTCCTGGCGCTCGGCGGCGCGGCGATCATAGTTCTTTCGAGAAAAAAGTCTTAAAAAAGGAAACCCGGAAGAACGGCAAAAAACACAAGTCCGTTCTTTCGGAACCGGGGGATTTTCATGAAAAAAATATTTCTTTCATTAGGTTTGTGTATATGTCTGGGGTTGGGAATGTTGATGACGGGGTGTAACGATAAAACGCCGGACGACAGTTCCGGCGGCGCGGGAGGGCTCGATCCCATCGCCGCGACCGTAGAAACTTGGAGCGCGCCGGAGGCATTCGGCAGGAACGATACTTATAAAGTGGAGGTCTCCGCCGACGGCGATACATGGGAAGAGCTGGAAGTCTACAACGTCAAAAACGGTCATCAAAAGGGCGATCCGCTCATCAATCTCGGCGGCGCCACTTATTTCGGCGAGCCGTATATCGCTTCCCTTGTCACTTTCGATTTTACCGGTACGGTCGGGATCCGCGTGACCGGCAACAAAACGGAGATCGAAGAGGGCGGATACGTTCTCAGCCCCGCTTCCTATGAAATGAAGAGCGTGCAGGAAGGCGGCACCGTCACTTTCACGCTGACGCAGAACGCCGAGTCTCCGAGGAAGGTGGTGTTTCGGCCGACGGGGAACTGGGAAACGGAATGTTTGCAGATCATGACCAACGTTCCCGAAAAGACGTATAAAGAAGATCCGGCGGCGGCAAACGTCTACGTCGTGGAAGCGGGGGACAGGATACCTCTCAGCCTGCCGGAAGGCAAGGATACGTACTATTTCAAAAAGGGAATTCATACCCTGCCGGGCGGCTATTGGGTGGATCTCGACCTCGGTAAAACGGAGAGTGTGAAATCTTTCGATCTGATGACGCCGTCGTTGCAGGCGTTCATTCAGCCGGGCGGCGTATGCTTCGAGATACAGGCCCGGAATACGGAAACGGAAGAGTTTGCGACCGTCTATAAATCGGTCGGGGAGGACGCGGAAAATAATTTCAATCTCGAAGGCGTCGCGCTGGACGCGACGGCGAGATATTTCCGGCTGATTCTGCACGGCAACTTCAACTGGACGCCGCTGGGCGACTATCGGTACGTCCATACGGCGAACATCAAGGAATTCCGGCTCTATAACGAGATCGGAGACAACGTGGCGCTGCATAAAGCGGTCGACGGCGCTGGCGCCAACTACGCGGCGGTGACGGACGGCGTCGAAGGAGAATCGTACGGCCATAAATATGCGGGCGAAACGTTCAGCGCGCGGAGCGGCTATACCTACTATCTCGAAAAAGGCGCGGTTGTAGAAGGCGCGTTCATCGGGGAGAACGCCGAGGGCGTGACGATCAGCGGCCGGGGGATTCTGGACGGAAGCAAGCTCGAATCTACGCACGAGCTCTCGGAGGGACGCAACGGTTCCATTCATTTCGAGTATTGTAAAGACGTGGTCGTGGAGGGTATCACGATCATGCACGCGCCGATGTGGATGCTGGTCGTCAATTACAGCCAAAACGTGCTCGTGAGCGGCGTCAATCTGTTCGGTTACTGCACGAACGCGGACGGGATCCATTTCAGCGCTTCGACGAACGCGGTGGCGACCGGCTGCTTTATCCGCACCACCGACGACCTGTTCGTCGCCTATCATTACGGGGACGCGAATCACCTCGTCTTCCAAAACAGCGTGCTTTGGAGCGACGGCGGCAGGGTATTGCTCCTGGGGCTCGCGAATACGGGAAATATCCGGGACGTAACGCTTAAAAACTGCGACGTTATCACTTATCAGAACGTCTGGAACTTAACGGATGCGGGCGGTTTTGCGCAGATCATAGCGACGGGCGGAAAGAAGATCTCGGACGTCACGATCGAGGACGTGCGCATCGACGAGGTGCGTTTCCCGGTCATCGCGCAGTTCTTGCAGATCCGCGCCGGGAACGAGGCGTACGGCACCGGCTTCGTCGAAAACGTCACGCTGAAAAACGTATCTTACGCGAGCGAATGTAAGCCCAAATCGATCGTTTCCGTGATGGTGCCCGGAGGCTCGGTGAATGGCGTGTCTTTCGCGGGCGTGAGCGTGCACGGCGAGACGGTGACGGCGGAAAATCTGGCGCAGTACTTCAATGTGGATAAAGACATCGCGGTTTCTTTTAAATAAACCGTAAGGAGGACAGAATGAAAAAATTATTGGCGGGATTGATGAGCATGGCGCTGCTGTGCGGCGGCGCGCTGGCGGGCTGCGGGGAACGCACGTCCCTCGGCGGGGAAGTGAGCGGGGAACTGGACTCGGGGACGCAGGTGGAAATCTCTTTCATGCACATGTGGAGCGAGCACGCGGCGGTGATGGACAGTATCGTGAAAACCTTTGAAACGGAACATCCGAATATCAAAGTCAATACTTCCGTTACCCCCTACGACCAGATCGAACAGGTCTTGCAGGCGGCGTACATCAGCGGCACTCTTCCCAACGTCTACGTATTCTATACGCATTACATGAATCCGCTCGTCTCCGCTTCGGACGGAGTGATGGCGGGGGCTTTGAACAATCTCCACGACGAGATCGTCTCCGAGTTCATTCAGCCGGACGCCTGGGAAATGGGCAGGATCAAGGGCACTTACTATTCCGTGCCCTTCCGCGCGACCGGCGAAATGATCTTTTATAATAAGACTCTCTTCGGCGAACAGGGCTGGGAAGCGCCCGAAACTTTTCAGGAATTTGAAAAACTCCTCGACGACATTCACTCTGGCGGCAAGTACGTGCCTTTGGCGGCGGGCGGGAAAGAGGATCAGATCGTCTATCTACTCAACGCCATGAGCCTGTTTTCGAGCGTACTCGACGGCTCCGTAGACGAGCCGGGCTATCAGGTGGGACGCCTCGAACCCGATCCCGACGACGAAACGGGCGTGAAGATCTACGAAAAAGTGAAAGGCTGGTGCGACAAGGCCTATTTCGGCAAGGGCGCAATGGCCGTCTCCAAAACGGGCGCAATCAAAGAATTCACTTCGAGATCGGCGGCGATGGTCTTCGCCAACGTCAACAACATCGGCGACATCACTTCCCTCATGCCGGGCGACGAGATCGGCGCGTTCGCCATTCCCGCGCCCGAAGCCATCGCGGACGAGGTCAAATACGTGTTCGGCGGCTACGACGGACTCTCCTATAACCCCGGCGCCGGCGAGGACGAAAGAAGGGCGTCTTTGATGCTCATCAAATACCTGGTAAGCGGCGAAGTGCAGCAGATCCTCGCCGACAGGACGCAGTCGATCATCGTCAATAAGGACGTGACCTATCATGATCCCACCTATCTCGCCTTTGCGGAGGAACTGAAATACGTGGGCGCTTACGCGAGCTCGATCGACTATATGACGGGCACTCATTCCGCGGGCAATAACTCGATCATGACGAAATATCTTTCCGGCACTTCGGGACAGAGCGCGAAACAGATCATTCAGCTCATCAATAACAACGTTTACGCCGATATGCAGGATCCGCTCCTCAACGATCCCGTCGTGGAGTGGTACCCCCGTCAAAATCCCCGAAAGGATTATGACAAGAGCTGGCTGGACTGATCATAAGGATAGATAAATTATGTTTGGTACGAAATCCATACAACGAAAAGCGAATATAGTGGGCTGGGCGCTGATGATCCCCACGATCGTCGGAATTTTGATGTTCATCGTCTATCCGGTGGTCTTTTCTCTGATCCTCAGCTTTACGAATTGGAAATTCGTGTTCGTAAACGTGAAATTCACCGGCCTGGACAATTATAAGTGGCTCTTCAGCGGCGCCGGAAAGCAATTCTGGGTGTCCACCTGGACGAGTATCTTATTCACCTTCGTCTCGACGGCGATCCAGACCTTTTTGGGCTTTCTGCTCGCTTATGTGCTTTTCAATATGGGGCGCACGGCGCAGGGTTTTTACAAAGTCCTCCTGTATGTGCCCGTGCTTCTGCCCGCGGCCGTCGTGAGCGTCATGTGGACGTTTATTTTCGAGCCCAACGTGGGGCTTATCGACGTGCTCTTGACCAACCTGGGCTTTACCGATCTTCCCCTGTGGCTGGTGGACGACAAGATCGCGCTCGGGACGGTCATTTTCGTCAATACCTGGCGGTACATAGGCGTGACGATGATCATTTATTTCATCGCCATGAACGCGATTACGAAAGACATCATCGAAAGCGCGACGATCGACGGCGCGAGTAAGGCGAAGATCCTTTGGAAGATCATTCTGCCCTTGACGTGGAGCTCGACTTCCACAAACCTGCTGCTTTCGGTGATGGGCGGACTCAAATCTTTCGACCTCTTTTATCTGTTCACCAACGGCACGGGGGATCACGGGCTGTACGTGGTGGGGCTGTATATCTGGCGCACGGCGTATAAATTCAAGACGTTCTGCCGCGCGGTGACGATGTCGATCGTCCTGTCGCTGATCATCGCCGCGATCAGTCTGTCGATGAACGCGATGCTCGGAAAAGCGGAGGATAAGATCAATGATTGAAAAAACAGGGGATCCGTCGGTGATGACTTTACAGGGACCGGGAAAGAACGCCAGAGGCAAGGCGGCGAAAAAACTCCTTGCGACGGCGGCGCTTTGGGCGGTGATGCTGCTGGCGACGGCGCTCGTCATCTATCCGCTCCTGTTCGTGGTGGCGACTTCTTTCAAGACGTACGCGGAATTTTTGGAAAGTCCTTTTTCCGTCTCCTTCGCCCACCCCGAGAATTACGCGAAAGCGTGGTTCGACGGACATTTCTCCACTTACTTTTTAAATTCGGTGTGGGTGACGGGCGCGACGGTGCTTTCCAAAGTCGTGATGAGCGCCGTCGTCGCGTATTGTATCGGCGTGCTTAAATTCAAGGGCTATAAAATCATCATGGTGATCGTCATTTCGACGATGTTCTTTACGGGCGAGATCACGGCCATTCCCACCTTTTTGATGATCAAGGAGTTCAATATGCTGGACACGATTTGGGCGCTGATCGTGCCGGGGATCCTTTCTCCGGCGGGACTGGGCGCGCTTCTGGGCACCGCTTACGCGAAAAAGATACCTCAGGAACTGCACGAAGCGGCGCTTCTCGACGGCGCGGGACTGATCGGGATCTTCTGGCACATCGATTTCCGGCTGATGACGCCGATGATGACGCTGGTGGCGGTGCAGACGTTCACGGCCTCTTGGAGCGATTTCTTCTGGCCGTTGATCACGATCACGACCAACGAAGCGGCGAAAACGCTGCCTTTGGGACTCATCAACTTCCAATCTCAGAACAACTCGAATTACGGCGTTCTCTCGGCGGGGCTTTGTATTCTCACCGTGCCCGTCGTCGCGCTGTACGCCTTCTTGTCCAAATACTTTATCGAGGGCGTGGCTGCGGGAGCCGTAAAAGGCTGAAAACTATAAAGAAAGGTAGATTAGGGTAGATTTATGATTAAAAGCGAACAAGACATCAGGAACAAGGTGCTGGGCTGCTGGTACGGCAAGAACATCGGCGGCACGCTCGGCGCGCCGTTTGAATGGAAACGGCAGCTCAACGACGTAAAAGGCTATACGCAGAAACTCGAAGGCAAAGCCGCGCCCAACGACGACCTCGATATTCAGCTCCTTTGGCTGATCGCGGCGGAGGAACACAAACTTCATCTGACGACGCGCGACCTCGCTTACTATTTCGGCATTTTCGTCACGCCGCACTGGGCGGAATACGGAAACGCGAAGGCGAACATGAAGCTCGGCATCGAATCCCCGCAGTCGGGACTGGAAAACAACGAGTATAAACACAGCTGCGGCAGCTATATCCGCAGCGAGATCTGGGCTTGTATCGCGGCGGGCGCGCCCGATCTGGCTGTGAAGTATATGCTGGCGGATTCCTCGATCGACCACGGCGGCAACAGCGAAGGGACGTACGCGGCGGTGATGACCGCGGCGATGGAGTCGGCGGCGTTCGTGGAAGGGGACGTGAAAAAACTTATCGGGATCGGTCTCAGCTATATTCCCGAGGACTGCGGAATCGCTCAGGTGACGCGGCTCGTTCTGCACTGCTACGACGAGCATAAGACCTACATAGAAACGCGCGACGAAATTTTAAGACAGTTCCGCGGCGCGCCGTTCAGTTACGACGACGGACGCGGGATCGTCGTGCTCTGTTCCGAGCGCGATAAAAAACTCGGTTTTGCGGACGGCGTAAAGGGCTACGACGTCGTCGATAATTTCGGCATCATCATTCTGGGGCTTCTTTACGGAGAGGGCGATTTCAGCAGAACCCTCTGCTATGCCGTCAACTGCGGCGAGGACACGGACTGCACGGCGGCGACGCTCGGCTCGCTTTTGGGGATCGTTTACGGCTTTGCAAAGATCCCCGAGGAATGGATCCGGCCCATCGGCTCGGCGATCACGACGCTCTGTCTCAACCACGGCGAGATCGAAGGCATGGTGCCGAAAACGGTCGAGGAGCTGTGCGAGCGCACGATGCGGCTCTTAAAGATGAGCGACGCCTTGAATAATCTCAATCTCGGCTCCGACGCGGGCGGGGAGGCGCTCTTCTGCCCGCCCGCTTTGCGCGAAAAGATGTACGCGGACGCGGACGGAGCCGTTTACGATTTCAAATTTTTCACGGTCACCGTCTTTTATCCCGAGGGACAATACCTCAAAGAAGGCCGCGGCCGGGTGCGGATCAAGATCGAAAATAAATTCCGCGTTTCGGAAAACCTCTCCTTCCGCTGGTATCCGGAAGAAGGCTTTCAAACGGACGACAAGACGGGGCTTTTTTACCTCGCCCGCAACACTTACGGCGAGTCCGTAAAAGAACTTGCTTTCGAGTTTCGCGCGGAAAGCGAACCCGGGCTTCGCAACCGTTTCGTCTTCGAACTCTGCGTGGAGGGCAGGGCCTCGGCGATGACCGTTCCCGTGTCGTTTTTGAAGGGGACTGAGCAATGAGCGGGCGCGAACGGTACGTACTTAGCGAAAAGACTTACGATATGGCCAAAGAACGGCTTGCCTCCGTTCTCTTCGTCACCGGCAACGGCTATATGGGGGTGCGCGGCAGTTTCGAGGAATATTCGACGCTAGGCGTGCAGGGGCTTTATATCCGGGGGTATATCGACGAGATCACCGAGATCTGCACGCCCGTGCCCACCGATTATTATACGAAAAAATACTATTTCAACGAGGAACGTTTAAAGGAATTCGAGCGTACGGAGTGCGGCGTCAACGTCGCCGATATTCTCACCGTGCGGATCCGTATCGGCGGCAGACCTTTTCTCATGCACGAGGGAAAGCTCCTGAGCTACGAACGAAAGCTCGACCTCCGCACGGGCGTGCTCACCCGCTCGGTACGTTGGCGGAGCGAGGACGGGGACGTTACGGACATCGTGTTCGAGCGTTTCGCCTCCTACGCCGACAAGCATCTCTATTGCCAAAGAGTAACCGTTATTCCCGTCGGTCACGATCAGCCCGTGGAGATTTATTCCGGCATGGATCTGCGTACGAAAACGAACGGTCAACGGGCGACGAAAGCCGTCGAACGCAACGCGGAGGGGGATTCCCTCTTCGCCCGCGTCGAGAGCGGTCCCAAATATGCTTTTTCCTGCATGATCGGCGTCGACAGCCGCGTCGCCGGGGAGTACGCGCGCACGGAGTGCCGGGAGGAGGGGATCTTCGCCGTCGGCTATCGGGGCCGCGGCAGAGCCGTACTCGAAAAAAAGATCTGTCTCGTCACTTCCCGAGACTGCGAAGGAGACCTTCGGGAATATTTCGCAAAAGTCCGCCGCCGCAGTCCCGTTTTTTATGCCGAAAATCTCCGATGCCATTTAAAGGCGTTTATTCCGGCCTTCACGCGCGGGAACGTGCGGATCGGCGGAGATGTCGAGGCGGGGATTTCCGTCGCGTTCTCGTGCTTCCAGACGCTTATTTCGGCCTGTCGGTGGGATAACGTTCACGGAGTGGGCGCAAAGGGACTGACGGGGGAGCAGTATCACCAGTACGTGTGGTGGGACAGCGAAATCTATCAGATGCCCTATTTCATCTATACGGCGCCGGAAACGGCGAAAAAGCTCCTCGAATACCGGTATCGGACGCTGCGGCAGGCGAGGGAGAACGCGCGGGCGGCGGGAAGGAAGGGAGCGCGGTTCGCGTTCTGTTCGGCGGTGACGGGCGAGGAGTGCGTGTGGAGCTTCTGCAATCACCCTTTCATGCAGGATCATATTTCCGCGGACGTGGCTTTTTCGACGCTGCACTACTACGACGCGACGGGGGATAAGGAGTTCATGGAAAGGGAGGGCTACGAACTCTTGTTCGCCTGTCTCGAATACTGGCTCTCGCGCGCGGAGCGTACGGCGCGGGGATACGAGATCCGCCGCGTCACCGGCCCGGACGAACATCACCCCTTTGTGGATAACGACGCGTACACCAACTATCTGGTGCGTTATGTCGTAAAACGGGGCGTAAAGCTTTACGAAGCGGAAGGGGAAAGCGGTTTCGATTTCGCGGCGATCGGCGTCGGAGAGCAGTTGATTTCGGGGCTTAAAGATCTGAGCGAAAAGATGTATCTTCCCGTCACCGAAAACGGGTACGTGCCGCAGTTCGACGGCTATTTCGGGCTTTCGCGGCGGTCGGAGACGACGGAATACGTGCTCGGCATGCAGATGAAGCATAAAGGGTACCACGAAAGCCAATTCATCAAACAGCCGGACGTGATGCTGCTTTATACGTACGCCAACGTGGGCATGGACGAACGCTGCTACGAGCGCAATTTCGATTACTACGAAAAGATGTGCGAATGCAGCTCCTCCCTTTCCTATGCGCCGCACGCGATCGCGTGCGCCGATCACGGCCGTATGCTGAGTTTTTGCGAGTATCTCGAAAAGACGGCGAATATCGATCTGAAAAATCTCCACGGCGGCTCGGAGGAAGGGATTCACAGCGGCTGTGCGGCGGGGGCTTGGTACGCGATTTTCCGGGGACTGTTCGGCTGCGTTCTCAAAGACGGAAACCTGACGATCCGCCCGCGCGTAATCCCGTGGTGGAAACAAACGGAAATACGATTTTTTTACAAAGGCCGCTTGCTAAAATTGAAATTATGTGGTAAAATATTGTCGATCTCCAAACAAGGGGGAAAAAGTCTGTCTGTAAACGTTTGCGGAAACGATTATCGGCTGACTAATAAAAAACTGGAAGTACGAATAGAATGAACGGAGTAAAAGTGACGCGCGAAATGGTGGCGCAGCGGGCGGGCGTGTGCAAGCAGACGGTCTCCTGTTACCTGAATAAATCGCGCGGCGTCTCGAAGGAGCTGGCGGAGAAGATCGAAGGGGCGATCAGGGAGCTTAACTACGTGCCCAACATGGTGGCGCGCGGGCTGTCGCAGAAAAAGACGATGTCTCTGGCGGTGATCTGCGACGATCTCGGCAATCCCAATTACAGCGAGATTTTGCGCGGCATCGAGCAGGAGGCCAATTCCCGAGCCTATTCGGTGCTGATTTTCGATATGGCGTCGGGCAACGATTCGATCGTCAATCAGATCATCGCCCGCCGCGTCGACGGCGTGATTCTTTTGACTTTCCCCTACAAGATCGGGGACGGAAATATCCGCAAGCTGGAAGACAACGGCGTCAGGATCGTCGTCACCCACAGCGCCGGCGAGATCATCGGACGATATATGCAGCTCGAACCGGATTTTCTGAGCGGGATCGAGGAGACGCTTTCGGAGCTTAAAAAACGGGGGCACGAGGAAATCGTCATGCTCTCCTGCTTCGACCGGGAGGCGACGCCCGACAAGCGGCTCGACGATTTCATCGATTGTTACGAAAAACTCTTCGCCCGCCCCGCGCGCTTCGTCACGGACAAAACTTCGCGGGAAGCGTCCTTAGAAAGCGGAATCCGGCTCGCCGAGCGCATGCTCGCCGAACACATTCCCGCGAGCGCGGTGATCGCGACCAACGATCTGATGGCGATCGGCGCCATGAAAGCCTTTTCGGAAGCAGGGCTGATCGATAAAATCTCGGTTGTGGGCTTCGACAATATGATCTTTTCCGAATATGTGACTCCCTCCCTGTCGTCTATCGGTTACGACAAGCTCGCCTACGGCAAAAAGCTCTTCGATATGTTCTTTGAAAGCAGCGGCGGCGCGCCCGGACGTGTGGTGTACGTCAAGACCAAACTATTCCTGCGCGGCAGTATCCGCGACCTGGCGCGGTAACGTCACAGGAACCGGCTTCCCCGATAAAGGGAAGCCGGTTTTTCAGCGGGAAAAAATGTATACTTTCAAAACTCGTAAAAAAGCGGTTGACAAAAAGGCGTGCGCGGGATATAATGGTTGGCGTATTTTACCCATCAAAGAGGCGGGAGGGAAAGAAAAATGGACTGGACGGAAACGCGGCGGCACATCGACGAACGGATTGAAAAAGGGCTTCTGCCCGGCGCGGTGTGCGGCGTATTTTCGCAAGGGGAATGTATCTTCGAGTACGCGGCGGGATACAGCGACGCGGAGAAAAAAACGCCTCTCCGAAAAGACGCGCTTTTTCGTCTGGCCTCGATGACGAAGCCGATCACCGCGGCGGCGGCTTTGATCTGCGAGGACAGAGGCTTGCTCCGTATCACGGACGAGGTCTGCAAATATATTCCGGGCTTTTCCGATCTGCGCGTGGGGAGGCCGGAAAACGGCCGTATCGCCGACGCGGGCGCGGCGGAGCGGAATATCACCCTTTTCGATATCCTCACCCACAGCGCGGGATTGGGCGCGGGCGAGGTGGGTGCGGCGCAGTATGCGGCGAGGAAAGTGCCTGAGACTCTCGAAGAGGCGGCAACAACCTATCAAAACTGGTATCTCGACTTTTCTCCCGGCACCCGGCAGTGTTACAGCGCGGGCGTCGCCTTCGACGTCGCCGCGCGGATCGTGGAGCTTGTTTCGGGGCTGCCCTACGCCCGTTTTCTCGAAGAAAATATTTTCCGGCCGCTCGGTATGAGAGATACGACGTATACGCCGGACGAGGCGCAGTTGGCGCGCGCGGTGCGCATGTACCGGCTCAAAGACGACGGCGGCGGCATGGAGTTTAAGGACTTCGGAAGATCGGGGTTTCCGGAATTTGCGGAGGGGTATCCCGGCGGCTCGGCGGGGCTGTTCGGCACCTATCGCGACTATTCCCTGTTCGCGCGCATGCTGGCGGGCGAAGGAGAGTTCGGCGGCGTGCGGATTCTCTCCGAAGCGGCGGCGGAAAAGATGCGCACCCCTTTTCTTTCGCATGCTTTGGAAGGGATAGACGACTATTTCAACTGGGGGCTGGGCGTGCGCGTACGCGAGCGCCGATGCGCCGGGCGGCAGCCTCTGTCCGCGGGCAGTTTCGGTTGGAGCGGCGCGTTCAGCACCCATTTCTGGGTGGATCCGCGGCTGAAAGTCGTCGGGCTTTTAATGGTAAATCTCAACGACGCGGGGGGCGCGGACGCCGAAGCGTCCGCGGCGTTTGAACAAGACGTCATGCACGCGTTCGGTAAATGAAAAAATATCGGCCGTTTTCAACGGCCCTTTTTTTATGCTTGATCGACGGGAGAGGCGGGCGCTTATCGTAAGTTTTGATAATAAGAGCATAAATATTGATAAGACAGAACAGATAAATTACTGTATGCTTATGGTAAGATACTATGCGGAGCCGGCGGCGAGCGTTTGGTTAGGCGGAGATAATTTTTTGCCTGAGACATTGACGGCGGCCGTTTATTGTAGTATAATTGTTTCATAGCAAAAAAGAGGAGAAAATCATGGAAAGGAAGGAAGTCGCGGCCCTCATCGCGAATCCGCCCGCGGCCTACCGCGGCAAACCGTTCTGGTCGTGGAACGGAAAACTGGAAAAAGACGAACTGATCAGACAGGTGGAATATCTGCACGAAATGGGTTTCGGCGGCTTTTTCATGCACTCCCGCACGGGGCTGGAAACGGAGTATCTCGGCGGGGAATGGTTCGATTGTATCCGCGCCTGCGCGAAAAAAGCGGAAGAACTCGGCATGGAAGCCTGGCTGTACGACGAGGACAGATGGCCGAGCGGCACCTGCGGCGGAGAGGTGACGCGGGAACGGAAAAACCGTCTGCGCTTTATGTCCCTCTACGAAAGCGAAGCGGAGGCTTTGAAACGCCCCGAGGTCGCGGGGATTTTATATCGCTACGCGGTCAGGCTGGAACGGGACGGGCGCGGCGAGGAGAGACTCGTCGATTTCTACGAGGCGAACGATCCCGGCGAGGTGAAAGCGGGGTACAGGTATGCGGTCATCGCCGAAGAAGAGCAGGCCTGCGAAGATTTTTACAACGGGTTTACCTACATCGACGCGATGAATCGGGACGCGACGGAGGCCTTTATCCAAAGCACGCACGAGCAGTATGCGCGCTATTGCGGAGATCTGTTCGGAAGGGTGATCAAAGGCATTTTCACGGACGAGCCGCACCGGGGGGCGCTCTTCAACGGATTCGGGATCGCGAACGAGAATCGCGCCCGCATGGCGCCGTATACGGCCGGGCTCCCCGCCGCCTATGAAAAGAAATACGGGAAAAAGTTTTCTCCGCCCGAACTCTACTGGCGCAGAAAAGGCGAGGATTTTAACGCCGCGGCGGCGGAATATATCGACGTATTGGACGATCTGTTCACGCAGAATTTCGCGCTCCCCTGCCGGGAGTGGTGCGAGGCGCACGGTCTGAAACTGACGGGGCATATTCTGCACGAGGACAATCTGAGCATTCAGACGAGCATGACCGGTTCGTGCATGAGATACTACGAATATATGGATTATCCTGGCATAGACGTGCTCGGCGAAAATACCGATACTTACTGGGCGGCGAAGCAGTGCTCCTCCGCGGCGCGTCAGCTGGGGAAAAAGTTCGTTCTGAGCGAACTTTACGGGGCTACGGGCTGGGATATGACGTTGAACCGTTATAAGGCCGCGGGGGACTGGCAGGCGCTGTTCGGGATCAATCTGCGCTGTCCGCACCTTTCCTGGTACACGATGAAAGGAGAAGCGAAACGGGACTACCCGGCGAGTATCCTGCATCAGAACGCGTGGTATAAAGACTGGAAGCGTTTAGAGGACTATTTTGCGCGGCTCGGGGTATTGAGCGCGGAGGGAACGCGCGTTTCGGAGACGCTGGCGCTGGTGCCGCTTCGGGAGATGTGGGGAAAGGTCCGCGTCGGTTGGATGGACGGATTTTCGCCCAACGACGAAAAGATCGCCGCTTTGGACCAAAGATACATAGAGGATTTTAAAGAGCTGACGAGGCGGGGGATCGATTTCGATTACGGGGACGAAGAACTGCTGCGCAAATACGGGAGTATTGTCCGGGAAGGCGGGGAAACCTATCTGAAAGTCGGGAAAGTGAAGTACCGCGAAGTGCTTTGGGAATGCGGCGGCCGGATTTCCGAGGAGACGCGCCGTCTCCTCGACGAGTTCGTTTCCCGAGGCGGCAGGCTCACGGAAAAGATAGAAGAGCTTGCGCCCGATTTCCGCATCGGGACGCCCGAAGGTTGCGCCTACGCCGCGTATGAGCTCGGCGGGGATCTTTGGGTATTCGTTCTCAATCTCGACAAGCAAAACAAGACGAGCGGAAATATAGAACTTCCGTCTTGTCTCTTAGGGCGGCAAGTCGAAAAATGGGACTTTCGCGAGGGAAAGAGCCTGGGCAGGGTTGAGACGAACGCGCAAAAGGAAGGATTGAGGTTCCCCGTGACGCTCGCGGGCGGAGAGGAGTATATTTTCCGCGTAACGAAGGAATCTATCGCGGAAGCGGAAAAGAAAGATTATCCGCTCTGCAAGCTTCCCGAAAAATTTACTTATACGTTGACGGAGCCGAACGTGCTGCCTTTGGACTGCGCCGTATGGGAAACGGACGGCATACTCAAAGACGCGGGGCGGGAGAAAGACGTGCTGCTCATCGATCGGGAGATCCGTTACGAACGGGGAAAACGCCTTCGCGGCGGCGCGATGCTGCAGCCGTGGTTTGTCAAAAAATACGCGGGAGAAAAAGGAGACGAAAAACTTTGCCGCTTGAAGCTGACTTTTTCTTTCGACGTGGACAGCGTACCCGCACGCGCGTACCTTGCGCGGGAGGCTGGCGGGCTTTCCTGTTTCGTCAACGGCAGGCCTTTGGGAAAAAGAAGCGCTAAACGCTGGGCGGACGACTGTTTCGAGCTCTATGAAATCGCCTTGCAAAAGGGACGCAACCAAGTGATCCTCGACGGAGAGCTTTACGAATCGGACGGTCTGGAAGCGGTATATATCCTCGGCGACTTCGGCGTCGCCCTGCCGCGGCGGATCGTCGCGCTGCCCGAAAAACTCGGCCGCGGCGACATCGCTTCGCAGGGGCTTCCCTATTATACGGGCGGGATCGAATATCATACGGGAATTTGTGAAGGCGCTTATACGCTTTCCTTCGAAAAGCCCGTCGGCGCCGTTATGGAGATCGAGGGCGGAAAGGAGACCGAAGTTTTGGCCTTTGCGCCGTTCGAGACGCAGGTGGAACTCGAACGGGAGCTGGTGCTCCGATTGCTTTTGCCCCGGCGCAATACGTTCGGACCCCTGCATCAGGCGTACCCGCAGGGCTGTTACGGTCCGGACAGCTTTTTGACGGCCGGCGAAGACCGTGTGGAGTTTACGCCCGTGCCCTACGGACTGGAATAAACACGAAGCGAAAGACGGCGCCCGGATAGAGAAGCTCTCCGGGCGCAAAACGAAACGGAATCAAGGAGAAACGAAATGAGCGGGACGAATAAACGCACGGTTTATCCCGTACGGATATTAAAGAGCGAGGGCGTCGAAAACGCGGAACTGCTCTTGAAAGAAAAAACATTGCAGATAGGCCTTGCGGAAGGGGAACTGACTTCGATCGCAAAGGGCGGATATATCGTTCTCGATTTCAAGAGGGAATTGGCGGGCGGGGTGAGGCTGCTCGTCCGCGACGCGGAAAACGGCGCGCGGATACGTCTCCGGCTGGGCGAGTCGGCGGCGGAATGCTGCGCGGAGCCGGGCGAAAAGAACTGCGGCAACGCGCACGCTTACCGCGATCTGACCGTTCCCGCCCTGCCGCTCTCCGATTCCTCCTTTTTCGACAGCGGGTTCCGGTTTTTACGGCTGGACGCGTCGGGGGGCGGACTGACGCTCAAAAGCGCGACGGCCGAGGCGTGGGAGCCGGAGATAGACGTTACGGGTTCGTTTTCCTGTTCGGATCCTTTATTGAACGAGATTTACGAGACGGCGGCGCGGACGGTGCAGCTATGCGTGCGGCGGGGCGTGCTTTGGGACGGCGTCAAACGCGACAGACTGGTTTGGATAGGAGATTTATATCCCGAATTTCTCGCGCTCGCCAACGTTTCTTCCGATTACGCGCCGATCAGGCGTTCGTTGGATTTTGCCCGCGGGCAGACGCCGCCCACGCGCTGGATCACCGATATACCCTCGTATTCGATGTGGTGGGTGATCATTCTTCGGGAATACTACCGTCGGACGGGCGACACGGCTTACCTGCGGGAACAGAAAGAATACGTCGAGCGGCTGACGGGCACCGTTTTAACCTGTGTCGGCGAGGACGGGAGTACCCGTTTCGGCGCCAATCTTGTGGACTGGCCGACGCACGAGACACCGGACGAAGAGGCGGGGGTGCATATTTTGTCTCTTCTTTTTGCCGAGGCCGCGAAAGAAGTCCTCGAAGCCGCAGGGGGAGAGTTTTCCCAAAGCGAGGAGATCGCTCAAAGACTTTCCCGAAAAAAGATTCACATAGAAGAAAAGAAACAGATCGTCGCCCTCAAAGATTTTGTCTGCGGCGGGCTCACGGCGGAAGAACGGGAAAAACTGCTGGCGGGCGGCGCGAAAGGCATGAGTACGTTCATGAGTTATTTTTTGCTTTGTGCGACGGACCGCGCCGCCGGAACGCAGACGGCGCTCCGCGTTGCAAAAAATTATTACGGCGGCATGCTGAAATTGGGCGCGACGACGTTCTGGGAGGATTTCGACCTCGATTGGACGAGGGAAGAGGTCTGCCCGATCGATCGTCTGCCGGAAGACGGCGAGAAAAATATTCACGGCGATTTCGGCGCGTATTGTTATCTCGGTTACCGGCACAGCCTTTGTCACGGCTGGTCGGCCGGCGTCCTGCCCTATCTCGTAGAGCGCGTGCTCGGCGTGAGGGTGGAAGACTACGGCGATAAAGTCGTCGTCGCGCCTTCGCTCGGCGGACTCGAATGGGCGGAAGGGGATATTCCTCTCAAAAAAGGCGCGCTGCATATCGAAGTCCGCGGGCGAAAGATCAAGCTCAAAGCCCCTTTCGGGACAAAGATAGTCTGTAAACCCGTGCGGCCGTAAACGGGCGGGCGATAGAGAAGGAACCCCGCGGGGAGACATACGATAAAAACCGGACCGAGGGGCGCGCCTCTCGGTCCGGTTTTGGGTATTCAAAGGAATCGAAAAGAGGGGGATTTTTCAAAAACGGCACCAAAAAATACCCGTAGCCGTTTTTAGGATAAAAAACGAACGCAGGCTGTATAAGACTTTCCGATTCCTGTTTAAAAACAGAACGAAGAAAATTTTTTCAACGGGATTGTCCGGCCATTCTTTGCCGCAGATTGTCGGGAACGACTACGGTCAATCCGTAATCGTTGAAACAATTCACGACCTCTTCCAGCTTTTTGTAGACGTGCTCGTATTCGCGGAATTTATCTGCGTCCTTGGCGTAGTCGCTCTCGCATACGGACAGCATGGTAGCAGTGTCCAGCAGGCAATCGAGAATTTGTTGAAAGTTCTCTCTATTTTGTTGTAAAAATTTACTTTTGCGGCCGATATAATCCAAATCGGCACCGAGACAATTAAAATAGCAGGGATTCATGTGTGCAAAACTCGAAAAATAAAGTAGTCTCTTTCGTTTCCGTTCCAAAGGGAAAAGCCTCCCTGTCCGCAAGTGCTCCGGCGGGAGACGTCGAATCGGTAACCATGAAACGAACGACAGAATTATAACGCATGAAATGCCTAAAAGGTTTCAACACATTGAAATTTCGGGAAATTTATTCTGTTTTTTATTAAGAATGAATTTTCCTGATTTCTTCTCCGGCTTCGTTTCAATCTTTATGAATTTTAAACAGTGCCATACAGACGACGCCGAGATTTCCGCCGATGAGAACGCCTACGACTACTCCTATCCAAAACATGTTGTATCTCTCCTTCCAGCATTTTTGTTTTGAGTATGCGCTATTTATGCGTAAGTTATTCCCAAATAGGGAAAAATTTCTCAAAGAACCTGCGTCGTCTCGTTGAAATATCGCTCCTTTGCGCTGGAAACGAACAGCGGGCATTGCAAAGCGTTGCGGGAAGTTTAAAAAAGAGGTTCCGGATTCGTTAAACGGAGGGTGGGCGCGCGGGCTTGGCTTCGCGCAGAATTTTTACTCCGTACTTTTTGCCGAGTTTTTCCACGGCCGCTTCCGCGCCTTCTCCCTCGTCGAATAATGCGCGGACGTGCAGGGGCAGGGAACGCTCGTCCTCACATGCGAGCAATTCGATTTTGTCCGTCAGTTTTTGCCTGGCGAGGTTTTTCCGCATGCGCTTTAAAATAATCGCGGCATAGCGCCCGTTTGCGATCATTTTCATGCGCACGACCATAAAAAGCCCCACGCAGGCGGCGAGCGATCCGAACACGACGCCGCAGAGGCCGTTATAGACGGCATGGTTGCCTTCGGAGAGAGATAAGAGCGCGGTCTGCGTCAGCACTACGGAGACGAGCGCGGAAGCGAGGTTGGTCATTTTGATCGCTTCCAGCATGGGCTCGTGTCGGCGGCGCATGGACTTGATTCCCGCCGCCGCCATGCCGAGCTCGGAAAAGGTGATCGCGGCGATGGTGACGCCGATGATCGTACCGTAAGAAGCGCTCTCCTTTTGGAAGATGAACAGCCGGGCGCAGTAAACGACGTAAACGGCGGCCGCCGCGGCGATCGTCCAGCCCGTCAGCGCGTAGAAACGGTTTTTCCTGTCCCGGATCTCCGTTTCCGATAAAGGCGCGTTTTTGACGTCGATATGCGTTTTTAAGGAGAGAAATTTAGCGAGCCCGATGCCGAGGCTGTAAAGGGCGTTGACGAAGAGAAAAAAAGAGAGGGAAAACAGGCTTAAAAGCGCTTTTCCGGCGGCGAGAAGCACGTTTGCGGGAACGGAAAATTTCGTGAAGAGAACGACGCGTTCTTCCGCGGGCAGTTTGAAGGGATTGATGTTTTTCATACGAAAGATTATAAAAAGAAAGTATTTGCAAACTGCTTGAAATTTGTTAAAGAAATATTAATTTATCGGGAAAGCGGGGCAAACGAGTTTACAAAATTTCCGTTTTCCTTTATGATAAAAGAGAAGAATACACAAGGAGAGGAAAGGTATGCTGCAAATTCTCGTGGTGGAGGACGATCTCAAATTCAATCAGATCGTCTGTACCTATCTCAACAACAACGGTTACAACGCGAAGGGGTGTTCCAATCCGCGCGAGGCGTACGAGGCGATGTATAACAGTTTATTCGATCTCATCGTTTCCGACGTCATGATGCCGGAGATCGACGGATTCGAGTTTGCGGAGACGGTGCGGAAAGTGAATAAGACGATCCCCATTCTCTTTTTGACCGCGCGGGACGATTTTGCCTCCAAGCAGAGAGGATTCCGGCTCGGGATCGACGATTATATGGTCAAGCCGATCGTCATGGACGAGCTCGTTCTCCGCGTGGGCGCGCTTTTGCGCCGCGCCCGCATCGCCGGCGAAAAAAAGCTCGCCGTGGGCAACCTCGTTATGGACGCAGAGGCCGTAAGCGCGCAGATCGGCGACGAAGAGATTCCCGTCACCGTCCGCGAGTTCCATATTTTATATAAGCTCTTATCCTATCCCAACCATACCTTTTCCCGCGCTCAGCTCATGGACGAGTTCTGGGGGATAGACAGCGACACGAGCCTGCGCGCCGTCGACGTCTACATCACTAAGCTCCGGGATAAGTTTTCCGCCTGCGACGGGTTTAAAATCGCGACGGTGCACGGTTTGGGGTATAAGGCGGTCCTGAAATGAAAAAACGGAAAGGAAAGAGGAAAATCTCCCGATTCTCCTGGTGGGAATATATCGCGTCGCTGCTGGTATTCGGCGGTCTGGCGGCGCTGCCCGCTTTCATTTACGGCGGCGCGGAAGTTATAGCCATGTCGGGGGAATGGGCGGTTTGGTACGTCCTTTATTGGGCGATAATCGCGGGGATTTTCTGCGCCGTTACCGCTTATCAGAAATATCGCGCATTCGATAAGCCGATGAAAAAACTGAGCGAGGCGGCGGGGAAGGTGGCGGCCGGGGATTTTTCCGTCTATCTCGAACCGGAACACAGATCGGATAAAATCGATTACATAGATCGAATGTATGAGGATTTCAACAAAATGGTGGCGGAACTGGGCTCGATCGAGACGCTGAAAAGCGATTTCGTCGCCAACGTCTCCCACGAGATCAAGTCCCCGCTCGCGGTCATTCAAAGCTATGCCGTCGCCTTGCAGAAGGAAGGACTCGCGCCCGGACAAAGAAAGGAGTACGCCGATACGATCGTTTTGTATTCCCAAAAGCTGACCAGTCTCGTCGAAAATGTTCTCAAACTCAACAAGATCGAGAATCAGGTGATCAAGCTCGACTCGGAGTCGTTCGACGTCTGCCGACAGCTTTGCGACTGCATCATCGCGTTTGAAGACCAACTCGACAAAAAGGGGATCGAGATCGAAGCGGAACTCGACGACTGCGCCTATATCGAGGCGGATAAGAGCATGCTGGAAATCGTCTGGCAGAATCTGTTGTCCAACGCCGTCAAATTCACCGAACCGGGCGGCAAAATCTCCGTCCGCCAGACCTCCGACGAAGAGGGCGTGAACGTCGTCGTTTCCGATACGGGCTGCGGTATGCCGCCCGAGACGAAAAAACGTATTTTCGATAAATTTTTCCAGGGCGATTCCTCCCATTCGGGGGAGGGCAACGGGCTGGGGCTCGCTTTGACTTTGAAGGTGGTGGAACTCATGCACGGCGCCGTCGCCGTGGACAGCGAGCCGGGCAAAGGCAGCTCCTTCCGCGTCCGTCTGCCTCTTTCGCAGAGAGGATAAACGCGGTCTCCGCTTTCCGGGCTGCCGACAGGCGGATTTCTGGGATAAAAGAACAGGGAATTAATATTTTTTTAACAGAACGTAAGCAATTCATAAATAACGGTGGGGTATAATCGGGGTACAAATCGCAAAGGAGACGAAGGAAAATGGAAACTGCAAACCCCAACGAATTTATCGGATACGAGTACAAGGAACTGACGGTGCCCCGCAGTCTGGAATCCTTTTATACGGACGGCTACGCCAATTTCGGCTGGCAGCGCGAGGGCGCGGAGCCGACTCCCGCGTTCGGGAAAGTGACGGTGAAGTACAAGCGCAACCGCAAGCTCAGAAACAAAGCGGAAATCGGGAGGCTGCAACGCAAATTCGACGCGTGCGCCGAGGAACTGCAAAGCCTGGAACGCTCTAAAAAGAACGGCGCGGCGACGGCCGCGTATATCGTCGGACTCGTCGGTACGGCGCTTCTCGCCGGCGCGACGTTCGCCTATCTCGCTCATCACGTCGCGCTCTGCGCCGTTCTGGCCGTGCCCGGATTCGCAGGCTGGATCCTGCCTTATTTTTGTTTTACGAAACTTTGCGCCGCGAAGAGCAAAAAGGTGAATCCTCTCATCGAACAAAAGTACGACGAAATATACGAAACCTGCGAAAAAGCCAACGCTTTGCTGGCCGATTGAGCACAACTTAAAAACGCGCTTGACGGCGGGAGGAATTTCGTGGTATAATATTTGCGGATAAACCGCGGCGGAAGCCGCGCAGGCAAAGGAGAAAGATATGCCGGAACTGCCCGAAGTGGAGAACGTGAAAAGAAGACTCGCGCCCGAGCTTACAGGAAGAAGGATCGAGGAAGTGGCGATCCTGCGTCCCGTCGTCGCGCACCCGTCCGAGGAGGGATTTTGCTCAAAAGCGGGCGGCAAAACGATCGCCGCGGTGGAACGCCGGGGAAAGTTTTTATTCCTCTGTTTGGACGACGGAGCAAGGATTCTCGTGCATCTGCGCATGACCGGACGCTTGCTCGTCTCCGCGTCCGACGCGCCGCTTCCGCCGCACACGCACGCGATTTTTTTCCTGAGCGACAAGAATCGGCTGCTCTTTTCCGATGCGAGGCGCTTCGGCCGGTTATGGCTGATAGAGAAAGACGAAAAGGACATTTTCAGCGGCGTGGAGAAATTAGGCTACGAGCCGTTTGACGAAAACCTGACTGCGGCTTTTCTTTTCGAGCGTTATAAAAAGCGCGGGATCGCCGTCAAACAGGCGCTTTTGGAGCAGACGGCGGTGGCGGGGATCGGCAATATTTATGCCGACGAATCCCTGTTCGCGGCAAAAATCCGTTCCGACCGCCCCGTTTCCTCCCTCTCGATCGAAGAATGGATTCGGCTCTATGAAAGCGTCAAAAGCGTTTTGTCCGCGGCGATAGAACGCAACGCCGATTACACGCACGGGGAAAAATCCTCCAAAAACCGCCCGCCGCGGTTTCAGGTCTACGGCCGCGCGAATAAACCCTGCCGCTGCTGCGGGATGCCCGTCTCGCGTATCGCCATTGCCGGCAGAAGCAGTTATTTTTGTCCGAACTGTCAAAAATAGAATAGGTAAACGTTTTTATAATGCCTTTCCTTTGACGTTCCATGCGTTTTAAGCATGGAAAATAATAGAATATAAGTATTTGACATAGAAAAGAGGTTGATCTATAATAGACTCACAAAACAAGAGAAGATAAAAAACGCAGGAGGAGAACGAGATATGGGCAAAAAAATCTTTATCGTGTCGTCCACGCCGAGGAAGAACGGCAATTCGGATATTTTGGCCGAAGAGTTTGCGCGCGGGGCGAGGGAAGCGGGGCATACCGCAGAGAAGATCAATCTCCGGGAAACGGAGCTTAAATTCTGCACGGGGTGTCTCTGGTGCCAGACGCACGAAGGCTGCGTGCTCAAAGACGGCGTCAATCCCGTTTTGGAAAAGGTGCGGAATGCGGACGTGCTCGTATTCGCCACGCCTATCTACTATTATGAGATGTCCGGCCAATTAAAAACCTTTCTCGATCGCATGAATCCGCTCTATTCGCGCGAGAATCGGTTCCGGGAAGTATATCTGCTCGCGACGGCGGCGGAGAACGACGAACGCGCGATGGACGGCGCGGTCAAAGGGGTACAGGGCTGGATCGACTGCTTCGACGGCGTACGGCTGGCGGGAGTCGTCAGAGGCATAGGCGCGGAAAAAGTCGGCGAGGTCAAAGGGACGAAAGCCCTTCGGGAGGCGTATGAATCGGGCAGAAACGTGTAAGTGTCCGCCGCGGCAAGAGGCGGATCCCCCGGCGGAAGCGGCGCGGAAGAGAAAAGGCATAAGGCGGAAAATCGAAAATCAGCGGTTCGGCGAAGAGCGCGCGCTCTATCATCTGGCGGACGCGCTCGTTTCCTCCTGCCGATTCGAAGGGGCGGAGGACGGAGAGTCCGCTTTGAAGGAAGGCCGGCGGCTGCAAGTCGAAAAATGTTTTTTCGATCTCCGCTATCCGCTTTGGCACGTCGACGGGCTCGCGCTTTTAAAAAGCGAGATGACGCAAGGCTGTCGCGCCGCGCTTTGGTACGGCAGAGACCTCGAACTGAAAGACTGTGCCTTACACGGAATCAAGGCGGTACGGGAATGTCGGGGCGTTAATATTTACGACAGCTTCGTCCGCTCGCCCGAGTTCGGCTGGAACAGCTCCCGCGTTTATATAAACAACACGCAGGTCGAGAGCGAATACGCGTTTTTGAACGGTAAAAATATCGTCGCAAAAAACCTGGATTTTTCGGGGAAATATTCTTTCCAATACGTGCGCGGGCTCAAAATATCGAACAGCCGTCTGCGTACGAAGGACGCGTTCTGGCACGCCCAAAACGTGGTGGTGAGCGATTCTGTGGTGGAGGGGGAATATCTCGGCTGGTATTCAAAGAACGTGACTTTCGTGCGCTGTCACATCAAGGGCACGCAGCCGCTGTGTTACTGCAAAAAACTGAGACTGATCGACTGCACGACGGAGGACGCCGATCTGGCGTTTGAATACAGCGACGTAAAGGCGTCGCTCCGGGGCGAGATCCTTTCCGTGAAAAATCCGAGACGGGGCCGCATCGAAGCCGACGGGTTCGGGGAGGTCGTGCTTGAAAACTCCGTCTGCCCCAGCCGCGCGAAACTGATCGCACGGAAACCGTAACCGAAAAAGCCGTTCGTGCCGCGCGGATTTCTCCGCGCGGTTTTTTTGCGTCCTTTCGATAAAAAATCGGTCTTGTTGCCGCCTGAGACGCATATATTTGTCCTATGACAACCTTGAATCGTTTGACCGCGGGAGAAAGCGCGGAAGTATTGAAAATCGAAACGGAGCAGGACGTGAAGGAACGGCTCCGCATGTTGAATATCGAAGCCGGCACGAGGATCACAATGCTCAAAAAGGCCTTTTTCGGGAGTACGGTTTTAGTGGAAGCGGACGGCGTGCGGGCGGGCATGAGAAAAGAGCTCGCGGAGAAAATTTTCGTCAAAGTGTCCGAAACGGAAATGGAGAAAGCCTTTTCGGGCTCCGCCCTGGAAGGAGGGACAAAGCGGTGAAAATTCTTTTGATCGGAAATCCCAACGTCGGCAAAACGACGCTCTTTAACGCGCTTACGGGCGCGCATAACCGTACCGGAAACTATCACGGCGTAACGGTGGGCGCCAGCGAACGGACTTCCCGGCTCGCGGGGCTCGACGTCGTCTGCGACCTGCCGGGGCTTTATTCCCTCGACGGCATGAGCATGGAAGAAAAGCTCGCCGGGGAGTATATCGCCGGTCAAAAGGAAGATTTTCTGGCGGTGCAGGTGGCGGACGCCGCCTACCTCAAACGTTCCTTAAAGCTCACGAAAAGCCTGCTCGCGCGCGGGATACCCGTCGTTCTCGCCCTGACGATGTGCAAAAAATTCCGCGCCCGGGGCGGTAAGATCGACTGCGAAAAATTGAGCGCGCAGCTCAAAATCCGCTGTTTCGAAGTAGACGCCCTGCGCAAAAGATCGGTCAAAGCCTTTGCCGAGGCGTTGACGGGAATGTTTCCCGCGCTGTCTGCCTATCGTTCTGCCTGCCGCCGCGCGTCCGTCGAAGAGGAAACGTTCGGCCGGGAGGCCACCGCCGCCTACTCGCCCGCGCCGTTCGGGGAAACGAAACTGACCAAGCTCAGTCTCAACGCGTTTTTTGCGCTGCCGGCGTTCTTTTTGCTCGCGGGGCTGGTCTTTTTCCTCACCTTCGCCGAAGGCATGCCCGGCGTATTTTTAAAGAATCTCTTCGAATCGCTGATTCGTCGTCTGTCGGAGGCCGTGGGCGGGGCGATCGATTCGCCGATCGTGCGCAGTCTCGTCTGCGACGGGCTCATTTCCGGGGCCGGGAGCGTGCTGTCATTTATCCCGCAGATCGCGCTGATGTATCTATTTCTCGATTTTTTGGAAGAGAGCGGTTTTATGTCGGCGCTGGCGTTCATGACGGACGGTTTGTTTTCCAGGATCGGGCTTTCCGGGCGCGCGGCGTTTTCCGTACTGCTCGGCTACGGCTGTACGGCGGCGGCCGTCACCTCCACGCGCGCTTTGGAAGATAAGAGTATTCAGCGCCGGGCGGTGTCCTGTCTCTTTTTCGTGCCGTGCAGCGCCAAACTGCCCGTCTATCTGACGCTGCTTTCCTCCGTCTTTGAAAACACCTTTTTGGGCGCGGTGCTCTTATATGTGCTGGGCACGGGTATGGGGCTCGCCGCCGCCGCGTTTCTCAAAAAGGACGACGGCGTGTTTTTGATGGAACTTGCCGATATTTGCATGCCCGACGTATTTTTTGTGGCAAAAAAGTTGCTCTTTCAGATAAAACAGTTTATAATAAAGATATCCACCACCGTACTCGTGTTTACGCTGGTCGTTTGGTTTCTCTCGTCCTTTTCCTTTACGGGCGTCGCTGCGGCGGAGGACAGTTTCCTCGCGCATATCTGCGGCGTGTTCAAATACGCGTTCTATCCCATGGGCATCACCGACTGGCGCGCGGCGTTCGCGGCGGTGAGCGGGCTGATCGCCAAAGAAAATATCGCGGGCATGCTCGCCGTCCTCTTTCCCGAAGGGATCGCTTTTTCCTTCCCCTCGGCCTGCGCTTATCTCACCTTCGTGGCGCTGATCCCGCCCTGCGTTTCGGCGGTCACCGCCGCCGCGCGGGAGCTTGGCCGCAAGGCGGCCTGGGGGTATGCCGCGGCGCAGATGCTCTTCGCGTTCCTGTGCGCTTATCTCGTCTATTTTTTCCTCACGGGCGGAGCGGGAATCGCTTTGACACTGCTGATTCTGTGCGGCGCGTTTTTCTGCGGACGTGGGATTTATAAAGCGACGAACAAGAGAGCGCGGCGGAAGCGTACGGACGGGAGCGCGTGAGAGAAAAACAAGGACTATAAAAACAAACGGGAAAAAGATACGTGAAAGAATTTATTGCGGACAGAGAACAGACGTTGAAAGAATTTACCGACAACACTTATGCGCAGGGTTCCTTTTTCTGGAATTATCTTCTGAAAAACCGGGAAGTGCGCGTGAACGGCAAAAAGGCTGGCGAAAATCTGACGCTTAAAGCGGGGGATAAGGTATCCTATTATCTGACTCCTCAGCAGGAAGCGAAACCTGCGTTTTCCGTTGCCTACGAGGACGGCAATATTCTCGTTGCCGACAAGGAGAGCGGCGTCAATTCCGAAGCGGTATTCGCGGCGCTTTCCCGCGAGCGGGAATGTTATTTCCTGCACCGGCTGGACCGCAACACGCGCGGACTCCTGGTCTTCGCGCTTAGCGCGGCGGCGGAGAAGGAGCTTTTAAAAGCCTTCCGCGAGAAAAGAGTGGAAAAGACCTATCACGCCGTATGCTTCGGAACTTTCCCCCAAGATACCGACGTCCTCACGGCGTATCTGAAAAAGGACGAGGAGAGGGCGCTGGTGCGGATTTTCGACTCCCCGACGGCGGGCGCGGAAAAGATCGTCACGGAATACAAGATACTGAAAAGAGAAAAGGGATATACCAGGGCAGAGATCAAGCTCCATACGGGCAAGACGCACCAGATCCGGGCGCACCTCGCCCATATCGGCTGTCCCGTCGCCGGGGACACCAAGTACGGCTTTGCGGCGGAAAACCGGCGGTTTCATCTCACCCGGCAATGCCTGGTCTCGAAACGGCTGCGGTTTTGTCTGGACGGCGCGTTTTCGTATCTGCGTGAAAAGACGTTCGTTTCGGGCTTCGAAGCGGAAATGCCGGAAGAAGAGTTTGGGAAAAGATAGGAAAGTTCGGCTTATAAAGAGCCGGATTTTTTTTATTTTTTAAGTAAAATATCTTGCTAATTACAGATACTTTATGATATAATCTAAACAAAGATAAAAAATAATAATCGTGAGGGATTTACTGATGAAAAAACGTTCTTTTGTACTTGGCGGCGTTTTGGCCGCTTCCGTCTGCCTGGCGGCGGGGCTGCTGTTCTTAGGGGGCTGTTCCAATCCGTTCGACGGTGATTCTGACTCGGCCGCTCCGCTCAAAAAATCGATCTCCTTCGAAGTCAAAGGCGGGAAGGCGCCTTCTTCCGTTTATACGAACGGAAACGAGAAAATCAAACTTCCCGCGCCGACGAAAGAGGGGTATTCGTTCGGCGGGTGGTATTACGACGATCTCACTTTTGACCGTCCCTGCCGGGAAACCGATTTCGTTCAGGCGCCGCTGACGGAAAATATCAAAGTATATGCGCAGTGGAATCCCGAGAACGATATTCGCCTTTCCGCCCGGCAGAACGGACAAACGACCGAACTGACGGTGGCCTACGATTTCAACGGGTTTGGAATCGACGGTTACGAAGAGTGGACAATGAACTTTTCCTACCGGGATCAACCGCTGGCGAGCCGCCGTATCGGCTCCCTCTCTTCTCAGATCACGCAGAGCGTATGTTACGGCAGCGTGAACGTCTCTTTGACCGCCTACGATCAAAAATTCGGGAAAGTCGTTTTGCAGCAGGGCACGGCGGCGCTTTTTGCGGACGAATATAATTTTGCGTCTTTGAACGCCACCTTCCCCGTCACGCACTTTTCCCTCGGCTTATACAGCCGTCGGGGGGAGGCGCGGGATGCGTATCTTGCCGCCGGGCTTCCCGTCATGGCGGACGCGCCCACTTTCGTTTCTCTCGAACGGGCCAAAGCCTACGATTGGGACAATCTTCCCGAAAACGTCTCTCCGCTTCCGGCTGCGCCCCGCGAGGAGGTGGTCGAAGGAAATTTCCACGCGCACAATGTCTTGATGGCGGCCTATATCAAAGAATTGTACGAGATCAATCCGGCTTCGACCTTTCATTTCTATTGCACGGATAACTATCCCGAGTTGATTCTGCAATTTTTTACCTGCCAGGGCATCGATAATTTTACCGCGACGATGATCTCGGACGGCAGCGGGACGATTGCCTACTTCAACGATATGTTCGGCGATGAAAACGCGAAAGAACAATACGACAAAATGGTGACGGAATGGCTGCGCGTGAAACAAGCCGCGGCGGAAGGGGACGAACACTTTCTCGAAAACGTGTACGAGGGCGCGCCGACTTATTCCGTTTTGGGAAATTACGCATTCGTGATCGCGAGCGTCGAAGAGAACGTGTCTTGGTGGTGCTCCCGCGCCGACCTGTTCACCAACAATACCCGAAGCGAATTTATCAAAGATCTGGTCAACGGTACGAACGTATCCAAAGACAACCCGTCTTACAAACAGATTAACGCCGTCTATCCCGGTCTCGCCAAAATGCTCGCGTCGCTCACCGAAACGGATCAAAACGGTTTCAAGCGGCTGTATAAATTCGACGAAGAGATTTTCAACGACGCGTACGAAAACGAACAAAAGGTCCTTCTTGTAATCGGCACCAAAACCGAAAACCTCGGCGATCTCGAAAATTACGTCAATCTTTTAAAGACGTATTACGGTTCCGAGTACCGGATCTATTATAAAGGACACCCCGGCACGCCGACCGAGCTCGATCCCGGCAAACAGAGCCTTTTGAACGAGCTCGGAGTCGTCGACGTAAATTCTTCCGTCGCCGCGGAACTGATTTTGTTCTACTGCCCGGATATCTATTTAGTCGGCTATCCGAGCACAACCTTCCAAAGCGCGTATCCCGAACGAATCCTCGCTCTCTTCAACATCACCAAAGAGGAGTGGAAAGAACAGGAATCGCTGCGCGGCTACAAAGCGGCGGTGTATTTCTCCCTCCTTGCCGGAGAGGACGGCAAAACGCGTTACAAAATTCAGTTCGACGATAAAGACGAGTACGCCGTCTACGATCCCGAAACGGACGTCATCACCAAATACGATAAAAACGGAACGCCGATCAAATAATTTTATAACCTTTTTATCCTCTGCCGCCGGAGCCTTCCGGCGGTATTTTTTAACCCTTTAAACCCCGCAGATAAAATAATTTCAAAAAATCCTCTCCAAACGCTTGACAAATGATGATGAAAGTATTAATATATGAATAGTTATTCATATAATGGAGCGTAGAAGAAATGGCGAAAGAAAATTGCGATTACGAAAGCGAGCACGAAGCGACGGTGCGAAGAGCGAAAGAGAATATGCCGGAAGAAGGGAATATCGAGCGGGTGTGCAACACTTTTCGGATTCTCGGAGAACCGTCGAGAATGAAGATCGTTCTGGTGCTGCTGCAAGGCGAGATGTGCGTCTATCATATCGTGGAAGCGTGCGGCGGGACGCAGAGCGCGGTGAGTCATCAGCTGAGGGTGCTCAAAGACAACCGTTTGATAAAGTCGCGGCGGGAGGGACAGAATATATTATATTCGATCGCGGACGAACACATTTTAAACCTCATCAAAATCAGCGAGGAGCATTTGAATTGCAAGTGGGAGGACTGAAATGAAAAAGACGTTGCAGCTGGAAGGTTTGGACTGCGCCGCTTGCGCGGCGGAACTGGAGGAAGAGATTTTAAAGATCGCGGGCGTAAATTCCGCTTCCGTCGCTTTTGTCAATCAGAAGTTAACTGTGGAATGCGACGGCGAACATACGCTCGGTATGGTCAAGGACAGAGCGAACAACTTCGAGGAAGTGCGGGTGGTGGAAGAACCTTCGGCAAACGAGAGGTCTCGGGAGGACGGCAAGATTCTTCTGCATCTCGAAAATTTGCATTGCGCGGCCTGTGCGATGGATCTCGAAGACGATCTGAAAAAGATAAAGGGCGTCAAAGAGGTACAGGTGGATTTCATCACCCAGACGATCCTGCTCGACGCCGAGAACGAAGAAGCGATCCGCAAGGTCGTTAAAACGGCGGGAAAATTCGAGAAAGTAAAGGTTCTGGACGGGGATAAAGCTGTTTCGAAAAAGGAGTCGCATATCTTAGAAATCGTGCAGATCGCCGTTTCCGCGCTCTTTTTTGCCGCGGGATTTCTCTTGGAACACTTGGGCAAAAGCACGCTCACTCAGGTTTTGGAATACGTCGCCTTCGCGGCCGCCTATTTCATCGTCGGTTATCCCGTATTGATCGCCACGGGAAAAAATATCGTCAAAGGAAAAATTTTCGACGAGAACTTTCTCATGACGGTCGCCTCGATCGGGGCGGTGTGTCTGGGCGAATTGGGAGAAGGCGTCGCCGTCATGCTGCTCTATCAGTTGGGAGAGCTCCTGCAAGGCATCGCGGTCGGCTCTTCGAGGCGATCGGTATCCGATCTGATGGATTTAAAGAGCGAGAGCGCCACGGTGCTCGAAAACGGCGAACAGAAGAGCGTAAAGCCCGAAAATCTTAAAATCGGCGACGTCGTACTCGTAAAAGCAGGCGAGAAAGTACCGGCGGACGGAATCTTACTGACCGGCAACGCTTCTCTCGACACGAAATCTTTGACGGGCGAGTCGGTTCTGCGCGAAGCGCAGCAAGGGGAAGAACTGCTGTCGGGCTGTATCAATGCGGGCGGCGTCTTTGAAATGAAGATCGCGCGCGCCTATGAAGACAGCGCCGTGGCGAAGATTCTCGATTTAGTGGAAAATTCCGCGTCGAAAAAAGCCGCGCCCGAGAAATTTATTACGAAATTTGCAAAATTTTATACGCCGATCGTCTGCGGGCTCGCGGTGATCCTCGCCGTAATCGTCCCCACTCTCTTAGGACTTATCAACGGCGGCGGATACGGCGGATATTTCGTGCGGTGGATCAATACCGCGCTCAATTTCCTCGTCATTTCCTGTCCCTGCGCCTTGATCATTTCCGTACCGCTCACGTATTTCAGCGGCATCGGCAGTTGTGCGCGCAACGGGATTTTAGTAAAGGGCGCGACCTATCTCGATACGGCCGCAAAGATCAAAGCCGTCGCATTCGACAAGACGGGTACGCTCACGGAAGGCAACTTCGCCGTCTGCGGCGTACAGCCGGCGGAAGGGATCGACGAGAAGGAGCTGCTCGCGGTGGCCGCGGCGGCGGAGGCGGGATCTTCCCACCCCATCGCGAAAGCGTTCTGCGAAGCGGAAACGGCCTATAAAGCGGAAAATATCCGCGAGACGGCGGGGCGGGGCGTGTCGGCCGAGATCGGCGGGAAAACCGCGCTCGTCGGCAACGCGCTGCTCCTGAAAGAAAACGGCGTTTATGCGCCCGTGCCGGACAGCCCGTATACGCAGATCTATGTGGCTTTGGACGGGAACTACCTCGGCAGAATCGAGATCGGCGACCGTGTGCGCCCCGAAGCGAAAGAAGCTGTTGCGGAGCTCGGTACGCTCGGCGTCAAACGCACGGTGATGCTGACGGGCGACAACCGCGCTCGGGCGGAAAAGATCGCGAGCGAGCTGGGCATATCCGAAGTGACCGCGGGGCTTTTGCCCGACGAGAAGTTGGAAAAGGCGGAAGCGCTCAAAAAAGACGGCGCGTTGATGTACGTGGGCGACGGGATCAACGACGCGCCCGTGATGGCGGTCGCCGACTGCTCCGTTTCCATGGGAAAACTGGGCAGCGCGGCGGCGGTGGAGGCCTCCGATCTGGTACTCGTCTCCGATAACTTGAAAGCGCTGCCCCGCTGTGTGCGCATTGCGCGAAAGACGCGCAGGATCGTCACGGAAAACATCGTTTTCTCCATCGCCATGAAAGCGGCGTTTATGGCGCTCGGTATCGCCGGGGTTATGCCGTTGTGGCTGGCGGTATTCGCGGACGTGGGCGTTATGCTGCTCGCCGTGCTCAATTCTCTGCGCATGCGCCTGAAAATCAAAGGCGAAGGCGTTTAAAAATTAAAGAATTGCTGCGGACGGCGTCGAGCCGTCCGTTTTTTGATCGACCGGGAAAGATTTGCCCCGTCGCGGCGAACGAAAGAATAAAAATCTTTTGCTTTTTCGCGAGCGATATGATATAATAAAAAAGTATGAAGATCACGATCGAAAAAACGAAAAAAGAAGAGGCCGGGAGCGTCGCGGAATCGTACGCGCAGGGGCGGGCGTTTCTCCGCGCAATGGGCGTGGATCAATGGCAAGGCGACTATCCCGCGCTTTGCGACGTATTGGCGGATATAGAAGCCGGCGTCTCGTGGCTTTTGAAAGCGGACGGGGTACCCGCGGCGAGCATGGCCGCGCTTCCCTGCGAGCCGACGTACGAGCATATCTATGAAGGCTGTTGGCTGACGGGGGCGGAAAACTATCTCGCCGTGCACCGTGTCTGCGTGCGCGACGAGTTTAAACGCCGCGGTCTCACCCGCGCGCTCTACGAGTTTGCGGAAAATCTCGCGCGTGCGGCGGGCAGGACGAGCCTGCGCGCGGATACGCACAAGGACAATCTCGCGATGCGCGCGGCGCTAAAAAAGAACGGATTTTCCGAGTGCGGAAAGATTTTTATCGAAGACGGCGGAGAGAGGATCGCTTTTGAAAAGATAGTAAACGGCAAAACCGGAAGTTCGAAAGAATAAGGAGAAAGAACATGCAGGCGGCGAAAAAGAAATTGGTGGTGGCGACGGGCAATCTCAACAAACTGCGCGAGATTGCGGAAATCTTTCCTCAATACGAGGTAATCTCTCAAAAAGCGGCGGGTTTCGACGAAGAAGTGGAGGAAACGGGCTCCACGTTCGCGGAAAACGCGCTTTTGAAAGCGGAAGCGGCCGCGAAAGCTCTCCATACCCTCGCGCTCGCGGACGACAGCGGACTTTGCGTCGAGGCTTTAAACGGCGCGCCGGGCGTACACAGCGCGCGTTATTGCGGCCGGCACGGCGACGATAAAGCAAACCGAGATTTGCTTTTGGAAAACATGAAAGACAAGGAAAACCGAGCCGCTTATTTCCAGAGCGCGATCGCGCTGGTGTATCCGAACGGAAAATATTACCTCGCCGAGGGCCGCACGTACGGAAAAATCTTGCGGGAGGAGACGGGCGATAAAGGTTTCGGCTACGACTGCGTTTTTGAAAGCGACGATCTGAGAAAATCTTTCGGTATCGCTTCCGCCGAGGAAAAAAACGCCGTTTCTCATCGTTTCCGCGCCTTGAAAGAGCTTGCGGACAAACTGCGCGAAGCTTTGGACGCGGGAGAAGAGATATGAAAACGCTTCTCGTCCTTTCCGACACGCACGGCCGCAAAACGGGAATCGAACGTCTGACGGCCCTCTTTGCGGAAAACGATTACGTCATTCATTTGGGCGACGGCGCGGCGGATATGCGCGAGACGATGAACGCTTTTCCCGACAAGACGTATATCTGCCGGGGCAACTGCGATTTCTTTCCCGCCCCGACCGAAGGCGAACTGCAAGTGGAAGGAATAAGGATCTTCTTTTGTCACGGCCATAGATATCGGGTAAAATCCGATCTCTCCTTACTCGCCGAGGAAACCCGCCGCCGCGGTTGTTCTCTCGCGCTTTACGGACATACCCACCGCGCGTTGATTTCCGAAGAACAGGGCGTGCTGCTCGTCAATCCCGGTTCCCTCCGTTTTCCCGCCGGCGAGGGCGGCAGTTATTGTTACCTGACCGTCGAGAACGGGAAAGCCTATCCCGTACTCGTCGGCGAATCGGTCTATTGAGCGGACGGCGCAAAAAAATAAGGGAATTTACCGATGAAAAAACGTACTTTGCCCATGCTGGCGCTGGCGGCGATTTTTGCGGCGGGCGGATTGAGCGCCTGCAACGCTTCGCCGGACGAAACTTCCCCGCCGGAAACTTCCGGATACGAAAACTCCCTTTCTTTCCCCGACGGCGATACGGCGGAAAAACACGAAATTATCGTCCGGTTTTCTACGGACGGCGGCAGCAGGATTGAGGCGAGAACGCTTTTTGCGGGAGAAACGCTCGATCTTTCCGATATTGTCAGCTCGCGGCCGGACGCGGGGTTTCTCGGCTGGTATCTCGACGCAGCTCTCACGCTGCCGGCGCCCGGAATCTTACAGCCAAAAGAATCCTTAACGCTGTATGCGAAATGGCATATCGCAAAAATTCTCGTCGCCTTTGAAACGTTTGAGGGCGGCGAAATCCCGCCGCTGGCAGGAATCTCGGGGGAATCGATTGCGCCGCCGAAGCCCCCCGTCAAGGAAGGCTTTGTCTTCGAGGGCTGGTATGAGGATCGGGCGTATCGGACGCTCTACGTTTTTACGGTATTTCCTCCAACGAATCTCACGTTGTACGCCAAATGGCGCGCGCTGCAAAAGGATGTGGAGGTAAGACTGCACCTCAACAGTCCTTTGGGCGGAGATCTTACCCTGTTGCTGCTGCGCGACGAGGGAACACCGCTTTGTGCGGAGGAGGAAATCGAATTTTTCCGCAGCCGGATCGAGCGGCAGAGCGCGGAGTCGGAGGAGAAAATTTCTTACGACTTCGTAGGTTGGGCATACGCGGCCGCGGGGAGCGACCTCTTCGAGGGAGTAGTTCCCTTGGCGCCCGACGGGATCGACCTCTACGCGATCTGGTCGCCCGGACATAACCCGTCGGCAGGAGACAGTTGAGAATCAAGGAAATATTTATGGAAGAAGAAAAATATTTAAAACTTTTATCCGCGCAATACCCGGATTCTTCGCGTGCGGCGCTGAGGATCATTCGGCTTTCGAGTATCCTCAATCTCCCGAAAGGAACGGAGCATTTCGTCTCGGACATTCACGGCGAGGCGGCGTCTTTTCTGCACGTACTTAAAAACGGTTCCGGCTCGATCCGCAAAAAAATAGACGACGAATTCGGCGGGACGCTGGACGAGGCGCAAAAACGCGAGCTGGCGACGCTTATCTATTACCCGGAGGAAAAGCTGGAAATCGCGGAGGGCGAAAAGGCGGATTTCGACGAATGGTGCCGCGTGGAACTCTTGCGGCTGGTACGGGTGACTCGCCGCGTCGCGTCCAAATATTCGAGGAGCCGCTTACAGGAGGCGCTGCCCGCCGAATTTGCCTACATCATCGAAGAGCTTCTCACCGAAAAGGCGGAAGTGGCGGACAAGGAATCCTATTATAACGAGATCGTCCGCGCGATCATCGATACCGGTCGGGCCAAACCGATCATGGCGGCGTTCTGCCGTCTGAGCCAACGCCTCGCGGTGGACCGCCTCCACGTCATCGGCGATATCTACGACCGCGGCGCGGGAGCGGTGACCGTACTGGACGCTCTGGAAAATTATCATTCGGTGGATATAGAGTGGGGAAATCACGATATTTCCTGGATGGGCGCGGCGAGCGGTTCGGAAATCTGCATCGCCAACGTCGTCCGTATCTGCGCCCGCTACGGCAATCTTTCCACGCTGGAAGACGGATACGGGATCAATCTGATCCCGTTGGTTCGTTTCGCCGCCGAAGTCTACGGCGACGACGAGTGCGCGCGCTTCTATCCCGAATCGTCGGACGAAGATAAGGAAGAGGCCGCCTTGACGGCGAAGATCCACAAAGCGGCGGCGGTCATTCAGCTCAAACTGGAAGGCGGGCTTGCGGCGCGCCGCCCCGAGTTCGGCATGGAAAAACGAGTGTTTCTCGATAAGATAGACCGGGAACGAGGCACGGTCGAGGTGGAAGGAAAGGTCTACCCCTTAGCGGACAAAAATCTGCCCACCGTCTCGGCGGAGGATCCCTATCGCCTGACCGCGGCGGAAAAGAAAGTGATGCAGAAACTCAAAGAGGCGTTCCGCGGCAGTGAAAAGTTGCAGCGCCATATCGAGTTTTTATATTCCCGGGGCAGTATGTACCGCATATATAACGGGAATCTGCTCTATCACGGCTGCGTGCCGCTGGAAGAGGACGGCAGTTTCCGCAAAGTGGCGCTTGCCGGCCGCGTTTGCGCCGGACGGGAGCTTTACGATCTTCTCGAAGAGCAGATCCGTAAATGCCGGTATTCGCCCAAAGCGGAGGAGCGGGCGTACGGCCGCGACGTGATGTGGTTCGTCTGGTCCAACGAAAATTCCCCGCTTTACGGCAAGGATAAAATGACCACGTTCGAGCGGTATTTCATCGCCGATACCCGCAGCTATGCGGAGGAAAAAAACGCCTATTACCGTCTTTGCGACGACGAGGCCACGGTGGAGGGAATTTTCCGGGAATTCGGGATCGATAAAGACCGCGGGCATATCATCAACGGTCACGTGCCCGTCAAGGTCAGGAAAGGGGAATCGCCCGTCCACTGCGGCGGAAAGGTGATCGTCATCGACGGCGGTTTTTCCCGCGCCTATCAAAGCGTGACGGGGATCGCGGGATATACGCTCGTCGCCGACTCGCGCATGATGAAACTCATCGCGCACGAGCCCTTCGTTTCGACGGAAGTGGCGGTGCGGAGTGAGCGGGATATGCACTCCACGGCGGAGATTATCAGAAGAGCGGAAAAACGGCTTTCGGTGGGAGATACCGACGCCGGCCGGGAAATGCGGGAACAGATTGCCGATTTAAAGGCACTTTTGGACGCTTATCAGAGCGGCCGGCTCAAAGAACGGCATTAAATATTCAGGAAAAGCCCCGACGCGAAGTCGGGGCTTTTTCCGTACCGGAAAGATTATTCGTGAATCTCGATTCCCCAGGCAGTGCGGTAGGTCTTTCCGGGAGCGAGGTGATTCATGTCCGCTTTGTTTTCCAGGGCGTCGACGGCGCCGTCCGTGGAAGGAAGCGCCGACCACGGTTCGAGACAAACGAAAGGCGCATCCGTTTTCGGCGTATGCCAGACGCCGAGATATTTAAAGCCCGGATAATCCACGGCGATATACCGCGGATCCGTTTTGCTTTTCAGAAAAACGCGGCGGCAGGTGTTGCCGAGGATCACGGCGTCGTTATCGAACAACTCGTGCTGCAAGGGCAGCGTCACGCCCTCCTTTAACGGTAGGGGCACCGATTCGCCCGTCATGAATTTGTTTTCCGAAAGGGTATGGAAAAGCACGTTGGTGCGCTGAGCAAATTCGAGGTAATAGCTCTCGAAGTCCCCGTTTTTAAAAGGCACGTTGAAGCCGGGGTGACCGCCGAGCGCAAAAACGAGTTCTCCGTCGCCGGGATTGGAGACGGAAAAAGTGATTTCCAGCCTCGCGCCTTTGAGCTCGTAAGCGATATCGAAACTGTAACGAAAGGGATATTCTTTGAGCGTATCCTCGTCCTCCGTGAGCCGGAACAAAAGTTTTGTCGCGGTGCGGTCAACGAGCTGAAAGGCGCGGTAGCGCGCGATTCCGTGACAGAGGAGAGAATAGTTCTTTCCCCCGTACGTATAAGTGTTCTTATACATTCTGCCGATGATGGGGAAGAGGTTGTAAGCTCGTCCCGACCAATAGGCGGCGTCTCCCTGCCATAAATATTCCGTCTCCGTCGCTTTGGAATACAGCGACTGCATCTGCGCCCCGGAAGTGTCCACTCCCACTTTGAGTACTTTGTTTTCAATGGTATAAAGCATGGCTTTTCTCCTTTCACGATATTCGCTCGACAGTATTTTATCATAAACGCCCGCGTTTGTAAAGAGGAAAAGGGAATTTTTATAAAAAACGGCGCGCTTTCCCGCCTTGCGATCGCTTCTGTATCTTTCTCTCCCGGACATTATGTAATAAAAAAGATACGTTTTTATTACGATTTTGTTACAAAAAACGGCGGAGTTTTTTACAAGTATGCGCTATGATATAGGCACAAAGACAACAAGGAGATAAACAAATCATGAAAGTAAAAAAATGGACTGCTCTGGTAACGGCAATGCTTGCGATTTCTGCGATGTCGGCATTCGCCGCCTGCGGAAACAACGATTCAAACGGCGGCGGCAATACGGTGACGCTCAGCGGTTCCACTTCCGTTCAGCCGCTCATGGAAGACCTCGCGAAGGCTTTCGAGGAAAAGAATAAAGAGATCAGTATCCAGATTACCGGCGGGGGAAGCAGCAAGGGCGTCCAGGACGCGCAAAAAGGACTGGTCGATTTCGGAATGGTTTCCCGAGAACTGGCCGCAAGCGAAACGGGCGTAAAGGGCGTGAAGATCGCCACAGACGGTATCGCGCTCATCGTCAATGAAAACTGCGCCTTAGACGACGTCACGACGCAGGAAATATTCGATTTATACAGCGCGCTGACGCCCGTTTCAAGAGACGGACAAGACATCGTCACCCGTGCGATCGCCCGCGACGCCACTTCCGGCACCCGAGGCGCGTTCGACGAGCTCATTGTCGGCATGAAGGACGGTAAGGAAACGGCGCTCGGAAAAGTAGCGCTCGCGGACGGCATCAGCGAAGTGGAATCCACCGGCGTCATCAAGACGACGATCGCTTCCTCGGGCAACAGCAATATGATCGGATATATTTCCCTGGGCTCTGTGGACGACACGATAAAGACCGTTTCGTTCAACGGCGTCGCCGCCACCGTCGCGAATATCGAAGCGGGTACGTATAAACTGGCCCGGCCGTTCAACCTCGTTTTAAAAGACGGCGATACGCTTTCCGAATCGGCGCAGGCGTTCTATGATTTCATCATGTCCGCGGAAGGACAGACGATCGTCGGGAATGCGGGCTATATCAAGGCAAGTAAATAAGGAGCGGCGAGCGAAACGAAAGCGATGAAAAAAATCCGGGAAAGTTTCACAAAAGAAAACGCCGCCAAAGTTACCTTCGGGATCTGCGCGGGGTTTTCCATTCTGGCCGTGTTCGCCATTGTCTTTTTCGTCCTCTATCGAAGTATTCCCGCCTTCCGGGAAATCGGCGTCTTCAACTTTCTCTTCGGGAAGAACTGGCAGCCGAGATGGGAGGAGGACGTAGTGAGCGGCGAGCTCGGCTATGGGGACATTTTCGGCGTTCTGCCGATGATACTGACTACTCTGGCGGTCACGGGCGGCGCGGTGCTGCTCGGCGGAGTCCTGGGCATTTTCACGGCCGTGTTCATGGCCTTCTATTGCCCGAAAAATCTGGAACGCACGCCGCTTTTCAAAAGGATACCGATTTTGCGGAGATTCCCCGTAAAGGGCTTTTTCGAGCAGGTCGTCAATCTTCTCGCCAGTATCCCGTCCATCATCATCGGCTTTTTCGGACTGGTCGTTCTCGTGCCGCTCGTGCAGAAACTTTCTCCGCGCGGCGAAGGCATGGGCGTTTTGTCGGCGATTCTCGTGCTGGCGATCATGATCATGCCCACGATCGCCTCGCTCGCCAAAAACAGCATGGAATCGGTATCGAAGGAGTATTACGAGGGTGCGCTGGGACTCGGCAATACCAAAGACCAGACGGTGTTCCGCGTCATGCTCCCGTCGGCGAAACCGGGGATCTTGTCGGCAATCATTCTCGGCGTGGGCCGGGCCGTGGGGGAGACGATGGCGGTGATGTTCGTCATCGGCGGCGCCTCGGGAAAGATGCCCGACAGTCTTTTCAAGCCGGTCGGCTCCCTGACGACGACCATCGCCAAAGAAATGGGCTACGTAAGCGTCGGAAGCGTCCACGAAAGCGCGCTGATCGCGATCGGCTTCGTTCTGCTCGTGTTCGTGCTTTTCATCAATCTCGCGCTCAACGCCGTGAAAAAAGACCGGCCCGGCGGCAATAAACTGTTCGGCGGCAGATTGCAGGCATGCGGGGACGCGCGGCGGAAGATTTATACTTACCGCCAATGCGGCGCGTCCCAGCGCGTGTTAAAATATCTCAGCGTCGCGCTCTCGCTCTTTATCGCGTTCGTGCTTTTGTTTCTCGTCGGCTTTATCTGCGTCAAGGGAATCCCGCATTTAAGCTGGCACTTCCTCTTCGGCGAGAGTAAAAACGGCGACGCGACGATCTTTCCCGCTTTCGTCTCCACCGGCATGATCATCTTGATGACTCTGCTCATCGCGTTGCCGATCGGGATCGGCGCGGCCGTCTTTCTCAACGAATATTCGAAAAAAGGAAGCCGATTCGTCAAAGTCGTCCGCCTTTTCATCGATACGTTGTCGGGCGTTCCGTCCATCGTCTTCGGACTCTTCGGCATGATTTTCTTCTGCGATATCCTCGGCTTCGGTTACAGCCTTTGGGCGGGTTCTTTCACGATGGTGCTCATCGTGCTTCCCACGATTATCCGCTCGACGGAAGAGAGCCTTAGAGAAGTGCCCGACAGTATGCGGGAGGGCTCGCTGGCGCTCGGCGCGTCCAAAGTGCGGACGGTTTTCAAAGTCGTGCTTCCCTCGGCGCTTCGCGGCATCGTCACGTCGATCATTTTAAGCATCGGCAGGATCGTCGGCGAATCGGCCGCGCTCATCTATACCTCCGGCTCGCCCATCAAGATGCCCGAAGGCTACGGCAGCCAGGGCTCTACTTTTTCCGTGTTTATGTACTATTTCCAGCAGGAAGGGCTGGCGCTCGACGAGATGTACGCCACGGCGGCCGTGCTCATCGCCATCGTCGTTCTCCTCGACGTGCTCGTGACGCTGGCGCGCCGGAAATTTTCCGGCGCGGGCGGGGAAGAAAAGAAAGGGCGTATAAAAGGGTGCGAAAAATTTACGGGAAAAGCGGCGGCGGAACGCAGCTGACGGAGAAGCAAAAAATATGAAAACGATCGATAAATTTACTTTTAAGGACGGCGCTGCCGTGGAGATACGGGAGATGAATCTCTTTTACGGGGATTTTCAGGCGCTTAAAAATATCGCCATGACGATGCCCGAACGAAAGATCACGGCGATGATCGGCCCGTCCGGCTGCGGCAAATCCACCCTTTTGAAATCGCTCAACCGCATGAACGATTTAGTGGAGGGGTGCCGGGTGGAAGGGCTCGTACAGATCGGCGGAAAGAATATCTACGAGCGCGGCATGGATCTTTCCATGCTCCGCAAAAATATCGGCATGGTCTTTCAGCGTCCCAATCCGTTCGCAATGAGCGTTTACGACAACGTCGCCTACGGCCCGCGCACCTTCGGGATCCGTAAAAAATCCGATCTCGACGAAATCGTGGAAAGGTCTTTGAAGGACGCAGCGATGTGGGAGGAGCTCAAAGACCGGTTGCATAAATCGGCGCTGGGGCTTTCGGGAGGCCAACAGCAGCGGCTGTGCATCGCCCGTGCGCTCGCCGTCGAGCCGCAGATTCTTTTGATGGACGAACCTACCTCCGCGCTCGATCCCATTTCGACGGGAAAGATCGAGGAACTCTGCACGGAACTGAAAAAACAGATCACCATCGTCATGGTGACGCACAATATGCAGCAAGCGGCCCGCATTTCCGATCAGACGGCGTTCTTCCTGCTCGGGGAAATGGTGGAAACGGGCGGCACGCAGCAAATATTCTCCGTCCCCAAAGACAAACGGACGGAAGACTATATCACGGGGAGATTCGGTTGATAAAATGATGCGCACCACTTATCTCAGCGAGCTCAAAGAGCTCAAACTCAATATGCTGCAAATGGGCTCGGACATCGAAGAGGCGATCAAAAACACCCTCCGGGCGCTCAAAGAGGACGATCTCATTCTCGCCCAGGAAGTCATCAATCGCGACTGCGTGATCGACGACGCCGAGCGTACGATCGAGAGCTTGTGCCTCAAACTCCTCCTTACCCAACAACCGGTGGCGACGGATATGCGCATGATCTCTTCGGCGCTGAAAATGATCACCGATATGGAGCGTATCGGCGATTTTGCCGCGGACATCGCGGAGATCGTTACCAAAGGCGGCCGCACCGGTACTTCTTATAATATCGAATTTATCGAAAGAATGGGAGAAGCGGTCGTGCGCATGGTGGACAGCGCCGTGCTTTCCTTCACAAATACCGACCTCGAACTCGCCAAAAAGGTCTGCCGCTCCGACGACGAGGTGGACGGTCTCTTCAACGGCGCTCAAAGCGTCCTTTTGGAATGTATCCGCAACGACGAGCGCTTCGCCGAACGCGCGCTCGATTTGATGATGGTCTCCAAATACCTCGAACGTATCGGCGACCACGCCACCAATATCGCCGAATGGGTGATTTTTTCCATCACCGGCGTGCACGTTAACACCGAAAAGGGTTATTGATACCGTTTTATCGATAAAAATAAAAAAAATCGATAATTTCCAAAATTTTTACAAATTTATTACAACTTTGAGGTGACATTCGCCGCGAGGTATTATATAATTAGATGGTAAGCAAGAAGAGTTGTATAATACGGGTGTAATGTTTTTACAAGGGAGTAATCAATGGATATAGTCTACGCGGTAATCAAGCTCCTCGCGGGTTGCGGCGCATTTTTGCTCGGTTTCAAACTGCTCAGCGAGAATATGGAAAAGATCGCGGGCAACCGGCTCAAATCGCTTTTCAACAAGACTTCGGAAAAAAAGCTCGTGGGGGTGGGCATGGGCGCCGTCACCACGGCAGTCGTGCAGAGTTCCTCGATCACGACCGTCATGGTCGTCGGATTCGTCAACGCGGGGATCATGTCTTTGAATCAGGCCGCGGCGGTGATCATGGGCGCCAATATCGGTACCACCATTACGGCGCAGATCGTCGCGCTTCAATCCTTTAATGTGGAAATAATCTTCATGTCGTTCGTCTTCGTCGGCGTTTTCATGGAAATGTTTTCGCGCAGCGACAAGGTGAAGAGCTGCGGCCTGGCGCTCGCGGGACTCGGACTCGTATTCATGGGGCTGAGCGTCATGTCGGAGACGATGAAAGTCTATACGCAGGAAAATCCTGCCGTCCAGGATCTTTTGGCAAAGATCAATAATCCGTTCCTGCTCCTTTTCATCGGTATTGTGCTGACGGCGTTGGTGCAGTCGTCGAGCGCGGTGACTACGATTGTGATTACGATGGTGGCGCAGGGATTGATCATAGGCGGGGGCGGAAACGCGCCGCTTTACGTCATTCTGGGTTCCAACATCGGTACGTGCGTGACGGCTCTGATCTCTTCGGTGGGCGCGAACACGAACGCGCGCCGGGCCAGCCTCATTCATCTGATGTTCAACGTTTTCGGCACCTTTCTCTTCATGGCGCTGCTCTTGCTGTGGCCGACGTTTCAGCAGGATACGTTCGAGCGTTGGTTCACGCACGCGAGCACCCAGCTCGCCATGTTCCATACGCTTTTCAACGGCGTCTGCACCCTTTTGTTCCTGCCGTTTACAAAAGTACTGGTAAAGACCGCGACGCTGCTCATTCCCGAAAAGAAAAAGCCGGGCCCGGCGGAAGCGGAGATCACCTTTATGGACAAACGTTTTCTGTCCACGCCCGCGCTGGCCATCAACCAGCTCACGAAGGAGACCTTCCGGCTCGCGGATATGTCTATGGAGAGCTTACAGACGGCGTTCGGCGGTTTCATCGACCGGGACATTACCGCGGTGGATCGGGTGCTCGCCATCAACGACAACATCTCTCATTTGAGCGAACAAATCAGCGACTATCTGGTGCAGGTCTCCGCGAGCGGCGTTTCCCTCAGCGACGAGAAGCTGATCAGCGCGCTGCATAACGACGTCGGGGACATCGTGCGTATCGCGGAACTCGCGGATAACCTTACGAAGTATACCCGCAAGGAAGTCAACGACAATCTCGTATTCTCCTCGGCGGTGGGCGAAAACATCGTCGGCATGTACGGACTTCTGCGCCGGCAGTACGATCTCGTCAAGCGGATCATTCTGCAAAAGGAGTATGCGCTGATGGAGGAATCGGACCGCGTGGAGGACGAGATCGACAATCTGCGTCGGGAATTGATCGCCGATCATATCGCGCGCATGGGGCGCGGGGAATGCCGGCCGGAAAACAACAGTATCTTTATCAATTTGGTGTCCAATTTGGAGCGTATCGGGGACCATCTCAACTATATCGCGCACAGCACCGATAATCTCTGAACGCTTCGCATAGGGAAATAAATTTCCGGGGTGATTTTGTATTATGAAGGGCACGGTCTACGTATTGGAAGACGACGCCAGCATCGGCGGGCTCGTCAAATTTTCCCTCGAACGGGAAGAGATCGCCTGTAAAACGTTCGGCTGCGTTAAGGATTTTATGACGGGGCTCAAAGACAAAACGCCCGACGTCGCGCTGCTCGACATCATGCTCCCGGACGGCAGCGGACTGGAAGTGCTGGCCGAAATCAAAGCCCGCTATCCGAGCGTTTGCTGCATCATGCTCAGCGCGCTCGGACAGGAGGGGGACAAAGTGACGGGACTCAATCTCGGCGCGGACGATTATATCTCCAAACCTTTCGGCGTCATGGAACTCGTGGCGAGAGTGCGGGCGGCGCTGCGCCGCCGCGCGGGCTGCAATATCCTGCGCGTCGGCGGACTCGAACTCGACGGCGACAAAATGACGGTAACTTTGGACGGAAGAGCGCTCGAACTCAATAAAAAGGAATTTGAGCTTTTGAAATACTGTATGCGCAACGCGGGAGTCGTCCTTTCCCGGGATACCCTGCTCACGGAGATCTGGGGCTATGTGGACACGGAGACACGGACGCTCGACAATCATATCGCGCGGCTGAGAAAACTTGGAATCGATAATTTCGAGACGGTGTTCGGCGTGGGATACCGCTTTAAAAAACCATAAATTTCCGCAACGGATAGGGCAGGGCTGCGTCTATCCGTTTTTCATAAGCGCAGTACGGAGAAAAAGGAGGGAAAAATGCGAAAAAAAATACTATGGATTTCACAGGCGATTTTAGCGATCGTGCTGCTCATTTACGCTCTTCTCTCCACCCAGGTCTTTTACGGCAACCTCGTCGAGAACGCGAAAGGAAATTTAAAGATCTATATGAATTTGTTCGACGCGGGGGAGTATTCGTTGAACGAGACGGGCGCGGAGGAGTTCTCAAAGCTCCTTTCCGGGCTTCGGGTAACTTTTTTGGACAGATCCGGCGAAGTGCTCGGCGACAGCAGCAAAGACTCGCTCGAAAATCACGGGGACAGAGAAGAGGTGCGGCGGGCTTTGACGCAAGGGGAAGGATATGCCGTTCGTCACAGCAACTCGCTCGGGGAAAACATGATCTATTATTGCCGGGCGGTCGCGGTCGAGGGCGGAGAGTACCTCGTCCGTCTCGCCGCTCCCACCTCCTCCGAGTGGCGGGTGTTCAAAGGTACGCTCCCGACGCTGGGTTGGTTCCTGCTCCTCGATTTCCTCGTCTGTCTGCTGTTCACTTATCTCGAAACGGATTACATCATCAATCCCGTGCGCAGGCTCGCCAAAGACGCATCTTTGAATCTGCCCATTTCCACGCCCTATCCCGAATTGCGGCCGATCGCGGATATCCTCAATAAACGCAACAGGGAAGTCACGGAACAGTTCAAAGAACTGTCCGAAGAAAAGGAACTCGTGGAACGGGCACAGCGCTCCAAAAACGATTTCATTGCCAATATTACGCACGAAATGAATACGCCGCTCACCTCCATTCGCGGCTATTCGGAGCTTTTGGCGAGCGGCGTACTCGATCCCGAACAGACGAAAACCGCCGCCGCGACGCTCGTCAAACAGAGCGACCGGCTTTCCAAACTCATCGCCTGTATCATCAATTATAACGAGATCGACAACGACGAACTTCCCGACTACGAAGTGAATCTCTCCCGTCTCGCGGAAGAGACGCTGGAAGTGCTCGCGCCCGACGTCGCCAAACGCGGCATCACCCTGCACAAAGACGTCGAGCCCGACGTCGTCGTCATGAGCCGCCACGAACGCCTCAGCGAAGTGCTGGGGAATCTGATCCGCAACGCCGTCAGATACAATAAAGAGAACGGCGAATTGTTCGTCTCGGTGCGGCGCACGGAAAACGGCCGGCCCAGGCTGACGGTGCGCGACACGGGCATCGGCATAGCGGAAGAGAATCTCGAACGCATTTTCGATCGCTTTTTCACCGTCGATAAATCCCACAGCGGCAAAAACGGCGGTTTCGGGCTCGGGCTCGCCGTCGTCAAAAAAATCTGCCGCAAAGCGGGCTGGGGCCTGCATGTGGAGAGCAAATTGGGCGAAGGCACGGCCTTTACGGTCGATTTCAAGTAGCGGCGGAAAAGCTCGGCGTATCCGAGGACTACGCGCGGGGGATATTTCGGGAACGCTACAAAACGCTGCTGTTTCTGCTGATTCCGTTATTTTTTTGAGCTCCGACGCAGACAGATCGCCGGAACTCGGCATCGCAGCGGCGTCCCGGTAGGAGAATACTCTTTCGCCGTCGCCGCCGCTTTGCTCCTTATCGCTTTTCCCGCGCCCATGACGCTGGCCGTTTTCGATCTCAAAAAGCGCGCCGATTCCATTTCATGAAAAGCGCGGCTTCCGGCCGCGTTTTTTATGCCCGAAATCGGGATAATTCATAGTTGAAGACTGCGCATAATATATTAAGGGAGAAGAAAATCTCCGATTTTGAAAAGTTTTACAATTTTATTACAACTAACGCGCGTATTTCTCAGCCAAACATTTGGATAAATTTTCCGAATGTGGTACAATATTTTTACAAGCGTTTTACAGCGCGTATACAGTTGTAAAATACAAAGTCCGGCGGACGTTTTTTCGGGATCCGCAGAACGAGACGGAGAGAGGAAAGGATAAAGATATGGCATTGTCTCAATTCATTCAGCAGCTTTCGGAAACGCCCGTGCTTTGGATAACGGCGCTTCTGACGCTGGGCGTCATTCTCGTCAACGGCTGGACGGACGCGCCGAACGCGATCGCGACTTGCGTGGCGACGCGGGCGATGAAGCCCCGGCTCGCCATCGCGATGGCGGCGCTGTGCAATTTTCTCGGCGTATTCGTGATGACGCTGTTGTCACCGAAAGTCGCGGAAACGATATATAATATGGTAGACTTCGGCAGCGACACGAATCAGGCGCTCGTCGCCCTTTGCGCCGCCATGTTCGCGATCGTCGTGTGGTCGGTGCTGGCGTGGGCGTTCGGAATCCCGACCAGCGAGAGCCACGCTTTGATCGCGGGGATCACGGGCGCGGCCATCGCCATGAACAACAGTTTGCAGGGCGTCAACGGTTCGGAATGGGCGAAAGTATTATTCGGACTCGTCTTTTCCCTCGTCATCGGCTTTTTTCTCGGCTATCTCGTCACCAAACTCATTCAAAGGATCTGCCGGGGCGTAAATTATCGCAAAGCCAACCGGTTCTTCGATAAAGGCCAGGTCGTCGCGGCGGCGGGCACGGCGTTTATGCACGGCGCGCAGGACGGACAAAAATTCATGGGCGTCTTTCTCCTGGGACTGGCGCTGGCGCAGGGGAATCCCTCGACGGCGGGGATCAGCGTCCCCGTGTGGCTGATGGCGCTCTGTTCTCTGGTCATGGCGCTCGGCACTTCGATCGGAGGCATGAAGATCATCAAATCGGTGGGAATGGATATGGTGAAGCTGGAAAAATACCAGGGCTTCGCCGCCGATATTTCCGCGACGCTGGGGCTTTTGGTCTGTTCCGTGACGGGCATGCCCGTTTCGACGACGCATACCAAAACGACGGCGATCATGGGCGTGGGCGCGGCGAAACGCGTGCGGTCGGTGAACTGGGGCGTGGCGAAGGAAATGGTGCTCACATGGGTGCTCACCTTCCCGGGCTGCGGACTTATCGGGTTTCTCATGACCAAACTGTTTATTTTTATCTTCTGAAAAACGTACATAGGAGCGAGCGTATGAAAACCAAAAAGAGAAATTTCGATTATTTTGAAAGTCTCGTCAATATGTCTCTTTACGCACTCGAAGAGGCGAAACTGCTGAAAAATATTTTCAACGATTTTCAGCCCGACGAACTGGAAACGCAGCGTGCCCGCATGCACGAACTGGAACATAAATGCGATATGGAAAAGCACGAAATGACGACCGCGCTCGTCAAGGAATTTTTGCCCCCGATCGACCGCGACGATCTGTTCCGTCTCTCTCACGTCACCGATAACCTCACGGACAGCGTCGAAAGCGTCGTCGCCTTTCTCTATATGGCGGATATCAGAACGCTCCGGGCGGACGCGGGCGAGTTTGCCGATCTCATCATCGAATGCTGCGAGAATGCCGTTCGGCTCTTGAAGGAGTTTCGTAATTTCAAAAAATCGGATAAGCTCGAAGGACTCGTCATCAAACTCAACGATCTCGAAGAACAGGGCGACAAACTGTACGCGGAGGCGGGGCGCAGGCTTTCCCGGGAAGCAAAAACGACGCGCGAAGTCATCGAATGGCGGGACGTTTACAGAAATTTTGAAAAATGTTTCGACGCGGCGGAATCGATCGCGGATAATATCGAATCGGTAGTCATGAAGAACAGTTAAAAATAAAAGCCCTCCGCTTGTAAAAGCGGAGGGCTTTTTACTATACCTCATTCAAAATACCCGCCGAGGGGGGCGTCGCCGCGCACGCGTTCGCGGTTGTTTTCCCGGAGTCGTTCCGTAAAGGAGAGCGGTTCGCTTCTCCGGCGGAGCCGTTCGGTAAATTTGGAGGAAAAGGCGATAAAGATAAAATAGATGTACGGCATGCCGAGATTCGTTTCGAGCAGGGAATTGACGATCAGCGTGAGGATTTTATCGGCAAAACTCTCGAATCCGGCGCTGCGGATCCCGCCGAGGAGAAGCGCGGCTTCCCAGCCGAATTGCACCAAAATCCCGATCGCGAGCAGCCAGGGGATATGCACCCGCGTCTCTTTGTCTTTGCGGAATACGTTCCAGAGAATCAGCCCCAGGTATCCGACGAAGAGGATCAAAGCCATATATCCGTGATAGGCGCCCGTCGTGCGCTGAATGACGACCGGATTCGCGCTGCGGCCGAACGTTTCGGTGATGAGCGGACAGCAGATCCACCAGCTCAGAATGAGCAAAGACCATTCGAAAAGATTTTTATCTTTGGAAATCCAAAGCCAGATCCAGACGAAGTTCGTGAAGCCGTAACTCATCGACATCCAGAAGAGTACCCAAAAGAGACTGTACCCGTCGGAAATTTCCCGCGAATGACAGACGAGATGAAAAATCCCGTAATCCACAAGCATGTAGACGACGCCGAAGATAAGTCCCACTAATGTGGCGGCATATTTCTTTTTGACGATGAGGACGGCGGCGAAAACGAGCAGAAAAGCGGTGTCCAGCCAGATGTAGAGCGGATCGAACTGTCTGCGGGCGATAAGTTCCGTCATAACGGGTACTCCTTATGTAAGAAAGATATTCAAAATTGAGGCGGCAGATAATTGTCGACGAGGACTCCTCTTTGCGATAAGTTTTCTATAATGGCGTTGGCGCCCAAAGAATTGATATCGATACGGCATAAAACGTGGGACTCCGCGTCGAAAAATACCCACCAGGTAACGTTCAGCGCAATGCGCCGGATATTTTTGACAGGAATCATTTTCTTGACGAAAAATCTTCTTACCGTAAGGGTATCCCCTTCGAGAATCTCTCTGTTTAGAAGCATATCCAAAACGCCGAGAAGCCCCAGAAGAAAGAAGAAAAGGCTGAATAGGGAAACCGCGAGCTTTCCGCCGGTCGTTTTGGGAATGATCGCTCCGCAGAGAATCCCGATCAGCCCGCCGCCGAAGATAATCCACAGAAACACTTTCATCCACCTCGGCGCGCCGGTACGGATAGAAACTACGGGCGCTTCCGCCGCTGTGCGCGAACGGGCGGGATTTTGCGGCGACAGGCTTTGCAGTTCTTCGTCCGTGAAATTCAGATCATAGATTTCTTTCGCCGAATTCTTTTTATAGATCGTCGCTCGATAAACAAAAGGAAAAACAAAAAGCCCGACGGTGATCGCGGCGAAGAAGCCGAGCGTATAAGTCATCTCTGTCTTTTCGCGATGATCGATAGCGGTAACTTCCGCTTCGTTGAGAAATTCTCTCCCCTTGAATTCCGCATAATAAACGCTTTTCAGTCCGTTCGGTTCTTTTTCGCAGCGCAGGATCAGGGGAGTCTCTTTGTCCGCGACGGCGAGAAACTCGTCCAATTCGAACGCTTTGCTGTATCGGGGAAAAACTTTATAAATCGTCTCGTCGTCTTGAAGCCGGATCTCGATGAAATCGTCGATTGCCTCGACGCTTTGAATCTTACCCTGGACTCGTTCGAGCGCCGAAAAATCCTTCGGTTGTTGAGCGCAGAGGGCGATGCACAGTGCGGCGGCAATTAGCAGACTCATTCCCGCCAAGAGAAAGAATGCCAGCCGTACCGTTTTTTGCTTTTTCTTCGCATTGCCTTTGACCTGTACGTCGGAATCGGCGAAGAAGAGTCCCACGGAATAATCGTCTGTGGCCTTGAAATCATCGTAGCGCTTCAATCTTTGGAAGGTAAGGCTGCCGAATATGACGGGACCTATCACGGCGAAGAACAGAACCAAAAAGAGATATGTGCGGTCCAACGCAACGACAAGTGCGCAGAACGCGAATATAAACACCAGGATTCCGACAAAAGAGAGAACGACTTTTTGTTTGTGCTTTTTCAGTTGACTGCGCTGTTTTTTTCCGATCTGCGCGATGATTTCTCTCTGGCGGGGCGTATATTTGGGATTGTCGGATAACATAGTTCCCTCCCTTTTTTTTGAGAACGAACGGCGGTTCAGCTTGCGTCCGCGTCGCCGCACGTACCGTTGATTTTGTCCGCATATCCGGTAAACGCGTCGAACGGAATCGCGGGGGAATACAGCCAGCCTTGATAAATATAACAGCCCATCTCCTTCAAAAGCGCTCGTTGTTCTTCCGTCTCGACGTATTCGGCGACGACCTCGAAGCCCAGGGATTTCCCCAGATCGATGATGCTTTTAATGATGTCCTGACAACGCTGGTTTTTCATCATTTTTTTGGTGATCGAACCGTCCAGTTTGACGTGTGAGAAGAAATTCTGCTGTAAATAGGAAATCGAGGTCTGTCCCATGCTGAAATCGTCCAAAGACACTTCGATGTGGTTGGCTTTCAGTTTGTCAAACAGCGCGGTGAGATCGTACCGTTCGTTCAGCCGGCTTTCCTCCGTAATCTCCAATAAAAACATTTTCTCTCCGAGTCCCCGCTTATGGAATTCCTCGATAATCCAGTCGGTAAATGCCTCGTTGATGAGCTGTCCGATTTGCAGGTTCACGGATAGGGAAATTTTTTCTTCCCGGCCGCGGTTGAGCGTTACAAGGTCGTCGAGCACCTCGGTGACGATGCGCTTGGTCAGCATATCGAAAGTGCCGTCCTCTTTGGCGATCGACACCACGAGCGGCGGATAGAAATATTCGCCGGTACCCGCGCCCCAGCGTAAAAGCGCTTCGGCGCTGACTACTTTTCCTTCCGCGTTGACGAGCGGCTGATAAAACAGCGTGATCTCCCCGTAATCGATATCGTGGCGCAGAAGCTGCGCGCATTCGCTGGCCGCGCCGTAGAGATGATTGGTCATCGAAAAGAATTCCACCGTTTCCGCCTGCAATTCTTTCGCCTGCAAATACGTCGTCATCTCCCGGATATTCGCGGAGAATTTGCGGCGTTGCAGTTTGTCGTTGAGTTTGACGAAGGGCAGATAAATCAACATGCCCAGAATAATATTGAAAAGTTGCAAAAACAGTCCCGCTGCGCTGTCGGAAAACATATACCCGCTCGCAAAGATGGGCGTGGTCCATTGAAACTCCGCGACGGGCGCGCAAGGCACGATACCCAGACTGAGCGCGGCAGAGGACGTGAAGAGCAAAAGGACGGGCGTAGCCAAAAAAGGCAGGAACAGTACGGGGTTGAGGACGATGGGCAATCCGAACACGAGGATTTCGTTGATGCCGAACAGCATAGGGATTGCCGCCGAGCGCGAGGTGATTTTATTGCGTTTGAATCCGGAAAAAAGCAAGAGCGCGATCAGCAGACAGATGGACGAGCCGCACCCGCCCATTAAAACGAAAGTATCTAAAAAGGACTTGGAGATACCGTCGGTCGCGCCGACGAAAATGAGATTGTTCGTACTTTCGAACACGTTGCTGCCGTGTACGCCGAAAAACCAGAGAAGCGTCTGCAAAAACACGATGAGCAGGGCGCTGCCCAGTCCGGTACCGAGCGAGCGAAAGGGGAAGGTCAGGCCCGTGACGATCAATTCCTGTAAATTGACGAATCCCAAAAGGTTCACGGCGAGCGTCACGAGCGCGAATGTCAGCAAAGTGCCGATCATGGGAAAGATCGCCTTGATCGCGGCGGAAAATTCCTTGTCGCCGCCCAGATATATGTTATGCGTCGCCCGGTCGATTCCCCGATACAGAAGATTAAATAATTCGGTGGCGCCGATCGCCGTCAGCAGGGCGATAAATACGTTGTTGACGTTGAGATAACGGAACAGCGCGTCGGGCACGGCGGAGACGTCGTCGATGGTGAATACCCGCCAGCCTACAAGCGCCATATAGGAGACCAGCGCCGCAATCGTGGAAATAATATTGATAGACGCATGTCGCTGACCGAACTTATAGATCGAAAATTTATACGACACCGCCAGTACGACGTAGACGCTGGCGCAGCCGAACGTAACGTCATATAAAATATTCAGCGTCAGAAAAAGCCGGGCGTTCCCGACGGTGCGGATAAACTGATTCACGGAGGAAACGGGAATATTCATTAAAAGTAATACGAAGCCGCCGATGACGAAAATCGGCATCACCAGAACAAACCCTTGCTTCACACTGTTGAGCAGGCTGTTTTTTTCCATAGAGGAATATATCCGGAAAAAGAAATTCTCGATTTTTTGTCCGCAGCTGTTTTTCATATTCCCTCATGACGCGTAAATAATGTTAATTTCATTATAACACGCTTACGCGCCAAAAGCAATTAATTTTTTTATAATTTTTGAAAGTTGCAGACCGATTAAATTGAATTCGTCCGTGCAGTCGTTCATTCCGTCCGTTCCCCATAGTTCGGCCGCGGCGTTTCTTCAATCACCCCTGCACGCAAAAAAGCACCCTTTTAGGAGTGCTTTTTTGTGGTGGAGAATATGTAACATAAATCGAACCGTATCTCGTTGCTTCGACTGCTCCTTCACTTCCATATAAAATATTTTTTCGCGAATTTCTAATACTTCTTCTATTTTATTCTTCTTCTCCCAATAAATAATCAGTCGATACATCGAAATATCTTGCAAGTATAATAATGGCCTGCGCGTTAGGAATCCTCTTGCCTGTTTCCCAATATGCAACAGCGCTTTGACTAAGCCCAGTTTCTTTTGCAAGTTGTGCTTGCGATAATCCTTTTTGAGAGCGTAACTCTTTTAACCTTTCGATAAATTTTTCCATAATATTATTTTATTACAAACGTGATTGAAATGCTTGACAAATCACATTCGTGGTTGTTATAATATAAATGAACAACCACTATTGTGGTTGAAACAAAAAAATAAAGAGGTGTTTTTATGAAAAGGAAATCCGCAATCATGCAAATGTATTATCACGAAAGAGGCGGCTATGAAGACATTCCACGTAGTAATGAGTATTTTAAGCTTTTGGATGAGTATGTAAAAAATGATAGTGAAATCAGAGATAAACTTTCCGAGTTCCCTAATTTATTAGAATTATATAAAAAGGCGAACGACTCTCTCGAAATTTTGAATTGTGAGTCTGAAGATAATCATTATTTAGAAGGATTCAAATTTGGATTGCTTATAGGATTGGATGTTGCAACTGATACCAAAAACGAAGAAACTTAAATTGAATTTGGCACTGAGGCGTGCGCTTATCTTGATATGAAAATTAGCGAACGCAAAGAAAAAACCTAAATCGAACGAAGTGGTTCGATTTAGGTTTTCATGGTGGAGAATATGTAACGTAAATCGAACCAATTTGTTTTTTATCGCACTAAAAGATAGAAATATAATTTTTACACCATATAATACTTATTCTTCGCGTCCAATTAAATAATCTATCGTACACTCGAATAATTTAGAAAGCTCTACTAAGGTAGATAAAAGCGGTTCAGAACCATGTTCCCAATTATAAAAATAAGCGCCATCGTATTTTGAGATTTTTCTTAGCTTATAACTTGAGATACCAGCTTCTTTCATGACTTCTTTAATTCGTTGCGTTAGAGAAGGATAATTTTTTCCCACCATAACACTTTCATCCTCGCTTCTGCCAATGAGAAACTCAATGGAGCATTTCAAATAATCGGCAGAAGAAATCAATGCCGATAGATTGGGTTCAGTAGAATTGCTCAACCACGAATAAACCGTCGCCAAGGAAACGTTTATTGCTTTTCCAAAGTCTTTTATCTTAATATTCCTGTTATTTAGAATTTCACCTAAACTCTCGCCAAAATTCACTTTTTCTTCCATAGTAACTCCTTGATTACTATTATGTGAATTAAGTCAGAAAAATGCTTGACTTTCTGATATTCTTCACATATAATATAAGTACCAAAATTTTTAAGGAGGCTTACCATGGAAGAGAAAGAACAAAAAGGCAAGAAATGTTGTTATTGCGGCAATTTTGAGGGGTACTATACCAAAGGCTTACGGCGTTACGAGAAAAGCAAACAAGGGTTTTGCTCGGAACACCATAAAATCGTAGAAAATCAAGATTGTTGCGAGTGTTGGAGAACAAACAGCAGAAGACATTTTGCAAGAAACCGAGTTGCTTCAAGGGCGTTATACGAAATCTTAATGGACATTTCCGCTATCCGACAAATCATTCAGGAAAACGAAGAGGAGAAGAAAAACTTATAATGGAAAAGAAATGCCAAAGCTGTCGATATTACAGCGCGTATTATGAAAAGGGGCTGGCAAACTTTTACAGAGAGGGAAAAGCTGGGTTCTGTTGTCAAAAGCAAACAGCCGTAGAGAAAGACGGTAGCTGCGAATTATACCTGTCCCGTATTTCTACGGAAAAGGCGGTGACCGTAGAATATATCGACGAGGTGCTCAAAGACGTAGAAGAGCTTGAATGGATATACCGCGACTACGACTATTGACTACTAAAAAAGGAATTAAATTTGGCACTGAGGCGTGCGCTTGTCTTGATACAAGTCGGCGCCCTGCGTGCGCCGAAGCCAAGCGCACGCCTCCGCTCAAACTAATAACCGAAAAAGGAAACCGAACGCCGCGCGGAAAGGGCGTTCGCGCTGAACCGCTTGCGATCGCCCTTTCTCTCGCGGCGGCTTGTTCATTTTTTCTCTTTTTTATCTGCCGTCCGTTCTTGATTGAGCGGGCGGCATTTTTTGCTTTTCCGTCCATGATGTTCCCTGACCGTTCCCTTTATGACCGCCAAATGTTCTCCATATTTCCCCCTAATGTCCTTGTAATCAAGAAAGAGGCTGTATATACTGTTCGGGTAATTATCTCTTTCGATTGGATATTTTACGGGTAAATGAAGGATTTTTTGTAGGTAAAGTATCTGTTAATTTTCCGACGAAAGTGATAAAATCAACTACATAGAAAAAGCGTATAGCAAAAACGGCAAGCCGGCGAATAAAAAAGCGGTTGCGTTTTATGGGCGTAGTACGAAAACGAGTCGTATCGTACTGCGCCCTTTTTCTATGCAAAAATATCTTTTCAAGGAGGAGCAATATTGAAATTACAGCCACCCATTCAAGTTTTCACGAACGGGAAACCGAGTACCGAGGAATTATCCGAAAGCGAAGCCAAGACCTTTTATACGACGCTTTTGGCGCGAATACTCGAACTCTATCGTCGGCAACGGCTACAAGACGAAACGCCGCCTACACAGTCTTAAAGGAGCGACTATGCCATACAGAGAAACAAAAATATATTCAGACGGCAGTCACTACATAGCCATTCCCCACACCACCCGCCCCAAACGGCGAAAAACAGTCTGCGAAGACAGACACGCAAACGAAAATATGATTTTATGGGATACCGAACCGACCACAGAAATAGACACGGAAAAGACCGAGAATAGAAAATCGGAAACAGTTAATTTGAAAGAAGTATTCGAGGGACTGTATAAAGAACACTCGGATAAAAAGAAATACGAACGGAAAAGCGAGATTATAACGGCAATGAAGCCGTATTTTGAAACTGAACACGATACGAGAGATTTCGTTAATATACAGTTGGAACGCAAGCAAAGAAACGCTATCGTCAGAAAAATGAGATTGGCGAGAAAAGTCCATTTACAGGAATTTAATTATTTCTGTACCTTTACTTACGACAGCAAAAAGCATACGGAAGAAACATTCCGAAAGAAGCTGTCGGACTGTTTCAAGCATTTATCGAACAGAAAGCATTGGAAATATATCGGGGGATGGGAGCGTTCCCCCGAAAAGAACCGTCTGCATTTTCACGGTATCTTCTTTATCCCCGAAAACGCTATGCAAGGGACGTTGGAAGAACACACGGATTACAGCCTATCCGCGCATAAACGGCAAACGACTTTACAGAACACATATTTCAACGTGCGTTTCGGACGCAGCGATTTTGAGCCTATCCGCGACAGAACTCTGCTCGGCAACGCTATGGCGTATCTGATGAAGTACATAGAAAAGTCGGGCGAGCGGCTTGTGTATTCCAAAGGTTTGCCGACGTATTTCCTTTCCGACGTCATGGACGAAGATATCGTCTGCACAATCGGACAGGAAGATAAAAAGTTGTTGCTGTTCGACGATTTCAAGTGTTTTGACGAGGGCGAGTATATAGGCAAGGTAAGCACAGAAACCATACGACGGTTGCCAAAAAGCAACTAACACAAATCTTTTGTCTTTCGATCGGGGGAGCGTAAACGAAAACGCACTTTCCGTCAAGGGTAAAGTGCATTGCGTTCGCAACCCTTGACGGAAAGAAAGACGCATGACGGCAAAGGCGCGCGAATATGCGTTTCCGTTTGTTTCGCTCCCGTCGAAAGACAAAATAAAATTTCTATAAGGAGATTAAAAACTATGCAAACAGCAGTTATTTACGCTCGGTATTCGAGCGACAGCCAAACGGAACAATCCATTGACGGACAAATCCGCGTTTGTGAGGAATACGCCAAAACTCACGACATCTTGATTTTAGATACGTATATCGACAGAGCCATGACGGGCAAGAACGACAACCGTCCCGAATTTCAGCGCATGATTAAGGACAGTAATCGCCGAGAATGGAATTATGTGCTCGTCTATAAGTTAGACAGATTTTCAAGGAACAAATACGCCACGGCAGTCAATAAAAAAGTCTTGAAAGACAACGGGGTAAAGCTCGTTTCCGCTTCGGAGGGAATACCCAATACCCCCGAAGGCATTATTTTAGAGTCCATGATTGAGGGATACGCGGAATATTATTCGGTAGAGCTTTCGCAAAAGATACGGCGCGGAAACAACGAAAGCAGACGGAAAGGCAACCTTACGGGCGGAAAGATTCCATACGGTTATAAAAACGTAGACAAAAAAGCCGTGATTGTCGAAGAGCAAGCCGAAGTCGTACGATATATCTTTGAGCAATATTCTATCGGAGTATATGTAAAAGATATTATCAAAGCCTTGACGGAAAAGGGCGTACTCTATTACGGAAAACCTTTCGCGAGAAGTACCGTTTACAAAATCTTAAAGAACGAACGGTATTCGGGAATTTACAGATACGATAATGAAATCTTTGATAATCTTTATCCGCAAATTGTTCCGCAGGAGATATTTGAAAAAGTCCGGGAAAAAGTAACCGCCAACCGTTACGGCAAGAAAAGCGTAGAGGTCGTTTATCTGTTGCGCCATAAACTGAAATGCGGGTATTGCGGAAAATCCATCAACGCAGAATGCGGCACTTCTCATAACAGAGAAACGAAGTATTATTACAAGTGTTGGGGAAGAAAACACGGTAGCGACTGTAAAAAGTCCGTGATACAAAAGGACTTTCTCGAAAATCTCGTGATTGATAAGGTTATCCGTCAGTTAAGCGACCAAAAAACTATGCAAAAAATCATAAGCGGATTATTGGAACTGCAAGAGAAACAAATCCGAGAAAACTCGTCCCTCAATGTGTTATTACGCGAGAAAAGAAAGATAGATACCGCCTTAAATAATCTTCTTTCGGCGATTGAACAGGGTATCGTATCAAAAACGACGAATAAGCGGCTACACGAACTGGAAGAACAGCAGGAAGCGTTAGAGAGGCAAATCCTGATAGAGAAAAGCAAGACCGCCGTAAAGTTGACGGAAAAGGAAATCCGAGAATTTTATGAAGCCGCATTGAAACTCGATGCGCAAATGCTCATTAATTATCTGATAAAGGAAATCGTGCTTTACGACGATAAAATCGAAATCTATTATAACAGTCCGTTAAAAATAAGTCCTGACGACAGTCGGGGCTTTTCCTTTTATAGAGATATGGTGAACCGTACTTTCCAAGTACCGCAAAGAAGAACCTTAAAAAAGATAAGCATAGAACTTGAATTGTATATCTAAAAATACCCATAGCGGCTATTTATTCCACGGTACTCTTGACGCGAGCCTCTTTGGGGCGTGTGTGAAGGCAAGTAAGCGGCAATCACGACAAACCCAACCGAGCGGTTGGGTTTTCTGTTGCCTTTGGCTGTTTGATAGCCTAACACGCCCCATCTCACGTCAAGAGCCTTTCGCGGCATAAAACGCCGCTGTTACTTTATGAAAAATAGCGAACGCAAAGAAAAAACCCAAACCGAACAAAGTGGTTCGATTTAGGTTTCTATTGGTGGACAGGGGTGGATTCGAACCACCGAAGTCGAAGACGTCAGATTTACAGTCTGATCCATTTGGCCGCTCTGGAACCTGTCCGTATGGTGCCTTGAGGTGGAATCGAACCATCGACAGAAGGATTTTCAGTCCTTTGCTCTACCGACTGAGCTATCAAGGCGTTTCGTTGCCGGCATTTAAAAAAGGGACTTGTCCGTCCCGAAATTTTTATGAAACAACCGAAAACGAATAAAAAAATGGCGACCCAAACGAGGCTCGAACTCGTGACCTCCAGCGTGACAGGCTGGCGCTCTAACCAAACTGAGCTATTGGGCCGTACTATTGACGAATATAAAATTTTGGTGGGCCTTCACGGATTCGAACCGCGGACCAATCGGTTATGAGCCGACAGCTCTGACCACTGAGCTAAAGGCCCACGCGCCGCGCGGGTGACGAATGGTCATCACACAAGTGCTTGTATATGATAAACTATTTTTTAGGAAAAGTCAAGTATTTTTTGCGAAAAACGCAAAATTTTTTTCGACAAGAAACGTTTTTTTTCCGTGGAAAAGAGCAAAATACCGCTTCGTTTATTGAGTAAAATGGAAGCACACAAAAACGGGAGGAAAAAATATGAATCTCGCGGCTCATTCGGCGGAAGGAATTTTATATATTGTCATGGACGGCGAAATCGACGAGCACTCCGCGTCGGACGCGCGGCGTCAGGCGGATAAGATCATAGACGACAACACGCAGGCGGAGAGAGCGGTGTTCGATCTGCAAAACGTTTCGTTCATGGACTCGACGGGCATCGGTTTTTTGATCGGCAGATACAAAAAACTCAAACGCTACGGGATTCCCATGTACATAACGAATCCCAATCTGCCGGCGGATAAGATCCTCTCACTCAGCGGCGTCTATACTTTAATTCCCAAAATTTGAGACGGGACAAATCGGAAGAAGCAAGGAGAACGAGCATGAAAAATTATATGAAATTGGAAATCGCGGCGGTCGGGAATAACGAAAGTTTCGCGCGCAGCACGGTGGCGGCTTTTGCGCTGCCTTTGAACCCTTCCCTTTCGGAGCTTTCCGACATAAAAACGGCGGTGAGCGAAGCGGTGACCAACTGTATCGTCCACGCCTACGGTAAAAAAACCGGCGAAGAGGACTCGGAGAAGGAAAACCGTATTTTAATCGAATGCGAAATCGAAGACGCGCCCGACGGCGACGGCGGGATCTTACATATCGGCATCACCGATTACGGCTGCGGTATAGAGAACGTCGAACAGGCGTTGCAGCCTTTTTATACCACTCTTTCGGACGATGAGCGCTCCGGTATGGGCTTCACCATCATGCAGACGTTCATGACGGATTTCTCCGTCGCGAGCGAACGAGGCAAAGGCACGAAGGTACGAATGAGTAAAAAATTCTGCGCAAAGGACACGGTCGATGCTTGATGAAAAGGATACAATCGAATATATCCGCCGCGCCAAGGTCGGCGACCAGACCGCGAAGCAAACGCTCATCGACGGCAACGTTTCTTTGATCAAGTGTATCGTGAAGCGCTATCTCGGCAAGGGCGTGGAGTACGACGATCTGTTTCAGCTCGCCTGCATGGGCTTTTTAAAAGCGATCACGGGCTTCGACGAGAGCTTCGGCGTGCGCTTTTCCACGTATGCCGTACCGATGATCGCGGGTGAGATCAAACGCTTTATGCGCGACGACGGCTCTGTGAAAGTCTCGCGGGCGATGAAACAGACGGCGAAGGAAATGAATACGTACGTAGCCGATTATACCGCCGCCCACGGCAGACAGCCCGCCTTGAAGGAGATCGCCGAAAAATTCGGCCTCGACGAAAGCGAAACGGTCTTCGTCATGGGCTCGTCGAAAATGCCCGTCTCCATCTACGGCGGCTCCGAGTATAAAGACGGGAACGAACGGGAACTCATCGAAACCCTGCCCGCCCAGGACAATCAGGAAGAGATGATCGATAAACTTCTTCTGCGCACGGCGATCGAGTCTTTGCCCGAGCGCGACCGGAAGATCATCGTTCTTCGCTATTTCCGGGACATGACGCAGAGCGAAGTGGCGGAAAAGATCGGCGTCAGCCAGGTCCAGGTTTCCCGAATCGAAAGCCGCATCATCAAAGAATTCCGTCAGAAACTCATCGGATAACAGAGAAAAACGCCCGACGTCATTTGTCCTCGGGCGTTTTTTTCTGTCAAGGGCGCTTTTTTGTTTGCCTTCGCGGAAAAATCTGCTATAATAGTGTCATGGAATCGAATAACGGAAAAAATTCATGGCTGGGCGCGCCGACTCGCGAAAAATACGCGGGACTCGTCTACTCAGCGGCGGCGGTCGTACCCGTGCTGCTCTCTCTGGTCTTTTTGCTGATCCTTAAAACGTCGGGCGCGGCCGCGCGGCCGGGCTACGAAAAAAAAGACTGGTATCTCTATTTCAGTTTCTTATTGCCGCAGTTGGGCTTTGCCCTGGTGGCGGCCTTCTTTTTTCTGCGTACGAAAACGCCGGTGAAATCGGCGGCGGGGAAATGTAAAGCGAAGTATTTTCTCATCGCGGCGCTCCTGCAAATCGGCCTGTTGTCCCTGTCCGAACTCAACGACCTGTTTTTGCGCTTTTTGGGTAAATTCGGCTATCAGAGCTCGGAAATCCTGCTTCCGTCTTTAAGCGGCGCGGGGCTCCTAGGCGTACTTTTGACCGTGGCGGTACTCCCCGCGATCTTCGAGGAGACGATCTTTCGCGGAATCCTGCTCGGCGGACTGAAAAATTTCGGCACGGCGGCCGCCGTTCTCCTTTGCGGCGCTCTCTTTTCCCTCTATCACCAGAATCCCGCCCAGACCGCCTATCAATTCGTCTGCGGCGCGGCGTTCGCGCTCGTGGCGCTTCGCGCGGGCAGTATCCTGCCCACCGTGCTTTCCCACTTTTTAAATAACGCGTTCATTATTCTCCTCAGTAAATTCGGCGTCGAATCTTTTTCCGCGTCGGTAAAGATCCCGGTCTTGATCGTCTCGGCGCTCTGTCTGGCGGGCAGTCTCGCCTATCTTATATTTTGGGATAAACGCCGGGGAACGCGGCCGGCGGACGGCGCGGAGGGAAAGAAAGAACCCGCGGACAGGAAAGGCTTTTTCCTCTGCGCGGCGGTGGGGATCGCTATATGCGCGGTGACGTGGCTGGCGTCGTTCGCGAGCGGACTCGGAGGTTAAAAATTGCAGAAAGTGTATTTTGTCGTCGTGGGAAAGATCAAGGAATCTTTTTACCGCGACGCGGTAGCGGAATACGTGAAGCGACTTTCCCGGTTTGCGAAGGTGGAGATCAAAGAACTCCCCGAAGGCGCGAACCCGGACGCGGAGGCGGACGAGATCCTGCGCGGCGTCAGGGGTTTCGTCGTCGCGCTGGCGGTGGAAGGGGAGAAAACGTCGAGCGAAGGCCTGGCGGCAAGGCTGAAAAAAATCTGCGACGAGGGCAGGGAACTCACGTTCGTCATCGGTTCCTCGTGCGGGCTGTCGGAACGGGTAAAAAGGGCGGCAAACTGGCGGCTCTCCTTTTCGGATATGACCTTTCCTCATCAGCTGATGCGGGTGATTCTCGCCGAACAGCTCTACCGCGCGTTCATGATCAACAGCGGCTCCGTCTATCATAAATGAACCGGGACAAGACGGGGCGGGATACGCAATTTCTTTGCGCTCCGCATATATTGTCTTGTGGATATTTTTAAAGAAACGGAAAAATTTTACAGAAGCGTCCGGGCGGAAAAGCGGGTGGTGGGACATAGCGTGCTCGGCCGCGACATTTATGCGATCAAGGTGGGAACGGGCTCGCCCGTGGGGATCGCGCAGTACGCGATACACGGCCGGGAATGGATCACGGCGCGGCTGGCGATGGAGCATTGCCGGCTGGGAGTGGGGACGGGCAGCGTCTGGATCCTGCCGCTCGTCAACCCCGACGGCGCGCTTTTGAGCCAGCGGGGGATTGGTACGGTCAAGGACAAAAAAACGGCGGCGAATCTGAAAAAAATCAACGGCAAAGAGGATTTCTCGCTGTGGAAAGCGAACGCGGCGGCGGTCGATCTCAACGTCAATTTCGACGCGGATTGGGGGGAAGGCAAACGCAACGTCTTTTTTCCCGCAAGCGAAAATTACGTCGGCGCTCACCCCTTTTCGGAACCGGAAACGCAGGCGCTCAAACGCTTTACGGAAGAGATCCGGCCGGATTTTACAATCAGCTATCATACGAAGGGCGAGGAGATCTATTGGTATTATTACCAGCCGCTGGCGGCCTGCGTGCGGGATAAGCGTCTGGCGCTCGCGCTCGCAAAGTCGACGGGCTACGCGTTGTCGCATGCGGAGGGCAGCGCGGGGGGATATAAAGACTGGTGCGTCAAGAAACTGAAAATCCCCTCGTTCACGATCGAGGCGGGCGGAGAACGATTTTCGCACCCGCTCAAAGAAGAGGCGTGGCCGGACGTGCGCGGACATAATCTGTACGCGCTGCGGGATCTGACGGAAGCCCTGTGCAATGCGGGACCCGGAAAAGGAATGTAAGGAATGACGAGAGAAGAAAAATTCATGCGCGCGGCGATCCGCTGCGCAAAGCGCGGCTTAAAAACCGGGGAAGTTCCGATCGGCGCGGTGATCGTATACGAAGAGAAAGTAGTGGCGCGCGGCTATAACCGCCGCGCGAAATTACAGCTCGCTTCCGCGCACGCGGAAATGATGGCGATCGATCGGGCGTGCCGTAAATTTTCCAGCTGGCGGCTGCCGGAGGGCTGCGAGCTTTTCGTGACGTTGGAGCCTTGTCCGATGTGTATGGGCGCGGCGCTCAACGCCCGCGTGGACAAGCTGTTTTTCGGGGCTTACGAGCAGAAGGGGCGTTCCCTGACGGACGAGCTCGCGGCGGCGAATCTTTTGAACCATACGCTCGAAGTGACGGGCGGCGTGGCGGAGAAAGAATGTTCAAGACTTCTCACCGATTTTTTCTCGTCGATGCGGCAAAGGACGAAGGCGGAAAAAGAGCGTCGAAAGGAGGAAGCGGCCGCGTCGGAGACGGAAAAAAATATTCCCGAAAATAATTCGGAGAGCGGCGCGGAAACGGTTGACTAAAATTTTCAAACAGGCTATTATATTATTATAATAAAATTACAGCGTTGCATCAGAGAACTGTCGACAGGGAAAATCATAAGGGGCAAGAGGTTACACGACGGATAAAAAAGTCCGTTTCGCGAAACGCGGCAAAGCGTCTTGCGGAGGGATAAAACATAAAGGAAGGTACTTCATGATAACTCACGGCAATGAAATCAAGTTGTTCTCCGGTAACTCGAACCGCCCGCTGGCGGAATCGATCGCCCATAAGCTCAATACCGAGCTGGGCAATATCGAGGTCTCCTCCTTCTCCGACGGAGAAATCAGTATCCATATCGAAGAGACGGTTCGCGGCAGAGACCTGTTCATCATTCAGTCCACGTCTTCGCCCGTCAACGACAATCTTATGGAGCTGTTGATCATGATCGACGCGGCCAAGCGCGCCAGCGCGGGTAGAATCACGGCCGTCATGCCCTATTTCGGGTATGCGCGCCAGGACAGAAAGGCCCGTTCCCGCGATCCCATCACGGCCAAACTCGTCGCCAACCTCATCACGGCAGCCGGCGCGGACAGAGTTCTCACGATGGATCTGCACGCCGAACAGATTCAGGGCTTCTTCGATATACCCGTGGACAATCTTTTAGGCGGCCCCACCCTCTATAATTATTTCGCGAGAGAGGGGAACATCGACGTAGTCGTTTCCCCCGACGTGGGCAGCGTCAAGCGCGCGAGAAAGGTGGCCGAAAAATTCGGCGTGCCCATCGCCATCATCGATAAGCGCCGTCCCAAAGCGAACGTGATGGAAGTCATGAACATCATCGGCGACGTGCGCGGCAAGAGATGCCTGATGATCGACGACATGATCGACACGGCCGGCACGATCTGCCAGGGCGCGCAGGCGCTCAAAGACTCGGGCGCGGTGGAAATCTACGCGGCCTGCACGCACGCCGTGCTCAGCGGCCCGGCCGTGGAACGTCTGGAAAAATCCGCGATCACCAAACTCGTCATGCTGGATACGGTGCTTCTGCCCGAAGAAAAAATGCGGGAGAAATTCAGTATTCTCACGACGGCGGACATCTTTGCCGCGGCCATCGAGAACGTCTATCTCGATAAGCCCATGTCCAAACTTTACGACTGATAAAATCGGTTTTCATACCGGGAAATATACCGCCGTCGCCGAAAAAGCGGCGGCGGTTTCGGCGGTTTTCGAGTAAGACGCGAGGAAAAAATATGTATCTGATAGTAGGTCTGGGCAATCCCGAAAAACAATACGAGCGCACCTTTCACAATATGGGTTTTATCGCGGCGGGCGACGCCGCGGAGCTTCTGGGCGCCAGATTCAAAAAAAAGGAATGCGAAGCCTCGGTCGCGGAGGCGTACGTCAACGGCGAAAAGGTGATCGTCGCCCGCCCGCTGACGTATATGAATAATTCGGGCCGCGCGGTGAAGCAGCTGATGTCGAAGTATAAAATCCCGGAAGAAAACCTTCTCGTGATCTACGACGACTACGATCTTCCCAAAGGCAAACTGCGGATCCGCGCGAACGGCAGCGCGGGCACGCACAACGGCATGCGCAGCATCATCGGCGAGACGGGGCTTTCGTCCTTTCCCCGGATCCGCGTGGGAATCCGCGACGAAGAGGTGAATATTCCCATCATCAATTACGTGCTTTCGGAAGTGAGAAAGGACGACTACGAGCTGTTCGCGTCCGCCTGTCGTAAGGCCGGCGAGGCGGCGGCGGAATTTGCCCGCGGCGCGTCCATCGAAACGGTGATGAACAAATTCAACTGAGAGGGCAAAAAAGGAAACGGACAGACGCAATCGATGAAAGAAAATTTCTTTACCTTTGAACAGATGGGAGGGGAATACCCCCTCTTAGAGGAAGAGCTCCGCCGCGGCACGCCCACGGCGGTTTTCGGCGTTTCCGACGCCCTGAAATATCTCGTCGCTTCCCTGATCCCCGCTCCGATCGTGTATATCACGGCCGACGCGGTGGCGGCGGAAAAGGCCGCGTCCGACATCGCCGCGCTTTCGGGCAAAAAAACGGCGGTGCTGGCGGCGAAAGACGAAGTCCTGCTCTATCGCAAAGCCCTCTCCAAAGATTCCCTGTTCAAACGTTTAAACGGTATTTACGCCCTGGAAAACGGCTGTCCGGTGGTGACGGCGGAGATCGACGCGCTCGTCCAGCTCTTCCCAAAAACGTTGCCCGTGCTCGAATTGAAAGAGGGGGAGGACGTCGATTTCCTTTCCCTGCCCGCAAAATTATCGCAGATGGGCTACGTGCGCGGGTTCGAGGTGGAAACGAAGGGCGCGTTCGCGCTCCGCGGCGACATTCTCGACGTCTATCCGATCAACGCGGACAATCCCGTGCGCGTCGACTTTTTCGGCGACACCGTGGAAAAGATCAAGCCCTACGATTTCGCGACCGGCGAACGCCTCGAAAACGTAAAGGCGCTGACGATTTTATCCGCCACCGACGTCTTTGCCCGCGACGGGGACGGGAAAACGGTCGAAAAAGCGTTAAAAGACGGTCTGAAAACGTTTACATCTTCGGAATCCTACGCGCGGGGCAAGGAGATTGCGGACGAGATTCTCTCCGATCCGCAGGGGGAAAAATCCGCTTTTTTGATGCCGCTTCTCAAAAATTCCGTCGATTTCTTTTCCGTACTTCCCAAAGACGCGGTTCTCGTGTTCGACGAGGGCAAAACGCTTTGGGACAAATTCAACGCCCTCTATAAAGAGCACGAGGAGCGGTTCCGCCGTTTGCAATCGGGCGGCGAGGCGTTTCCCTTTTCTTTCGGGCAGTATACCGATCAGGGCGGCTTTCTCGCTTCCGGTTCCGCCTTCCGCCGCCTGGCTCTGCAAACGTTTACAGGCAAGCCTTTTTTCTTCGAGCCGCTGAAAATTTTCAATCTCGCGGCGACGCCGGCGGCGAAATACCTCAACGGGTTCCCGGCGCTGTTGACGGATGTGAAAAACTGGCTGAAAGGTGGCTATCGGGTTCTGCTTTGCTGCGGGGACGCTTCCCGCGCGGCGAAGATGGGGGAACTTTTGTCGGACGAGTACGTTTCCACCGTCTCTTTGCCCGATAAACTGGACGATTTCAAAGGCGTGTGCGCGAGGGCGGAACGCCTCGACAAAGGCTTTATCCTGCACGAATGTAAGCTGGCCGTGATCGGGAGCGGGGATCTGTATACGAAGCCGCCGGAACAAAAACGGATCCGCCGCAAGCGGGGGGATATGTTCTCCGCGCCCGAAGTGGGCGACTACGCGGTGCACGAAACGCACGGCATCGGCAAAGTCGTCGGCACGAAAAAGATCGAGACGACGGACGGCACGAAGGAATATATCGCGCTCGAATATAAAGACGGCGACGTGCTCTACGTGCCCGCCGAAAACATGGACATTCTGTCCAAATACGTAGGCGACGCGAATCCCTCTTTGAGCAAGATCGGCGGCGCGGATTTCGAGCGGGTAAAGGCCCGCGTGCGCGCCTCCCTCAAAAGACTCGCCTTCGACCTCAAAAAGCTCTACGCGGAACGCGCGCAGTCGCGCGGCTACCGTTTTCCCGAAAACGAAGCGTTCATGCGGGAATTCGAGGACGCTTTCGCCTACGATCTCACGCCCGACCAAGCGAGTTCGGTGGAGGAGATCAAGGCGGATATGTGTTCGGAAAAAGTCATGGACCGCCTGCTCTGCGGGGACGTGGGCTTCGGCAAGACGGAGGTCGCTTTCCGCGCCGTGTATCTGTGCGTACTGGCGGGCAAGCAGGCGGCGCTGATGTGTCCGAGCACGATTTTGTGCAATCAGCACTTCAACACCGCCTGCGAGCGGTTCGCCGATTTCGGCGTGCGCGTGGCGGCGCTCAACCGTTTCAATTCGCCTAAGGAACAGGAAAAGATCTTAAAGGGGCTGAGCGACGGGAGCATCGATTTCGTCGTCGGCACCCACCGCCTGCTTTCGGGCGACGTGAAATTCAGCAATTTAGGCCTTCTCGTTCTGGACGAGGAACAGCGCTTCGGCGTGGAGCATAAGGAGAAGATCAAGAATCTGAGAAAGGACGTCGACTGTCTGACGATGACGGCGACGCCCATTCCCCGCACGCTGCACATGTCCCTTTCGGGGATCCGCGACATCTCGACGATTCAGACGCCTCCCGGCGAGCGTCTGCCCGTGCAGACCTACGTGGTGGAGGAGACGGAGACGCTGATCCGCGACGCGTGTATCCGCGAGCTCGCCCGCGGCGGACAGGTGTTTATTCTCTATAACAAAGTGGAAAGCATCTTCACGTTCGCGGCGAAGATCAAACGCGTCGTGCCCGAAGCGGAAATCTCCGTGGCGCACGGTCGTATGGATAAAACGGTGCTCGAAAACAGCGTCTTCGATTTTTACAGCGGCAAATCGAATATCCTCGTCACGACGACGATCATAGAAAACGGGATCGACCTTCCCAACGCCAATACGCTCATCGTCGTGGACAGCGATAAGCTGGGCATTTCCCAGCTCTATCAGCTCAAAGGCCGGGTGGGGCGGGGCACGCGGCTCGCGCACGCCTATTTCACCTTCAAGGCGGAGCGGGTGATGACGCAGAACGCCGCCCAGCGCCTCAAAGCGATCATGGAATTCACCGAGCTCGGCTCGGGCTATAAACTGGCGATGCGGGATCTGGAAATCCGCGGCGCGGGCAACGTGCTCGGCGCGGAACAGCACGGCCACATGGATAAAGTGGGCTACGAGCTGTACGCCAAACTTCTCAAAGAAGAACTCACCGGCGAGACGCAGACGGTGGCGGAACTCGATATCCGCGCCAACGCCTATATTTCGGAAAAATACATCGAATCCTCCGCCGGCCGGCTGGATACGTATAAACAAATCGCGGAGATCTCCACGGTCGCGGACTATAAACGGGTGTATTCTTCGCTGGAAGAGACGTACGGGCCGCTGCCGCAGGCGGTCGTCAATCTGCTCGTCATCGCCGTTTTGAAGAGCTACGCGGCGAAATTCAACGTCAGAAAGATCACAGTCGCGAAAGGCGTGGGCGCGCTGGAATTTCCCTCGCTCGATGCGCTCGGCGATAAACGAATCCTCGCGGCGATGGATAAATACAAGGAAAAGGTGCGGCTGAATATGGCGGAAGCGCCCGTCGTGGAGATCTTCGGCCGGCGCGAAGCCTCCGAACTGATGGCGGAAATGACAAAATTTTTGAAATTTGCCCTAACTTTCACAACTTTATAACGAAAAACGTTTGCACATTTGCGCGAAATAAGTTATAATATAGGCTGTGACATAAATCCCGTCGGGAATAGTCCCGCATTTTTGCGGCAAAGGGAAAGTACGATAAAAAATCGGAGCGGTTTTATGAAGAAGAGAAACACATTTAAGAAGATAACGGTACTCGCTTTATGTTTTGCGTTTGCGGCGAGCGGCGCCGCCTGCGGCGAAGGTCTGATCACCACGAACAGCCAGAAAGACATGGCGCAGGTCGTGGCCAACGTGAATATAGCCGACCACGACGCGTTCAAAGACGGCGGCGAATACGCGCCTTACGCGGACGTCATCAGAAATATGAACTCCAAGATTTTAAAACGGGATCTGGTGGCGTATTTCCTCAACACCGGGTATAATTATATAAACAGCGGCGGCAAGACGTACGAGGAAACTTTCAATCTTCTCATGGACAACCTGGTCAGCCGCAAGATCATGGTGCAGTACGCGATGGCCTACTATTTCGATTCGGACGAGGGCTACACCATAGATAAATACAACGCCTACGTCGAAAGCGAAAAAGCGGCGGTGAGCGACGAGCGGATCAAGATCCATTACGAAGCGCATCCCGAAATTCTCACGATGAAATATTTCCTCACCGAGGGCGGCGCCGATCCCACGGAATACGACAAAGCCGTTTACAGCCTCAAAGTGATGATCAACAATACGCTCGATTCCTCCGAGAAGAACTATATCGAGGAAGAGGACGATGACGAGGAGGACAGCGCCGAGGCCCGCACTACGCCCAACGGCGTCGGCTCCGAAGAGGAAGACTACTACGAGACGGATTACGAGATCTATACGGGAAGAAATACCCTCGACAGCTGCGGTTCCTACGAAGCGCTCGAAGGTTCCACGCAGACGACGAGAAAGAAGGCCTACAACAGCTTTCTCACCAGTCTTTCCGCGAACAACCTTTTAGGCAAGCGGGAGGACACCTCCGATTTCACAAAGACCGACTATTACTACGTGGAGCTTGCGAGCCAGCTCGAACAGGCGCTGATCACGAAATACAGCGACGATCTGAACGAGGAAGCGAATAAGGAGCTCACGCAGGAATACGTCGAAGGTAAATACGAATCGATTAAAAACAGCCAGCAGAATATCTATTCCGCAGACCAGAGTTCTTTCGAGACGAAGATCGGCGAAGTATCCGACACCTCGTTCGTGCTTTACAGCCCGAAAGCCGGCTTCGGATTCGTCTACAACATTCTGCTTCCTTTCTCCGCCACGCAGTCCCAGCTCCTTTCCACCTATACCAACGACAAGGGCTTGCAGAAGGGGGAATACTATGCGAAGCGCGCGGATCTGCTCACCAACATAAAGGGCAAAGACCTGCGTTCGACGTGGTTCTCCAAGAACGACGACAAGAATCATGCCTTTGAAGCGACGGGCGATTATTATAAGAACGCGCAGGTGGCCGGGAACGAAACCAACTATCTCTTCTTCGAGGACAACCTCAAAAAGAGCGAAGGCGACAACGCGCGCTATAAGGAGCTTGGCCAGTATTACGGACAGTATCCGTACAACGGTGCGGTGACGAAAGACGAGGACGGTAAATATACCTGCAAACCCAATCAGCTGTCCATCGACGAGTTCATCGCCGAAATGGAAGCCTATCTCAAATATGCGGGGCTGACCGCGAGCGGCGGTAAGTCGGGCGGCTACGTCACCAACGGCGATTACAAGCAGACGGACGGTAAATTCAATTACGCGGATTTCCTCTATTACGAAGGCAAAGTGAACGTCGGCGCGAATACCGTCGAAGCGCGGAGCGATTATTTCGTCAAGGGCACGGACGCTTATAAAGCGGTCTCCGTCGTCAACGAGCTCATGTTCGCGTACAGCACCGATACGGGCTGTCTCAATAAATATATGGGTTATACGGTTTCTCCGTATAAGACGAGCTATATGGCGGAATTCGAGTACGCCGCGCAGTATGCGATCAATCAGGGCCCCGGCTCCTACGTGGTGTGCCCCACCGATTACGGCTGGCACGTCATTTACGTTCCTTTCGTCTACGACGAGGGCGAAGTATACGATTTCAAGTGGGAAGAGCGCGAAGAGGAAGGCACTTTCTCCTATCTCTTCTACGAATCCCTGAAATCGAGCTCTTCCAATTCTTCCTCCTACGCGTCGATGATTCAGAATCAGATTCTCACCAAATACAACACCGATACCTGCGTCAAGCTCTATAAGAACAGATATAAAGATCTTCTGAGCCTCGATAAAGCGTAAATAAAAGCCGGCTTTGCGCATAAATTCGGAAAAAACGCTCATACTGATAACAAGTCGGGTTTATCCGGCTGTTATGGAGGTAAAAAAGTATGAGATTGCACAGTGGCGATATTTGTCCCAAAACCGGAACTTACAGAGTGATTAACGAAGACGGCAAGACGCTGAACAGCGTGTTCGTAGGCGAGGGCGAAACGATGCCCCCCACGCAGGTTTCTTCCTGCTGCTATGAGTACGCAGAATAAATCTTAAAACAAAATAAAAAAATCCGCTCCGTTGGTTCGGCGCGGATTTTTTTATAAGAAACTGGCATTTTATAGAAAAATTTATGGCACATAAGCATTGACAAAGGGCAAAAGAGGGTTTATAATTTTAGGAGAATGTCGAAGAACGGACAAAAATAGGGAAAGACATAAAATGAGGAAGCGAAGAAGCCGGGATTTCCGGCGCGCATTAGCGGGCGGCGTTTGCGAAAATTCTTCGCTGTCGCTATCCCGGCCGCCGTCGGGGCGGACGCACGGGTGTAAACGATTACATAAAAGCGCATGTAAACGTTTGTATAAATGGCGCGCCGCGGCCAAAGGCGGGCGCGGAGGAAGTTAAAACGAGTTTGCGATGTTAAGCGGATTTTATGCAAAAGAATTTATGCGAATTTGATTGCTAAAAAGCGAAAAAAATGATAAAATAATATAGTGTGAAAAAACAGCAGTATTCGGGTGAGGCTTTATGACGGAAGATATTATCAAATCGATAACGGAAGCGGAGACGCGGGCGGCGGAGCGCAAGGCGCAGGCTTTGGAAGAGGCGGCGAAAATCGCGGCGCGCGCGGAAGCGCGGGCGGCGGAGATCGAGAAATCGTCGGAAGAGGTATGCAAGGCGTATCGGGAAACGCAGCTCAAAGCCGCGGAAGCGGACGCGGAGAAGGAGTACCTCGCGGCGCTCGCGGCAAAGCGCGCCGAAGCCCAATCGTACGCCGCCGGGCTGCTCGAAAAGACCGAGCTCCCCGTCAGCCGGATCGTAGGGAGGATAACCAGTGGCAATAGCTGATATGCGAAAGCTCAACCTCGTTGCGATGTCGTACGATAAGGACGGGATCTTAAACGCCCTGCAAAGGACGGGCGCGGTCGAGGTGACGCTGCACGCGGAGACGGAAAATACGAGCGCTTTGGCGGCGGACGCGGAATCGCTGAAAACCTATATCGAATCCGTGGAGTCCGCGCTCAACACATTGAGCGCGGAAGTGGAAAATTATAATAAGAAAAACAAAATCAAGTCGGGAATCTTACAGGACGGTTTTGAAGTCACGTATTCGGATTTTATGGCGGCAAAGGACAAACGGCCGGAGCTGGACGAAGCGGCGGCGCGGATCGCCGCTTTGGCGGAAGCGAAGAACGGGTTCTCCACGGAGCTCGCCAAGAAAAAGCGCACGCTGGAAACGGCGCGGATCTATCAAAAACTCGCTTTGCCCTTCGACGTGTTCGCGGACACTCTCCACACGCGCAGCCGGCTGGGTACGGCGCCCGTTTCTTCGAGAGAAAAATTTTTGAAAGGCGCGGAGGAACTGTCGCTGGCAGCTTTCGAGATCATCGCGTCCAATACTGAAAATATGCTGATTTCGCTCGTCGTTCATAAATCGGCGACCGAGGAAGCGGACAGTTTCCTTTCCGACTGCGGGTTTGCCGCCTGTCCCTTTACGGGCGAAAAAACGGGCGCGGAGACGTACGCCGCGCTGCAAGCGGAGGAAAAGGCGCTGCTCAGAGACCTCGAAGCGAACGAGTATGCCATGTACGAGCTGAAAGAGTTTATCCGGCCGTTGAAGATCTATTGCGACTATCTCGGTTTCGAACTCGAAAAAGCGGAGCTGAGCGAAAAGATGCGGGCGACGGAACGCACGTTTCTCCTCGAAGCGTACGTGCCGCAGGCGGCGGAAGAAGCGGTGAAGGAAGCGTTGATTTCGGTGACGAAGGCGGCGTATTACGAATTTTCCGAACCGGCGGAGGACGAAATTCCGCCGACGCTGATGAGAAACGGCGCGGTGGTGAAAAATTTCGAATCGATCACGAACATGTATTCCCCGCCCAATTCGCGGGAACTCGATCCGAATGCGGTGATGGCGTTCTTTTACAGTCTGTTCATGGGCTTCATCATCGCGGACATCGGTTACGGGATTTTGATGTTTCTCGGCGGCGGTCTCATCTATCGCAGAAACCGCGCCCGGGACGGCGGCCTCAAACGGCTGGCGGGCGTGTTCGCCGTCGGCGGACTGTTCGCGATCGTTTGGGGGAGCCTGTTCAATTCCCTCTTCGGTCTGCCGCTGCCCTTTATGAAAACGGTGATGCCCGACGCGCAAAGCGATATGTGGACGTTCGTCGGCATTTCCGTGCCGAGCGTGCTCGTCATCAGTCTTTTGATCGGCATTTTGCAGCTCTTCGCGGGGTATATGTGCAAGGCTTTCCAGGCCTGGCGGCGGGGCGGATTCTGGGACGGAATCTGGGACGGCGTCATCTGGGGCGTATTTTCCGTCGGCGTCGCGGTCGCGATCGTCGGATTCATCGAGGAGGCGGGCGTGCCCGTGCTGGCGAAAATCGGCGGCATCACGGCGGGCGTTTCTTTGCTCGTCGCCATGCTCACCGCCGGCAGGAACGCCAAATTCCTCGGCAAACTCTCCAAAGGCTTCGGGGCGGCGTACGGGATCATCAACTACGCGTCGGATATTTTAAGCTACGCTAGGCTCTACGGACTCATGCTGTCAGGCGCGGTGATCGCGCAGATCGTTTCGCAGTACGCCGTGGGATTCATCACGGGCGGCAACGCGCTCGTCGCGGCGCTCGGCGTTCTGCTCATGATCGTGGGGCACGCGTTCAATCTGGTGATGAGTCTTTTAGGCGCCTACATTCATGACGCGAGACTGCAATACGTGGAGTTTTACGGGCGCTTCTTCGAGGGGGAAGGAAAACTCTTCGAGCCGCTCGGCTCCCAACATAAATATATCTGGCTCGCGCCCGCCAAAAGCCTTTGATTTAGAGAAGGAAGGGCGACCGCGCCGCGAAGAGAATAAAGTTAAAAAAAACGGCGGCTTTTGAGGCCGACGGGATAAAAATACAGAGAAAAAGAAACAAATTCGGAGGATATTCATTCATGTTTACTACTGGTTATGCCATCGCGATGGCGGGAATCGCCCTTTGCGTACTGATGTGCGGCATCGGCTCCTGCGTGGGGCTTTATAAGACGGGCAGCGCCGCGGCGGGCGTGCTCGGCGAGAACCCGAAAAAGTTCGGCAAGATCATGGTCCTGGTGCTTCTGCCCGCGACGCAGGGTATCTACGGCTTCATCATCGGCATCATCGCGTCCGGCAAGCTCGGCGGCGATATCAGCACGGCGCAGGGCTGGGCGGTGCTCGGCGCGGTTCTTCCCATGGCGGTCTCCGGTCTTGTTTCCGGTATCTTCCAGGGCAGATCGGCCGTCAACTGCATCTACGCGGTGGGAAAACAGGATTCCCTCGGCGGCAAACTGATCCTTTATCCCGGTATGATCGAGTTCTACGCGATCCTGGGGCTGATCATTTCCATCATGCTCGTCGGTAAATTTTAAGGAACGGAAGGTATGAGCAAAGAAGCGATTGTGGAAAGGATTCTTTCCGACGCGGAGGCGGAAGCCGGGGCGATTTTAAAGGAGGCGGAGGAAAAGGCGGCGGCGGTCGTCGCCGCCGCTTCCGCGCGCGCCGAACAGGGCAGACGGGATTCGGAAGCGGAAGTGAAGGAACGCACAAAAAGCATTTTCGAGCGCAAAGCCGCGACCGCCCGCCTCGATTCCGCCAAGATCCTGCTCGGCGAAAAGCGCCGCGTCATCGATTCGATTTACGCCGAAGCGCTCGAAAAGCTCGTCGGGCTCAGCGAGGAGGAATGTCTGGCGCTCACCGGGCGGCTTCTTTCAGAATACGCCGAGGCGGGCGACGAAGTGTTTTTCGCGGCGAATTATCCCTACCCCGAAGAGGCGGCGCGGCTGCCCGTCGTGGAGGAAAAGAAACTGAAAATCGCAGCGGAGAGAGCGGAGATCGACGGCGGATTTTTGCTGAAAGGCATACAGAGCGACAAGAATCTTTCTTTCGGCGCGCTTTTGGCGGCTGATCGGGAAGCGCATCAGGCGGAGCTTGCCGCCGAGCTCTTTAAAACAAGGTAAATTATGGGCAAAGACGTTATCTATACGAACGGCGTGATCGCCTACCGTGAAAAATATCTTCTCAAAGACAAGATATTCAAGCTCTGCGAATCGAGTCCCGCGGAGGCGTTTCGCATACTCCTCGAAAGCGGTTACGGCAGCGGCGCGGAGGTTTCGTCTCTCTATGACTACGAGGCCCTGACAAAAGCGGAGGAACAGGCGCTCGACGATTTTATCCGCGAGTACGCGCCTTCCCCGGCGGAAGCGGCGTATCTGCTTTCCCCGCGCGATTTCCACAACGCCAAAGCGCTTTTGAAAGCGGAGTACCTGAATGCGGACGCGGAAAAAATGCTCGCGCCCGAAGGACTCGTGCCCGTTTCCGAGCTAGCTCTATGTATCAAAAACGGGGATTTTTCTCCGCTCGCCAAAGAGCTCGAAGGCGCGCTCTGTGAAGCCGGGGAGCTTTTAAAGACGGAGGACGCGTCGGGCGCGGCCGTGGGCGGGATATTTGAGAAGGCCATGTATGCCCGTCTCGCCGCCGTATCCGCGAAAAACAAGGTTCTTAAAAAGTTGCTCGCGGCGAAGGCGGATATGACGAATATTCTCACCGCGCTCCGTTCTTCCGACCGCGGGTATGCCGAAAGCATGTACGTAGCGGGCGGAAAGCTCGGCAAGGAACAACTCGGCGGGCTGGTTGCCGCCGATACGGAACGCGCGCGGCGTATTCTGGAAAAGACGCCCTATCAAGAATTCGGGGAAAAATGTTTCGCGGCGAAAGACGCGGGGCTTCCCTTGACGGAAGCAGAGCGCAGCCGGGATTCTTACGAGACGGACTTTTTCGCGGCGAAAAAATACGAGCTCGAAAGAAATCAGCCGTTTTTGTATTACGTATTCCGGCGGCGCGCGGAGACGGCGAACGTGCGGATCGTCTGCGTCTGCCTGTTGGCGGGCATGCGGGAACAGGACATCAAAAAGCGTCTGAGGGCGTTTTGACGGAGGGAGCATGACGGGAAAAATGGCAATCGTCGGCGACGGCGACAGCATTATGGTATTCAAGGCGGCGGGCGTGGCGACCTTCCCCGCCGAGAACGAGAAAAAGGCGCGCGACACGTTGCGAAAAATCGCCAGGGACTATCAGATCATTTTCCTGACCGAGGAATTGGCGCGGCCTTTGGGCGAATTTTTAAAACGGTTCGACGAGGAAGTCTATCCCGTAATATTGAGCATTCCTTCCAAAAGCGGCAGTTCGGGGCACGGCAGGGAGCTTTTGAAAAGCGCGATGGAACGCGCGCTCGGCGTGGATATTTTATTCAATAAAGATTGACGGCAATGCCGGCGGGCGCCTGTAAAGACGCCGGTTTTCGATAAAAAACGGACGGTGCGGACGGCGGGCCTATCGGGCGGCCGGATTCCGACGAACAAGTGAGGACTGAATTCATGGCAGGTAAGACAGTAAAAATCTCCGGACCTTTGATCATAGCCGAGAATATGGCGGACTCCAAAATGTACGACGTGGTGCGGGTGTCGGAAAAGGGGCTCATCGGCGAGATCATCGAGCTTCGCGGCGACAAGGCTTCCATACAGGTTTACGAAGAGACTTCCGGGCTCGGGCCCGGCGAAGAGGTATATTCCACGGGCGAGCCGCTTTCCGCGGAACTCGCGCCGGGACTGATCACGGGTATTTTCGACGGTATTCAGCGGCCTTTGACGGCGCTCTATTTCCAGTACGGCGACCGCATTTCCCGCGGCGTCTCCGTCAATAATCTCGACCGCGAGAAGAAATGGCATTTTCTTCCCAAAGCCAAACCCGGGGACACGGTCTCGGAAGGGGACGTGCTCGGCGTCGTCTGGGAGACGGAGATCGTCGAACACCGTATTTTGGTGCCGAACGGCATGAAGGGCCGGATCGTATTCATCGAGGAAGGCGATTACACCATCGAAGAGACGGTGGCGCTCCTCGAAACGGAAAAGGGAAACGCGCCCGTCTGCATGCTCCGCAAATGGCCGGTGAGAAAGGGACGCCCCTATCGCGAAAAGCTCTCGCCCGACAAGCCCATGGTGACCGGACAGCGAGTCATCGACACCTTATTCCCGATCGCGAAGGGGGGCGTGGCGGCGGTACCCGGGCCGTTCGGCAGCGGCAAGACGGTCGTGCAGCACCAGCTCGCCAAATGGGCGGACGCGGACATCATCGTCTACGTCGGCTGCGGCGAGCGCGGCAACGAGATGACGGACGTGCTCAACGAATTCCCCGAGCTTAAAGATCCGAAAACGGGCGAGCCGCTCATGAAGCGCACCGTGCTCATCGCCAACACCTCGGATATGCCCGTGGCGGCGCGGGAAGCGTCCATTTACACGGGCATCACGATCGCCGAATATTTCCGGGACATGGGCTACAACGTGGCGATCATGGCGGATTCCACCTCCCGTTGGGCGGAAGCGCTCCGCGAGATGAGCGGCCGGCTCGAAGAGATGCCGGGCGACGAGGGGTATCCCGCCTATCTTTCCAGCCGTTTGGCGGAATTTTACGAGCGCGCGGGGATCGTCAGACTGCTCGGCGCGGGCAACAAGACGGGTTCCGTCACCGCCATCGGCGCGGTCTCCCCTCCGGGCGGGGATCTGAGCGAACCGGTGTCGCAGTCCACCCTCCGTATCGTCAAGGTGTTCTGGGGGCTGAGCGCTTCGCTCGCCTACAAGCGGCATTTCCCCGCCATCGACTGGCTGATCAGTTATTCGCTCTACGCCGACCGCATGAAAGAATGGTATGGGGAGAACGTGAGCCGGGATTTCTTCAAGTACCGCCAGTTCGTGATGACGATTTTGCAGGAAGAGGCGGCGCTCGACGAGATCGTGCGGCTGGTCGGTATGGACGCGCTCTCCTCCAAAGACAGGCTGACGATGGAGACGGCGAAAATTATCCGCGAGGACTATCTGCACCAGAACGCGTTCCACGAGGTCGACACCTACACCTCCCTGCGCAAGCAGTTTCTGATGCTGAAACTCATTTACGAGTTCAACCGGCTCGCGGGAGAAGCGGTCGCGAATTATGCGGACCTCGACGATATTCTCGCCTGTTCCTGCAAGGAAAAGATCGGACGGGCAAAGTATATCCCCGAAGAGAGTCTTTCCGACTTCGACGAAATTTTCAAGGTGATGAACGCCGAGCTCAAAGCGCTCGCGCAGGGAGGCAGCGACGATGTTTAAGGAATACAAGACGATCCGCGAAGTGGTCGGTCCCCTGATGCTCGTGGAGGGCGTGGACGGCGTAAAATACAACGAATTGGTGGATATCGTCGGTTCGAACGGCGAGATCCGCCGCGGCAAGGTGCTGGAAATCAACCGCGACAAGGCGGTTGTGCAGCTCTTTGAAAATTCGCAGGGCTTACAGATTTCCGAATCGAAAGCGAGATTTTTGGGACACAGCCAGGAGCTGGCGGTTTCGAGGGATATGCTCGGCCGCGTATTCGACGGTATGGGCAATCCCCGCGACGGCGGCGCGCCGATCATTCCCGAAAAGAAAATGGACATCAACGGCGAGCCGATCAATCCCGCCGCGCGCGATTATCCCAACGAGTTCATTCAGACGGGTATTTCCGCGATCGACGGGCTCAACACCCTCGTGCGCGGACAAAAACTGCCCGTGTTCTCCATGAGCGGTATGCCGCACGCGGAGCTGGCGGCGCAGATCGCCCGGCAGGCGAAGGTGCGCAGCGGCGAGAGCAATTTCGCCGTCGTTTTTGCCGCGATCGGCATCACCTTCGAGGAAGCGCAGTATTTCGTGGACGATTTCAAAAAGACGGGTGCGATCGAGAGGACGGTGCTTTTCACCAATCTCGCCAACGATCCCGCCGTCGAGCGGATCGCGACGCCGCGCATGGCGCTCACCTGCGCGGAATATCTCGCCTTTGAGCGCGGCATGCACGTGCTCGTCATTATGACGGACATCACCAATTATGCCGAAGCTTTGCGCGAGGTGTCGGCCGCCCGCCGCGAAGTGCCCGGACGGCGGGGATATCCCGGTTATCTCTACACCGATCTCGCCTCCCTTTACGAGCGCGCGGGAAGGATTCGCGGCAAAGAGGGCTCGATCACGCAGATTCCCATTCTGACGATGCCCGAGGACGACAAGACGCACCCCATTCCCGACCTCACGGGGTATATCACCGAAGGGCAGATCATTCTCTCCCGCGATCTTTACAAGAAAGGGATCAATCCGCCCGTAGACGTGCTGCCTTCCCTGTCCCGGCTCAAAGACAAGGGGATCGGGCGAAACAAGACGCGCGAGGACCATGCGGACACGATGAATCAGCTCTTCGCGGCTTATGCGCGGGGCAAAGAGTGTAAAGAGTTATCCGCGATCCTCGGCGAAGCGGCGCTTTCGGATACGGACAAATTATACGCGCGTTTTGCGGAGGAATTTGAAAAGGAATACGTCAATCAGGGATTCGAGACGGATCGGACGATCGAGGAAACGCTCGATCTGGGCTGGAAATTATTGAAGATACTGCCCAGAGGAGAGTTGAAGCGTATCCGTCCCGAATATCTCGACAAATACCTGGGTACGTCAGAGGAAGTATAAATGGCAAGGCTGAACGTAAATCCTACCCGTATGGAGCTGAAAAAGCTCAAAGCGCGGCTTTCGACGGCGGTTCGGGGGCATAAGCTCCTCAAAGACAAGTCGGACGAGATGGTGCGGCGGTTCACGGTGATCATCAAAGAGGACAAACGGCTTCGCGACGAGGTGGAGAAGGAACTCTCTCTCACGCTGAGGCAGTTTTCCGTCGCCCGTTCGGTGACGCCCGCATATCGCGCGGAAACGGCTTTTTCCATGCCCTCCGTGGCCGTCAAACTCGACTGCGGCACCGAGAGCATTATGGGTGTGGACGTACCGAAAATCGATCTTATAAAGGAGAAACGGGCGGACGGACTCCCTTACGCGTACGCGGAAATCACGAGCGAAGCGGATTATTCCGTGGGCATGGTCTCCGCACTGCTGCCCAAAATGGCGCAACTTGCCCAGACGGAAAAAGCCGTGCGCATGCTCGCCGACGAGATCGAACGCAACAAGCGCCGCGTCAACGCCCTCGAATACGTCATGATCCCCCAGCTCGAAGAGACGATCAAGTATATCAAAGATAAACTCGACGAAAACGAACGGGCCGCCGTCGTGCGTTTGATGAAGGTGAAGAGCAAAGCGTAAGAAAACGGGGATCACAGCGATAAGACAAAGAGAACTGCGGGAAAAGGCCGGTCTGTTGAAAAACGGACCGGCCTTTGCGACAAAGAGATAAATAGGGGGATATAGGAAGGGCGGGGAAAAGAAAGCGGACAGAAAAGTCAAAAGAAAAGAGAAAGAAAGCACCCGTGTGAGAGACGAGCGCTTTTTTGTCAGAAAATATTCGCAAAACTGAACGTGTAGGATTTGGGGATTTTTTCGGACATTTCAATCAGCACTTCGATTTTGGGAAGAGCATCGTCATACTTCTTTTCGTAGAGATAACCGAGCGCTTCGTTGAGCTGGTAATCGACGTTTTCGATGCTGGTATGGGGGATCCAGATTTGCAGGCCTTCTTTTTTGTCTTTCCAGTAGGTGCGGACCGCTTTCCCGTCCTCGTAAGTGGCGGTTTGATTTTCCGCTTTTTTATAGAGAGAGACGAGGGCTTCCGAAAAAGTTTCAAAGGTGGTCCTCACAGTGTAGATGTCGTAGGCGGAGATGCCCACGATCAGAGCGAGCGACACGAAGATACTCGCAAGCGTTTTTACCATAATTTTTCCTCCCAGTCGAGCTTGAATACCTGATAACGCTCGCCTTTTTTCTGCAAATAGGCCTTTCCGTTTCCATCGACGGTCATCACCAGCACCTGTTTTTCGTTTTTACAGCCGTGTTCTTTCAAGACGTCGGTAAAATACTGACGGCTTTTTTGGGTGAGGTCCAGGTTCTTATTGTCGAATTTCCCTTCGTCGATTAAAATGACCGGCAGAGAGCTTTGCATGTCCGCGTAGTCCGCCTTCGGAAGCGCCGAAAAAGTGCCGTTCGCCTCATACAGCGCATAATCCACGGCGTCGAGAGAAAAATATCCCGCGCCCCGCAGACTTTCGACGAGATCGGAGACGTCGAGATTATTCTTTTTCAGCTGCGTATCGTCGATGCCGTTCTTATTGAGCACGATGCTGGGCGTGCCGCTCAGGATCGCTTTCATCGGCTTGCTGCCGAGGTCGAGCAGGCATACGATCTGGTGCAGGAAATAGATGGTCAGAATGGAGACGACACCGTAAAGCAGGGGAATCGAAGTATCTGCCATCGGGATACAGGCGAGTTCCGCGATCAGAAGCGTAATGACCAGCTCGAAAGGCTGCATCTCCCCGATCTGTCTCTTACCCATCAGACGCATGATGACAAGCAGCGTGATAAAAATGATGATTGTTCTGATGAAAATTAAACCCATACAGGCAGTATTGCCGAAATTTTCCGTTTTATGTATTTTTCCCGCCTCAAACGCTTGCAAAATGCAACGGAAACGACTATAATATCAGATAAAGATTCAGAGTAGCCTCCGGCGCGTAAAGTGTCATCGAACGGGACGTTGTCGATGAACGAAAGGGAAGTAAATTTTTATGCTTTCCTGCGGTGCCGCGGCGCGTCCGCTATGCACAAGAAAAGATTTTTTTTCGTTATCCGGAGCGCGAAAAAAATTTTTTCCGTATCTTTGCGGACCTCTCGACTTTGGGAGGTTTTTTATTTTATGACAAAAGCAGGAACCATGATCAAACAAACGCTTTTCTCCGAGCTTATTCTCTCCAAATCCATGGGCCAGAGGATCGCCTACGTAGCCGTGATGACCGCTTTCTCCGTCGTCGCCAACATGTTTCTCGAATTCAAAATGCTCGACGTTCAGTTCTCGGTGACGATCGTCGTGTCGGCGCTCGCGGGGATCGTACTCGGCCCGCTCTTCGGGTTTGCCGCATGCTTTCTCGGGGATTTCATCGGATACATTTTCAACTCCTGGGGACTTTTATACCTGCCCTGGGTGGGGCTTGCGACGGGCATGCTCGCCGTTTTCGCGGGACTGATCGTAAACAACGTCAAGTGGAAGTTCCGCGGCGCGGTCTATGTGAAGCTCGCTGTCGTCTGCATGCTTTCCTTTTTCGTCTGTACGATCGGCATCAATACGACGGGTATGTATTATTACAACAAATGGGCGGGCTTTTCGGACAAGGTGATCGCTTACGTTTCCGAAACGTTCGGAACGGGAGTCAGTTACTTCGCTTATCTCGCCTACCGCCTTTTCTTTTTAGGACAGATCTGGAACAACGTCGCGAATTATGCGTTGCTATTTGTGTTAATCCCGATCATCAACCGGACGAAACCTTTGAAGATGAGTATTACGTAAAAGATCTGTCTGCGGCGGAAAATCCGGGACCGCCGTTTTGTGACAACAATGTAACAACTTCTATAAACTTCGGAAAAATCGTCGGGCAGGCCTTGACGATTTTTTTATCTTATGGTATAATGAAAGAAACGGTCGGATAAAAAAGGAGACGGGTTTATGCTCAATGCTCTTCTGAAATACGAAAATCCGGGTATTACGATTTTCGGTTTTAAAATTTACGCTTACGCGATCATCATCGTCTGCGGCATGATCGCGGCGTTTTTCGTCATCTCGCTGCTGTTCCGGCGCAGGAATATGTCCAAAGATTTATTCCTCACCTACTTTTGCGTGACTTTGCCCATCGCGCTCGTCACCACCCGGCTCTTTTACTGCATCACCGATCAGGTGCCTTTGCGGTATTGGTTCGATTTCCGCGACGAAGTGAACGGGATCCGCGGCGGCGGGCTGTCTATCATCGGCGGGATTCTGGGCGGCACGCTGAGCGTCTTTTTGGTGAGCTACGTCAAGAAAGTGAATTTCTTCCGCGCCGCGGATTGTATCGTCGTGGGACTTTTGCTCGCGCAGGCGATCGGGCGCTGGGGAAATTTCGCGAATCAGGAAGTCTACGGCGCCGAAGTGACGAACAGCGGCCTGCAATTTTTCCCCTTCGCGGTCTATATCAACAAAACGGACGGCGGGAACTGTCTGCAAAGCATCGTTCTCACTTTCCAGAAAATGTTCGGGATCGAAAGCGATATCACGGGCGGCACCTGGCATTACGCTTTCTTTTTCTACGAAAGTATCTTTAATCTGACCGCCGCGATTCTGCTCTTTTTAAATGCCTGGAAGAATCCGAAAAAACCCAACGGCATCAATGTGGCGTGCTATTTCATCGCCTACGGCCTGATCCGTTCGATTATGGAGCCGCTGCGCGATCCGTCGTATATTTTAAGCGGCGGCGGGGTGCGTTGGTCGTTCGTGTTCTCGCTTTTGATGCTCGCGGGAGGCATCGCGCTGCTCGCTGTGCTCCTCGTTCTCAACAAGCGCAAACAGGGCGCGTATATCGGATCTCTGAACGGCGATCCGTACGGCATCACCGATTTCGTCAAGGACAACAAAAACGAAGTCGCCTATCGCGATAAAATCAATATGATGTGCAGGATTTTCCCCGAAAACTACGTCGCCCCTCCGCCCAAAGAGGAAGGGGGCAAGGGCGGACCGGGGAACGCGGCCGCGGAAACGGCGGAAACGCCCGAAGAGACGAAAAAAGCGGAAGAGACGGACGGCGCGTCGGAGGGGGAGGCAAAGGGAGAATGAGAAATCTGACTCTTCTCACCGATCTCTATGAGATCACGATGGCCTACGGTTTTTACAAGCATAAAAAGCACGAAGAAGAAGCGGTTTTCGATATTTTTTTCCGACAGAACAAACTGATTACCTATTCTTTGGCGGCCGGGCTCGAACAGGCGACGGACTATCTCCTGAACTGGCATTTTTCGGCCGAGGACATGGAGTATCTCCGTTCCTTAAAGCTCTTTGAGGAGGATTTCCTCGGCTACCTCGAAAATATGCGTTTTACGGGGGACGTATACGCGGTGAAAGAGGGGGAACCCGTCTTTCCGGGCGAGCCGATTCTCACCGTCAAGGCACCGCTCATACAGGCGCAGTTTGCGGAGACGGCGCTTCTCAACATCATCAATCATCAGACGTTGATCGCGACGAAGGCGTCCAAGATCTGCCGGGCGGCCGGCAAAGGCGCGGTGATGGAGTTCGGGCTCCGGCGCGCGCAGGGACCGGACGCGGGCATTTACGGCGCGCGGGCCGCGGTCATCGGCGGCTGTTCCTCGACGTCCAACGTCATCGCGGGGCAGATGTTCGATATTCCCGTCTCCGGCACGATGGCGCACAGCTGGGTGATGGATTTCGACAGCGAATACGAGGCCTTCAAGGCCTATGCGGAGGCCTATCCCGACAACTGTCTTTTGCTCGTGGACACCTACGACACGCTGCGCAGCGGCGTGCCCAACGCGATTCGGGTATTCAAAGAGCTCGAAGCGGCGGGGCATAAACCGCGGGGGATACGGCTCGACAGCGGGGACTTCGCCTACCTTTCCAAAAAGGCGCGGGAGATGCTCGACGGCGCGGGATTCCCCGAGGCGATCATCTGCGCTTCCGGCGACCTCGACGAATATTCGATGACCTCTCTGACGCAGCAGGGGGCGAGGATAGATCTCTGGGGAGTGGGCACCAAGCTCATCACTTCGGAGGAAATGCCCGCGCTCGGCGGGGTTTATAAGCTCGCCGCCGTCTTTAAGGAGGACGGGACGATGGTGCCGAAAATCAAACTTTCCGACAATACCGCGAAAATCACCAACCCCTCCTTTAAAAATCTCTTCCGGCTGTACGACAAGAGCAACGGTATGGCGGTGGCGGACCTGATCACGATACGGGACGAAACGATCGACGAGAGCAGGCCTTTGACGATCTTCCACCCGTTGGAGACGTGGAAGAGGATTACGGTGAAGAACTTCCGCGCCGAGCCGCTCCTGCACACCATAGTCAAAGCGGGAACGCTTGTTTACGAGTTCCCCCGGCTCATGGAGATACGGGATTTTTCCAAAGCGGAGCTTGCTAAATTCTGGGAGGAATATCTGCGTCTCGATATGCCGGAGCTGTATAAAGTCGATTTATCGGAGAAACTGCACGCCCTGAAAAGCGCCATGCTCGCGGAGATCCGCGGCGGACGGAGCGGGGAGACGGACGCCTGATGCCCAGGTTGTATTCCGAAAAGCGCCACGAACGGGAGCTTGCTAAGGTGCGCGAAGAGTACGACGGCCGGCTCAAAGATTTGCAGGCGGCGCTCGCCGAGCTCAAAGAAGAAAACCGGCGTCTGGCGGCGGAGACAGCTCTTCTCGAAGCGCAGAAAGCGTCTATTTCCGAAGCGATGATCGCCGCCAGCGAAAAGCGCGGGGAAATGCAGCGGGAGTTCGAGAGCTTTGTCGCGGCGGAGAAAGCGCTCGCCGTGCAGGCGGCGGAAAAGGCGCAGGCTCTTTTGGAGGACGTGCGCGCCGCCTATCCGAACGAAACGCTGTCCGCCAGGTTTTCCGCCTTTGAAAGGCGGCTGGGCGAGCTCTTCGGCGCGAAAGCCCGGAAAGATTCCTGCGGCGAAGGCGATGCTTTGTTTTCCGCAGGAGACGCGGAAACGGAGGAAGCGTTGGCGGACGATCCCTTTCTACATAAGGAGCTCGCTTTTTCCGCCGCTGCGCCTTCCGCGTTGGCGGACGGGGAATGGGATCTCAAAGAGGTGTTGGCGACGCTGGGGCTGGACGATTGAAAACAGAGGACGAACATGAATAAGACGACAAATAAAAAAACGGGAACGAAGGGGGATAAAATCGCCTCCTGCCTTTGGGGGATTCTGCTTTTTGCGCTCCTTATTTTGATCGATCAGATCACCAAAGCCTTAGCGGACGCCTATCAGCCGCAATTCGATCTCATCAAAGGCTGGGTGAGCATTACGATCGTATACAATCCCGGTATTTCCTACGGCCTGGGCGCCACGGCGCCGCAATGGGTGAAAATAGCGATCATCGCCGCGACCGGCGTCATGATGGCGGCGCTTGCGGTCGTCTATTTTAAGGTGGACAAGAGCCGCAAGCTCGTGCGCATCGCGCTCGTGTTTATCGTCGCGGGCGGCGTGGGCAATCTCATCGACAGGGTGTATTACAAAGTCTGGACGCTCGACAACGCGACCGCAAACGCCCTGAAACAGGGAGTGCGGGATATGGTGGACGTCAGCCGGTTCGGGTTTGCCGTCTGCAACTTCGCGGATTTCTTCATCACGGCGGGCGCGATCATGCTCGTCCTTTCCTTTCTGTTTTTCGATAAGGACGCGTTTTTCCCCGTCGGGAAGTACAGAAAACTGCACGAGGCGGAGAAAGCCGCAGAGGAAAAAGAACAAAACGAGGCGGCCGGAGCAGAGACCGAGTAAGTTATGGAAAAGCGTTTTTTCGTCGCCGAAGAGGGCTGTAAAAGGCTGGATATTTTTTTGAGCGAGCAGATGGAGGATTTTACCCGTTCCCATGTCAAAAAGTTAATCGACGGGGGCAGGGTTAAGGTGAACGGAAATATTTCCAAGTCGAGCGCGGAGATAAAACCCGGCGACGTGGTCGCGGCGGAGATTCCCGACGCGGTGGAATACTCCGTCAAAGCGGAAGATATCCCCATCGACGTCGTCTATCAGGACAAGGACCTCGCCGTCGTCAATAAGCCGCAGGGCATGACCGTGCACATCGGCAACGGAAATACGGAAGGTACGCTCGTCAACGCGCTTCTCTTCGCTCTGGATTCCCTGAGCGGGATCGGCGGGGTGCTCCGTCCCGGAATCGTGCATCGGATCGACAAAGACACGTCGGGGCTTTTGGTCGTCGCGAAGAACGATAAAGCGCACGTCTCGCTCGCCAGACAGATCGCCGAGAAGAGCTGCCGCAGGATCTATCTCGCGCTTCTCGAAGGCAATGTAAAAACGGACGCGGGGAGGATCGAGACGGATCTGGGGCGCAGTCCTTCCGATCGGCTGAAAATGGCCGTCCTGCCGGACGGAAATGGCAAACTCGCCGTCACCGATTACGAAGTCTTGGTCCGGTACGGCGCCGAGTATACGCTTTGCCGTTTTTCCTTGCAGACGGGGCGGACGCATCAGATCCGCGTGCACGCGAAGTATATGGGGCACCCCGTCGTGGGCGATCCGCTGTACGGACTCCGCAAACAGAAATTTTCTTTGAACGGCCAGCTTCTGCACGCGCATAAACTCATTCTGACGCACCCTTCGACGGGCGAGAGAATGGAGTTTACCGCGCCTTTGCCCGGTTATTTCCGGGAAGTGCTGGAAAAGCTCGGGCGGAAATACGGCATAGATCACGGAGTAAAAATATGAAACAGATTCTCGACGCCGGCGCCTTAGAGCGCGCGCTCAAACGGCTGGCGCACGAAATAGCGGAAAAGAACGACGGACTCGAAGGCGTGGCGCTGATCGGGATCCGTACGCGCGGCGTGGTCGTGGCGGAACGAATCCGGCGCTTGATCCGGGAGCGAGAAGGCGTGGAGCTCCCTTTGGGGATTCTCGACATCACTTTATACCGCGACGATATTTTGAGCTGCGACGCGGTGGTGAAAGGGACGCGGATCGATTTCGACGTCGGCGGCAAAACGATCGTGCTTTGCGACGACGTGTTGTATACCGGCCGCACGGTGCGCGCGGCGATTTCCGCGCTCGTGAGCCTAGGCAGCAAAATGGGCCGGGCGAAGAAAATACAGCTTCTGGAAGTCGTGGACAGGGGGCATCGGGAACTGCCCTTCCGCGCCGATTTCATCGGTAAAAACGTGCCGACGGCGAGAAATGAAAAGATATTCGTACGTTTTTCGGAAACGGACGGCGAAGATGGGATATATCTCGCGGACGACGAAAAAGAGAATTAAAAAGAGACGTAAATCTTTCCGGATGGGAAAGTTTGCATAATATATCAAAAAAGGAGGCAATACATACGATGGCAAAAAAGAAAACGACAACGACGACTACGACGGCAAAGAGGACGAGCGGAAAGGGGTGGCTGATCCGCGCGTGCAGCTTTTTCGCGCTGATCGTCGCCGCTTTTATGTTCCTGTTCGGGAGCTTTTTTTCCGGCAAAGTACAGTCGGTGCTCAATCTGATCGGGAACTTGTTTATGCTCATAGGCATCGGCGTGCCCGCGTACGATTTTACGCGCGGCAAAAAGATCGGCTGGAAAGTCGTCTACTGGGTAGCTTTGGCTGTTTACTTGTTCGGCTGCGTATTTGGCATCATCAGGGCTTTTTAAACGGAAAAAGACAGGAGAAAGCGGGATTCTTTGAGAATCGCCGCTTTTTTTCTTTACAAAACGCGCGAAAAACGGTATAATAAATTTCGTACACGAATAACGACGCCGCGGGTTTAAAGAGCGCGGCCGAGGAGTAAAATCATGGCAAATCCGTTAATCGCTCTCGTAGGGCGTCCCAACGTGGGGAAAAGCACGTTTTTCAACAAAGTGGCGGGACGAAAAATTTCCATTACGGAAAACCGGCCGGGCGTCACGCGCGACCGGCTCTATACGGACGCGGAGTGGCGGGGCAAGCATTTCACGATGGTGGATACGGGCGGTATCGAGCTCAAATCCGACGACATTATGTGGAAGGAAATTTTCAAGCAGGCGGACGTCGCCATTGAGACGGCGGACGTGATCATTTTTTTCACCGACGGCAGAGAGGGCGTCACTTCGTCCGACTACGACGTCGCGGATATTCTCCGGCGCAGCAAAAAACCGGTGATTTTAGTCGTCAATAAAATCGACGAGTATTCGCCCGAAAAGGTGTTCGAGTTCTATTCGTTAGGCCTCGGAGAACCGTACGCCGTTTCCGCGGAACATTCGCAGGGCATCGGCGACGTGCTCGACGAAGCGGTGCGGCTGTTTCCGGAAAATACGGAGGAAAGCGTGCCCTCCTTGAAGATCGCGGTGGTGGGAAAACCGAACGCGGGGAAATCCAGTCTCGTCAATAAACTTTTAGGCGCCGAGCGCAGTATCGTCACGCCCATCGCCGGGACGACCAGAGACGCGATCGACACTTTGTTCGAGCGGAACGGAAAGATGTATACCCTCATCGATACGGCAGGGATCCGCAAAAAAAAGAACGTGGACGACAACGTAGAATATTACAGCAACATGCGCGCGTTCGACGCCGTTCGGCGCAGCGACGTCTGTGTTCTGGTCGTGGACAGCGTGGAGGGATTGACGGAGCAGGACGTTAAAATCATCGGTTATGTGCACGAACAGGGCAAGCCGTCCGTGATCGTCATGAATAAATGGGATCTGATCGACAAGGACGCTCATACCGTCAATAAGTTCGAGGAAAAGCTCAAACAGGATTTGAAATTTATGGATTATTATAAATCCATTTATATTTCCGCGAAAACGGGGCAGCGGGTGGACAGGATTCTGGCGGCGGCGGAAGAAGTCCACGCGCACGCGTGTTTTCGGATCCCCACGGGTGCGCTCAACGATCTCATCGGCGACGCCGTACGGCTTAACGAGCCGCCGTCCTATCTCGGCCGGCGCATGAAGGTGTATTTTTCTTCGCAAGTCGGTATTTGCCCGCCCGTTTTCGTGCTGTTCGTCAACGACGACGGATTGATGCATTTTTCTTACGAGAGATATCTGGAAAATACCATTCGCGCCGCGTACGATTTTTCGGGAACTCCCATCAAGATCATCGCGCGGCAGAAAAAGGACGAGGAGTAAGAGGAGATGAAAGAACTGGCGTTCTCGCAGGACTGGTATCAGTTTGTGCTGATGGGAGTGGTGTGTTACTTCATCGGCTGTTTCAATTTTGCCAAACTGATCGCGCGGTTCAAGCACAAAGATATTACGAAAATCGGCAGCGGCAATCCCGGGACCATGAACATGAGTCGTGAATTTGGACTCAAAGTGGGGATTACGACTTTTTTTTGCGACGCATTTAAGGGTGGGATTCCGGCGCTGATCAGTTATTTCGTATACAGAAATACCGTCTTTGCGGGAACCGAAGTCGTCGTCGCCGATTTCACCCGTTATTTTTGCGGGCTTTGCGTGATTTTGGGACATATTTTCCCGATCACGATGAAATTCAAGGGCGGTAAGGGGATCGCTTCGACGCTGGGACTGTTCTGGATCAATCTGGGCTGTGAAAATCCGTGGTTTCTGCTTATCGGATTCGGGGCCTTTTGGCTGATCGCTTTTTATATCGCGGCTACGGAATGGGGATCTATGGGATCTCTCATCGGCGTATCGGGCTTCGGGCTTTGGCAGTGCGTCATTTTTTGGCTGCGGTATCGGACGGAAACGGTGAATCCTTATATCGTGGCGTTATTTTTGTTGATTTTTGCGATCAATTTTCTTACCTGGTTTGCGCACCGCAAGAATATTCTGCGGCTTCTTTCCGGGGAAGAACATCGTACTTCGGTAAAAAAAATGATCGGGAAAAAGAAAAAAGCGTAAAAAGTGTTTACTTTTGGTGCGAAAGCGTGTATAATAAATATAGAAGGAATCGGCGGAAAAGCCGATCTGTTTGGGGGTGCACCGGATTCGATTGCCGGTGAGCGAAAAAATAAGCATACTGCGGACGGAGTACCCGCATTAAAAATATTCCGCTAAATTTAAATGCAGATAATAATGCAAATTACGCACTCGCTGCGTAAATTCGTTATTTTATAACGAACGTCGCGCCCGGTTTATCCGTCGGTCGGGGGTGCGGCGTCAAACAGACGGAAAAATCCCGCCGGAATCGGGGAGCGTTCTTCGGGATTATTTAGCTTTCTGCGATGCGCAAAGCGTGTTTACCCGCGTTGCAGCGTTTAAGAAAAAAAGATAAACTAAGTATGTAGAAAGTTTTTTGGCAGCCGAGTAAGACGTGGGTTCGACTCCCACCACTTCCACCATAACAGGGGTATACGAACACCCCGACGATTGAGAAATCGCTTTGTCGGTTTCTTTTTCATTTAAGTTTCAAAGATCGTGCAAGTCGTCCGGTTTATGAAATGGTAAGCTTATCTTACCGCTACAATCAAAATGAAAAACTTGCGCGTGATAGATTTAAACGCTTACTTAATACTCCGACTAATGACGGATAACAATGTAAAACTCGGCATAAAGCGGCGCGCTTATCACTGAAATGCTGAAAATAGCGATGGTTGTAAAATAACCAAAAAATACTATACAAAAGAAAAGCCGTACCCCGAAAGGTACGGCTTTTCACAATTTAATTGGGATTTGGATAATCGATTTTTATGTCGCCCTTCAACGACAAAATTATTTTAATATAAACGCTCAATTTTGTCAATCTATTTTTGAGGGAAAAATGAAAAATTAATGAATTTTTTTTCAATAAGGGCAGGCGCGGAAAATGAAAGTATTCGGAACAGAGCAAAAACGCGGATAAGCGCCCTATAGGAAAGGGATAAAAGTCTTTATCGACGCGACCTCGATTCAGGATTCGGGAACCGAATCGTCTAAGATATTTTCAAGATTAAAGATGTCGTCGGCAACACATAAGATCGAATCCCCGGCAAATATTGAGCAGAATTCGTCTCTGAGGCTCCTGCATTTGATAGGCCGAATAGAGAAAAGATAAGCTTCTTTAAAAAGCGAAATACCAAACGTCCGTTTTTCAAAACACATAATTTCGCCGGAAAGGTAGAATACTGTTTTATATGGAAAACGTAATCAGAATTTTAGTATTTTCAATCTCGTCTTTCGCGTTTCTTTTTGTCGTGACGAAGATTCTCGGCAAAAAGCAGATCGCCGAACTCAGTTTCATCGACTATGTGGTTGGCATTTCCATCGGCTCGATCGCGGCGCAATGGAGTACGGAAACGGAACAGCCCTTCTATCATTTCCTCATCGCGATTTCGATCTACGGGCTGTTCACGCTTTTGCTGGATATTCTCGAACGCAAACAGGTGTTTCGGAAGTTCTTGAAGGGAGAAACGCTGACCATTATCGAGGACGGGGAATTCAATTACGAGAATCTCAAAAAATCCAAGCTCGACGTCGAAGACGTTTTGGGAATGGCGAGGGAAAAAGATATTTTCGATATAGAGGACATCGCCTTCGCCTTGTTTGAAACGACGGGCAAACTCAGTATCTTGCCCAAGAGCTCGAAGCGTCCGACCGTTCTCGAAGACCTGAAAATGAAAGAAGAACCCGCTTCCCTCACCGACTATGTCATCGTCAACGGCAAATTGCAGTATCAAACCGTTCGCGATTTAGGCATGACGGTGGAATCCGTCTTTGAAAAACTGAATATCCGCTCGAAAAAAGACCTTTATGAGTATCTCGTGGTCTCTTACGATAAAGAAAAGAAAGATTTTCTCGTTCACCGCAAAACACGATAAAGAAAGAGAGTTGGAAATCCTTGACAACTGATGAAAAAAGTATTAAAATAGACTCATACCACATACAAAGGAAAAAAAATATGAAGAGTTATGAACCGCCTTCGGCAGAAATTTTTTGCTGGGAAGACGAAGACGTGATCACGCTGAGCAGCTGTGCCGATCCTGCCCGGCAGGACTGTGAATGGGGAGTATTCCCCTTCGAAGAATGAAAGAGACGGGGAAGAACAAGGCTGAAAGAAAAAGCCGGAGCGCAAAAACGCTCCGGCTTTTCAAAGGACGGAAATATGGAAACGGAACAGACGATAAAAAACGATTCGGAGTCACGAGCGCTGCGCTATTTTACACGTAATGAAAATCTGTATACAGATATGTCCGAATGTGTGGCGCGGGGCGCCGCACAAATCGTTTACGCGGATTGGGACGGGGTTTTGCTATATGAAAAGGCAAGCGGCGTCTATATGTTCGCCGCGGAAGAACAGGACGCTGCCGAACGGATTTTGAGCGCTTTCGACGAACATGAACTCGCTAAAAGGAGCGGACTTTTGGTCGCGCACGGAGAAATTGCCCGCGCCGTCGCATACAAGATTTTGCATCTGAAAGGCGAAACGGCGTGTTTTCAGGTTGTGTATACGAAAAAAGAACCTCGACCTTTGAGCGGTACTCTTGAATTCCGGTTCCCGAAGCGGGAACAGATTAAAATTATCCAACGGGAATATCATCTCGAATCCCCGGAAAATATCGAAAAATTATGCGCGAACGGGGAGATTGTCTGCGGCTTTATAAAAGACTCGGGAGCGCGGGATAAGTCGAGCTGTTTTGTCGGGTTCATCGGCAGACACCCGGAGGGCAGTATGGGGTTGCTGCAAGTATTTCCCGCCTATCGCCGCCGCGGATTCGGCGAGGAATTGGAGAGCTATATGATCAATCGTTTTCTCGAAGAGGGACGAATCCCGTATGCGCATATCATCGAAGACAATTTCAAATCCATGAAGCTTCAGAAAAAGCTCGGCTACGAAGTCGCCGACGAAAAAGTCTACTGGCTTTTCGAGAATTGAGAGAAGTCGTTTTCCCCGGAGCCATAAATCCATACATAAAAACTCCTCAAATTGCGGAAATTGAGGGAGGAGGGACGGGTATGGAACAGGTAAAAAGATTCTCGAAGATAGCCAAAAGAGAGCCCCGCGGAGGGAAGCGCGAAGATGCGCAGGGATGGAGAAAACTGGCGGTCGTTTCGTTGATGTTCTTCACCATTTCTTTTTTAGGCTGGTGTTTGGAGATGATCTTTTGTTCTTCCTGGTTCACGGATTTTTCGGATCGAGGCTTCCTCACGCTGCCTTTCTGCGTGATCTACGGCGCGCCGCCCTGTTTCCTCTTTTTTACGCTCGGTTCGCCGCGCGCGGGAGTTTTGGCAAACGCCGTCGAAAAGACGCCGCTTTATAAGGGTGTGAAGATTTTTTTGCGTTACGCGCTCTATTTCCTTTTATCAGCGTTGATTGCGACGCTTTTCGAGCTGGTATTCGGACTTCTGTTCGATTCCTTCGGCGTAAGGCTTTGGACTTATCGCGCGTATTCCTTTCATTATAAGGGATATATCTGTCTTTGGTTTTCGATTTTGTGGGGCGTGCTGATCACGCTTTTCATGTCGACGCTCTGGACGCCTTTGTATAAGGCGCTTTCCCGTGTACCTAAACGCTTTGCCGCATTTTTAGCGATCTTTTTATGGCTGGCGGTGATCGGGGATTTTTCCTTCAATATGGCGTATCTGCTGGTTCACAAACGTCATTTTGAACTGATTTTCCACCGTATTTCAGGCGTTTTCTAAATTTTTGTACCGAAATAGCCCGGACGCATGGAATATTCTTGCGTCCGGGCTACCCTCTTCCTCATGCCGCGTCGGTTTTTTGATCGGACGCGGCAGTTTTTATTATATCGCTTACCTTATCTTTCGTCAACGGAAAAACGAAAAATTACGGGCGCGGGAACCGGCGCGTAAGGGAGGAGAAGAGCCGGAAAAAAACCGCAACGGAAAAGGCCCTTTAAAAAATTGATTTTTTACGGGGATTGTGCTATACTGCAAAGGAAAGTAAATACGGAGGCGAAAAACATGTTCGATTGCGCAATCATAGGGAGCGGCGTCGCCGGCGTATCGGCGGCTTTGACGCTGCGGGCGAACGGAAAGGAGTTTCTTCTTCTGGGCTCGCCTCGGCTCAGCGAAAAAATCGAGAAGGCGGAATGTATCCGCAACTATCCGGGCTTGCCTTCGGTGAGCGGCAGAGATTTCGTACGGACTCTTCAAACCCAGCTCGAAGAGAGCGGGATAGCCGTCACGAACGAACGCGCAGCCGGCGTCTACGCGATGGGGGATACCTTCACGATTCTGACAGAGAGCGGCGCGTCCTTTGAAAGCCGGACGGTCATTCTCGCCACGGGTGTGGAATCAGTCCGGCAGATCGAGGGGGAAGCGGCATTCGTCGGCCGGGGAGTAAGTTATTGCGCGACCTGCGACGGGTTTCTCTATAAAGGAAAAAAGATCGCTATTGTCTGCACCTCCAAGCGTTTCGAACGTGAGATCGAATATCTCGCACGCCTGGCGGCAAAGGTCTATCTGATCCCGCTCTATAAAAATGTAGGCCTGACGGCGGAAAACGTGGAACGAATCGTCAAAATGCCTCAGCGGATCGAGGGCGAAAAGCGGGTGGAAAAACTCGTCTTTAAGGACGGAGAGATTGCCGTGGACGGAATATTCATGCTCAAAGAGAGCGTCTCCCCCGCCGTACTCGTCGGCGGTCTGGAAATGGCGGACGGACACGTCGTGGTCGGGCGGGATATGTCCACAAATCTCAAAGGCTGTTTCGCCGCGGGAGACTGCACCGGCCGCCCTTATCAATATGCGAAAGCCGCGGGCGAGGGCAACGTGGCCGCACACTCCGTCTGCGAACGGAAAGAGTAAACAAAACCGCGTAAAGGAACGGAGCAAAGGAGAAATAATTGGAAAAATTCAAACTTGCCCTCGTCCAGCACCGGGCGACGGAAGACATAGAAAAAAACACGCTGACGGCGCTTCGATTTATCGGGGAAGCGAAGGCGAACGGCGCCGATTTCGTGCTTTTTCCCGAATGTTTTTTAACTTCGTATTCCTGTCCCTCGATCTGCCGGGATTTGCGGCCCGTCGAAGAAATCGAATCGGAGCCGGCCTTTCAAAAATGGTGCGAAGAAGCGTTGTCGGACGATAGTGAATATTTGACGCGTATCCGGCGGGCGGCGGCGAAGGAAAAGATCGGCGCGGAGATCACCGCTTTCACCAAAGGAAAGAAATATCCGCAAAACAGCGCGTTTATCATCGACCGGCGGGGCAAAATCCTGCTCAAATATTCCAAAGTGCATACCTGCGATTTCGACTGGGAACGCTATCTCGAAGGCGGCGGGGAGTTCAGAGTCTGCGATTTCGAGGGCGTGTGCCTGGGCACGATGATCTGTTACGACCGGGAGTACCCCGAAAGCGCGCGGGAGCTCGCCTTGCAGGGCGCGGAGCTCATTTTTGTGCCCAACGACTGCGACTGCATGTCGCCCCGGCTCCGGGAATTGTCCGTGCGCGCGATGGAAAACATGACGGGCGTCGCCATGGCGAACCCGCCCGGAAAAAACGCCGGCAACTCCTGCGCGTTTTCGCCCGTCGTATGGGACGAGCAGGGGGAGAGCGTGGAGAACGCTCTGACGGTAGCCGACGAAAATTTCGACGGACTGCTCTATGTCGCTTTCGATATGCAAAAACTCCGGGAATACCGGCAAAACGAATTTCTGGGCAAAAATCGAAAACCCGGGGCTTATAAACATCTGATATAAATTAAAGAACGGTTTGTTCTTGGGAGGTTAGTGATGAAAAAATGGTACGACGAAGAGTATGAGTTCGAGATCGAAGTGATTGGGTTTCTGCGCGGCGATCATACGGAGCGGTATTGCCGGAACGGCGAGGAAGTCGGGGACAAGTATACCTGTACATACGGCTGCCCCGTCAACGCGGACGGACAAGGGATCTGCTCCAAGCTCATGACGGTTTTGTTTCCGGTCATGGAGGCGGTGAGGAGCGGCGGGGATCTCGAAAACGTCGGCGGGGACGGCAAGTACAGCAAAAATATCGTATGCCCGGACGGCTGCGTAATGTTCAGACTGACGGCAAAGAAACTGGGAAACGAGAATTTCTTCAAGGGTAAGTTTTTCGATTAAAATAAAGGAGCAAACTTATGAAAAAGTCGGAAGTGAAAGCGGTTTTTAAATCGGATATACAAACGGTATGGAATGCGGTCACGGACAATACGCAGACGAATTGGCGTTCCGATCTGTCCGCCGTGGAGATCACCGGGAAAAACACCTTTACGGAAATCGCGAAAAACGGATTTCGCACCTTTTTTACGATCACGGAAAAGAAGAACTGCGAGCGTTACGCCTTCGACATGGACAACCGGAACTTTTCCGGGCGTTGGTCGGGCGTATTCCGCGCCGTACCGGAAGGAACGGAAGTTATTTTTACGGAAGAGCTGCAAGTTAAAAATCCGGTCATGCGGGTTTTGGCGGCGTTGTTCATGAACGTTAAAAAGTTTCAGCGGCTCTATATCGCCGATCTGAAAACAAAGCTGGGCGAAGCGGAAGAAGGAAAAATAGGAAAATGAAAGAAGCACAGAAAGCGTTCGATTTCAAAAAGGAATTTAAAGAGTTTTATCTGCCGCCAAACAGACCGCAGATCGTCGAGATCCCCGCGATGAACTTTGTCGCCGTGCGCGGCGAAGGGGATCCCAACGAGGAGTACGGCGCATACAAGCGGGCGATCGAGATCTTATACGGCGTCGCGTTCACGCTGAAAATGAGTTATATGGGCGCGCGGAAGATCGAGGGCTATTTTCCCTACGTCGTCCCGCCGCTGGAAGGGTTCTGGAAACAGGAGGGCGTCAAAGGGATCGATTATGCAAAAAAGACGGCCTTTCAATGGATCTCGATGATCCGCCTGCCCGATTTCGTCAAGAAAGAGGATTTCGAGTGGGCGGTGCGGGAGGCGGCGAACAAGAAGAAAAAAGATTTTTCTTCGGCGGAATTTTTCACTTACGAGGAAGGTCTCTGCGTGCAGTGCATGCACCTCGGCTCTTACGACGACGAGCCGGCGACGATCGAAAAAATGGAGACTTACGCGGCGGAGCTCGGTTATGAGTCCGACCTTTCGCCGTCGCGTCTGCACCATGAAATTTATCTCGGGGATCCGAGAAAATGTCTGCCGGAGCGATTGAAGACCGTCGTCAGGCACCCCGTGAAAAAGAAATAAGCAGAAAGAAAGGAATTCGGGCTATGGAAAAAATTCTGGTGGCGGAGGACGACGAGAGTATCCGGGAGGAGCTCGTCGCCCTTTTGAACGCGAACGGTTATACGGCGGTGTCCGAGCCGCCCTGCGATCTGGCGCTTTTGGACGTCAATCTTCCCGGCGAGAACGGCTTCGAGCTCTGCCGGAAACTGCGCAAGCAGTCGGGCGTGCCCGTCATTTTTCTCACCGCGCGGGAATCCGCGGAGGACGAGCTTTTGGCCTTCGGCGTCGGCGCGGACGATTATATCCGCAAACCTTACCATTCTTCGGTATTGCTGGCGCGTATCGCGCGGCTTTTGAAACGTCAGGCTCCGCCCGTAAGAACGGTGCGGGGACTCACGCTCGACCTCGCCGGCATGACCGCGACTTACGGCGGCAAAACGACGGAACTGACGAAGAACGAAACGCGGATTCTCGCCTGTCTGATGAAAAAGGAACTCTGCACCCGAGAAGAGATTTTCGAGGATCTCTGGAACGACAGCTTATACGTGGACGAAAACACCCTCTACGTCAATATCAATCGGCTTAGGGAAAAGCTCAAAGACATCGGCGCGCAAGGGTTTATCCGCACCGTGCGCGGCGTGGGGTATCGGTTATGACCTGGAAACGGTATCTCGCTTGCAAAGCGATAGGGTTGTGTTTTTTTGCCATCGCCGCGCTGCTTTGGGGCGCGTTCGCGTTTCTGACGGGCGCGCAGCCCCTGCTTTTATGGGGCAGCGAGGGGATTTTTTTCTGCGCCGTATTGCTTTGGTTGTTCTTCGGATATCGCTCCGCCCGGAAGAGGATAGAAAAGCTCGAAAGGCTCGCGGCGGGGATCTCGCCGCTCTATCTGCTCGGCGAGACGCTGCCCAAGCCCCGGGACGCGGCGGAGGCGGAATATTTCCATATCATGAAGGAAGTTTCCCGGTCCGCGATCGGTACCGCGGAGAGCGCGCTTCAAGAAAAGGAAGAATACTGCGATTACGTCGAAAGCTGGATCCACGAGATCAAGACGCCGCTCACCGCCTGTTCGTTGATTCTCGCCAACGGAGGGGACGAAACAAAGCTCAGGAGGGAATTGAAGCGCGCGGATAACCTCACGGAAACGATCCTCTATTACGCGCGGCTGAGAAGTCCCGAACGAGACACCGTGATCAGCGAATCGCATGCCTTTGAGATCCTCGGCGAAGCGTTGAAAAGCCAGCGGGAGCTATTGACCGCCGCGAAGATCCGCGTCGAAGCGGAAGGGGATTTTCTCGTCTACACCGACCGCAAAGCGGTGTGTTTTATTCTCAAACAGCTGCTCATCAACTGCGCGAAATATTGTCGGGGTTGTCGCGTTTCTCTCACGGCGAAGGAAGGAGAAATCATAGTCGAAGACGACGGGCCGGGGATTCCGGCTCACGAACTGCCGCGCGTGACGCAGCGGGGCTTCACGGGCGGGAACGGACGCGCGGGGAGCGGTACGGGCATGGGATTATATATCGTGAGCGAGCTCTGCCGGCGCTTAGAAATCGGACTAAATATCTCTTCCCGCGGCGGCGAAGGGACGAAATTCGTGCTTGTCTTTGAAGGCTGGAAAGAAAGCCTTACAAAAACGTAAGAAAAGAAAAAGAAGTCGTTAGATAAAAAACCTCTGTCTTATGGTATTCTTTTTAAGGAAATATCAAAAGGAGGTATTCCGCGTTCGGTTTCAGCCGTCTGCGGACAAAAGTATGAGAAACATTCTCGAAGTAAAAAACGTCACCAAATATTACGGGGGCGGCAGCGTTGTCACCAAAGCCCTCGACGGCATTTCGCTCACGATCGGCAAAGGGGAGTTCGTCGCGGTCATGGGCGCCTCGGGTTCGGGAAAGAGCACTCTTTTAAACGTCGTCTCTACGATCGACCGGGTGAGTTCGGGAGAGATTTATGTGGAAGGACAGAACGTCTGCGGTATGAAAGAGGACGACCTGTCCGCCTTCCGCCGGGATAAATTAGGATTCGTCTTTCAGGATTATAATCTGCTCGACACGCTCACGGTGGAAGAAAACATCGTTCTGCCCCTCAATCTGAGAAGGACGCCCGCGGACGAGACGAAAAAGGAATTGAAACGCGTCGCCGAGGCGCTCGGAGTCGCCGATCAGCTGAATAAATTTCCGTACGAGCTGTCGGGCGGCCAGCGTCAGCGCGCCGCCTGCGCGCGGGCGATCATCACTTCTCCGGCGCTGGTACTGGCTGACGAACCGACGGGCGCGCTCGATTCCAAAAATTCCAAAATCCTCATGAAAACGTTCGAACTCATGAACGAATCCCTCGGTTCCACGATCCTCACGGTGACGCACGACGCGGTCGTGGGCAGCTACGCGGGACGGGTGCTGTTCCTCAAAGACGGGAAAATTTGGAGCGAGGTGCTCCGGGGCGACCGCGACAGGCAGGCCATGTACGCGGAGATTCTCGCCGTGACGGCGGCGCTCGGAGGTGACGCCGATGTTCGCTAAACTCGCTTTCCGCAACGTCGGGCGGCAGCTCGGAAATTACCTCATCTATTTCCTCACCGTTTCCCTGACCGTCGCTCTGATGTTTGCCGTCAACAACGCCATATTCAGCAAAGAGCTTTTGGAACGCGCTTCTTCCATCGGGGAACTGAAAGCCGGACTCATTTTTCTGTCCGTATTGATCGCGCTCATCGTCGCTTTCGTGCTCGGCTATGCGACTTCTTTTATGCTCCGCCTGCGCAAAAGAGAGTTCGGCACTTATCTCACGCTCGGCATGACGAGGGGGAACATTCTCTCCATCTTCGTTTTAGAAACGCTGATCCTGTGCGCCGTCTCGCTCGGCGCGGGACTTTTGCTCGGGCTCCTTTTTTACCAGGGGGTAATGGCCGTCGTCGCGAATCTTATGCAGATGAAGTTCGCGTTTTCCTCCTATTCCTTACAGGGCCTGCTTCTGACCGTCGGGCTGGTGTGCTCCGTCTTTGTTCTTTCCTCTCTCACCTCCGCGCTCTATCTCAAACGGGTGAGCGTCTACAATCTCATTCACGGGGACAAAAAAGTGGAAAAGGGAGTCCGATACCCGGGCGTATGGCTGGCGGTGACGTTGATTTCTTTCGCCGCGATCGTCGGCAGCTGCGTTTTTTTTGCCTCGGAAATGGAAAAGACAATGACGGCGGCGGGCGGTTCGGGATTCGGCATGTTCGGAGCCTTGGCGGCGCTCGCGGCGGCGATTATTCTCTTTCACGTGGGCGCGTCAAAAAGCGTCGTCAATCTGTTGCTGAAAAGCGAGCGCTTTAAAAGCCGGGGAACCAATTCCTTTACGCTGAGACAGCTTTCGGGAAAACTTGGCGCCAATTCATTGATGGCGGGCGCATTGGCGTTTCTCATCGCCTTCGCGGTCATCGGCTCCAACGTCTCTTTCGTCCAGAAAGTGAGCGAGGAGGCGATCCTCAAAGAAAATTATCCCTTCGACATCAATGTGGAACTGGAAGCCGGGGAAGAACATGCGATAGATATCGCTTCCGCCGAAGAGATTATCGGAAGGTATACGTCTGTCAAGGATAAGATCCGCTATGTCACGTATACTTCGGGAAAGAGCTATCTGCACGCCTTCACGCGCTGGTCGGGGGAAGGTTATGAGGAGCTGTACGATTCCTTCCTCACCGAGAGCGACTTCAACCGGATCTACGGCGCGCTCGGGTTCGCGCCCATCGATTTAAAGGGCGGGTTCAAGATCGTCGCGGGCGGGTATACGCAGATGCACAACTGCGATTTTTCCGCCGCGGTATTGGAGTTTCCGGGCGGGCCCTATTTCTATAAAGGCATGGAAACGGACTATCCTTCGCTGGGGTATTATTATTTCCGGGCCGTGATCCCCGACGCCGCGGCCGCGGGCTTGAAAAAGGAGTCGGACGGCGCGGCGTATACGCTCGGCGGGGAGGAGTTCGACGCTCTGGGACTTCGAAAGGCGCTTTCCTATCTGCAAACGAGTCTGAACGGGGAGTATACCTACGAACGCTGCGACTATCACATACGCGAGTATGCGAGAATCAATCAGAACGCCACTTCCGCCGTATTTATCGTTTCCGCGCTCTATATCGCCGTAATCTTCGTGTTTCTTGCGATGGCGATCCTTTCCCTGAAAACCCTTTCCGGGATTTCGGACGATAAAAAGCGTTACGAAGTATTATACCGGCTGGGGGCGGACCGGGACGAACAGAGCCGGACTTTGTTCCGTCAGATCGCGGCGTTCTTCTTTCTGCCGTTCGCTCTGCCGATGCTGCTGAGCGTCCCCACGGGCTTCATCTGCGCGCGAATGATGAAATTGGGCGGTTATGCCGTCGCCGCGTCGGAGATCGCCGCGGTCACAGGCGGAATCGCGCTCGTCGTCGGCGCGGTCTATGTGCTCTATTTCTCCGCCACCTATCTCATCGCGAAAAGAAGCGTCGTCAAAGAGTAAACGGCGGTATCTCCCTGTTCCCGAACGTTGGGAACCGGGAGATTTTCCGCAACAGGGGAAATATAGTTATTTCCGATAAAAAAACATAGCGGAATCCGTTCGTTTTTTATTTGACTTAACAGCGGTTCTTATGATAAAATATTAACTATCGGTAAAATCAAGACGGCGGGAAACAAAAGAAGAATTTCGGCCGTTCTACAAAGGGAGGAACTATGAGCAGACTCAGTATCATCACGCAGAACAAGGCGCAGGCCACCGTGGAGGAGCTGTATAAAGATGTGGAACGCCGCATCAGCGCCAGTCCTTCGGGCCTCTGCCCCGTGGATATGGCGGCGTCGTTTTTGAAAATGTGCCACGCCCAATCCTGCGGAAAATGCGTTCCCTGCCGCATCGGCCTGGGAACGTTGGAAAAACTTCTCGACGACGTCCTCGACGGCAACGCTTCTTTGGGTACCATCGACCTCATTCAGAAGACGGCGGAAAGTATTTACTATTCCGCGGACTGCGCCATCGGTTACGAAGCGGCGAAAATGGTGCTCAAAGGCATCGAAGGCTTCCGCGACGATTTCGTGGAGCACATCGAACACGGTCGCTGCAAATGCGCGCTCAATCAGCCCGTGCCCTGCGTCGCGCAGTGTCCCGCGGGCGTGGATATTCCCGGCTACATCTCTTTGGTGGAAGCGGGCCGCAACGCGGACGCCGTGCGACTGATCCGCAAGGACAACCCTCTGCCCGCAGTCTGCGGACTCATTTGCGAACACCCCTGCGAAGTGCGCTGCCGGCGTAGTATGATGGACGCGTCCATCAATATCCGCGGTTTAAAGCGTTTCGCCGTCGAACACGCGGGCGACGTTCCCGTGCCCCAGGCTCTGCCCGCGACGGGGAAGAAAGTCGCCGTCATCGGCGGCGGCCCCGGCGGGATTTCCGCCGCGTACTATCTGGCGCTGATGGGACATTCCGTCACCTTATTCGAGGCGAAAAAGAAACTCGGCGGCATGCTCCGCTACGGGATCCCCAGCTACCGTCTGCCGAGAGAGATTCTCGATAAAGAAATCGCGGAACTCATGTCCGTGGGCATCGAGGTGAAAACGGAGACGCCCGTCGGGGAAAATCCGAGTATTCTCGATTTAAAGAAAGAGTATGACGCGGTATACATAGCGATCGGCGCGCAGACGGATAAGAAGATCGGCATCGAGGGCGAGGACGCGAAGGGAGTCCTTTCGGCGGTGGAAATGCTGCGCGGGATCGGAGACGACGAGATGCCCGATTTCAAGGACAAGGACATCATCGTCATCGGCGGCGGCAACGTCGCCATGGACGTGGCGCGTTCCTCGGTGCGTTTGGGCGCGAAGCGGGTGCGCATCGTCTATCGCCGCCGACAGGTGGATATGACCGCCATGCGCGAGGAAGTGGAAGGCGCGATTCAGGAAGGCTGCGAAGTGCTGGAACTGCAATCCCCCTTACGGATAGAGCAGGACGAAAACGGCAGCGTCGCCGCGCTCTGGGTGAAACCCCAGATCATCGGCGCCTACGACCGGGGCAGGCCGAAACCCTGCAATTCCCAAAAAGCCGAAGAGCGACTCCCCTGCGATATGGTGTTGGTGGCGATCGGCCAGGGCATCGAGTCCCGTAGCTTTGAAAAGCACGGCATACCCGTCAAACGCGGCGTCATCGACGCGCTGAATTGGAGCGGTATCAAAGACATTCCCGGCGTATTCGCGGGCGGGGACTGCGTGACCGGGCCCGCGACCGTTATCCGCGCCATCGCGGCGGGAAAGGTCGCGGCGGCGAACATCGACGAGTATCTCGGGTTCCGTCACGAGCTTAAAGTGGACGTGGAGATTCCGCCTATTCGTCTCGACGATCGCTGCGCCTGCGGACGGGTGAATATGACCGAACGCAACGCGTCCGAACGGCGGGGCGACTTCAAACTGATGGAGTGCGGCATGAGCGAAGAGGAAGCCTTGCAGGAATCCCGCCGCTGTCTGCGCTGCGATCATTTCGGTTACGGTATCTTTAAAGGAGGCAGAGTCGAAAAATGGTAACACTGAAAATCAACGATATTCCCGTCGCCGTCGAAGAAGGGACGACTATTCTCAACGCCGCGGCGCATGCGGGCGTTTCCATTCCCACGCTCTGCTTTTTAAAGGACGTCAACGAGATCGGGGCGTGCCGCGTCTGCGTGGTGGAGATCAAGGGCAAGGAAAAGCTCGTCACCGCCTGCAACAACGAAGTCAAAGAGGGCATGGAGATCTACACCAACAGTCCCAAAGTGCGCAACACGCGCAAAATCAACGTCGAACTCATTCTCTCCCAGCACGACGCGCACTGCGCCACCTGCGTGAGAAGCCGCAACTGTTCTTTACAGAATCTCGCCAACGATCTCGACATCATCGATCAGCGGTTCGAGAAGAAATTCGTCAAGACTGCCTGGCCGAAGAACTTCCCGCTCGTGCGCGACGCGAATAAGTGCATCAAGTGCATGCGGTGCGTCCAGGTATGCGATAAGATACAGGATATGCACGTCTGGGACGTCACCAATACGGGTTCCCGCACGACGGTGGACGTTTCGCGCGGACGGAGGATCAAAGAGACGGACTGCGCGCTCTGCGGGCAGTGCATTACCCATTGTCCCACGGGAGCGCTGCGCGAACGGGACGACACGGACAAGGTGCTCGACGCGCTCGCGGATCCCGAAAAGATTACGGTGGTGCAGATCGCGCCCGCGGTTCGCGCCGCCTGGGGAGAAAGTTTTGGCCTGCCGCGCGAGTTCGCGACGATCAAGCGTCTGGTTTCTGCTCTCCGCCGCATGGGCGTCGATTACATTTTCGACACCGATTTCTCCGCCGATCTCACGATTATGGAGGAAGGAAGCGAATTTTTGAAACGCCTGCCCGAGATCAAAGAATCGGGACTTCCCATGTTCACTTCCTGCTGTCCGGGCTGGGTGCGGTTTATGAAATCGCAGTACCCGAAGTATGTTTCGAGACTCTCGACGGCAAAATCGCCCCAGCAGATGTTCGGAGCGATCGCCAAGAGCTACTACGCCGATCTTCTCGGCGTCGATCCGAATAAGATTTTCTGCGTTTCGGTGATGCCCTGTCTCGCCAAAAAGCACGAGTGCGCGCTCGAAAACATGAACGACGCGGGCGCGGGGCAGGACGTGGACGTGGTGCTCACCACCCGCGAAGTGGATCGGCTGATCCGTTCCGAACACATCATTCCGCAGGATCTCAAAGAAGAAGAATTCGATTCCCCGCTCGGCGTGGGCACGGGCGCGGCGGTCATCTTCGGCACCACCGGCGGCGTGATGGAAGCGGCGCTCCGCTCCGCCTATTATCTCGTCACGGGCAAAAATCCCGATCCCGACGCTTTCTATGCCGTGCGCGGCATGGAGGGCTGGAAAGAAGCGAAATTCGACGTCGCGGGCACGGAGATATCCGTCGCCGTGGCGCACGGACTCGGCAATACGAGAAGGCTCATGGAGGCTATCGACCGCGGCGATGTGAAATACGATTTCGTCGAGATTATGGCGTGTCCCGGCGGCTGCGCGGGAGGCGGCGGTCAGCCCATTCACGAGGGACTCGAACTCGCGGCCGAACGCGGGGACAACCTGCGCAAACTGGATAAGGAAAGCGCGCTGAGATTCTCCCACGAAAATCCTTCCGTCGTCAAGTGCTATGAAAATTATCTGCAAAAGCCGATGTCTCACCGGGCGCACGAACTCTTGCACACCGACCACAAGGCTTGGTTGATGCCGGACGAGCCGCGGGAATAATTCGTTTTCTATCATGATCTTAGGGGATCGGACGTTTGTCCGGTCCCTTTTTTGGAAGTTAATGGGAGCGGTCGGCGCGCGGCGAAAAAAACCAAAAGGGTTGACAAATAAAACCCGGAAGAGTATAATAAAAGAAAAACAAACGTTTGTTTTTAAAGGAGAGAAAAGGCGTGCGGGAACGGGTGATTCTCTATTCCGATCTGAATAATTTTTTCGCGTCGGTGGAGACCGTTCTGCACCCGGAATTTAAGGGAAAACCGCTCATCGTCTGCGGGGATCCGAAGGAGCGGCGGGGCGTGGTGTTCGCCAAGAACGAAGAGGCGAAAAAGTATGGGATCCGCACGGCGGAGACGGTCGCGGAAGCGTTTCGCAAATGTCCGCACCTGTTGACTTCGGAGACGCATTTCGGGGAATACAAGCGCTTTTCGCGCAAGGTGCGGGCGATCTACGAGCGCTTCACCGATTGTATCGAGGAATGCAGCATCGACGAATGCGCGCTCGATATGACGGAGAGCGTGGCGCTCTTCGGAAGCGGCGAGGAGATCGCCGGACAGATACGCCGCGCGGTCAAAGAAGAGCTGGGGTTGACCGTTTCGATCGGGGTGAGTTTCAATAAAGTATTCGCGAAACTCGCGTCCGATCTGAAAAAGCCGGACGCGGTGACGGTGATCTCGCGGGAGAATTATCGAGCCGTCGTTTTTCCTCTGCCCGTATCGAGACTTCTGTTCGTGGGTACGGCGACGGAAAACGCGCTGGCGGCGCGGGGGATCCGTACGATCGGGGAACTGGCGGCGGCGGATCCGGAGCGACTGATTTCTTGGTTCGGGAAGCGGGGCCGGCAGCTTTCCCGGTTCGCGCGCGGAGAGGACGACGAGCCGGTGAAATGCGGGCGGGGGAAAGAGGATCTCAAATCGATAGGCAATTCGATGACGCTGCCCGCCGACGTCAGCGATCGGGAAGAGATCAAGCGTCTGTTTTTCGTGCTCGCCGAGAGCGTGACGGCGCGGCTGAGGGACGCGGACGTGGGGAAGGCGGACACCGTCCACGTCGTCGTGAGAAACGAGCGCATGTCGGATACGACCTTTCAGAAAAAGATACCGCCCACGGCGCTTTGCGGAGACGTGGCAAAAGCCGCGTACGAGCTCTTTTGCCGGCACTGTCCCGTAGGCACGGCGGTGCACATGCTGGGCGTCAGCGTTTCGGGGTTCGATTATCACGTCGAACAGCTGCGGCTCGACGAGCTCGCCGGAAACGCCGGCGAAAATTACGGCAAGAGCGAGCGCGCGGAGGCGGCGGTGGCGAAGATCCGGGAAAAGTACGGCTATGAAAAATTGCAACGGGGGATATTGCTCGAAGACGAGCGGCTGATGGGATTGGATATTCGCGGCAAAAAGCTGGAAAAGAAGGAAAGCGGGGACAAGGAAACGGATAAATAAAACAGCGGAGGAAAATTGAGAGAATTGAAAAAAACGGGTATACTCTCCCCGCAAGCGGCAGATACTGTATCTATCGGCGGGGGAAAGCACCGTGTGCGTTTTTCCGCCTTTATATACAGTAAGGGGGAGCGATCGGAAAGAGATTTCCGTATTGCTCTCTTTTTTGTGTGCCGCGACGATCTTTCGGAAGAGAACACCATAAAAACGGGGGTATGAGACAAACGCGGCGGGCATATAATAAAGCATGAAAAAAATTCGCATCGTTGAATCGGCGGTATGCTTTCTGCTCGCCGGCGCGCTGTGCGCGCTGTCCGTCCTCTACGCCGTGCCTGCGCTCCGCAGGAAAACGTCGGCCGCTTCTCCCCGCACGGGGATCGTGCGGCTGTGGAATATCGATACGTTCGAGGGCGGGAAGGGATCCCGCACCGCATTTTTGAATCGTGTCTCAGCCGCTTACGAAAAGGCGCACCCAGGCGTATATATTATGGTTTCCTCCTACACGGCGGAAGGCGCGGCGGCGGCGTTTAAGGAGGGGAATTTTCCCGATATGCTCTCCTTCGGCGTGGGCTTTGCCGACGCCGCCGAGGAGTGCCTGAAAATCAACGGCCGGGCGTTTCCCGGCGGAACGGTAGGCGGGGAATGTCGGGCGTTGCCCTGGTGCCGGGGCGGTTACGCGCTCTTTTGTCTCGAAGACGGGTTTTCGGACGTGAGCGCGGAAAATACCGTCGTCTCTTTGGGCGGAAACAATCTTCCGCTCGCGGCTGCCGCGCTTCTGCCGCTTACCGGCAGCGTGCACAGCGAGGAATCCACCTCCGCCTACATACATTTTTTGAACGGTAAGTATAAATATCTGCTGGGCACGCAGCGCGACGTGTGTCGGTTCGCTTCGCGGCAAGTCAACGTATACAGCAGACCTGTCGCCGAGTTTTCCGATCTCTATCAGTATATCGCCGTCCTCGCCGAAGATAAGGAGAGCAGGGCGGTTTGCGACGCGTACGTGGAAAGTCTGCTGAGCCAAAAAAATCAGGAAAAACTCACGGAGATAGGCATGCTCAGCCCGCTGTACGACATCTATACCGTCGACAGTCCGCACGCCGACGAATTGGAAAAAACGAAAGTGCGCTATACGCTCAGCGTCTTTACCTCCGCCTCCGGATTAAACGAGGTGAACCAAGCCGCAAAGAGCGTTCTGGCGGGAGGAAGCGCGGAAGTTTTGAAAAATTTTCTGAAAGCGATTTGAAACACTTTCAAAAAACGAAAAAATATGCTAAAATAAAGGAGAGAAAAATTTTGAGCGATTGGACGCGTTTGCTCACCAAAGATTGTTCGGGTATCGAACACGAAGCTCCCTACCGTTTCGCGCCGCATTGTTCCATCGGCTGCGGCGGCGGCGCCCGGGCCGCTTTCTATCCCGCTAATCTTGCGGAACTTTTGCTGCTCGTCGATATTTTCAGGCGCGAAGAGATCGAGTTTATCGTCCTCGGCAACATGACCAACGTTTTGCCGTCCGACGGTATGTACGAGGGCGCGGTTATTTTCATGAACAAGTTGAAATCGGTCGGAATCGGCCAGACGGTATTCGCGATGGCGGGCGTGAAGGCGAAAGCCTTTCTCGACGCCTGCGAACGCCACGGCAAAACGGGCGCGGAGTTTTTGGCGGGGATTCCCTGCACGATCGGCGGCGCCGTGTATATGAACGCGGGCGCGGCCGGGAAATACGTCGCGGACATCGTCGAAAGCGTACTCGTCTATAAAGAAGGACGGATCCGCGTTCTGCCCAAAGAGGAATGCGGTTACGCTTACAAACAGAGCGTCTTTATGAAAGGCGGCTGCGTGATTTTAGGCGCGTCTTTTGCGTTGGGCGACGCGGGCGCGGAGGAGATCGCCGAAATCCGAACGAAATATCTCGCGGCGAGAAAGCGTCTGCCGAAGGGCAAAAGCATGGGCTGCGTTTTCAAAAATCCGCCTTCCGTGCCAGCCGGAAAACTCATCGAGGACGTCGGTTTGAAAGGACTCAAAGTCGGCGGCGCGGTCATTTCCGAAGAACACGGAAATTTCATCATCAACGAGGGGGGCGCGACTTCGTCCGACGTCCGGGCGCTCGTCAATCTCATCAAGAACGCCGTATTCGCAAAATATGCGATCGAGCTGGAAGAAGAGATCAGGTACATAGACTAAGCCCGGCTCGGAGGAAGAAGGGAGATACATAGGAAAAACGAGGAGAAAATATGAATTTAACGGCGGATTATCATACGCATACTCCCTATTCCCACGGGAAAGGCACGGTGGAGGAGAACGCCGCCCGCGCCAAAGCGCTGGGGCTGAAACAGATCGGTATCACCGACCACGGATTTTCCCATCTCGCTTTCGGACTCCGGCGCCGGCAGGTGCCTTCTTTGATCGCGGACTGCCGCGCCGCGTCGAAAAAGCTCGGGATCGACGTGCTCGTCGGAATAGAGGCGAATATCCGAGGCGAGAGCGGGCTCTCCGATATGACGAAAGGCGACTACGAAAATTTCGACCTTTTCATCTGCGGCAAGCACGTTTTTATCGCTTACGAGACACTCTCCGACTGGTGGCATTATTTCGGCGGCAATCTGACGGTGGAAAAGTTCGGCCGCAAGCCACCCGCCGCCCTCGTCGCGCGCAATACGCGGGCGTATATCAATCTCATCAAAAATAATCCCGTGGATATCATTTCTCACCTCACTTACGTTTGCCCCGCGGACGCGAAAGAGGTGGCGAAGTGCGCCGCCGATTACGGGACGTATATCGAGCTCAATTCAAAAAAGACGCATCTGACCGACGAGGAACTCGGCGCGGTCGTGGAAACGGGCGCGCGGTTCGTCGTCGATTCCGACGCGCATTCCGTGGACAGAGTCGGGGATACGAGGCTCGTCGAGGAACAGCTCGCAAGGGTGCGCGTACCGGCCGAACGGATAGACAACATCGACGGACGACTGCCCCGTTTTCGATTTGCGGAGTTCAAAAAACATCTCTGAGAAGAAACGCGGGAAGGGCGCAGAGCGGCGGAAGAAAGGACAAAAATGAATTTTACTTCGGACGTAAAAAGGGAAATCATAGCGCGCGGCATCAAAGGCAGGGCGGCGGAACGGGCGGCTCTGTCGGCTTTTGTGCGCACGAGTGGACAGCTTGCCTTAAAAGACGGAACGCCGGGGTTTTCGATCGTGACGGAAACGGAGAACGTCGCCGAATTTTTTACGGCGATGTTTGAGGACGCCTTCCGGGAGGAGCTTTCCGTGGCCGGCGCGTCGATGGATAAAATGAGCGGAAGGGACAAGCTGCGCCTCGAATGTCCGACGGGAAATTCGCGGACGGTTTTAAGGGATCTCGGTTTATTAAAAAGAGAAGACTCGTTTTCCTTCGGGATCTCCCGCAGACTCGTTGCCGACGACGAAAGTGCGCTCGCCTACGTCAAAGGGGCTTTTTTAGGCGGCGGAAGCTGCATTCTGCCTGCGCGGGACGGCGGTAAAACGGGCTATCATCTCGAATTTGTCTTTCCCGAAAAACGTACCGCGGAGGATTTCTGCCGGCTGCTCGGCGATATGGAGCTGCTCGCGAAGGTGGTGGAGCGAAGCGGCACTTTCGTCGTCTACATCAAGAGCAAGGAAACGATCTCCGATTTTCTCGCAGTGCTCGGCACGGGGAACGCCTTGAAAAAATTTTCCGAGCTCGTGGAACGGCGGGACGAAGCGAACCAGTCCAATCGTGCGGCAAACTGTTTTTCCGGTAACGCCGACAAGACGGCCACCGCCGCTGTGAAGCAGGTGCTGGCGCTCAGGCTTCTCGCGGAACGAGTCGGGCTGGATACTCTGGATCCCGGCCTCAAAGAAGCGGCGGAGGCAAGACTTGACAATCCGTCGCTGTCCTTGAAGGAGCTGGCGGAAACGCTCGGCGTGAGCAAGAGCTGTCTCAATCACCGCATGCGCAGACTTGCGGAACTCTCCCGCGGCGTGCGGGAGAACGGGACGGACGAATAAAACTATTACGGTTAAAGAAGAAAGTGAGAAGAAAAAGATTATGACGGATTTTGTACATTTGCATTTACACACCGAATACAGCCTGCTCGACGGAGCCGCGAAAGTGGACGACCTCGTCGATCATCTTGTCAAGAACAACATCGACTGCTGCGCCGTGACCGATCACGGCAATATGTATGCTTCCCTCTATTTCGCGGAGGAGTGCGTCAAAAAAGGCCTCAAATATATCATCGGCTGCGAACTTTACGCCACCGACGACTATCTCGATAAACGTTTCGGAACCAAGACCGAACACATCATCGTGCTCGCCAAAAACAAGACGGGATATAAAAATATCGTCAAACTCGATTCCCTTTCCTATATTGACGGTTTTTACGGCAAGCCGAGAATCGATTATAAACTCCTCAAAGAGCATCACGAAGGGGTGATCTGTCTTTCCGCCTGTTTGGCGGGAAGAATGCCGCAGCTGCTTTTAAACGGCGATTACGAGGGCGCGAAAGCCTGGGCGAAGGAAATGAAGGACGTCTTCGGCGAGGATTTCTACATCGAGATCCAGGATCACGGCATCGCCGAGGAAAAGCAGGTGATCCCTCAGCTGATCCAGATCGCGAGGGAACTCGACATTCAGCTCGTCGCCACTAACGACGTGCACTATATCCATAAAGAGGACTGGGAAGCGCAGGATATCCTCCTTTGTATCCAAACGAAAAAGACGCTCGCGGATCCCAAGCGCATGAAGTTCGAGACGCGCGAATTCTATATGAAAACGGGCGACGAGATGGCGGAGCTGTTCGACTATATCCCCGAAGCGATCGCAAACACCCGCGTCATCGCGGATAAGATAGAGGAGCCGGTCTTCGATCTCAAACCTAACGGCACTCCTATTCGCGACACCTCGCTGATTCCGCTTTATAAGCCGGACGACGGTTCCACGTCGCCGGAATATCTGACGCGTCTCACCTGGGAAGGAATCCCCAAACGGTATAAGGACGTCACCGATACGATCAAAGAGCGCGTGGAATACGAGCTGGGCATCATTATCAAAATGGGCTTTGCGGATTACTTCCTCATCGTCTGGGACTATATCAACTGGTCGCGGCTGCACGATATACCCGTCGGCCCCGGCCGGGGTTCGGGCGTGGGCAGTATCGTCGCCTATTCTATCGGCATCACCGACGTAGATCCCTTGCGCTACGATCTGATTTTCGAGCGGTTTTTAAACCCTGACCGCGTTTCCATGCCCGACTTCGACGTCGACTTCTGCACGCGGCGGCGCTATGAAACGATCGAGTACGTGCGGGAGAAATATCACCCCGAAAACGTGGCGCAGATCGTCACCTTCGGTACCCTCGCTTCGCGAGCCGTCATCAAAGACGTAGGGCGGGTGATGGGGGTGCCCTATTCCGAAACGGATAAAGTCGCGAAGCTGATGGACGGAAAATCGACGATCCGGGAGCTTTTGGGGCTGAACATCGAAAAGATAGAAAAGAAGCTCGCCGATCCGTCTCTGCCCGAAGACAAACGAATCGAGACGGAAAAAGACCTCGCGGAACAGAAAAAGAAAAAGAATCCCGAATTTATCGAAGTATACGAGACCAACCCCGAACTTCGGCGCGTCATCGATATGGGGCTCAAACTGGAAGGTATGCCGAAGAATACGTCCGAGCATGCCGCGGGCGTCGTCATCTGCAACAAGGTGCTTTCCGATAACGTGCCGCTCGCCAGGAACGGCGACGATATCGTCACTCAGTTCGACATGAAGGAAGTGGAAGCGGTCGGCATGCTGAAAATGGACTTTCTGGCGCTGACGACGCTCACCGACATCAAAAACACGGTGACTTATATCAAAGAGGGATTGGGCATCGACGTCGATTTCGACGAGATCGGCAACGACGTGCCTCAGGCTTACGAGCTCATCTCGTCCGGCGATACGGACGCAGTGTTCCAGCTCGAACAAGGCGGCATGAAAAAGTTCATGAAAGACTTGCAGCCCAACTGTCTCGAAGATCTCATCGCCGGTATCTCTCTCTATCGTCCGGGACCTATGGACTTTATTCCCGCTTATATCCGCAATAAGCACAACCCCGACAAGATCGTCTACGACACTCCCCTTTTGGAACCCATACTCAAAAATTCTTACGGCGTCATCATCTACCAGGAACAGGTCATGCAGATTTTCCAGAAGCTCGCCGGCTATTCGCTGGGACAAGCCGATCTCGTGCGCCGCGCCATGGCGAAAAAGCACAAGGACGAACTGATGGCGCAGAAGGATAAATTCATTTACGGGGACATCGACAAAGGCGGCAACATCACAGGCTGCGTCGCGCAGGGGATCCCGCCCGACGTGGCGGCGAAGATCTTCGCGGATATGGAGAGCTTCGCCTCCTACGCGTTCAATAAGTCGCACGCCGCGGCGTATGCGGTCGTAGCTTACCGCACCGCCTATCTCAAATATTTCTATCCCAAAGAATTTCTCGCGGGTATTCTCAACGACCGCATCGATAAGATCGAAGAAATCTCCAAATATATCGCCTACATGAAGGAGAAGAACATCGCGGTTCTGCCTCCCGATATCAATAAATCGAAGGCGATTTTCTCCGTGCAGGGCAACGGGCTTCGTTTCGGTCTCGGCGCGCTGCGGGGAGTGGGACAGGCGCCGATCGAAGCGGTCATCGAGGAGCGGAACGCGAACGGCGAATTCAAGGATTTCGCCGATTTCGTCATTCGCTGCGCCAAGCACGTCAATAAGCGCATCATCGAAAGCCTTATCTACGCGGGCGCGTTCGACTGTTTCGGTCACGCGCGTTCGCAGGTGGCGGCGGTCTACGAAGAGGTTGTCAATCGCGTCAACGCCATGGACAAACAAAAAGCCGGGGCGCAGATTTCCCTGTTCGGAGAAATCATCGAAGAACAAAAGATCGAGATCGTCTATCCCGATATTCCCGAATACGAGCAGACGGAACGCCTCTCAAAGGAAAAAGCGGTGCTCGGCGTCTACGTCAGCGGTCACCCGTTTGAAAAATACGTCGGGTATTTCAAAAATACCACCTTCAACTGTTCGATGCTCACCGATTACGTGGAGGACGAGGAAACGGGCGCAAAGACATATACGGAGCTTTCCGACGGTCAGCAGGTAACGATGGGCGGCATGATTGCCGCAACCAAAAAATTGCAGACGCGTTCCGGTTCGTTCATGGCGTTCGTCACGATCGAGGATCTGTACGGTATGGTGGAATGCGTGTGTTTCCCCAACGTCTACGATCGTGTGCGCAGCTTTCTCGCTGTGGACGCCGTAGTCTCTTTGAGCGGCAAAATCGATATCAACGAAGAAAAAGCGCCTACGATCATCGTCGACAGAATGACCGAGTTCAAGCCTGACGAACAAGGGAACAGCGCGGCCGGAACTGCGGGCGGAGAAAGCGCGGTGCAGTCACAGGCGGAGGAACAGCCGCAGCGCGAGAAAAAGTTATGGCTGAATATCACCGATATGGAGGACGCCGACGTCGAAGAACTCATGGAAACGCTGTGTTTCTATGCGGGGGACACATCCGTATGTTTTGTGAAGGGGCGGAAAAAAATGCTCTGTTCGCAAAAGGTCAACCTCGGGCGCGCGCTCATGGCGGAGCTTTCCAGCTTCCTTAGAGAAGATTGTATCAAACTTGTTTAAAAAATTTTGAAAAAGAAGGGCAAAAGACTTTGTTTTTTTCGAAATATTTGTTATAATATATCGGAATAGCGTCTTTGCGCGGATAAAAAACGCGAATTTCGACAAGGGGAGAAAGGACGCGGAAAAAACGCGGCCGCGGGGCAATACCGGAGCGTTTAGCAAGCAAATCATTTAAAATTTATAAATATATTCGGACGGAGGATTATACAATGAAACGTATCGGTTTGTTGACGAGCGGCGGCGACGCGCCCGGTATGAACGCGGCGATTCGCGCGGTCGTGCGGACGGCGATCTATTACGGTATGGAAGTTTTCGGGATTGAAAGGGGTTATGCGGGCCTTTTGGAGGACGACGTGGTTGCTATGGAAATGCGCAGCGTCTCCGACATCGTCCAGCGCGGCGGCACGAAGCTGAGAACGGCGAGATGTCTGGAAATGCTCACCAAAGAAGGGCAGCAGAAGGCGGTCAGAACGTTGGAAAAGCGCGGCATCGAAGGGCTTGTGGTCATCGGCGGCGACGGTTCCTTCCGCGCGGCCAGAGATCTCAGCGACGGCTACGGCGTGCCTACGATCGGTATTCCCGGCACCATCGACAACGACTTGCAGTATACCGATTATACGCTCGGGTTCGACACCGCCGTCAATACCTGTCTCGATATCATCAATAAACTCCGCGACACCATGACTTCTCACGAGCGTATCTCCGTGGTAGAGGTGATGGGCAGACGCTGCGGCGACATCGCCCTTTACAGCGGCATCGCTTCGGGCGCCGAGATCATCGTCGTGCCCGAGATCGCGTTCGATATGGACGACATCGTCATGCGCATCAACCGTTCGCGCGCGAGCGGGAAACATTCCAACATCATCGTCGTCGCCGAAGGCGTCATGAGCGCGGAGCAGTTTGCGAAACAGCTCCAGGAAGTGACGACTTATTCCGTACGTCCGACCTGTATCGGTCACGTCCAGCGCGGCGGTTCGCCGTCTATGGCGGACAGAATGCTGGCAGCGCAGTTCGGCAATAAAGCGGTGCGGCTTTTGAACGAGGGCGTGGGCAACCGCGCGGTCGGGATCGTCAAAAACGAGATCATCGATATGGATATCATCGAAGCCGTTTCCATGAAAAAAGAGTTCAATTACGAGTTGTACGAAACTCTGCAAATGATTTCCATGTAACGACGGGAATTTCGAGGATCGCTTTTTCGGAGTGCGAAAAAGGCGGTCCTTTTTATAAAACGCGCTTTTTCTCCGTATGGCGGCAAGGGATAACGGAATACGACAAAAAAACTTGAAAAAATTCCCCTTTTGGTATTGAAATTTTCCTGCGTTTATTGTATAATAGAATAGGTCCGGCGAAGGTCCAAATTCGCGCCGGCAGGAAGGAGCCCAGCTTCATGATTTTAACCGTTTGTTTGAGTCCCTGCACGGACATTACCATAGAACTCGATTCGCTCAATATAGGCAAAACGAACATCGTCAAGAGTAAGACGCTCTCTTTCACGGGCAAGGCCCTGAACGTTGCCATCGGCGTCGCGAGACTGGGCGGCGAGCCTTATGCCACGGGGCTTATGTATAACGAAAACGGGTACATGTTCGAGAACGCGCTCGATAAAGAAGGCGTGCCGTTCACGTTCGTCTGGAACAAAGGCAGAGTGCGCGAGAACTATAAATTTATCGACAATAAGTCCATGCTCACCGAAGTGAACGATGTTGGCGAAGAGGTAGGCGAGGGAAAGACGGGCGAGCTTCTCAATATGGTGCGGATGCTTTCCGCCCGCAGCAACGTCGCCGTCATTTCGGGCGGACTTCCCCGCGGCGTACCCGCGGAGTATTATAAAAATCTCTTTCGCGCGGTTGCGCCCAATGCGCTCAGAATCGTAGACGCGGAAGGCGCAAGAATGTTCGCGGCTCTGGACGCGGGAGTAGACCTTGTAAAACCCAATCTGGACGAACTGCAAAACACGCTCGGACGGGAGATTGCGGATAAAGAGGATATGCTGGCGGGTTGTCGGGAACTCCTCGACCGGGGCGCCAAAACGGTTTTGCTTTCTTTGGGCAAAGACGGCGCGGTGATCACCGACGGGACTCGTCATTATTATTGCAAGAGTATCAACGTGGCGGTCAATTCGACGGTGGGCGCGGGCGACGGCATGGTCGCGGCGGCGGCGATGATGATGGAACAGGGGGCGCCGCTCTCCGATATTCTGCGCGCGGGCGTCGCGGCGGGCACGGCTACCGTTACGACGGTGGGAAAGATCTCTTTCACGAGAGATAAATACGAGGAGATTCTGAGTAATCTGCGCGTGACGGAAATCTTCTGAAAATTTTTTCGATTTTTCAAAAATATGTGGCATAAGCGTATTTTGGCCGCATATAATATAGTATTGTTACAAATGCGGAAGAGCAAGGGAAGGAAAATACGAGGGAAATCGATTCGCTTTCCCGCATGCAAAGACGGCGGCCGGGAAAGGCTCCGGGGACGATACTTTGCTGCGAGGTCTGGATATACGCGAGATAGGCTTGGTTAATAGCGCTTTGCAACTTTTTCGGTTGCAAAGGCGCATAACTGAGGGAAGACGAGCATAAAAACAACGACGAACGAAAATTCTGCCGCGGCTTGTAAAAGCCGCGGCTTTTTTCATAAATCCCGAAATCATGCGGCGGAAAAGCGTATAAAAATCGCCGGAAAAAGAAGAAACTGTATAAATCATATAAAATTATTACAAATTTTTCGGCTAAAAGTGTTGAAAAATTTGTCGAAATTTAGTATAATATAGATATATACAAAAAGTGCGTCAAAAAACGTAAACGGCGGAACCGCTTGGACGGGTAAAAGGGAAAAAACGGAAATTCGTCGAGGAGGCGAGATTATGAATTTCAAAGAAGAGCAGGAAAAATTCGACAAGCTCAAATGGGACGAAAGCATGCGGGAAGGTCGGGATAAATGCGGCACGTATGAATTTTGCGGCTGCTGCAAGAAGGAAGCTCTCTATCCCTGTGCGCGCGCGGCAAACAGGTATCAAAGCGGTTATATCCGCATCGCCGTGCTGCGCGGCCGTTCGTGAGGGAACGGCGTAAGGAAACGGAAAAACTTTTCGACAGGAATAGTAAATTCGGCTTTTTTTTCACAGGAGAGGGATAGTACGGTCTTTTTTCGGAGAAAGGGCCTTTTTTAATAGATGAAAATCATATAGCGGCGGGAAGGGTGTACCGCGCGATCCGATGCGATTGGAAAACGATGAAAACTTTAACGAGGAAGTGGAACAGCCATGAGCAACATCGAAGTGAAGAACCTGAAAAAAATATACGGCGGCGCGCAGAATCCGGTTACGGCGCTTTGGGACGTGTCATTCGGTCTGGACTTGGGCGAATTTGTCGTCATACTCGGCCCCTCGGGGAGCGGCAAGAGCACTCTTCTCAATATTTTGGGGGGAATGGATTCGGCGACGGAGGGCAGCGTGGAAGTCGCGGGCAGAGATATCGTCGCGTTTACGGAAAAACAGCTGGTTTCCTATCGTAAGAACGACATCGGTTTCGTCTTTCAATTTTATAATCTGATGCAGAATTTAACCGCGCTCGAAAACGTCGCGCTTTCGGAAGGCGAAGGAGGCATGGACGCGGCGGAGGCGCTCAGACTCGTCGGTTTAGAAGGAAGAATGAATAATTTCCCCGCCCAGCTTTCGGGCGGAGAACAGCAGCGCGTCGCCATTGCCCGCGCCGTCGTGAAAAATCCGAAACTTCTTCTCTGCGACGAGCCTACCGGCGCACTCGACAGCGGCACGGGAAAAAATATCGTGGCTCTGCTTTTGTCGCTCGCCAAAAAGAAGGACAAAACTATCGTCGTAGTCACGCATAACGCCAAGCTCGCCGAGGTGGCGGACCGCGTTGTGCGGCTCTCCGACGGAAGGATCGTCGGGGACGAGAGAATCGCGGCTCCCAAATCGCCGGAGGAGATAAACTGGTGATGAAATCGGGAAAAATTCTCAGAAAGCTCGCGCGCCGCGAGATGAAGAAGAACCGTCTGCAATTCGTCTCCATGATCGCGATCACGATGCTCGCCGTAACGCTGTTCTGCGGTTTCCTCTCCAATACCCGGACGTTGAAAAAAGCGGTGGACAGCTATTTTGCTTCTTCCGATCTGTGCGATCTGTGCGTGCAGACACAGCTCCTTTCCGCGAAAGATAAGGAGTATTTTTCCTCGTTGGACGCGGAGACGGAATACAGGATCTACGCCGAAGGCACGTTCGACAAAGACAGCGCGAAATTTTACGTCGGGAACAACTCCATTTCCCGGCCGATTCCGCTTCGCGGCGAGCCGGGCGTCATGATCGCGCAAAGGACGGCGGAACTCAACGGTATCGAACTCGGCGGTACGGCGACGCTCGGCATCGCTTTCGGTTCCCGGAAATTCGAGATTGCGACGCAGGTGACGGGGTTTATGAACTTTCCCGAGACTGCGGTCAGTTCCTCGGCCATAGCCGTCTGTATCTCCGAAGAAAAATTCGAGGCGATGGTCAAAGAGATATTTCCGCTCGGGATCAAAGCCTCGGCCTTATATAACCAGGCGCTCATCAAAACGGACTCGCCCGACGCTTTGAAAGAGGCCGTGACCGAACATTTCCTCGGCGACGACAATCTGATTTTCATTTACGACAGAAGCAGTATGGAAGCGCCCGTGCTGCTCGACGGCGAGATTTCCCAGAGCCGAAAAATGCTCTATGTTTTTCCCGTTATTTTTCTGCTCGTGTCGGTGTTCGTTATTCTCACCACCGTCAACCGTCTGATTCTCGACGAACGCACGGAAATAGGCACTTTGAAAGGTTTAGGTTTCGGCGAAGGGGAAATTCTCCGTCATTACGCCAGTTTCGGCGGCGTGCTCTGTCTCTTCGGCGGCCTGGCGGGTGCGTTGATCGGGCCGTTTATCGTCCCTACCGTCATGAAGGTAAAATATCAGCTCGTCTACAATCTGGCATTTCCCGCTTTTCCGTCTTTCGACCTGTTGGGCAGTATTCTCGCCGTGGCGGTCGTCTCCGCGCTCGCTGCGGTCATCAGCGTACTCGTATGCAAGGGCGTCGTACGGGAGAAGCCCGCCGAGTGTATGCGCCCCGCCGTACCCAAAGACAACCTGTTTTTAAGACTGAGCAAGCGCAGAAAACTCAGCAAAAGACAGGCGCGAAAGGTAAGGAAGGTAGCGGTGGGGGAAGTCGCCGCGGCGTCCGCCGTGGGAAAAAACGCTTCGGGCACCCGGAAACGCAAAAGCGCGGTGTTGTCTTTGAAAATGGCGGCGCGCAACGTCGCGATCAAGCCGGTGCGGGCGCTGATGACGGTCATCGGTATCACGGGCTGCGTGGCGCTTTTGATGTGCGCGTTCGGTATCGGCGACACCGTAGATAACAGTTTGCGCACGGAGCTTTATAAACAGTTCACTTACGACGTGTCGACGCCGTACACTTCCGACGATTTCGAGGAGCGTATGCAGAAGCTCGTCGGGGACGGGACGATAGACTCCTTCGAGACGTATAAAATCCATTATATGACTGCGGCGGCGGGGGAGGCGAGCAAGGACATCAAGGTCTATAATTTTTCGCCCGGCATGAAAATGACCACCATCGATACGAGCGGCGGGAATGTGGTGATCTCCAAATCCGTCGCGGAATTTCTGCATCTGAAAAAAGGCGGAAAATTTTCTCTTTATGCCGGTTCGCAGAGCTTCGAGTTCACGGCGGGCGAGATTGTCGACTCCGCGCTCACCAAAGGCGTATTTTTAGAAACGGACGCGTTTAAAGATCTCTACGGTACGCCCTCGGCTTGGATCCGGGCGGAGAAGGTGGACGAAGCGCTGCTCGAAAAAATCAACGAGATCAGCGGCACGCAGCAGGCGTCCAGCGTGGCGGACATGTGGGACTATGTGGAAGAAAAAGTCTCGTCGATAAACGCCATGAAATATACATTGATGATCTTCGCCATTCTCCTCTCCGTCGTCGTATTATATAATCTTTCTCTGCTCAATATCAATGAACGGACGCGAGACATCGCCACTTTGAAAGTATTAGGATTTACGCGCGGAGAAATCGCTCGCAGCCTGCTGTTCGAAATCATGCTTCTGACGCTCGTGGGTACGGCCTGCGGCCTGCTGCTCGGTTATCCGCTCACCTATCTGGTGTTGAGCATCAATCAAGTGGAGATCATAAGTTTTCTCTATTATGTAAAACCCATTTCCTACGTCTATTCCGCGCTTCTTTCCGTTCTCACGTCGTTCGCCATTAATCTCGCGTTCAGCCGGAGTGTCGGCCGTATCAATATGATAGAGTCCTTGAAAAGCGTGGAATGATTTTCGGGAAAAAAATTGTCTTTTGCGGGAAAGGCGCGCATACTAATAATAGAGTTTCTTTTTCATCATAATAATTCAACAACCCATCGGAGGTAAGTTTATGAAAACATCGGAAAAAGTGATCGCAGCGATTCTTACCATTGTCCTCGGAGTGCTGTTCATCATCATGAGAAGCAGTGTGATCGGGATCGGCATGACCATACTCGGAGTGGTGCTCATCGTACTCGGTATTATGAATCTCGTCGATAAACTGGTGGCTCCGGCCGTCGTGAAAATCGTCGTCGGCGCTTTGATTATCGTCTGCGGCTGGACGCTCGTTTCCGCCGTGCTCTATATCATCGCCGCTCTTTTGATGATCTTCGGGATTTTGCAGCTGTACGCGCGGATCCGGCTTGGCGTAAAGGGCGCGCGCATCGTCGACACCATTCTCGCCTATTCGTCTCCCATCGTGTGTATACTCATCGCGTTTTTTCTCTTCTTCAACCAGGGCGCGACGGTCAACTGGGTATTCATCGTAGCTGGTATCTTCACCGTAATCGAAGGCGTTCTCATGCTGGCGGATTCCTTTAAAAGAAAATAGAAAATTAAAGTAAATCAAGCCGGCCTTTCCGGGGAAATTCGGAAAGGCCGGCTTTTTTTATTATCCCAAAAAACATTTTTGTGCGCCGTCGCTAATAAAGAACGCCGCATAAGGCACATACTTTATAGGCGGGGCGGCCGAAAATATTTAATATCGAATTTGGAAAACTTTTAAGAAATTTTTCGCGTTTGGTTCGTAAAAACGTAAACCAAATACGAAGAAATGTTCAATGCGCGGGTATTGATTTCGACCGTACAACTGCGTTATAATGAAACTACAAAAGAAAGAAGAGCATTTCCGCGCGGCGAAAGCGTGCGGAATATCGGGAGGTATTATGAAACGGTTGCTGACTGGTCTGAGTCTGGTCCTTTCCTTATTTTTATCCGTCAATGCGCTCGCAGCCTGCGGCGGAGGCGATTCCCTTGAGAGCGGAGAGGAGAACGGAAAAATCACGCTCCGCTTCTGGAACGGTTTCACCGGTCTGGACGGGGAGTCCATGGACGCGATGATTGACGACTTCAACGCCGAACACGAAGGGGAGATCAAAGTAGAGGCGGACAAAATGGCGTGGGATACCCTCTTCACCAAGATCACTACCACCAAAACGAATTTAAAGAGCGCGCCGCACATCGTCGCCATGAGCAATTCGCGCGTGGCGGGCATGGTGGAACGGAAACTTCTGGCGCCGATCGACGACATTTCGGAAGCCCTCGGCGTGAGCGAGGAGGATTATATCTCGTCCGCCTGGTCGACGGGCGTCCTCGGCGGAAAACGGTACAGCTTCCCGCTCGACGTACACCCTACGGCGATGTATTATAATAAGGAGCTCATCGGCGAGGACGAGATTCCTTCCACCTGGGAAGAATTTTTAGCGGTATGCAAGGAAAAGACGAATCCCGAAACGGGCGTCTACGGCTTCGCCGTGCCCAGCATGTATTCGATCACCAAAGATATTTTCGCAAGTATGCTCTTGCAAAACGGCGGCGATCTTTACAATGACGACAATAAGGCCGTCTATAATTCCGAGGCGGGCGTGGAGGCGCTGCAATATTTGCACGATCTCATTTACGAGCATGGCGTATCGCCTAAGGACGTGGGCGCAGGGGGGGACTATGTCCTCTTTAAAACGGGTAAGTCGGTGTTCTATTTCGACGGCCCGTGGATGCTCAATTCCTTTAACCTGATCGAAGGCGACGGAGGAAAGGTAGGCGTGGCGGCGATGCCGGGCGCCGTGGGCGAACAGGGGATCTCCTATTCGGGTTCTCACCAGTTCACGCTGATGAGCAACACCGTCAAAGACGAGCGCACCAGAGCGGCGTGCTATACGTTCATCAAGTACGTGCAGCAAAACTCCGTGACATGGGCGAAAGCCGGACAGGTGCCCGCGCTCAAAACGGTTTTGGAGAGCGAGGAATATCAATCGATCGCGGCTTTGCAGCCGTTTACGCAAAGCGCGTATAAGGCGGATCTCGGGAAAGCGGACTATAAGTATTTTTACGAAGGCTATAACTACATGGGCGTAGCGGTATCCAATACTCTTTCGGGCAAATACGGCGCCAAAGATTCTCTCGACCGTGCGGTAAAGAGCTTTTCCAACTGGATCATAGACAACGGATTTTAAAAGGTGATTCTTATGAAAAACGGCGCGAAGGGAAGAGTCGCGGACACGTTGACTTCCTATCTGTTCGTCCTTCCCTATCTGATTTTTTTCATCGTCTTTGCGCTTGTCCCTCTGGTGCTCTGCGTAGTGCTGAGTTTTTGTCAATGGGACGGTGCTTCCAAGATCGAATGGATAGGTATGCAAAATTATAAACTCTTATTCGGCGCCATCGGCACGGGACAAATCGCCAAAGAGTTCTGGCAGTCGGTGCTGCACACGCTTTTGTTCGTCGCGGTGCAGATGCCGATTCTGATGATTCTTCCCCTTTTGATCGCCCTGCTCATCAATCGTTGTCGAAGAACGGGTAAGTTCTTTATGAGCGCCTTCTATTTTCCGTCTATTCTCTCGGTCGCGACGGTGTGTATCATCTGGTATTTCATGTTCGATACCAACGCGGGGATTCTCAATAACTTTTTCAAGGTGAGCATTCCCTGGATCACAAAACAGCCGTTCGCCTGGATTTCCATTTTTATTCTTTCGAGCTGGTGGGGGATCGGCGGCAATATGGTACTCTATCTCGCGGGGCTTTCCAATGTCTCCAAAGAGTGCCTGGAAGCGGCTTCTTTGGACGGCGCGGGAGCTTGGGCTTCCTTTATCCATATCACCATGCCGGGGCTCAAAAATACGCTGGTATACGTTCTGACGATGACGACGCTCTCTTGTTTCAACGTTTTCGGACAGCCGAATATTTTGACGGCGGGAGGACCGGATTCCACCACGACGGTAGCGATGATGAGCATTTATAACACGGCCTTCGGCGGCAGTAAATTCGGCCGCGCCTGCGCGATGTCCCTTCTCGTGGCGCTGATCATGGTGGCGTTTACGGTAAGTTCGTATAAATTGCAGACGGCTAAGGATAAGGAGGGCATGTGAGATGAAGGTTTCCCAAACGCTCTCCGAACGGATCTCGCGGCTCAAAAGGCGGGGGTGGAGACGCTGCGTAAGCTCCGTGTGTGTCTTTGCCGCGCTGATATTCCTGCTTATCGTTATTTTTCTGCCCACGCTTTGGGGGCTTTCTACCTCGTTCAAATACGAAGACGACGTATTCGAGACGATCACCTCCTTTCTGCCCGGGCGCTGGACGATCGAGAATTATACACACGTTTTCAATAACCCCTATACGCCCATTATGCGCTGGTTTTTCAACAGCGTGAAAATCGTGATCGTCTATGTGATTTTGTATCTTCTTATCACGTCTTTGGCGGCGTTCGGGTTTTCCCGGCTCCGTTTCAAAGGCCGGGAGACGCTGTTTTGGATCTGTCTTTCCTCGATGATGGTTCCCGGAGTCATCAATATGATTCCCAACTATGTCATCATCTATAACCTCAATCTCATCGACAATATGTTCGCGATGGTGCTGCCCGGGCTTTCGGGCGTGTTCGGCGTATTTCTGCTCCGGCAGTTCATGACGGGGATCCCCAAAGAGTACGACGAGGCGGCAAAGATCGACGGGGCGGGAAAATTCCGGATCTATTTCAATATCATTCTGCCCATGTGTGTGCCCGCGTTGGTAACGCTCGCCATTTTCTCCTTCCAGGGCAACTGGAATGATTATATCTGGCCGCTCATGGTGACGAATCAACCGGAAACGCGCACGCTGACCGCAGGCATGTCTACGTTCATCGAGAGATATGCGCATCAATACGGCAAATTGATGGCGGGGGCGATGGCGAGCGCCGTACCCGTTCTCGCGGTTTTTCTGGTCGGACAAAAATATTTCATTCGCGGCATTTCTTTGGGAGGCATTAAAGGATAAACGATATGCAGACGGCAAACAATTACGGAAAAATGTGCCCGAATCCCGCATTCGAGCGCAAAGATTATGTGTTTCTCACCGGAGAATGGAAGTTTTCTTTTTCTCCGGCGGAAGGCGAACCGATATTCGATAAAAAGATCGTCGTACCGTATTCTTACGAGAGCGAAGCGAGCGGGATCGGCGACAAGAGCATGCACGAATGTGTCTGGTACGAACGGGAATTCGACGTGAAGCCGCACAGAGGCAAAATCCTCCTCCGGTTCGAGGGTGTGGATTACCGGAGTTTTATCTATGTAAACGGCGTGTATGCGGGAGAACACCGCGGCGGATATACGGCTTTCGCGCTCGACATTACCAAACTTGTCAAGGAAGGTGCGAATACACTGCGCGTGAAAGTGCTCGACGATTTCAGCCGTTCGCAGCTGCGCGGCAAACAGCGGTGCAAGTCGGAAAGTTACGATTGCTGGTACGTGCAGACGACGGGGATCTGGAAACCGGTATGGCTGGAATACTGCGGCGAAACGCTGCTCCGGGAAATAAACTTTTATCCCGCCAACGACGGAAACGTCCTCTTCGAAGGGGAAACGGACGGGGACGCGGAGACGGAAATCGAGATTTTTGAGGCTGAAAAAAGTCTTTGCACCCTGCGCGTTCGGTCGAAAAACGGAAAGTTTCAAGACCGTTTTCAGATAGATTCGCCCAAGCTCTGGTCGTTCGACAGTCCGTTTTTATATAAGGCGAGGGTGCGGACGGCAGGAGAACCCGCCGACGAAGTGTATACCTATTTTGCCTTCCGGGAAGTAAAGACGGACGAAAAAGGCGTGTATATCAACGGCGAACGGGTATATCTGCGCATGGTTCTCGCGCAGGGTTACTGGGAAAAGACGATGCTTACCGCGCCCGACGAGGACGCGCTCGAAAAAGACGTAAAGCTCGCGAAACAGCTCGGTTTCAACGGTATGCGCATGCATCAGAAAGTCGAAAGTCATATTTTCTATTATCTTTGCGATAAACTCGGCATGTACGTTTGGGGGGAAATCCCCAGCGCTTACGAATACAGCGAGCGTATGAAACGGGAGTTCGGCGCGGATTGTCTGGAAATCGTAGCGGCGCTCAAAGCGCATCCGTCGGTGATCGCGTGGGTGATCTTCAACGAATCCTGGGGGATTCCGAAAATCAAAAACGACCGGGAATGTCAAAAATTCGTGGAGGGGATCCAGGAAAAAGTGCGTGCGGCCGACCCCACGCGGCTCATCGTCATCAACGACGGCTGGCATCAGCTCAACGGAGATCTCCTGACTTTGCACGAGTACGAGCAGGACGCCGAAGTGCTGACGCGGGAATATCGGGATAAGAATTACGTCGTGGAAGAGAAACTGATCAACCAGAACCGCTGGGGGAAAAGTTTTGCGGATAATTATACATACTCTCACCAGGCGGTGCTCATTTCCGAGTTCGGCGGTGTGGCGATGGTCTGCGACGATGGCTGGGGGTACGGAACGAAGGCGGAAGACATAGAGGAATACCGTCTGCGGGTGACGAAACTGGTGTCCGCATTGAAAAACATCGATTATCTGGCGGGCTTTTGTTATACGCAGCTGACGGACGTACAGCAGGAGACGAACGGACTTTTAACGATAGACAGGACGCCGAAACTGCCCCCCGAATGTATCCGCCGGATTTTCGCGGCGGAAGAGCGCGCGTAAGGAGGAAAGACCATGCAAGCGAAAAAGTTTATTTGCGGAACCGCGGCGTTGATTTTCAGTATGGCCGTTCTCGTGGGCTGCGGCGGCGGTACGGCATCGTCCTCCGTCCCGAAAACGGAAGAGGCGTATGAAAAGACGGTGCGCATAAATCTCGGGACGGAAAAGAAAGATCCCATCTCGCCCTATATTTACGGCCAGTTTATCGAACACATCGAAAGCTGTATCTACAACGGCTTGTGGGCGGAGATGATCCTCGACAGAAAATTTTACTACGAGGCCGACAGGCAAGGGCTTTCGCCTTGGCAGGTTTCGGGCGCTGTGGAAAGCGATTCGGCCAATACGTACAGCGGCGGCCATGCCGCTGTGATCGGCGCGGGGAGCGGTATTTTTCAGGAAGAACTCTCCTTCGCGTCCGGGGAATACACAGGTTATCTCTACGCAAGTGCGGCGGCGGATACGAAAGTGAATATAGAGCTTTCCGCCGGGGAATGGTCTGCGCGGGAAGAGTTGGAAATTCCCGCCGGAAACGGATTTAAGAAATATACCTTTTCCTTCCGCTATAACGGCGAAGAGGAAAAAAACGGAAAATTCGCGTTGTCCGTCGTTTCCGGCCGCGCGGCGTTCGACTCGCTTTCTCTCATGCCCGCGGATAACTATTTAGGTATGAGAAAAGACACCCTCGATCTTTTGAAAGAGCTTTCCAGTCCCATGTATCGTTGGCCGGGCGGTAATTTTTTATCCGGCTACGAATGGAAAGACGGGATCGGGGACAAGGATAAGCGGCCTTCCCGGCGCAATCTTCATTATATGGGACTGGAAAGCGGCTTCGCGAGCGAGGCGGAGATGATCGCCTCGGATATGGTGAATCTTTCCGCGCTCGGTTTTTACGGCGGAATCGAGCCGAACGATTTCGGCACCGACGAATTTCTGGCGTTTTGCAAATATCTCGGCGCGGAGCCGTTGATGATGGTCAACGACGGGCTCGGCAGCGTAGAGGACGCCGCGGATCTCGTCGAATACTGCAACGGCGGATCGACTACGAAATACGGAAAGATACGCGCGCAAAACGGACATGCGGAGCCTTACGCGATACGGTATTGGGGCGTAGGCAACGAGATGTTCGGGGATTGGCAGCTCGGACACGTGCCCGCGGGGGAATATGTGCACAGGCACAACGATTTTTCGCGGGCGATGAAGGCAAAAGACTCTTCTGTCCGTCTCCTCGCCGTGGGAAACAACGCTTCCGACTGGAACGATTTTATGTTTGCGAACTGTTCGGATAATATGGAGTATACGGCGGAACATTTTTACGGCACGCGGGAAGAAGCGGACGTGTTCGCGCACGTCTCGGGGATCCGAAAGAACGTCGACGACAGAATCGCTCGGCATCGGAGTTTAACGGCCGCCTATCCCGCCTGTAAGGACGTGCAGATCGCTTTCACCGAATACGCGTATGACAAAGCCGTGACGCCTTCGCGTTTAAAGGACGGTATGGGGATCGCCGCCGTCCTCAACAGCTTTGTGGCTAATGCCGATGTCGTGCAGATCGCGTGTTATTCAAGCACGCTGAACGCCACACAGGGCTGTATTACGACCACGGACTCCTCCGCGACGATGCAGGGCGCCGGTTACGTATTGAAAATGTACCGGAAATATATGCGGGAATACTCTCTCTCCGTAGCGGCGCAGGCGGATAAAGAGGCGCAGCTCGACGTTTCCGCCTCGGTGAGCGAGGACGGCAAGCGCATTACGCTCGCAATCGTCAATCCGTCCGAATACGCGGTGCGGCTGGACTGCGCGCGGCTGGAAAATTGTAAATCCCTCGTCCGCCATACGCTCACCGCCGACTATTACGATTCCGACGGCGACGAATTATATACGGAAGAGGTCGGAAACCTCGCTTATATGGTCGCACCGATGATGAGTGTCACGCTCTTCGTCGCGGAACTTTGAGAGGAAAGCGAAAAATAAAAATCGGGGAGGAAAAAATGAAAAATAAACGCAGATTGTGGATCTTGTTTTTATCCGCGGCTTGCGCGGCGCTGTGTATATCGCTGGCCGCGTGCGGGGGAAGAACGGAGGGCTCGCAGTCGGCGCCCGGGAGCGACACGCAAAGTTCCGACACCGTCTCCGATTCGGGAAGCCTTTCGGACTCGACTTCCGATTCGACATCGGAGAACCCTCGGCCGCCGAGCGGGAATGTAACCGATTACATGCTCGACGAAGAACGAAAGTTCACGGGCACGCTGAAAGAGGGCGAACCGGAGGGAGAGGGCAAGCTCGAATGGGTGCAGACGAACTGCGTATACACGGGCGAGTTCAAAAACGGGGTATACGAAGGAAAAGGGACGTTCGAGTGGAGAAATACGGGCGATAAGCTGGAAGGGATTTTCTCAAACGGAGCGCCGGTAAACGGAAAGTATACGTACGCGAACACGATGAGTTACGCGGGCGAATTCAACGAGAAATGGAAATTCGAGGGAGAAGGCGTGTTCGACTGGAATATGTACGCCGCAAACGGGAGCGTAAAGGAATACGGCTGGCTGTATGAGGGAGAGTTCAAAAACGGCACGCCGGTAGGGTGCCGAGGGAAAATAACGTTCATCAGGCACGGAAGCGATGCGGGGGTATACTGGTTCGAGGGAGAGATGAGCGGGTTCCCGGAGGTGAAAAAGGGACAGCAGGGAAGAGGACGGATCGTTTACCCCGACGGAAGTTTTTACGAAGGGGATGTCTACTATTCGTCGAAGGGAGAATGGCTGCGCTGCGGCGAGGGTATGCAGAATTTCTTCAATACGACCTTCACGGGCGCGAGCGCCGGCGGCAGCGCAGAGGACAAGATTTATTGCTATCAGGGCTCCTTCGACGCGCGCAATTATTCCTGGATGTACGGGAACGGCGTGATGTATTTCTCCGACGTTTCCGGCCGGCCTACGGGATATATTAAGGGCACTTGGAACGGACTGATCCGCGTCGGAGAGTACACGGGAAACTGGACGGAGGATATGCTCGCGGAAAGATGGAAAAACACCGAAGAACTCTCCTATCATGACGCTTATCTCACCCTGTTCAACGCCTATATGGAACAATGGAAAGATACAGATATGACGGGCAAGCTCTTAATGCTCGGGGATTCTCAATTCAGCAAGGAATGTTTTCCGCAGGCGGTGGAGCTTTTGTCGGACGAATTCGACGCGGTCGATATTGCCATCGGCGGCACCACTTCGGCATGGTGGAATGATATGCTCGATCAGGTGGTGCTGGGCGAGCCGGAATATATCCTCATACATGTGGGCGGAAACGATATTTGCGTCGGCAATTCTCGGGAGACGGCGATACGCGACACAAAAGCGCTCATAGACGCCTTGAAAGTCAAATATCCCCGGTCTAAGATTTTTTACGTTTCGCTGATCGTCGGCACCTTTGTTTACGAACAGAATTTCGATGAGAAATTTATCGCCATCAACGACGCGATGAAAGAATACGCGGCCGAAAGCGGCAAATTCGAGTATATAGACGTGGTATCCCTGTTTTACAGCGCCGATCAGGTTTCCGATATTTACGACGAGCGGTTCGGCTATCTGAAAACGGAATATTTCGCCGACGGAATGCACTTGAAAAAGACCGCTTACGATCTTTGGGGCGAGGCGATTAAGAGCGAACTTTTAAAACTCTTGCAAAATAAATAAAAGGAACAGGAAGGAGGAACTATGATGAAATTAGGAAAAAAACTGGCATTTGCGCTCTGCGTTCTTTGCCTGAGCACGGCCGCCGCTGCGATGACCGCCTGCGGCACACCCGTAGATACGGGGAAGAATCCGGCGTCGGATTCCGTTTCCGGATCGGACGCTTCGACGAACGAATCGACTTCCCCGGACGAATCGACGAGCACTCCGGACGGCTCCTCGTCCGAGACGCATACGCATCATTATGTGGGCGGCGTCTGCGAGTGCGGGGAGCAGGAACCGAATTTTACCGGCGACGCGATCGGTTATAAGATCGCCGGCGGCGTGTATACGGGCAAAATGACAGGCGGCGTACCCGACGGCGCAGGCGTGCTTACATACGATGACGGCAACGTGCTCACGGCCGAGTTTCAAGGCGGAACTTACACCGCCGGAAAAATGGAATACGCGAGCGGGGACGTCTACGAGGGGGGCTTCAACGCGGAAGGAAAATACGAAGGCGAAGGCAGATACACTTTTGCCACCGGCATGTATTACGAGGGCGAATACGTGAACGGCAAGCGCGAAGGCGAAGGAATGTTCACATGGAGCACCGACGGCAATCTCGAAAACGGCTGGCTGTTCGAGGGCACGTTTAAAGACGATAAAGCCAGTTACGGCAGAACGACTACCACCAAGACGGAGGGATTCATCTGGTACGAGGGGTATATGACCGATCTCAACGACGTGGACGAGAGCAAACCGGGCCAAGGATTTTTCGATTATGCCAACGGCTGTACGTACACGGGAGAAATGTACGCGCGCGGCGCGCTCGATTCCTGCACCTTCGACGGCGAGGGAAAATTCGTCTGGCCGGGCTCCGATTTCGCCGGGACCTGGAAGGACGGCGTTCCCCTTAGCGGCGTAAAGACTTTTTATGCAGAGGCGGAGAATAAGACGGTTTCCGAGGTCTACGAAGGCGAAGTCAACGGCGCGTACGTTTTCCACGGCAACGGAAAAATGACTTATAAGAGCGGCGACGTCTATGCGGGAGAGTTTGCGGACGGCAAGTATGAAGGCCTGGGCCGCTATACGTTTGCGAACGGCATGTACTACGAGGGCGAATACGTAAAGGGAGTACGCGAAGGCGAAGGGCTGTTCACGTGGAGCACCGACGGCAATCTCGAAAACGGCTGGCTGTTCGAGGGTACGTTCAAGGCGGGAAAGGCCTATTACGGCAAAACCACGACTCACAATCCCACCGGGCTTCAATGGTACGAAGGGTATATGCACGATCTCAACGACGTCGACGCTTCCAAGCCCGGCAAGGGCTACGTCTATTTTTCCGACAGCAAGTGCACGTATACGGGAGGAATGTATTCTTCCGGCGCTTTGGCGACGGCCGTCTACGACGGGGAAGGCACGTTCACCTGGCCGGGTTCGGATATCGTGGGGACGTGGTCGCAAGGCGCGCCTGTCAGCGGCAGAAAGACTTTTTATAAAGAAAACGAGAATGTCACGCCGAACAATTATTACGAGGGGACGTTCAAAAACTGGAACTATGAAGGCAAGGGAAAATTCGATTATCTCAACGGCTGCTGGTACGAAGGCGATTTCGTGAACGGCGTATTCGAGGGCGAAGGCACGTTCAGCTGGAATACGGAACTCGGGAAGGACACTTATATCGTGGGAACGTTCGCCAACGGGACGGCGGTTTCGGGTACGAAATACTGGCCGACGAGAAAAACCGGGCTTTTGCAGTACACGGGAAAATTCGCCAATACGGATAACATCGACGTCGCGGCGGCCGGCTCCGGAAAATATCTCTTTGAAAACGGCGACGTTTACGAGGGCGGGTTGCAGGCGACGGCCGCCAACGGAAGCGCTTGTACGCTGACCGGAACGGGAACGCTCACCTATGCGGCACCGGCCGTTACCGGCGCCGACCTCGGTCTCGAAGGAGACGCGGCGGCATATAAAGCGGCGATGGTGTACGGCGAATTTACGGCCGGCGCGGTGAAAGGCTCGGCTGTCTATTTCCTCGTCGACGCGGAGGGCGTTCCCGCAGGGTATGTGACGGGCACGTACGAAGGCAAGACGAGGACGGGCGCGGCGGCGGAAGAATTTACGTATACGCTTCCGGCGGAGTACGACGGGACGGCGGATTATACTCCCGCGGAAAATGCCGCATAATAAAGAGGAAAGTAAAATACTGCGGGAAAGCCGTTCGGAGAACGGACGGCTTTCCCAAAAATAAAAACGGAGAAAGAAGGAATGAAAAGAATCTTATCGATAGCGCTCGGCGCGATTATGCTGACCTCCGCTGCGGCTCTTGCGGGCTGCGGAGAGAGGGGAAACTCCTCCGCCGGAGAACAAACGCTCGTTTACGAAAACGGCAGCCAATACGTGGGAGAAGTGAAAAACGGAAAGGCGAACGGCGTGGGCAAACTGACGGATTTAGCAGGAAACGTCTGGGAGGGTACGTTTGCAGACGATCTTTTACAGGGCTACGGAAAATACAGCGGTTTCGATTTCGTTGAATATACGGGCGAATTCAAGGACTCGCAGTTCGACGGACTCGGCTATATCGTTTATCCCAACGGCGACGAATACTGGGGGCAGTTCGAGGAGAGTAAAAAGATCGGCGTGGGAAAAATGGTGTTCGCCGAATCGGGCTGTGTGTACGAGGGCGCCTGGGAAGAAGACAATATGTCCGGCTTCGGCTGGATGACTTGGAGCGCGGGCGACGTATACTGGGGAAATTGGCGCGGCGGGGTTCCGCAGGGCTTCGGCTGTAAGGTTTTCTTCGATTCCGCTTTTTCCGTCAAAGGCGATTATCAGACCTATAATATCTATTCGGGCAGAATGTCCGCCAATCAAATGGAGGGCTGGGGCATGATGTACTACGGGGAGTCGGGCGGTCTCTATCTGGGCGAATGGAAGCAGGGAGTGCGTGACGATACGCAGGGCGTCTATTATTTCGAGGAAGGCGCGGAATGGATAAAATTTGTGGGCAATTTTTCCGCGCAGGATAACCAGGGCTGGATCTGGGGCGAAGGCACGATGTATTATACCGACGGCACGATCGTGGAAGGCGTGTTTCACGGTACCGACCTCGTCGAGAAAGCGAGCGTAACAACCGGAGCGCCCATGGAGAGAGTCGATCCGTTCTCCCTGCTTCTCGCCGACGAAAGTTTGGCTTCCGGGCTGCAAATCCTCGAAAAAAGATAAGAGGCGGGGATTGCTTTTCCGCGGCGTATTTGTTATACTGTTTTCAATGCCGCAAAGGTAAAAAAAATTTCATGAAAAACTTATTGAAAGAAGCCGACGAATTTATCGCCGCCCACAAACGCGGAGTGAACGGGTTCTATAAACCCTTATATCACTTTTCTCCCCCCTGCGGCTGGATGAACGATCCCAACGGATTGGTGTATTTTCGCGGAGAATATCATCTCTTTTATCAATTTCACCCATACGATTCAAAGCCCGGGCCTATGTACTGGGGGCATGCGAAAAGCCGCGATCTCGTCTCCTGGGAACATCTTCCCGTCGCGCTCGCGCCGGATATGCCCTACGATCAAAGCGGGTGCTGGTCGGGCGGGGCGACGGTCATCGGGGATCGGCTCTATCTGATCTATACGGGCCACCGCGAGGAAAACGGCGTGCGCTGTCAGACGCAGAACGTCGCTTACTCCCGCGACGGAATCCTTTTTGAAAAGTATTCGGGAAATCCCGTCATCGACGCCGCTTCCGCGCCCGAGGGCGTGAAAAAGGAGGACTTTCGGGATCCCTTCGTCTGGGAGCAGGACGGGATCTATTATTGCCTGGTCGGTACTCTGCAAAACGGCGTGCCGACTGTCCTTATCTATCGTTCCGAAAACTTTTTCGACTGGGAATTTTTCGGCGTCTTTTTGCAGCGCGAACACAGCGGCTATTGTTACGAGTGCCCGAATGTGTTTCACACGGAGGAGGGGGACGCGCTCCTCCTTTCGCCGGTAGATTATCCGGCGGACGGCTTCGCTTTTGCCAACTGTAATTCGGTCGTCTGTGCGGTGGGAAAAATCGATTACGAAAGGGGAAGGTTCAAGGGCGGCGCATTCGAAGAAGTCGACGGCGGTACCGATTTTTACGCCACGCAGGTCGTCCGTTCTCCGGACGGGAAAAATATTCTGCTCGCCTGGCTGAATCTTTGGAACCGGACGATGGTGACGGACGAACTCGGCCACGGGTGGCAGGGAATGCTGACGCTGCCCAGAGAAGTTTCCGTCCGGGAGGGGCGGCTCAGGCAAAAGCCCGCCGCCTCGCTTTTGAGCTGTTTGGAAACGCCCGTCGTCGTCGAAGACGAAGTGCGGGGAGAAAAGAGTTACGAGTCTCTTTCCGGCAGGACGCTGCGGCTTCGTGTGCGCGCAGACGTTTCTTCCTGCCGCTCGTTCGGCGTGAAGCTCTTTTCGGACGGTACGCATTATCTCTCGGCCGTTTACGATACGGAGAAAAGAATATTTACGCTGGACCGCACCCGGGCGCGGCTTCGCATCAAAGGCCACGAACGCGAACGGGAAGGCGTGCGGTCGCTGGTTTATGAAGGTAGGGGCGATCTTCTCGAATTGGAGATATGGCTGGATAAATGTTCGGCGGAAATTTTTCTCGGAGACGGCGAAGCGGTGATGAGCATGCTGGTTTACGACGGCGAGGGGGAAGGAATTTCGTTCTTCGCGGACGGGCGGGCGAAGCTCCGCGCGGAACGGAGCCGGATCGTTCTGCCGGAAGATAAAAGATGAGGAAAATATGGATAAAATTTTAGGCCTGGATATTTCCGACGATAAAAAACTGAATTTCGTGGCGACGGCGTTGAGCTCGCCGCTGCGCACGGACATGCTCAAACTTCTCTCCTCGCAGAGTTTAAGCGTCAACGAAATCGCGTTTCGCTTGAATATTTCCAAGTCCACGGCCTCCGTGAATATCAAATTTCTCGAAGACGCGGGACTGGTGATGTCGGAATACCAGGCGGGAAAACACGGATCGATGAAACTCTGTTCCATCGTCAACGAGGCGCTGACGATCAATCTCATGGGCGCCCGTCCCTTTCCCGATACCCGTCTTTATACGGTGGAAATGCCGATCGGCGGCTATACCGATTTCTATATCAGTTCCCCGCCCTGCGGACTCGTAACGGAAGAAAACTATGTCGGCCGCGACGACCACATCGCTTCCTTTTACAACGTCGGGCGTTTTCAGGCGCAGCTCTTATGGTTCCGCCAGGGCTTCGTCGAATATAAATTCCCGAAAGAGATCTCCTATCGAGTACTGGAAAGCCTGGAATTTGCGTTTGAGTCCTGCGCCGAAGCGCCGGGATATCGCATGGAATACCCTTCGGACGTCACCGTCTGGGTAAACGGCCGGGAGGTGGGAACGTGGACGTGTCCGGGCGACTACGGCGGGAGAAAAGGGATCTATACGCCCGACTGGTGGCCGCTCGATTCCACGCAGTTCGGGGAATATAAACGTTGGGCGATCGATTCGAGAGGTTCCTATCTCGAAGGGGCGAGAATCTCCAACCTTTCGCTCAAAGAGCTCAAAATAGAGGAGCAAGACTATATTTCTTTCCGTATCGGTATCAAAAGCGATGCCAAAAATATCGGCGGCATCAATCTCTTCGGGAAAAAGTTCGGGGATTATCCCAGGAATATTTCCATGACGATCAAATATAAAAAATGAATAAAAATCCAACGGGAATTCGGTTCGGCGCCGAATTTCCGTTTTTTAACGAAAAAAGAACGCGTTGTGCGAATTTAACAACCGCTGGTTCGTATGTTCATAAAATGTGTTTTTTGTTAACGGGGACGCTTGCGGAAAAAGGCGAAAAAAGTAAAATTTTTATTAAAGTTTCGAATTAGACGCTTCAAGTTGTTGTGCTTAGAAGGGAAAATATGATATAATATATTCCGATTGAGAAGCTCCCGAAGCGGAGAAACTTTCATTCGGCCGACTTTGAAAAACAGGGGGAGAGCAGTCGGAAGGGTACAAAACGTTTTAATCAGGCAGAAAAAAATTTTATATACGGAGAATAACAAGTTATGAACAACAAGGTTACTATCATCGGTGCAGGTTCGGTAGGCGCGACGATCGCGTACACGCTCGTAGTGGACAGCTCGGTTTCCGAAATCGTGTTGATTGACGTCAATCGCGACAAGGCGCTCGGCGAGGCTCTCGACATCAAACAGGCGACTCCTTTTCTTTCTCCCACCAAAGTTTACGAGGGCTCTTACGAAGACGCGAAAGGCTCGGACATCGTCATCGTCACGTCGGGAATCGGCAGAAAGCCGGGACAGTCCCGCATCGATCTGGCGCAGACGAACGTCGACATCATCAAGACCATCGCGCCCGAAATCGTCAGACACGCGCCCGACGCTATTTATATCGTCGTCGCCAACCCCGTGGACGTTCTGACTTACGTCTTCTCCAAAGTCACCGGCCTTCCTAAAAGCCAGGTGTTCGGCTCGGGCACCATTCTCGACACAATCCGCTTGAGAACCCGCCTTTCCGAGCTCTATTCCATCAATCAGAAACAAGTGCACGCGTACGTGCTCGGCGAGCACGGCGACAGTTCTTTCGTCGCCTGGTCCACCGCGGACATCACGGGAATTCCCTTAAACGACTACGACGACGCGCTCACCAATAAGACCGTACTTCCCATCACTCCCTATTCGAGAGAGGACGTCGAGGAATACGTCAAGAAATCGGGCGGTAAGATCATCGCCGGCAAAGGCGCCACCTTCTATGGGATCGCGGCGTCGATTTGTCATATCATCAAGAGCATTTATTCCGGCGCGGATACGGTCATGACTCTCTCCACGATGATGGACGGAGAATACGGCATCAGCGACGTATGTTTAAGCACCCTCTGCGTGCTCGGCAATAACGGAATCCAGTCCACGCTCACGCCCAAAATGTCCGAAGACGAACTCGAAAAACTCAACCACAGCGCCGAGATGCTGAAAGGCGTCATCGCACAGCTCCATATATGAGCATTCGTGCATAAGAGAACGGATCGACGGAGAAAAGTATGGAATATCGCATCGAAAAAGACACGATGGGGGAAATGAAAGTACCCGCGGACAAATACTGGGCGGCGCAGACGGAGCGAAGCCACGAGAATTTCCAAATCGGCATCGAGGTGATGCCCCGGGAGATCACGCACGCGTTCGGGATCCTCAAAAAAGCCGCCGCGCTGGCGAATTATAAACTCGGGATTTTAGCGGAAGAAAAGAAAAACGTCATTGCCGCCGCCTGCGACGAAGTGATCGAAGGAAAGCTCAACGAGCATTTCCCGCTCGTCGTCTGGCAGACGGGCAGCGGCACGCAGTCGAATATGAACGCCAACGAGGTGATCGCCAACCGCGGCAACGAGATGGCGGGCAAAAAATTACTGCACCCCAACGACGACATCAATAAGAGCCAAAGCTCCAACGACACCTTTCCGACCGCGATGCACATCGCGGCGGTGCTTGCGATCGAGGATAAACTCTTCCCCGCGATGGATAGACTGATCCTCACTTTCGAGCGTCTGGAACAGGAGCACGAAGGCATTGTCAAGAGCGGCCGCACGCATTTGCAGGACGCCGTACCCATCGCGTTTTCCCAGGAGATCAGCGGTTGGAGAAATATGCTCGAAAAGACGAAGGCGCAGTTGACGCTGGCGCTTCCGGGGCTCAAAGAACTCGCGCTCGGCGGTACGGCGGTCGGCACGGGGCTCAACGCACCCAAAGGCTTTGCGGAAGCGGTCGCCGAAGAGGTGAGCAAACTGACGGGAAAGACCTTCGTCACGGCGGCGAATAAGTTCCACGCACTCACCTCCAAAGACGATCTGGTATTCGCGCACGGCGCTTTGAAAGCTCTCGCCTGCAATCTTATGAAGATCGCCAACGACGTGCGCTGGCTGGCCTCCGGGCCCCGCGACGGACTGGGCGAGATCTTCATTCCCGAAAACGAGCCGGGCTCTTCGATCATGCCCGGAAAAGTCAATCCCACGCAGTGCGAGGCGGTGACGATGGTCGCCGTACAGGTGATGGCGAACGACGTGGCCGTCGGTATGGGCGCGTCGCAGGGCAATTTCGAGCTCAACGTCTTTATGCCCGTCATCATTTATAATTTCCTGCAATCGGCGCGCCTTTTGGCGGACGGGATCGTCTCGTTCGAGAAGAACTGCGCGGCGGGGATTCGCGCCAATCGGGAAAAGATGAAGCATAATCTCTATAACTCCTTGATGTTGGTGACGGCGCTCAACCCGTATATCGGTTATGAGAACGCGGCGAAAACGGCGAAAAAAGCCTATAAGGAAAATATTTCTTTGAAAGAAGCGTGCGTGGCGCTGGGCTTTCTGACGGCGGAAAAGTTCGACGAGGTGTTCCGTCCCGAAGAGATGGCCTACCCGCAGAAATAAATCCGCGATCCCGACTTTATCGGAAAAGGTATCGATATGAAAATTTGTTATTATCCCGGCTGTACGCTGAAAACGAAGGCGAAGAAGCTGGACGCTTACGCCCGCCTCTCCGCCGCCGCTTTGGGTGTGGAAATGGAAGAAATAGAAAATTGGCAGTGCTGCGGAGCCGTGTATCCCATGGCCAAAGACGAGATCGCGACCAAGCTCTCCGCCGTCCGCGCGCTCGATTACGCGAAACATAACGGCGGAAAACTGCTGACGCTCTGCTCCGCCTGCCACAACGTCATCAAGCGCACCAACGAGGACATGCGCTCGGATAAGGATATCTCTTTCAAAGCGAACAACTATTTGAAGCTCGAAGAGCCGTACCTCGGAGAAACGCAGGTGCTCCATTACCTCGAACTCCTCAAAACCGAAGTGGGATTCGACAATATCGCGAAAAAAGTCGTCAAACCGCTGCATAGAAAAGTAGGCGCGTATTACGGCTGTCTTTTACTGCGTCCGAGCGGAGTCATGGCTTTCGATAACCCGGAGAACCCGACGATCATCGAGGATTTTATCCGCGCGCTCGGCGGTACGCCCGTCGTCTATCCCTTCCGCAACGAATGCTGCGGCGCTTACGTATCCTTAAAAAACAGCGAACTGCCTAAACGCAGGAGCGAAAAAGTGCTCGAAAGCGCGAAGGAAAAGGGCGCGGAAGAGTTGATCACCGCCTGCCCGCTCTGCCTGTATAATTTAGAGGCGAACGGCGGCGGGATTTTGCCCGTGAAGTATTTCACGGAGCTTTTGGCGGAGGCTCTGGGGGTGAAGGAATGACGAGAGAGGAAAAAATCGAAAATATCCTGCGTATTTCCGGCACGGACGTGAAAAAGTGCATGAAGTGCGGCAAATGTTCGGGGCGCTGTCCCGCGTTCAAGGAAATGGACGTCAAGCCCCACCAGTTCGTTTCCCTGCTCGCCAAAGGCAAAATAGAAATTTTGTTGGAGAGTAAAGCAATCTGGAACTGCCTTTCCTGTATGGCGTGCGTGGAGCGCTGTCCCCGCGGCGTCGCGCCGGCGGCGGTCGTCGAAGCGGTGCGCGACACGGTGGCGCGTATGCAGAACGGCAACGGCGTCAAGGCGGAGGATATCCCGCCGATCGTGGACGAGCTCATTCCCCAGCAGCTGCTCGTCAGCGCTTACAGAAAATATAATAAGTGATTTTGCGAAAAACATCAAAAACGAATTCAATTTAAAGAGAGTTATAGAAAATGCAAAGAATAGGTGTTTTTATTTGTTGGTGCGGCAGTAATATCGCAGCGACGGTAGACGTGGAACGAGTGGCGGCGGTCGCCGCGTCCGAACCAGGCGTGGTGTTTTCGGCCAACTATCAGTACATGTGTTCCGAAAACGGCCAGCAGCTCATCAAAAACGCGATCAGGGAACACAATCTCACGGGTATCGTCGTGGGCTCCTGTTCGCCGAGAATGCACGAAACGACCTTCCGCAAGACCGCGGAGAGTGCGGGGCTTAATCCCTATATGGTGGAGATCGCCAATATCCGCGAGCATTGCTCTTGGATACATAAAGACAAAGAAGAAGCGACGAATAAGGCGATCGTTCTCGTCCGTACGGCGATCGCAAAGGTCAAGCTCAACGCACCCTTAGAGGCTGGCGAAAGCCCCGTCGTCAAGCGCGCGCTCGTCATCGGCGGCGGCATCGCGGGTATCCAGGCGGCGCTCGACATCGCGGACGCGGGCTTCGAAGTGGACATCGTGGAAAAGAACGCGACGATCGGCGGACGCATGGCGCAGCTCGATAAGACGTTCCCCACGCTCGACTGTTCGGCGTGTATTCTGACGCCGAAAATGGTGGACTGCGCGCAGAACGAGAAGATCGATATTCTTTCCTACTCCGAGGTGGAGGACGTGAAAGGCTTCGTCGGCAATTTTACGGTGAAGATACGCAAAAAGGCGAGATACGTGGACGAGACGAAGTGCACGGGTTGTAAGATCTGTATGGAAAAATGCCCTTCGAAAAAAGGGCTCAACGAGTTCAATATGAATCTCAACAACCGTACGGCGATCTACATTCCCTTCGCGCAGGCGATTCCCAACGTGGCGGTGATCGATCCCGAGCAGTGTATCAAGCTGAAAACGGGTAAATGCGGGATCTGCCAGAAATTCTGCGGCGCCGGCGCGATCGATTACACGATGAAGGACGAATTCATCGAGCGGCAGTACGGCGCGATCGTCGTGGCGACCGGGTTCAGGCCGATCGCGCTCGATGCGTTCAACGAATACGGATACAGCGAGAACAAGGACGTCATCACGTCTTTGGAACTCGAAAGACTGATGAACGCGGCGGGCCCCACCGACGGCGTTTTACTGCGTCCTTCCGACGGTACGCACCCCAAAGTCATCACGTTTATTCAGTGCGTGGGTTCGCGCGATACGTCCGGCTGCGGAAAGCCCTATTGCTCGAAGATCTGCTGTATGTATACGGCGAAGCACGCGATGCTCATTCGCGAAAAATATCCCGACACCGAAGTACACGTATTCTATATCGACGTGCGCACACCCGGAAAAAATTACGACGAATTTTATCGCCGCGCGGCGGAGCAGTACGGCGTGGACTATATCAAGGGCATGGTCGGCAAAGTCTACAACGAGAACGGTAAGCTGATGGTGCAGGGTTCCAACCTGATCGATAACGAGCAGGTGACGATCCCGTCCGACCTCGTGGTACTCGCGGCGGCCATAGAGCCGGAGCCCTCCGTGCGCAAAGTCGCCACGCTTCTGACGGCGAGTATCGACACGAATAACTTCCTCACGGAAGCGCACCCCAAACTCCGGCCGGTGGAGAGTCCCACGGCGGGAGTATATCTCGCGGGCGTCTGCCAGGGACCCAAAGACATACCCGAAACGGTGTCTCAGGCTTCCGCCTGCGCGTCCAAGGTCATCTGCCTGCTCGTGAAGGATCATTTGAAAACGAATCCCTGCGTGGCGCATGCGGACGAAACGATGTGCAACGGTTGCAGCCAGTGCGCGAACGTCTGCGCTTACGGCGCCATTACCTATATCGAGAAAGAATTCCGTCTCGGCGGCGGTAAAACGGAAACGAGAAGAGTCGCGTCCGTCAATCCCGCCGTCTGCCAGGGCTGCGGCGCCTGCACGGTCACGTGTCCTTCGGGGGCGATGGATTTGAGCGGATTCAGTTCCAAACAGATTATGTCGGAGGTGGAAGAGATATGCAGGATGTAACGAGAGAAACGAAAGAATATGTACCCAACATCGTCGCGTTTTGCTGCAACTGGTGTTCGTACGCGGGCGCGGACCTCGCGGGATCGAGCCGTCTGAGCTATCCCGCCAACGTGAAGATTATCCGCGTGCCCTGTTCCTGCCGCGTCAATCCCATGTTCGTTCTCAAAGCGTTCCAGCGCGGCGCGGACGGCGTGATTCTCTGCGGCTGTCACCCCGGCGACTGCCATTATGTGACGGGCAATTACTATACGAGAAGAAGAATGTCGCTCCTGTTCAGCTTTTTGAATTATCTCGGGATCGAGAAAGAGCGCACGCGTGTGGAATGGGTTTCCGCCGCGGAAGGCGCGCGGTTTTCCGCCGTCATGAACGATTTCGTCAAAACGGTGACGGCGCTCGGCGAAAACAAGCGGCTCACCGATTTACGCTGCAAGGAGGACGAAGATGCAAGGCGTTGAACAAAAAATGATAGAAAGAGCCGCCGAGCTTTTGAAAAGAGGCGAAGTCGCCCGCGTCGTCGGCTGGAAAAAAGGCGAATTCTATTTCGATCCCAGCCCCGCGTCCTTCGAGACGGAGGAAGAACTCAAAGATTTCGTCTACAACGGCTTTTGCGGCGCGAACTTGTCCAAGTATCTGATCGCGGCCGCCAAGAAACCGGGCAAGACGGCCGTGTTTTTGAAGCCCTGCGACACATACAGCTTTAACGAGCTTATCAAGGAACATCGCGTCGCGCGCGAGAACGTGTACGTCGTCGGAGTCGAATGTCAGGGCAAACTCGATATTTCCAAAATCAAAGCCAAAGGCGTGGACGCGGTGACGGAAGTGGACGAATCGGGCGAGGAGATCCTCGTTTCCTCTCTCTATGGGGACGCGAAACTCGCGAGAAGCGAAATTCTGCTCGAAAAATGTCTCTGCTGTAAAGGCAAGGAGTTCAGGGCGAGCGACGAGACGATCGTGCTCCACGAAATGCCCGATACGAAAAACGACCGGTTTTCCGGCGTCGAGAAACTCGAAGCGATGACTCCCGACGAGCGGTTTGCGTTTTGGAGAAGCGAGCTTTCTAAGTGTATCCGCTGCAACGCCTGCCGCAACGTCTGTCCCGCGTGCTCCTGCGTAAAATGCGTGTTCGACAATCCCGCTTCGGGGATCGCGGCGAAGGCGAACGATACGAGCTTCGAGGAACAGATGTTCCATATCATTCGCGCTTTCCACGTGGCGGGACGGTGCACCGACTGCGGCGAATGCACCCGCGTCTGCCCCCAGCATATCCCTCTGCATCTCCTGAACAGAAAATTCATCAAAGACATGGATACCCTGTACGGAGAATTTCAGGCGGGGGAGACCGCCGACGGCAAAACCCCGCTCACCGATTATACGGAGAAAGACGCGGAACCGAAAGACGCCGTAGCGGAGGTGAAACATGTATAAAATCAACAAGGGAAAATTAACCGAATTGTATCGGGCGATTTCCGCCTCTATGTCCCTGTATCTGCCCTTAAAAAAAGCCGGAGAAGTCAATTACGGGCTCTGGACGGAGGAAGCGGAAGCCTCGGTGGAAACGTTGAAGACGGTCAAATCTCCAAAAGATATTTTCTTCCCGCAGAGCGAAACGATGATGAAGTTTAAGACGGAAGGCAAATCCCTCGAAATCATCGACGTCCGCGAGGAACACAAGCCCTTCGTGCTTTTCGGCGTGCGCGGCTGCGATTTCAAGGCGTTCGATATTCTCGATAAAGTATTTCTCGCCGATCCCGTGGACACCTACTATCAGTCCCGCCGCGAAGCGGGCGTCATCGTCACGCTCGCCTGTTCGCGGCCGGAGGAAAGCTGTTTTTGCAAAGCGTTCGGCATGGACGCGGCGGAGCCTATGGGCGACGTGACGGCGTGGCTGGACGAAACATATCTCTATTGGCGCGCCAACACCGAAAAGGGCGCCGCGCTGACGGAGTCCGTAAAGTCGTTGCTGGAAGAAGGCGGCGAAGCGGAAGTTGCCGCGCAGCAGAAAAAGACGCGGGAGATCGTCGAAAAACTGCCGTTCACTCATCTCGATCTGTCCCGTTTTCAACCAGAAAATCTCAACGAATTATTCGATCTGCCCGAGTGGCAGTCCCTTTCGGAAGCCTGCCTCGGCTGCGGCGCATGCACATTCGTCTGCCCGACCTGTCAGTGTTTCGATATCCGCGATTTCAAGACCAACGACGGGATCGTTCGTTTCCGTTGCTGGGATTCCTGCATGTATTCCGATTTCACGCAGATGGCGGCGGCAAACAGCCGTACGACGCAGATGCAGAGATATCGTCAAAGGTTTATGCATAAGCTCGTCTACTATCCCGCGCAGCACGAAGGCTTGTATTCGTGCGTGGGCTGCGGCCGTTGCGTCAATAAATGCCCCCAGCATCTCAATATCGTGAAAGTGGTCAGGACGATAGGAGGAAAGGCTCATGATTGAAGAAAATCTTATTCCCAAGATCGGCGTGATCACCGATATCCGCAAGGATACGCCCGACGTCAAGACCTTCCGCGTCGTGGGAACAGACGGCAAGAAACCTTTTGAGCATCTGCCCGGACAGTGCGCTATGGTCTCGGTGCCCGGTGTGGGCGAGTGCATGTTCTCCATCACCTCTTCGCCGACTAACGAAGCATATATGGAGTTTTCGATTAAAAAATGCGGCTGCGTCACCGAAGTGATCCATTCCCTTGAAGAGGGACAGCAGATCACCGTGCGCGGTCCCTACGGCAAAAATTTCCCCGTCGAAGGGGATTTCAAGGGCAAGGATCTGCTCTTTATCGCCGGCGGCATCGGCCTGGCACCTTTGCGCAGCGTCATCAATTACGTCCGGCATTACCGCAAAAATTACGGTAAGGTCGTCGTCGTATACGGCGCGAGAAGCAAAGACGATCTCGTGGACATCGAAGAGATACAAAGCGAATGGGAAAAAGAGCCTGATTTTAAAGTATATCTTACGATCGACCGTCCGCAGGAAGGCTGGGACGGCCACGTCGGATTCGTGCCCGCGTACGTGAAGGAACTCGGACTCGATCCTTCGATGACGGCGGTGCTCTGCGGACCGCCTATCATGATCAAATTTACGCTGGCGGGGCTTTTGGAACTCGGTTTTGAAAAATCCCGCGTCTATACGACGCTCGAACTGCGTATGAAATGCGGCATCGGCAAATGTGGAAGATGCAACGTCGGCGATAAGTTCGTCTGCAAAGACGGACCGGTATTCCGTATGGACGAGTTGGACGAACTGCCCGACGAGTATTAAGGAGATTTATATGGAGAGTTTGGTAAACGTTTACCTTTTCGGCAAAAGATATCAGGTGCCCGAAAGTCTGACGATCATGAAAGCTATGGAATACGCGGGCTATCAGCTCGTGCGCGGCTGCGGCTGCCGCAACGGGTTCTGCGGCGCGTGCGCGACGATCTACCGTATCAAGGGACAGCAGGAGCTCAAAACCTGTCTCGCCTGCCAGACGCAGGTGGAGGAGGGAATGTACGTGGCGACGCTCCCTTTCTTTCCTCTCGTCAAACAGGTCTACGATATAGAAAAGATAAAACCCACCGAGCAGATCATGATGCAGCTGTATCCCGAGATCTATTCCTGTATCGGCTGCAACGCCTGCACCAAGAGCTGTACGCAGGGACTCGGCGTCATGCAGTACATCGCCTATGCGCAGCGCGGGGAGTACGCGAAATGCGCGGAAGAGAGCTTCGACTGCGTGATGTGCGGCGTATGTTCCTCCCGTTGCCCTGCGGGGATCTCTCACCCGCAGGTGGCGGAGCTTGCGAGAAGACTGACCGGCAAGTACATCGCGCCTAAAAGCGGACATCTCGAAACGCGGGTGGAAGAGATCAGAGAAGGAAAGTTCGAGGCTCTGATCGAAAGCCTGATGCAGAAGCCGTTGGAAGAGCTCAAAGAGCTGTATAATCACAGAGAAATCGAGAAATAAGGAGAAGCGTATGTATCAGTACACCGAAGAACAGATAGAGTCCGTGAAAAAGGTGGAAGCGACGCGCGCTTCCAGATTCGGCGCGGAAATCCGCAGAATGACGGCGGAAGAAAAAGACGAAGTTCTCGCTTCTTTCCACCCCGATTATATCACCTCGGCTTACGAAGAATTGAAAGTCGGCCCCAATAAAGGCGGCAAGGTGCTGCACGAACTGGCGGCGCTTTTGCAGGGACGCTCGCGCGTTCTCGATCAAAAGATCGATCTGACAGCCCCCGATTACGACGTGGACGTTCTGATCATCGGCGGCGGCGGCGCGGGCGCATCGGCGGCGATCGAAGCGAATAACTGCGGCGCGAACGCGATGATCGTCACCAAACTGCGTCTGGGCGACGCCAACACCGCAATGGCGGAAGGCGGGATCCAGGCGGCGGATAAGGAAAACGACAGCCCGGCCGTGCACTATCTCGACGCGCTGGGCGGCGGGCATTTCAAGAACAAACCCGAACTTTTATATAAACTGGTAACAGAGGCTCCTGAGGCGATCCAATGGCTGAACAATCTCGGCGTCATGTTCGATAAAGCGCCGGACGGCACAATGATCACGACGCACGGCGGCGGGACCTCCCGCAAGAGAATGCACGCCTGCCGCGACTATTCCGGTTCGGAGATCATGCGCGTTCTGCGCGACGAGGTTTTAAACCGCGGCATCACGGTGGTGGATTTCACGTCCGCGATCGAACTTATCAAAGACGCGGACGGCAAAGTTGCCGGCGCCGTGCTCATGAATATGGAGACGCGCGAAATTCTCGTCGCAAAGGCCAAGACGGTCGTCATCGCGACGGGCGGCGCGGGAAGATTACACTATCAGGGCTTCCCGACCTCCAATCACTACGGCGCGACGGCGGACGGACTCGTTTTGGGATATCGCGCGGGCGCAAAATTGCTCTATCCCGAAACGCTGCAATACCACCCGACGGGCGCGGCGGCGCCGACGCAGATCTATGGGGCGTTAGTCACGGAAAAAGTACGTTCGCTGGGTGCGCAGCTCGTCAATAAAGAGGGCGTGGCGTTCGTCAATCCGTTGGAGACGCGTGACGTCACCGCGTCCGCGATCATTCGCGAATGTAAACAAAATCATGGCGGCGTCAGGACGACGGACGGAGAAGGCGTCTGGCTGGATACGCCGCTCATCGAAATGGTGAACGGGGAAGGCACGATCGAAAAACGGATTCCGGCCATGATGAGAATGTTCGGCAAATACGGCATCGATATCCGCAAGGAGCCTATTCTTGTCTATCCCACGCTGCACTATCAGAACGGCGGCCTGGACATTTCCGCGGACGGCATGACGAACGTGGAGAATCTTTATGTCGCCGGCGAGGCGGTCGGCGGTATTCACGGCACCAACCGTCTGATGGGCAATTCTTTGCTGGATATCATCGTATTCGGCCGCAATGCGGGGCGTCGTGCGGGCGAGAAATCGAAATCCGTGACGGTGAAATCTTTGACGCTCGATTTTGTCGCGGCGTATGAGAAAGAGCTGGAAGACGCGGGGCTTCGTCCCGAACTGCCGTCTCCGAGACTGCTGCCCGATTACAGAAGAAAGGATAATTGAGAGGAGTTTATCATGGAAGTATTGGCGATCGTTTTTGAAATTGTAATGGTGCTTTGTTTCGGCGCTTCGTGGCCGTTTAATATTATACGGGCTTATAAGGCGCGTACGGCGAAAGGAACCAGCCTTCAATTTACCGTTTTAATCGGAATCGGGTATGTGGGCGGTATTTTGAATAAGGTGTTTACCGCCGTGCAAAAGGGAAGTATTTATTGGACGGACGGCGTCTACGGTTTTCTGCACATTCTTGCCTTTGCTTTTTATTTCATCAATCTTGCGATGATCATTACGGCGATCGCAATCTATTTCAGAAATAAAAAGCTCGACGCGAACAGAGCGCAGGAAACGGTCGCAGAAGCGAAAGAAGATTAAATCGCCGGAATTAGAAAGACGTTTCGCCAAAAACAGGCGAGACGTTTTTTTAATTCTATCCGATAAAAATAGGTGGAAAAACAGGCGGAAAATAGTTGCAATTTTCCTTAAAATAGTATATAATACTAACGATGCAGAGATGGCGGAGCGGTCGAACGCGCACGATTCGAAATCGTGTTATGCAGGAATGTATACAAGGGTTCAAATCCCTTTCTCTGCGCCAGACGGTAAACCCCTACATATTGCGATTTTATGCAACGATAGAGCGCAATATATAGGGGCTTTTCATTTATGTGACAAATCTGTGGCATCTAAGGCGGCGCCTTCAACATCTGAATAGCAATACGAATACCTTTCCAAAGTCATTTTTACAAAGCTGTGACCAAAGCGTTTAGAGATGGCGCGAATAGGCAAATATCCACATAGAAGTGTGGGGACGTCATAGGCCAGATATAAGAGTATGTTTTATGTCTGCCGGTTTGATTATAGCCCGGTGGCACATCAATAACTTCTTCTTGAAATAAGGAAATCTTCTCCGGGAAAGAATGAAGACAATTCCGTTTTTATAGCTATATGAGTTGCTCTGTCATAATATTTGGAAAAACTATCGAGCGATGAGAAACGGCGGTTTTTGGAAAGTAATAAAATGTTGCAGGATTCCCCGTAACGTAGCAGGTTCGGGATCTGTTTTACTGTTCTAACGGAAACCTTCTTGGCAAATTATATCCAAATATTCGGTTCGTTACAGAAGAGTATAATATGTATACACGGATTAAGCCTTCTTATATGATAAAAAATCTCTCGCTCATACTTCCTAAAAAGATTACGACAAGGATTGATTTTTTAAGACTTTTATGATATACTTTACAGAGACAACACATAGAGGAAAGAGATATGTATGATTATCTGATCGTCGGCAGCGGTTTGTTCGGAGCCGTCTGCGCTCATGAATTGAAAAAGCAGGGCCGGCGCTGTTTGATTCTTGAACGCCGGGATCATATCGCCGGAAATATTTATACGGAAGAGATAGAAGGGATAAACGTTCATAAATACGGCGCGCATATTTTTCATACCTCCGACAAGGAGCTTTGGGCGTATATCAATCAATTTGCCGAGTTTAATAATTATATCAATCAGCCCGTTGCCCGTTATAAAAACGAGTGCTATAATTTGCCGTTCAACATGAATACGTTTACTAAGTTATGGCCGGACGTTTTTACTCCCGAAGAAGCGAAAAAACGCTTGGAAGAGGAACGCAAAACGGCATACGTCGAAAGTCCCGCAAATCTTGAAGAACAGGCGCTGAATCTGGTCGGGCGTACCGTTTACGAAAAACTGATCAAAGGATACACGGAAAAACAGTGGGGACGGTCCTGCAAAGAACTGCCGCCGTTCATTATCAAACGCCTTCCCGTACGCTTTACTTTCGACAATAATTATTTTAACGACCGCTATCAGGGGATTCCCATCGGCGGCTATACCCAAATTATCGAAAAGATGTTGGACGGCGTCGAAGTCCGCTGCGGCGTGGATTTTATGACCGATAAAAAGGCCTATCTCCATCTTGCCCGCCGAGTCATCTATACGGGAGCCGTCGATAGCTTTTACGATTATGCGTTCGGCGCGCTCGAATACCGTACAGTGCGCTTTGAAACGGAAGTTTTGGATATGCCGAATTTTCAAGGCAATGCCGCCGTCAATTATACCTCTAAGGAGGTCCCTTATACGAGAATTATCGAACATAAACACTTCGAGTTCGGACAGCAGGAAAAAACGGTCGTTTCACGGGAGTATTCTTCCGTCTGGAAGGCGGGCGACGAGCCTTATTACCCTGTCAACGACGAGAAAAATAATGCGCTTTATGAAAAATACGGAAAATTATCCGAGAAAGACGGCAATATCGTTTTCGGCGGCCGGCTCGGTCAATATAAATATTATGATATGCATCATGTGATCCGCCAGGCTCTCGAAACGGTAAAGGCCGAACGGGAGCGTGTAGATTTTGGATCATAAATCTTATGATAGAATTTTTTAAGGCCGGCGATTCGAGCGTTCTATGCTGGAATCGCCGGCTTTTGCGCTACATAAAAGAAATGCGTCGCTTTTGTGATAATTGAGTACTTTTAGCGAAATTTATGACGGGGGTATTCCATTTCGTTGACTTGCTCTTTTTAATCGAATATAATTATCTCACACTAAAAGATAAATTTGGGTATAATGATATGATCGACGATTCAAAAATAAACGAGATCCTCCGGCTGGTGGGGACATTGGTCCGGCGAAATATTCATAAACGGGAAGGCGGTACGGTGATCGGCGAAGGCGCGCTCCTCGCTTGTCTTTCCGAACGGGGAAGTATGACCGTGGGGGAACTTTGCGAGGTTTCCCGGCTGGGTTCCGGACGTATGGCAAATCTTTTAAAGACGACGGAGGCGAAAGGATACGTACAGCGCCGCCGCGATGAGACGGACGGCAGAAAGGTTTGGGTAACGATCACGCAAAAGGGGAGCGAGGAAGGAAAACGGCGAATGGCCGAAATTTTTTCCCGTTGCCGCAAAGTGCTCGAAACGCTGGGGGAAGAGGATACGGAAACGGTCGCCCGTATTTTGCGCAAATTGACCGATTTGGATATATAAACGGCAACTTTTAGAACGGGAGGAATCAATGTTCAAGTTATACAAGAAATTAAGGCCGATCGATTGGGTATTATTGATTATCCTTGTCGTACTGACATTTTTACAGGTGTATTGCACGATGACGCTTGTCGATTACGTTCAGGGAATTATCAAGGCGATTACTTATCTAAACTATCACAATAATCCCGGTCAGCTCGGCGTGTTGGCGGAGATTGTGCAGCAGCTGGGCGGCTGGGGAGGCGTTACGGCCGAATCCCTTTCCATAGCAGGCATTACGGGCGAAGCCGCCGAAAATCTTTTAAAAATCGCCGGTGCGACGACGAGGGAAATCTGGCGGAACGGCGGCATGATGTTGGCGGTAGCTTTGGGAATCGCCGGGGCGCAGAGCGTGGTGGGACTCATCGCCTCATACGTTTCCGCTAACCTTTCCACGAATATCCGTTCCTCCGTCTATCGCAAAGTAGACGAATTTTCCGCATCCGAAGTCGATAAATTCTCTACGCCTTCGCTGATCACTCGTACCACCAACGACATTCAACAGGTGCAGGTGGCAAATATCATGATGCTGAGAATGGTGGTCGCGGCTCCGATTACGGCCGTATGGGCGATCTGCAAAATTCAGGCGACGAGTATGCAGCTCACCTGGGCGACAATCGTGGCGGTGGCGTTGCTGCTTCTGTGCATCACGGCGATCATGCTTGTCGTCATGCCCAAATTCAAGAAGATGCAAAAACTTACGGATAAACTTAACGGCGTTTCCCGCGAAAATCTGACGGGTATCCGCGTCGTCCGGGCTTATAATGCCGAAGGCTATCAGGAAGAAAAATTTGAAAAGGCAAACGTAGACATCACGAAAACGCAGTTGTTTACCGGCCGCGTCATGGCATTGATGTCGCCGGTGATGATGCTGATCATGAACGGCGTTTCGCTTGCCCTTTACTGGATAGGGGCTTCGCTTATCAACAAAGGCGGCACGGACTACGCCACCGTTACTTCGTTCATGATGCTGGCGTCTCAGATCATCATGGCTTTCATGATGCTGATGATGATGTTTGTACTTTTGCCCCGAGCGCAGGTCTCCGCCGAGCGTATCAACGAAGTGCTCGGCACGGAAAATTCCGTAAAGGATCCCGAAACGGAATCCGAACGTACGGAGGTCGGAACGGTCGAATTCAGGAATGTGACGTTCCGCTATCCCGGTTCGGACGAAGCCGTCGTAAAAAATGTCAGCTTCAAAGCGAATAAGGGCGAGACGGTGGCCTTTATCGGATCCACGGGCAGCGGTAAATCCACGCTGATCAATCTCGTGCCCCGTTTCTTCGACGTAAGCGAGGGCGAAGTGCTCGTCGACGGCGTGGACGTAAGAAATCTGAAACAGAAAACGCTTCGGAAGATTATCGGGTACGTGCCGCAGAAGGGAGTGCTGTTCACGGGCACGGTCAGAGATAACATCGCCTTCGGGAATCCGGGTATGACGGACGAAGAAATCGTCGCCGCGGCAAAGGCCGCGGAAGCGGACGGATTCGTTTCCGATATGGAAAAGGGCTACGATGCGGATATCTCCCAGGGCGGCAAAAACGTATCGGGCGGACAGAAACAGCGGCTTTCCATCGCGCGGGCAGTGGCTATGAAACCGGAGATCTTTATCTTCGACGACAGCTTCTCCGCGCTCGATTATAAGACGGATAAGAAGGTGCGGGAAAATCTCAAAGAGGCGGCGGCCGGCGCGACGAAACTCATCGTCGCGCAGCGTATCGGTACGATCATGGACGCGGATAAGATCGTCGTTTTAGACAGCGGCGACGCCGTCGGGATCGGTACGCACAAGGAACTGCTCGACACTTGTCCCGTCTATCGTGAGATAGCTCTTTCGCAGCTGTCGGAGGAGGAACTCGGCTTATGAGACACGGACGTATGATGCCCGCCGAACAGATGTCTAAGGCGGAGAAAAAGAAAAATTACAAATACCTCTTTAAGGCGATGTCGCCTTACTACGGAAAGATAGCGCTTTCGGCTGTATTTATCATCATTTCCACGGTGCTTGCGCTCCTAGCCCCGCAGTGGCTCTCCAAACTCACGGACGAAATCACCGATCACGCGGCGACGATGTCCATAGACATGAAAAAAATCATGAATATTGCCATCGTGCTGATCGTCTTTTACGGCACCAACGCGCTCTGCAATTATCTTTCCGGCTTTATTATGACTACCGTCACGCAGAAATACACCAAAGACGTGCGCGGACACATCTCCCGGAAAATCAATCGTATTCCTTTGAAATATTACGATTCCCACCAGTACGGCGATACTCTTTCCGTCATTACCAACGACGTGGATACGGTAGGTTCCTCCATGCAGCAGGCGGCTTCCATGCTCATCTCTTCGGTATCCCTGCTAGTCGGCGTGCTCATCGCCATGTTCGTAACCTGCTGGCAGATGGCGCTGACCGTGCTTCTGATCGTTCCCTTCATGATGGTTCTTTTGGTGATTCTCACCAAATTCGCCATGCCGCAGTTCAGAAAACGCCAGCAATATCTGGGCGAACTGGACGGCAAAGTGGAGGAGAATTTCACGGGGCATACAGTCATTAAAGCCTTTGATGCGGGCGAGCGCAAGGGCGCGGAATTTGAAGTCGCAAATAAGAATATGCGCAACGCGATGTTCATGGCTCAGGCGATCTCCGGCATCATGCAGCCGCTGATGAATTTTGTTTCGTATTTTGCCTATGCGGCGGTCTGCGTCGTCGGCGGTTTATTGATGAATCGGGGCGGAATTGTTTCTTTCGGTACAATCACGGCATTCCTCGTCTACGTCAACCTTTTCCAAAGCCCTATGAGCCAGCTTGCGCAGGCGATGAACAGCCTGCAAATGGCGGCGGCTTCGGCGAGTCGCGTCTACGATTTTCTCGGAGAGGAAGAACTCTATGACGAAAGCGGCAAGACGCGCAAATTGCTGGGCGCGGACGGCTCGGAGCATATCCGCGGCGAAGTGGAATTCAGGAACGTACATTTCGGTTATACGCCCGATAAGATCATCATACCCGATTTTTCCGCCACGATCCGACCGGGCATGAAAGTGGCCATCGTCGGACCGACGGGCGCCGGAAAAACGACAATCGTCAACCTCCTGATGCGTTTCTACGAAGTCTCGGGCGGCGACATTGTCATCGACGGCGTGTCAATCAAGGATATGCCGCGCGAGGAAGTGCACGATATCTTCGGTATGGTCTTGCAGGATACCTGGATGTTCGAGGGAACCATTCGCGAGAATATCCTGTTCTCTAAAAAAGGCGTTTCCGACGAACGACTGGAAGAGATCTGTAAGGAAGCGGGGATCTGGCACTACGTGCATACGCTGCCGGGCGGGCTCGATTACTTCGTGGAAAACGAGGCCAATATTTCCGGCGGTCAGAAACAGCTCATCACCATTGCCCGGGCGATGGCGGAAAACGCGCCTCTGCTCATTTTGGACGAAGCCACCAGCAACGTTGATACCCGTACGGAGGAACTCATTCAGCGGAGCATGGATAAATTGGTAGAAGGACGAACCAGCTTCGTTATAGCTCACCGGCTTTCGACGATCCGGAACGCGGACTTGATCCTCGTCATGAAAGACGGAAACATCATCGAACAGGGTACGCACGACGAGCTCATCGAAAAAGACGGATTTTACGCCGGACTTTATAACTCGCAGTTTGCGGGCGAATAAATTCAAGAAAAGAACGAACAAACTTTGTCCGTTCTTTTTTGTGCGGCCGGAGAGCAAACGCTCTCCGGCTTTTTTTATTTTCTGAAAATCACTGGCGGGGCGGCCGTGACACAAAACTATATTTTCATGATAAAAATTAAAAAATGTTGCATGCCTTTCTTCGGTTTAAAAACGTGCAACATTTTTATATTGACATGCAACATGCGCGCTGATATACTGGTCACATCCTGAAAGATAAACGCGGTTTTATCTCATATTTAATTGAAAATTCGTAAAAACAGAATAAATATGCATAAACGTCTTATGGGACAGGGATTGTAAAAATATAGCTCTGCGAGGGAAAAGAGCGGAAAGTTATTAAAAAATCTTGCAAAAGAGAAATCGAAACAATCCATAAAAAATTCGGGAGGAAAATGAAATGAAAAAAAGAGTTGTCGTATTTGTGCTGACGATGTTGGTAATGTGCTTCGGCATATTGCTGGCGGCATGCGGCGGAACGCACACGAAAAAGACCGTTTCGGGCGTGAAAGTGCAGACCGAGCCTGCGAAAACGGAATATCTTAAAGACGAACCGTTCGATATTTCCGGAGGTAAAATTTCCGTGAGTTATTCGGACGGCAGCACGGAGACGATCGATATGACTTCCGAGATGTACGAACAGGCGGATACCGCTTCCTACGGCGAAAAGAAACTTACGCTGACCTTTTTGATCGGGGAAGATACATACACCTTGACAATCGGTTATAAGGTGATCTTTTCAACGACCTCGGAAGCGTTCGTGAAACTTTCCGACGCTCTGCCCATGCTCAACGCCGTGTCGACGGACGACGCTGCGGACATCATCGCCGCTCTGGCCGCGTACGCGGCGTTAAACGAGACTGACAAGAAATACCTCGATGCCGAGCGGCCGCAAGTTTATGAAAAGGTCGTCCGCCTCGAAGAGCGGGTTCTTCCCGAATACCGCGAGCTTGCCAAAGCCCGCGCGGAAGAATACTGCGAACTGATGAACGTCAGTAACTACACGTCCGATAATTTAGCGGCGATCAACAGCTATGTGCAGATGTTCGTTACGGAGGATCTCGATTCACTCGGCAAAGTGGACGCGGAAGAGAAAAAACTGTATGCGGATCTGGAAAATGTTCCCAGGCGTACCGACGATCCCGCGTACACGCTGGCGGAGCATAAGCAAAACAGTGCGTCCGCTTTAAAAGCGTTGCTTTCCGTCGACGTGTACGAAGTAAAAAACAACGGAATCACGGGCAGTCTGATCGAAACGAAAACGATCGATTACGCGGCGGATAAAGAATATGCGGCGCAGATCGAAGCTCTTTTAAATCCCCTTCTCAACGCGGGCGACGCCGCGGGCGTAGACGAGGCCTACCGAGGAGCGGTGACCGGGATCCGGGAACTTTATCTGCAAGCGTTCGCAAGGGAAGCGGAGCATAACCTTCTCTCTCTTTTAGACGGCTGGAAAGGAACGATGAAAGAACAGCTCGATCGTTGGGACGGCGACATTATCGCGCTCACGGGACAATTTTCGGAGATCAACGTCGATTATCTCGACGACAATCGCTGGTGGATTCCCGCGCCTTATCGACTCGACGTTCTCACCGGATCGATCGCCGACAAGCTGGCGGGGGCGGCGTCTATCAAACAAATCAACGAATACTATGCCGTTTATGCCTATGAAGTACTCCGTGCCGCCATGCAGCGCAATATAGAGATGTTTTATGCGATCGAGCGGAATCTGAACTCGGTTTACGATCCGAGCGACGTGCTCTATTGGAACGAGATCGCCGCATATTGGGGCGCGAGTGCGGCGCAGTCGTTCGTATACGACGGGATCGTGGACGAATACAAAGGGCAGATCTACGGTACCGGCGACGACAATCCCTATCGTTTTGCGCCCAAATTATATAAAAAAGGCGAATGCGGAACGACGATCGTGGATCTGGTTGCCAAATACGAAACGATTTTAAGCGCGATCATTCCTCCGCCGAAGAGAGTGGAAAAGGTGGAAATCGGCAAACAGCCCGATCGGATCGTTTACGAAACCGGGGATACTTTCTCGGTTTCCGGCGGACAAATTCTCGTCACCTATAACAATACGCTCACGGAAACGATTGAGATGACCGACGAGATGTATAATGCGGCGGATATAGACATGACGACGGGCGGAAGCAAATCGGTAACGCTCACTTTCACCGTCAACGGTGAGGAACAGACGTTGACTCTCTATTATTCCGTAATTTCCAATGCGGCGTTTTCCGATCTGATCGAAAAGATCGAAGGACTGCCTTCGGCTTCCGCGGCGGCTGACGAGCATATTGCCGCCGTAAAAGAGTGTCTCGCGCTTTACGCCCAGCTCAACGAAGACCAGAGGAACGATTTCGCCAAAGACTACGCCTCGTCCGAGCAAAAGCTCGCGGACGTACAAAAGGCCTTGACGCCGCTGTATGCCCGCGAGGGGAGCGCGGAAGTCGAATTCGCCTGGGAAACGATGAATTATTACGACTATTCCAAAGAAAACCGCGCGCTTCTGCAAGAAAAATTCGACGGCTTGCAATCGGCTCTCGCCGCCGCGGAAACCTTTGCGGCCGCGGATACGCTCTTTGCGGCGTATAAGACGGAAATCGCCGGAATCCCGACTCTTTCCGGCACCATCGCGGACTTGGCGGCATTTAAGGCAAACAGTAAACGTTCCGCGGAACGGATCGCGGACGTGCGGCTTTACAAGGTGATCGGCAACGGTCCCGCGGCGAGCGTCATAGAACTGCAAACCGTTTCTTTGAAAGACGCGGCGGAGGTCGCGGCGGCGCTGAATAAACTTCGCGCGGCTCTCGATTCGGCGACGGATATCGCCGGCGTTTCCAAAGCGTACAAGGACGGCGTCCGGGAAGTGTACGACGCGGTCGTTGCGGCGTACCGGGTGAATGCGGAAGAGAACGTGAAAACGGTCGTGAACGCGATGCGCGATACGGTCAAGGAGATCTGGGAACGCGACGGGTTTTTCGGCGACGAAAATCTGCCCGTGGATTATATGACGGACGCCTGGGAGTATCTGTGGTGGACGCCCGAACAATTCAGAGTTTCCACGGTTTACGCGAAGATTACCGTCGCGGCGGCGGGAACGAAGGGAGACGTATTCTCCAACTACGAAGCGAGTTATCGGGAAATCCTGCGCGCCGTGCTCTATAAAAATCTTTATACGGTTTTTCAGTATAATTTAAGACTCGACGCGGCGATCGACGGGTATCGTTGGAGCGTGCTTTCGGCTTTTAACGGCGCAGCGGGAAGCAATACGTTCCCGTATGACGGTACGATCGAAGAATATAAAGGCGCGATTATAAACGTGGAGTTCCGGCTGTGGCTTTGGGGCTTCAAGCCGGGCGAGAAGCAGACCACGGTCGCGGGACTCATGGAAAAATATAACTACGACATGAACAATCTGCTTTTGCCGGAAGCATAAAACAACAAAAACAGCGGAGAAGGGAAGATGGATTTCAAAACGGACAGAATTTATCACGGTGCGGCGTATTATCCCGAGCTTTGGCCGAGCGAAGAGGTCGATAAGGATATTGCCATTATGAAGAAGTTAGGCATCAACGCAGTGCGAATGGGCGAATTTTCCTGGAGCTTCCTGGAACCGGAAAAAGACAGATTTCACATCGGCTTATTCGACGAAGTGATCGGGAAACTCGGCAGAAACGGTATTCTCACAATCCTGGGTACGCCCACCGCGACTCCGCCCCGCTGGTTCACGGCGGAACACCCCGACAGTCTCTACGTCGATCGGAACATGGTGAAAGCGAATCACGGATCGAGAGAGCACGTCTGCTTCAATTCTCCCGATTATATCGAGCGCACGAAGATCATCGTGGAAGAGATGGCGAAGCACTATGCGGATAACCCGTACGTTATCGCGTGGCAGCTGCACAACGAGTACAACTGCCCGCCCGTAAGCGAATGCGTGTGCGACAACTGTCAGCGCGAATGGCGGAAGTGGCTGAAAGCGAAGTACGGCGACATAGAGACGATGAACGAAAAATGGGGCGCGGGCGTTTGGAGCACTCGCTACAATTCCTTCGACGACGTCATTCCGCCCCGGCCCACGCCCAACGGCCACAGCGCTTCGATGACGACCAATTATACCCGTTTTACTTTCGATTCGGTGGCGGAATACAACCGCATGCAGGCGGAAATTCTCAAAAAATACGTAAAAGTACCTTTGACGCACAATACGAACCGCGTATTTCATATCGATCAGGAAAGTATTTTCGAGCCTCTCGATTTCGTTTCTTTCGACGATTACAGCGTGCAGAGCAACTACGGGGAAGCGGTGTTCGCCGCGGAACTTTGCCGCTGTCTGAAAGAGGGACAGCCGTTCTGGGAAATGGAGACCGCTTCGAGCTATTCGGCGAATCTGCACGGCAGATCGCCTTATCATAAAAAAGGCTACGTGAAAGCGCAGGCGGTCGCCGGGTTTTTCGCCGGCTCCGTCGGATTCTCTTACTGGCTTTTCCGCCAGCAACGGTCGGGTACGGAGATGCCGCACGCGCATCTCGTCACTTCCTGGGGCGCGCTTTCCGCTTCTGCGGAAAACGTTCGGGACGTGTCGAAGGAGATAAGGAAACTCGAACCGTTTCTTCTCTCCACCCGTCCGCGCAGGGCGGAGGTCGCTCTGCTCTATTCCGACGAGGCGCGCGCTTTCTGCGCCGGCGAGACGCTGAGCAGCGTTCGTTATGCGGACGATATTTACGAATTTTATAAATCCCTTTTGAAGGCTTCCGTCTACCGCGATATCGTGTACGAAAACGGGGCGTTCGGCGGGTATAAAACGATCTTCGTTCCCTATGTGTTCCATATCGGAGAAGAACTTCGAGAAAAGCTCGTCAAAGCCGCCGAAGCGGGCGCCACGGTAGTGGTAGGCCCGTACAGCGGCTGGCGTACGGACGATCATACCTATTTCACCGACGCCGCTTTCGGCCCCCTTGAAAAATATTTCGGACAACCGGTCGAGGACGTCGCGCACTTTTTCGGCCAGGACGCGGCGTACGAGGCGTTCGGGCTTCGCGAGCCGTTGGAATATATCGGCGCGGTCGTAAAGGAGGGCGCAGGGACGATCAAAGGAGGGTATTACGCGGGGAAGAGCCTGATCTCCGAAAACAAATGCGGGGCGGGCAAGATCGTTTTCCTGGGCGCGAAGCTCTCACCCCGCATGATGGACGCATTCGTGGAGTATATCCTTTCGGAAAAGACAGAGAAGAAAGCGGACGCCGAGGAGGGAATCGTCGTTTTTGAGCGGACGGACGGAAAAAATAATTATTTATGCCTTATCAATATGAGCGAGAATGCGAAAACGGCCGCGCCGCGTGGCGAATATACCGATTATTTTACCGGCGAGCGCGCGGGAATTGTAAAATTGAGCGCATGTGGATACGCCGTCTGGAAGGAGAAGCGTTTATGAGCCATCGGGGCATGGCGCGAAACAGCGATTCCTTCGTGCAGCTCGGGCCGATCGTGCCTTTTTCGTTCAGCATCAACGTGTTGTATACGGGCTACGAGAAGTGCGATCCGCTGCATTTTGCGGGGCCGTGCTATAAAAAGGCCTATCTTCTGCATATCGTCCTGGGCGGCAAGGGGGTGTTTTGCTGCAACGGCAGGGAATACCTGCTGCAAAAGGGGGATATGTTTTTGGTGAGTCCCACCGATTATATTTTCTATCAGGCGGACGAGAAGGATCCCTGGGAGTATCGCTGGATCAAATTCGACGGCAATTCCCTCAAATATCTCTTCGAGAACGCGGGCGTCAACAAGCAGGTCTTTACCGTCCGAGACGAAGAACAGTTTGAAAAAACGGTGAAATATTTTGAAGAAGTATTCGAGCTGATGCGGGACGAAATCGCGCCCTATCTGCGGGCGACGGGAATGTTCTATTTGCTGCTCGGCTGGTTTTTAAAAAATTTCGGGGAAGCGAGACAGATTCCCGAGGACAGAATGAGTTTTGTAAAAATCCTCAATTATGTCAACCACCATTTCGTCGAAGATATAAACATGGACGTAATCGCCGACATTTCCAACTACAACCGCAGCCATATCTATAAGCTCTTCATGAAAAATATGGGGTGTTCGCCGAAAGAATATATCAATACCTTGCGTCTGGATCTAGCTTGTGAAATGCTGCACGAAACGGGTTACGCCATCAACGAAGTGAGCGCGAAGGCGGGTTTTAAAAATTATATCAGCTTCGTCAACGCCTTTAAAAAGAAGTACGGCGTGCTGCCGACGCAGTACAGAAAGAACGAGGAGCAGAACAACAAGGAAGTGGTCAAACCATGAAAAGATCATTGTACGCCGAAAAAAGTTTTATCGGAAAGCTCGGAAGGGATATCAAACAGAATACGGGATTGTATTTGTTGATTCTGCCCGCGTTCGCCTTTTTAATCCTGTTTGCTTACGTGCCCATGTACGGCGTCGTGCTCGCTTTCAAGGATTACGACTCGACGCTCGGCATCATGGGCAGCGCCTGGATCGGCTGGGAGAATTTCAGCCGCTTCTTCAAGGGCTTCTATTTCTCGGAAGTGCTTTTGAACACGCTGTTCATCAGTTTATACAGTCTTTTGGTCGGCTTCGTCTTTCCCGTCGCTTTGGCCCTCATGCTCAACTGCGTCGATAACCTCCGTTTCAAAAAAACGATTCAGATGGTCTCGTACGCTCCGTATTTCATATCCGTCGTCGTCATCGTCGCTATGATCAACGTCTTTTTCGATCCTACGACGGGGCTTTGGAATAAGTTTTTGAGACTGTTTGACGAAACCGCGTCCGTCGATCTCTTAACGTCGGCGAAGGCGTTCAAATCTCTTTACGTATGGAGCGGGCTTTGGCAGTCGCTGGGGTGGAGCTGTATCATTTATATCGCGGCTTTGAGCGGAGTTTCGCCCGAACTATACGAAGCCGCGACCATCGACGGTGCAACAAAAATACATAAGATACGCTATATAGATCTTCCTTCGATTTTACCCACCATGATCACGCTTTTGATCCTTTCTATGGGCAGCGTTTTGTCGGTAGGGTTTGAAAAAGTCTACCTCATGCAAAACGACAGCAATCTTTCCTCTTCCGAAGTAATTTCCACCTATGTCTACAAGAAAGGCCTTCTTTCTTCCGACTACGGCTTCGGTACGGCGGTGGGGCTGTTCAATTCCGTCATCAATTTCGTCTTGCTCGCTTCGGTGAATTTTACGGCGAAAAAAATGACCGATTACAGTATCTGGTAAGGAGGTACGGGAATGGAAAAAATAACGGAACCTATCCGTAAAAAAAGAAAGATCCAAAAGTGCAGAGCGGACAAAATTTTCGACGCGGTCAACTATTCGGTACTTTCCGTGCTTCTGGTGATCTTTCTCTATCCTCTGATCTTCGTACTCAGCGCTTCGATCACCAAACCGAGCGAGGTTTTATACGGCAAAATGTGGCTGTTTCCCACCTCTTTCTATTTCGACGGTTATCGGGAGATCCTCAAATACGGCGATCTTTGGACGGGATATCTGAATACGATCGTCATCGTCGCGGCGGGAACGTTGCTGAGCATGCTGGTGACATTCGCGGCGGGATACGCATTGAGCAGAAAGGATTTCTACGCGAAAAAATTCTTTATGATGATTTTCGTGTTTACGATGTTCTTCGGCGGCGGGCTTATTCCCACCTATCTGCTCATTTCCAAGACGCTGAACATGTACGACTCGCTCGCGGCGCTGATCATTCCCTCCGCAGTCTCGGTGTGGAACATCGTGCTGATCCGTACTTACTATTTATCGAGTCTGCCGGGGGATTTGTTGGAAGCGGCGAAGATCGACGGCTGCAACAACGTAAAGTTTTTTATATCGATCGCTTTGCCTCTCTCGGGGCCTATTTTGGCCGTCATCGCCCTCTATAACGTCGTGGGGCGCTGGAATTCCTATTTCGACGCGTTGATCTATATGTCCACGCCCGAGAAATATCCCTTGCAGCTGGTGATCCGAAATCTGCTGACGGCCAACGAAGTCGCGAATCTCGATCCCAACGCTGGCGTCATCGAGCTCGAAAACGCGATGCGGGTGGAGGGAATGAAATACGGCGTCATCATCGTTTCGACGCTGCCGATGCTGTTGATTTATCCGTTCGTGCAGAAGTATTTTATCAAAGGCATCTTCGTCGGTTCTCTGAAAGGCTGACGAAGCGGTACAGGAGGAAAACGTTATGTTCAAAAAAATGTTTGCGGCCGCGCTCGCTTTTACGCTGAGCGTATCGGCGGGACTTGCCGGCTGCGCGAAGAAACAGAAAGAGGTCTATTCCAATCCGCAGGTACTTGCGGAAGCGGGAACCTTTCCTATCCTCAAAGAGGAATACGTCGGTAAGATCAAGCTCAAACTCATGGGCGCGAACAACGCCGCCATCAACCCCGACTGGGAAAACAATAAATTCTTCCAAAGAATGAAGCGTTTAACCGGCCTGGATTTCAAATTTGAAGTGTACGGCGACGATATGTACGCCGAGAAAAAAAGCCTTTCCCTTTCGACCGGGAATAATTTGCCCGATATCTTTTTCAAGGCGAACTTTTCCAACTACGACGAAGTGACGTACGGCGGAAAATCCCTGCGCAGTCTCAACGATTTAATCGATAATTACGCGCCCAACATCAAAGGGCTCCTCGACGAGAATCCCGTCGTCAAAAAGAGCGTCACGACGGCGGACGGGAATATCTACGCTCTGCCGACCATTTATACCAATCTACCCGAAGGCATCGAAAACATCATGCGCGGCTTCTTCTGGATCAATCGGCAATGGCTCAAAGATTTGTCCTTAGAGATGCCCGAAACGCCCGATGAGTTTTTGAACGTCATGCGCGAGTTTAAGAAGAAAAAATGCACGGCGCAGAACGCCTATCCTTTGGCGATCGCGGGCATGGACGATCTTTTGAAACTCTTCAATTTCTTCGGACTCGATCTCGCACAGTACTGGGTACAGGCGGCGGAAGGGGACAAGGAATTGATCTTCGGCCCCAAAACGGAAGCCTTTAAAGAAGCGCTCCGATTTATCCGTACGCTCTATACGGAAGGGCTCATGAATCCCAACTGGTCCACCATGACCGCTTCGCAGATGAGCGCGACGGGCAGCTCGGGCGACTATTACGGCTGCTTCGTCAACGCCGCGCCGCAGTACGTCGTGGGATTCGGGAAGATGTATCAGTATACGACGCTCAACCCGATCGGCAAACAGGGCTCCGAGGCCGGGTTCTGGGGCGCGACGCACCCCGTCCAGCGCGGCTGTTTCGCGATCACCACGGAGTGCGAATACCCCGAGGCGGCGATACGCTGGATAGATTCTCTGTACGATACCGATTCCGTATACGGGCTTTGGGCGATCATCGGCGAAGAAAATCAGGAATGGAAATGGCTCGACGAAGACAAAACGCAGTGGAAATCCACCGTTTCCGATCAGGAGTATTCCAAGATCATGGCCACGACGATCATTCAGACGGGCGACGGCATGCCTTACGCCGTCGACGAAGAGTTCTGGTCGAAACAACAGACGGCGACCGATCTCTATACCCGCCCCCTTCGCGACGCGCAGATGAAGCACGGGAAGGTCGGGTATCCCAACGTCTATTTCAGCGCCAAAGAACTCAAAGAAATGAGCGATCTGGCCGCCGATATCAACAGCTACGTCAACCGTTTCATCGCAAGCTCCGTCTCTACGAAAAATTATATCGAGGAGAACTGGACGGATTTCACTTCCTTCCGTCGTTTGCAGCTCGAAAGGTATTTGCAGCTCCTGCAAGAACGATTTGACGCGTTTAACGCGTAAGGGGGAGGGGAAAATGAAGAGAATATTGGGAGTTATATTAGCGACGGCAATGCTCTGCGGCGTTGTCCCGCCGGGCGCGGCATGTTCCCAAGACAAAGGAAAAAATAAAGTTTCGGGCGCAGGCTACACGATTGTTTCCGTGAAATCGGCAGACGGCTACGCGGTGAAGATAAGTAAAAACGGAGTTACGTATTCCACCACCTCGGGCGCGCTCGGCGTGCGGTTCGATAAGAACAGCTTCCGCGCCGACGATCCCGTCTATGCTTCTTATAAAAGCGTTGTGCCCACGGACGGAGGACTTGTGGGCACAGGCACGGCTTCCTCGGCTTACGGGACGGTTATTTCTTTTGAGGACTATTACAGCGTCGCGGGCGACTGCGTCAATGTGGAGAGAAAATTTACGGTCGCCGCCGCCGGCGAGGATTTGGGCTTTTCGACAGAACTGAAACTTACCGACGAAAATTCGGGAGGTATTCTGGACAGCGAGTGGTTTATTCCCTCCACCCACTATATCACCGGTAAGCATACGTTTTCGGAAACTTCGACAAGAATGTATTTTTCCGGCAGTTCGCTCGTCGTGCCGGCGGACGACGTTTCCGTGCTCATGGCGGCGAGGTATCAGGACGGCAAGTCGTTTTCGCTCCTGGACACGACGCCGGGATACCGGGAGAATATCATCGCGGACGCCGAGTCCAACGCCACGGTGCTCTATATCGACGAGAATATTAACGTTCCCGGCATTTATATCGGCGCCGAAGAGGGAAAAGTAAGTATCAGCCATTTATATCCTTCCTACGTCAATAAAAAGGCGGACGTTTACACCTGGCGGCTGCTTCCCGTCAAAGAGGGCCTGACGCGCAGCGTGAGTTTCAGCGTGCGCATAGGCGAGGAAAAGGACTACGCCGAAGTGCTGCAAAATAACTGGCGGCGGGCGTACGAGCGCTTCGGTTATGCGGATAAAAGATACGCCGCCTCCGACGTTTACGAAACGCTGATCGACGCGATCGACCGTTCCTATTCCGCGTCGAATACGTGGGGAAATATCCCCATGTATATGACGAATACCGACCATTATTTCCCCGACAGCGGTTTTCTTTACCGCAATCTCGAACTGGCGACGCTGATGCTCAAAGAGGGCAGGGCGCGGAGGGACGAGAAAATGACCTCGGAAGCGTGGACGGTGATTGAGGATCAGCTGAATAACGATCGCCTGGATACGAAGCTCAGCGCGTATCCGCCCGAAAATTCCGTGTATAAACGGGTGTTGTTCGACGGGTTGGGGGCGGCGGTCGAATTGTACGTATACGAGAGCAAAAGCGGCGAAGGGGATCCGCGGTTTTTGAGCGATCTGCTCAATTATATCGTCGACAAAGCGGAAAAATATAAGCACGAAAATTCGGCGATGGCATTGAATTTCTATATGCCGCTCTATAAATATCAACAAGAATTGTTTGTCGATTACAGGGAGGTCGCGCAAAGGATTCTCGAAAAGGCGTACGTAGATACGGAGGACTATAAAGGGTATTACGGCGGCGTGGAGAGCACAAATACGTTCATTTCCGTCGCCGAGGATTATATGATACTCTTCCGTGCTTTCCTTGACGCCTACGAGACGGATGGAGGGCAGAAATGGCTGGATAAGGCGATCGTTTTGGGCGACTATCTCGAAACGTATCAGATGATTCAGCCTTTTGAACTCAATCTGATCGGTTCGACGGGCGCGGAAGGGTATTATCTCGCGTTTATGGGCAACGAAAGATTTTTAGGACACGGATATATTTTCAACAATACGCAGCACGGAATTCTCGATATTGCGAATACCTCTTCGGTGATCGACTATTATAGATTGTATGAATATACGCAGGATAAACATTATCTTGACTTCGCGCAGTCGAAACTCTACAACTCGCTTTTATATGTCAATATGGGCGATAAAGTCGGGTATATGGACGATCTGGTTCATTCCGCGGGCAAAGGGTTCATGAATGAATTCGTCGGCAATTCCACGTTCAATTCCGGCTATGCGGAAGCGGGTATCCGCGGCGCGGCGCATGATTCCAACATCGCTTGGAACGTATGGCAGATCGTTTCCGTATTCGAGTGGTTCAAAGAAAATAAGGGCGGAATTCTGCCCGAAGAAATGAACGCGGAGCTCACGCACAATCTGGCGTTCACGAAATACGCCGAGGGAGACGCCGTCAGTCCTATGTTTTCTGCGGCAAAAGCGGTGGACGGCGACGAAAACACCTGTTGGAAACCGGCGGGCGACAAAAGCGTAATCATCGATCTGAACGAATTTTGTCGGTTGTCGGAGGTAAAGATTTCCGCTTCTTCCGCGGGCGCTTCCGCGACGGTTTCCTATTCCGCCGACGGCGTTAATTTCACCGGAGAAACACCTGCGACGTTTACCGATAAGACGGGTAAGGCGGAAATAAACGCGGTCGCGCGCTATATAAAGATCGTTTGCGATACGGAAATCGGCATCTTTGAGATAGCGGTAGAGGGCGTGCCCGTATTTTACGAAACGCTCAGTTACGAAGCCGAAGTCATCGGTTATTCGGGAGACTCTTCTCCCGCCGGCTGTCTCGACGAAAGTAACTACAAGACTTCCTGGAATGCGGGCGCAACGGACGCCGCGAGAGAACTTATTTTAGATTTCGGCTCGAAGCGCATGATTTTCCAAACGGCCCTGAAACTGAATGGCGTCATGGATTGCGCCTATAGGATCGAGGTTTCCGACGACAACGTGAATTACAGGCTCTATGCCGAAGAAACGGGTGGAGTCGATAAGCTGGTTTTCGTGAGCGCGGGATATGCGGAAGCGAGATTTGTGAAACTGACGCTGCTCTCCTCCTCGGCGGATAACTTTCTCGTAGGCGATTTCAAGGTGATGGGGCATTGAGATACGCGCGTTGTATCAAAACAGGGCTGTCGTTTATATAAACGGCAGCCCTGTTTTAATGAATATAGGAAAAATGATTCAGACTTTTTTATATTTATAGAAGCCTTCTCCCGACGCCATACCGAGCTTGCCCTCGTCTATATACTTTTTCAGCATTTTTTCCATGCCTTTGAAATTATAGGGAGCAAGGAAGGAAGGGATTTTCACGTACATGAGAACGATGTTGTAAGCGGTGGTGAGTCCGACCGTATCGAGAATCTGGAAAGGACCTTTGGGCGCGCCCGTGCCGAGCGTCCAGGCTTTGTCGATGCTTTCGGGATCGGAAATACCGTTCACATAGAGATCCATACCGGAAAAGAGAAGGGGCACGAGCATGGAATTGAGAAGGTAGCCCGATTTTTCTTTGAGGACGGGAAGGGGAATCATTCTGATCTCCTTCGCAAAGTCCATGATCTGATCGAAATACGCTTTGTCCGTCTTGGGCTGGGACATGATCTCGGCAGTGTTATTCTTCCAGATGGAATTGGCAAAGTGGAGGGACAGGAATTTTTCCGGCCGTCCCGTGTACTTTGCGAATTTCGAGGGAAGGAGGGTAGAAGAATTGGTGACGATAACGGTTTTAGCCGGCAGAAGCGGCGCCAGTCTCTTATAAAAGGAGATTTTTTCGTCCGCGTTTTCAGCCATCGATTCGATGACGAGGTCCGCGTCCTCGACGGCTTTTTTCATGTCGAGTTCCAGTTTCAGGCCCGCGTAAGCCTCTTCGACTTTTTTCAGGCACGCTTCCTTGTCAAACGTTTCGTAATCGGCGATGCCTCTCGCCCACACGTTCGGCGTCTGTCCTTCGGGCGTAGCCATCTTTTCGATAGTGTCGGTATATACGCGTTTGAGTTCGTCCAGCTTCGGCTGCGTCCGGCCGATGCTTCCTTCGCTTCTTAACCAGACGGTGACGTTAAAACCGCAATATGCCGCCTGAAAAGCGATCTGGCTTCCCAACACCCCTCCGCCTGCAACAACGACGTTTTTGAGTTTCATAAGTTATGCTCCTTATGTTAATTATATCATAATTATACCATTAAAAATTATTATAAGTCAAGCCTTTTACAGAATGAAACTCCTTTTTTCTCCGTCTTTGACAAAATAAAAAATGGACGGAAGCGCATTGACTTTTTCTGGGTACAATGCTATACTGAATATAAAAAATTTATGTTGCAAGATTCTCATACAAAGAGCAGGTGTGGAATCGGCGGAAAACAAGAGGAACCATACTTATGAATATGACAGAAAATATCTTCAAGAGAAAGGCTTTTGACTTTCAAAAACTGATCGCTTACGGCTTCCGACGCACGGATAAAGGCTTTGAATGGTTTTCGTCGCTGATGGACGGTCAGTTTATGCTTGTCGTAATCGTCTCGGATTCCGGAAAAATAGAAGCGAAAGTACTCGAAACGGAAACGGAGGAGGAATATGCTTTATTCCGCGTTGCGGAAGCAAACGGCGCTTTTGTGGGGCAGTTGCGCGCGGAAGCGGAAAACATTCTGTCGGACATCGCGCAGAACTGTTGTTATATGCAGATCTTTAAAAGTGCGCAGGCGCAGATGGTGATCGATTATGCGCAGAAGCAGTACGCCACCGTTCCCGAATATTTATGGCCGAAATTTCCCGACAATGCGGTGCTGCGCCGAGCGGACGACAAGAAATGGTATGCGGTGATTCTTACTGTGGAGAGACGAAAATTGGGCTTGGAGGGGGACGAAAACGTAGAGATTCTCGATTTACGCGTTCGACCGGACGAATTGGAAACTTTCATCGATAAAAAACGCTATTTTTCAGGTTATCATATGAACAAACGGCATTGGTATACGATCCTTTTGGACGGATCTTTGCCGGACGAGGAAATCCGGCAACGGATCGACGCGAGTTTCTATTTGCATAAAAAATAATATATATCGGAGGGCGGAAAACACTTTGCTATATTGCGGAAAAATTATCGGGAATTTAAGAAATAAAAAGTTTTAAAGATTTTTGGACCTATGAAGGAAAGGAAAAAATATCTATTTTATCGAAATTAAGGAAATTATGTAAAAAATAAAGAAAAAGCATTGAAGTTTGCAAAGTGGTGTGATATAATATCTTCAAATAACCTTGATACTTACTTTTAAGAGGAAAGGGGAGGAAATTATGTCAAACATTATTGGAACCACTATACTTGTTTCTGCTTTTCTTAAAGAGGAAGAAGCTTTTCTGGGCTTAGATGTAGATTCGGAGTCGCGTTGTAAATTACCCAAAGATCGAAAATTATTTATTCCGTATTACCAAAGAGAGATTCGTTGGAAAAAAGAAAATATCATGACGTTGATTCAAGATATTGTATCCGGCGAAAAATTTTTGGGAAATATCATACTTTCTAAAAAGAATCAGAAAGAATATGAGATTGTAGACGGCCAACAACGAATCACTTGTTTAATTATGATGTTAATCTATTTTACAAAGAATGAAAAATACAGCAGGTCTTTTGAATTTTGTAATTTTAGTATTTGTAGTTTTCCGAAATTTGAATGGTTGTCCTCCAATCAATTTGACTTATCGTTATTAACGGACGAGCAAAAAGAAGAACTCGAAAAAAATGATGATTACAACCAGAAAGAACGTTATGTTGAATTATATAAAACCATTGTGGATTTTTTTCGAGATAAAGATAACCGCCAATTAAGTGCGTTTTATCATAATTTAACAAATTCCAAGTTAAATTTAATAATTTCGATGGATGAAAATCGAGATTTAGGAATGGATTTCTTTTTAGACGTCAATCTTAAAACATTACCTCTTGATGTGGAGGACATTTTCAAAGGCTACTTTTTTAAAGAATTAGATAATATAGAAGAAGCGAAAAAACTTTGGTCGGATATAAAAAGAGCATATAATGCTTTTAACAAAATTATTATATCGAAAAAATCCGAGTATCCTTTGGAGGCGCTTTTGGAACATTATATCCGTTCGACGCTTCATACGTTTAAACCGAGCTACGCAACTTTGGAATATTCCAAAGGATTTAAGTTGACGAAAGAAATAAAAGCGGAGAAAGCTAATCCGACTTTGGCAAATTGTTTTATCGGAGATCACTTATTAAATGTTATAAAAGATTCCGATTACTTAAAATCTTTTGCTAAAGGACTGGTTAACTATCTTGCGATCGTTACGGACGTAATTGCTTCGGAATCTCCTACGGACAAATTTAAGGATTTGTTTAAATGCGCAGGCGGTGCGAGATTAGATAACGATACAATTACATTGTGTCATTATATGATAAAAAGCGTAGTGCTCGGTCCCGACAGCCTACCAAAAGCTGTAATAGCCAAGTATTGTATTTCTGTTTTTGACGGAAAGGAGAAAACAAAAGCTCAATATAAACAGATCTTTTCGGCCTTTTTGTTTAGTATTCTCTTCTCCGTTTTTGGAACTAACAAAAAGAATATCGATGAAGTGCTTCCGATTTTGAAAGCGGATAGCGATAATTGGACGCGTAAAACAATAGAAGCCATTCAAGAATATTTTGACAAAACGGTTATAGAAGAAAATATTTTGCTGAAAAAGTTTAAAATAGATAAACCGACAGCAGAAATGCAATATTTGGCGCAATCTTTGGGGGGAATATATAATTTCTTTCGCATTACGAAGGACGCGGTAGAAATATCCAACGAAGGACAAGCAAAAGAATTCTATAAGAATAATACCGACTATTCCAGGGAACATTTCTTTTTGAATGAGAAAGGAAGCGTACACTTTTATAACTCAAAGGGTAAAAAAGACGGAAAATTGTTTCGCTATCCCACCGAAATCAGGCAAGCAAGAAATTCTTTGTTTAATTTTGTATTTTTACCTAAAAAAATTAATTTAAAACTTGAAAATCTGGATTTTATTACTAAATTTTCTGTTCTCGAAAAAGAGGAAATTAAATGCGAATATTCCAAAAAATTATTGGACTTGGCGCAAGAGGAGTTTAAAAATATTAAGTTGAATCGCACAAATATAGAAGGCTTTTTTGCTGAGGAATTTATTAAAGGCTATAAAAATGTGGCAGAAGCAATAATGAAAGAAGTTATTTCTAAATGCAGAGAAAAAGTTAAATAATTCCCATCTAATTAGCAACAAAATTCAGAGTGAAACTTCCAATCGAGCTTCCCTTTTTCAGAATGATTACGTGAACAGCTGAAATTATATGAAATTCAAATTCATAATACAAATGATCGTCTCGATCCCAAAGTGCTAATTCTTTTATTCAACAGAAAGAATGTTACGTTCATTTAACAAAGTATTGACTTCACTGCTGTCCATTTCGGAAATATAACTTAATAATTCGCCGTGGACGTAAACTTTTTTTGCGAATATCATCTGCAAGAAAATTCAACTCGTGTAAGGCGGAGAAGAAGCATAAGCAAAAAGGACTGGAGGGCATAAAAGCTAAACATATGAAAAATGAAAAAAGGAGCGTGTTATACGCTCCTTTTTCGTTATAAAGGGTGGTGGAGATAACGAGATTCATAAACATACAATATATTGTGGTTGTTGATAGCTAATATGTACTATATATTGTGCTTTATTATTTTTGGTAACATTTTAGTAATTTTTTTGTCGTTAAAATATATTTAAATTTAATGAAATGGAAAAAGGAAATAATTAAATTTTTGCTATAATTGCACGTTTATCCGCTTCGTATAAATGCCCATAAGTTTTGGTTACTTGTTCGACGGTATCTCCAATTAAATCAGCTACGACGATAAAATTTGCGCCAAGATGAATGAGCATTGAGACGAAAGAATGACGTAAATCGTGAATTCGTATAATCTTAGTTCCGGCAAGGGTGCAATATTTTTGAAAGGCTCTTGATACAGTCATCTCAGCAAGTGGAGCCTCGCCGCCAAAAAAGAAAGGAGAATCCCCCTTATAATTTTTTAATTCTTCCTGGACTTGGGCACAGATCGGAGTTTCCTGTACTTTATCGGCTTTTGTAGAGGTAATAGCATAGGGGCTTGCTCCGATGGTCTTACGTGTAAGAGATTTATTGAATATGATAGAATCGGGTTTAATATCGGCTGGTGTTAATGCAAAAATTTCACCCTTTCGCCTACCGGTAAAGAACAAGAGGGTGAATAAGGCATGATAAAGCGGATTGTCTACAAAGGATATAAAATGTTCAAACTCTTCTTTCGTCCATATATCCATTTGTTTTTTGGGAACTCTTCGTTTAGGTTTTTTCATACCAATAAACGGATTTTGTATTGAATAACGCTCCGAGCACCAGCTAAAAAAAGAGGAAAAATGACCTCGAACCTTTGACAGGTAATTATATGAATAGAAATTATCCGTACGACTATTTTTCATAGACCATATTATATCCTGCCAATGATAAAGCTCTTCTTTGGTAATGTCTTTCAATTTTGTTTTTTCATAATAGGGCAGTACAAATAATCGAAATATATTTTGTTTATCGTAAATGGAACTGTCTTTGTTTTGATTAAAAAGGGCTGCTAAATATTGACGTATCAAATCCCCGACGATTAAATCCTCTTTTTGAGGATTTTTCCTTTTTATAGGGTTATTTTTTACCAATTCGCATTTTGAGATCACAAAATCGGTATAGGCTTGTTTGGCTAAGGTCTTATTGGCAAACCCTGATAATTTCTTTTGTTTTTCAATTCCATCTAATGTGACAATGCGGAAAACCACGTCATAAACTTTTCCCCGCCGCGTCATTCGTTCTTGCAATGTATATTTCGTTGATGATATATAGTATTCAACCATGACGGTAATCCTTTGTGATTTAATCTATGTCTGTGATGATTCCATTGATAAAGTCTAACGTCCGCCGCTGTTGCGTGGAGGAAAGCTTATTGAATAATACCTCGATGTTATCTCCGGCCACTTTGTGCCCGAGCAAATAATCAATAGACACATTAAAAACATCTGCTATTTCTATCAACAAAGAAATATTTGGTTCCGATTCGTTATTTTCAAAACGCTGATATTCTTGTTGAGAGATGTTCAAGCGTTCGGCCATTTGAGTTTGCGTTAATCCGCGTGCGAGGCGTATTTTTTTTAAAGATTTGTAGAAAGGGGGGATCGGAAATAAGCGTTTATTAAATTCTATTATGTAATTTTTAAACTGAATAGCGACCTTACGCTCCAATGGAGATTTATAAAACATATTTCGTGTAGAAACAGCTTTTAATCGTTCTGCGCGATATTGAGCGGATTCAATGGACGTACGGCAAAGAGAGGCTATTTCCTCGGCCGTTTGAACGTGACACTCTTTGAGAAGGCATAGAGGCATTAGAATACGAGCAGCAAACATATTCGCTTCTTGTTCAAACTCTTCTCGTTTCAGCTCTTTAATATGATGCAGGGCAAGATGTCCAAATTCATGAGCGATCGTGAAGCGGTTCCGGCCTTCGTGCCGACTGCCCTTGAAGAAAATAAAAACTTTGTCTTTGTAGAGAGAAGTCCAACCGTCGCATAAATCGGGAAATTTTTCCTCCAAGATGTGAGCCAGCTTTTTATGATGCTCATAAACAAATAGTTCCCAGCCGTTTTTCTCCGCAATTTCTTTTAAGTCGATAGGCAAACGATTGACTTTATTTGCAAGCAAGAAAATCCACGCGCTATTGCGAATATTCTGATAATTGATTTTATTGGAAATAATTTCCAAAGATTGGTTACTTTTTTTTTGATAATTTTTCCAAGAAGGCATCCACAAATGCCGCGTCCTCATCACTTAACTCATGGACACGTCTCTCGCCGCCGCGCCCGATAGAGATAACGGTATTCTTTTTAGGCTGCACAGGAATAGATTCCATCTCATCTCGTCCTAATATATAATCAACGGAAACTCCAAAGTAGTCCGCTATTTTTTTAAGAGTGGATAAATCAGGTTCCCTTTTCTCATTTTCATACAAAGAAATAGTGCTTTCCGCGACTCCTACAATGTTTCCTAACGCCTTCATTGATAATTGATGCTGTTTTCTCAAAGTACGTAAGTTGTTCATATTAACCACCTCTTATTTTTATTATAAACTTTACGAATTGTAAAGTAAAGCAAAAAAATAACCGAAACAAAAAACTTTGCGAAATGTCAATTTTTTTTCAAAAAATACTTGACAAATCGCAAAGCATGAATTATAATATAACCGTAACTTGACAAATCGCAAAGTTATTAAAGGAGGTAAAAATGGATAAATTAAAAATTTATCGTCAAAAGATGGGGCTGACTATGAAACAGGTAGCAACAAGGCTTGACATAACAGAAAGTTCTGTCTGTTTGCATGAAAATGGGCAGAGGACTCCTAATGTCGAAATGTTAAAGAAGTATGCTCAGCTATTTCATTGTAGCGTTGATGATTTATTAAAAGATGATGAAACGTAAACGAGAGGAGGACTGACATGACTTACACGGAAAGAGAAAAAATTTTCAGCAAAGAAGCATTGTCAATAAACGATATGCAACTTTTGTTGGGGGTAGGATATTGCGAAGCGGCGAAAATAATTCGCAATATTAAGCGCAGAACCGATCGGCTTGGCGTAAAAGGGAAAATCCATGTTCAGGACTATTTGGATTATTTTCAGATTCCGCCGGACAGATACGTTAAGCCGATCGAATCCGAGCAATAAAAAATCCCTCCGGTGAGGGGAAAGGAGAAAATTATGAACAAACAAAGAAGAAAAGCACTCAATGAACTAACGGAGAAAATCCGTGAACTTATGGAAGATTTGGAAACGCTCAAAGATGAAGAACAAGAGTATTACGACAATATGCCCGAAGGCATACAAGAAAGCGAGCGCGGCGAAAGAGCCTCCGAAGCGATTGACAGATTACAAGAAGTATATGACAGTTTAGAAACGGCCGCTGATACCATAGACGAAGTGACGGAGGGATAAGCATGAGAAATAAACACGGAAGCCCCGAGGAACATTTAAGAGCGTTAAAAGGCGCGTAAGGAGATAATCTGAAATGAAGAAGTTTAAGACAATCAGCGACATTGAGATTTTGTACTACGTGTATGACAAATTGGCGCGAAAGTTAGACGATAAACGGGATGATATTACCGCAAACCAATTAGATGAAATCCGTGTGGAAATTTTGAGGCTGGAAAAGATAAAGACGCGGGCAGACAAGTGGACGGCGAGCAGAGCGTTGAACCATTAGAGGAGAAATAAAATGATAAAAATCGAAGCGAGCGAAAAAGGAATGAACGTAGAAATGGAGGGAAGCGGGAGCGAAATATTGGCGAGTCTATCGGTAGCGGTGTTGTATACCGTCAAGCATATCGCGGAACAATCCCATTCGTCGTATGAAAAATTACTGATGACGGTAACATCGGGGCTATTAGAAGCCTCGTCGCAGATGGAACGAAAAAGTGAGGTGATAAATTATGTCGAGAGACAATCTTGAAAACGGAATGTTACGATACCGCGAGCGGGAAGAAGAGCCGGAGAAATCCTGCGACTGCGCATGGTGCGGCGGGCCGATCTACATAGGCGACGATTACTACGATTTTGCAAGCGAAAGCGTGTGCGCGGATTGTATAGAGACCGCAAAACGGAAGGCGGAAGCGGTATGAAATGGTGGGATAAAGTTTTAGATAAATGTATCGAACCAAAGCCGCGAAAGCGGATAGAGGTGAAGATAACCCAGGCGAAGTTACTAAAAATTATCGAGGACGCGGAGCGAGAACAGTTAGAGGGCAAACGGGAGGGTGTAGAGAGATGAGGCGTTACAAGGTTACATATCGCTACCGAAAAGACGGCAGACTACCCGTGCGCAAGACGGAACTGGTGTATTCGGATAGCGCAAAGACGGCAATCGAAAATTTAAAAAGCCATTACATAGACGAAGCGAACGACAGCGTGAATGTGAAAGTAGTCGCGTTGATAAAAGAAGGTCTGGAAATCCGTTATCATGACAGCGATCCGGACGACGACGCGGATCATGAAGTGATTTTCGACGATTTCCAAGCAGAGAAGATATAACGGCCGGAATCGGCCGAATATGGAGCGAAGAGAAAACGGCGGTGCAACTCCGCCGCGCCCCTAAAAAGTTATAAGGAGAGACTATTATGATTTACACCCCGGAAACGGAAACGTTTCAAAACCAGCGGTTTTCGATGATCATCTACGGCGCGCCGGGCGTCGGGAAAACGACGCTGTCCTGTTCTGCGCCCAACCCCCTGCTGATCGATTTAGACAAAGGGATTCATCGGATCAAGGCCCAGCACCGCCCGCCGTTCTCGCGCGTAGCCACGTATGAGGAACTGCTTGAAGATTTGAACAGCCAGACGCTTAAAGGCTTCGACACATTGGTGATCGATACTGGGGGCGCACTGATCACGCTATTGCAGGACTACGTGATGCGGAAGGATCCCGTCAATAAAACGCGGTCGGGCAGTATTTCACAGAAAGGCTACGGCGCGGTGAAACTGGAATTTCAGCAACTGACGAACCGATTCAAAACCACGTTGGACAAAAACATCATTTACGTGTTCCACAGCGTGGAAGAGAAGAACAAGGACGGGATCGCGATCCAGCGATTGCTGTGCGAGGGCAGCGCGAAGAATATCGTCTGGCAGCCCTGCGATTTCGGGGCATACATCTACATGAACGGAAACGAACGCATGGCGGGGTTTACGCCGACGGACGAGTATTTCGCAAAAGGCTGTTATGGCATCAGCGGCACCCGTAAAATCCCCGCGCTGGGCGAGAACAACAAAAACGATTATATCACCCGCCTGTTCGAAGAAGCGAACGCGAACATCGCAAAAGATAACGAGTACTTTGCGGCGGAAAAGTCCGCTTACGACGCGGCGATGAAAGAAGGCAAAGAGCTGATCGCGAGCCTGGAAACGCCGGGAGAGTTCAACGAGGCAGGCGAGAAAATCAAGGAAATCAAACACTCTCTCACCTCTTTGGAAGAATTAAGACAATTATTCCGCGACCGCGTGAAAGAGAAAGGCTACATCTACAACCGCGAGAAGAAATGCTACGAAGATCCCGCCGCAGAAGCCAAGAAAGCGGAGGCGACCAAGAAAACAGCCAAAGCAAAAGCGGACGCAATTTTGAACGAATTGACAGGCGGTGAAAAAGAGCCGGAATCGCCCGCAGAAGCGACGCAAGAGGAATTGCCAATAAACGCCCTGCGAGCGGAAGAAACGTCCAAGCAGGCGGCATACGAGGCGTTGAAGCAGCCCGAAGAAAAGAAGGCGAACGGGCCGAAAGTATTCGAGGACGTATGAGATGAAGAAGCGGTATTTAATAACGCAATCCCTGCTTTCCGCGTGGCTGTATCAATACGACTGCGCGGAAGGGTACGAGGAGGAAGCGCGGGAAAGTTTTTTGAAAACGTTAAGGCGCGAGCCTATCGAGCCGAGCGAGGCGATGGAGCGCGGGATCGCGTTCGAGGACGCGGTGTATGAGACGATTCGCGGGAACGACACGGCGAGGAGTGCGTACATCATGCAGTGGTCGAAACGCGGCGAGGAAGTCCAGGAAGGGTGCTGTATATTGGATTTGGCTGAGGAACTGGGCGACGGAACGTATCAGCTGACGGCGTACAAGGAAGAGACGATCGCAGGCGAGGACTTCCTTCTGATGGCAAAATGCGACTGGGTAAAAGCGGGAACGATCTACGACTGCAAACGAGTAGAGCACTACGACGTGGGAAAATATTACAATTCCCCGCAACACCCGATGTATTTAGCGGTGATCGACACGGCGCGTGCATTTGAATACAAAATCTGCGACGGAAAGGATATTTACACGGAACGATACACGCGGGCGGATATTCCGCAGACGATCGAGGGAATCATTACGCAGTTCACCGCGAGCATGAAAAGCGAAGAGCTGTGGGAGACGTATACGAAGCTGTGGGGCGCAAAATAATTAATATCTTTATTTTCGGCGAAGGAGCAATGTAGTGAAAAATAGTTTTGTATTATACACCGAATACGCCAAACATATTGGATTGCTGGACATGGAGCAACGCGGGGTGTTGTTTACGGCGATCATGAATTACGAAACGGAAGAAGCTCTGCCGGAAATGGACGGGATAACGGAAATGGCGTTTTCGTTCATCAAAGAGCGGCTGGATCGGGACGGAGACAAATACGAAGATATAATCAAAAAACGCCAGGAAGCGGGTAAACGAGGCGGAAGAGGCAAAGCCAAAGCAAAAGGTTTTGAGAAAGAGGAAAAGGAAACGGAAGAAAGCACCGAAAAGCAAACGAAAGCAAATAAAGCAAATGCTTTTTTTGAAAAGCAACCGCAAGCAAACAAAGCTGATAATGTACTTGTTCCTGTTCCTGTACCTGTTAATGATATATGTCCCTCTCTAAGTGAGAGGGAGGAAGAGGGGATTGAAGGGGGGAGCAAAAATGAACCTCGTTCGTCGGAAACTTTGAAAGACCTCCCTCCCTCTTCCCGCGGTGCGGGCTTGGAAACGTTTTTGAAAGAATTTTCGAATGTGACCGTAGACAGCAGTCCGGGTTGGTTGTCGGAAATGGATTTTGCCAAACTATCGGAGAAATTCCGTGTATCGGACTATTTGCACAACCGACCACACGAGCTAAGTTGGGTGTGTAAGCATTACCAGGCCATCATCAACGGGGTATATGATCCGGTCGATAAAGGGAAAGCAAAAGAGCGGGTGAACGCAAACGGCGACACGCCGGAAGAGGCTCAAAGGCGAGTGGAGTTTCGAGCGATCTACGGGGATCGGGGGAGATAGCAATGGAACGAGTATCAGGGTTAGAGCATGTTTCAAAGGCGTTGGATTGTTTGATTTTACATAGCTCAGCGGAATACAAAGAGCTGAAACGAAAGGCGTTACTCGGTATCGATCCGAAACAGGAATACACGCAAGGCGGAGCGATCTATTGCCGACGCTGCGGGAAGATGAAATCGTTTGACGAGCCCGACCGGGGAATGTATTTAAACTGCGTTTGCGAGTGTGAATCTACGGAACAGAAAGCCCGGAAAGACCGAGAAGAGCGCGAATACCTCGCCCGGCAGTACAAACAACTGAATTTCAACGAATTGGGAAATACATACCGAAACGCAGATTTCAGTCGATTGGACGTAAAGGGCGTGACGGAGGAGTATCTGACAGCGGCGGAACGTTGCGAACGGTTCTGCGATAACTTTGCAGCGGTGCAAAAATCCGGACGGGGAATCTGGTTATACGGTGCTTCGGGGGTGGGCAAAACGCATTTGACAGCGTGCATGTTGAACAAACTGGAAAGCGCCTATTTGAAAACGTGTATCTTCACGACGCTGGATCGGATTTTGACGGCGATCAAAGCAACGTTCCGAAGCTATGCCGGGGAAACCGAGCAAGGGTATTTGCGGGCTTTGGAAGTCTGCGATTGTCTCTTCCTGGACGATTTAGGGAGCATGAAACTGCTCGGCAAAACGGAAACTGGGAGTTTCGCGCTGGATAAGTTGTCGGATATAATTTGCCGGCGTTACGATAACCGCCGTCCGATAGTCATTACGAGCAATCGCACGATAGAGGATATGGCTGTGAGCGGGGAACTGCCGCGCCGGATTTGCGACCGGCTGATAGAACGGGAAGTGGTGATGCAGCTCACGGGGCGCAGCAGACGAATTGCACACGCGGGATCGGTCGAATTTTAGGCGATAACGGAAACAGAGAGTGCAACGAAGAATGAAATTCACGGTAGAAGGAAAGCCGCAGGGGAAGGCGCGGGCGAGGACGTTTTATAACCGCCGTTTAAACAAAATGCAGAGTATAACGCCGGAGAAGACGCAGGCCTATGAGGATTTGGTGAGATGGAGCTACAAAGCGGCCGGGGGAGGGTATTACGGCAAAGGACTGTTTGAAGTACATATCAAGGCGGTTTATGAAGTGCCCGCGTCATACCCGAAAAAGAAGCGGGAAATGGCGCTCCAAGGCAAGATCAGGCCGTCGGTCAAACCCGATATCGACAACATTACGAAATCGATTTTAGACGCATTAAACGGGGTGGCATACTATGACGACAGCGGGGTGATTGCATTGACGGCAGAGAAGGTTTACGGCGAAAATGCACGGGTGGAAGTGGAGTTGAAACTGATATGAGTAGCATGTATACGGCAGACATATTACGCCAGCGGCAAGCGTTGCCGTTAGCAATAAAGATTACGATGACGAAACTCGTTATTCGGGCATGGATGCGTGAATTTGGCGAAGATGGCGTATATATCTCCTTTTCCGGGGGCAAAGACAGTACTGTATTAATGGATCTGGTGCGCCGGGATTTTCCCCATATACCCGCGGTGTTTGTCAATACGGGACTGGAATACCCGGAAATCCAGGAGTTCGTGAAAACGTTTGATAAGGTAGAAATTCTACGGCCGACCATGCGATTCGATGAGGTAATCAGGAGATACGGGTACCCAATTATTTCAAAGGACGTGGCGAACTGTATTGCCGGAGCCCAAAGAAGCATTAAAAAAGGCGAATATTCCTTTCGAGCGTGTGCGCTGGGGGTGCAGGAATGGGAGTATGGAGGATTAAGAAATGACAGTAAGCATCCTTATAGTCAGACATTGGAGAAATCAAAGTTTGCAAAACATAGATACCGTCCGTTATTGGATGTGGATTTTAAGATTTCGGATTTATGTTGCAAGGAGATGAAAAAAACGCCGGTGCGGAAATATGCGCGGGAAACAGGCCGTAAACCAATCCTGGGAACGATGGCGGAGGAATCATTGTTGCGGGAATCGGCATGGCTGAAAAACGGCTGCAATGCGTTTAATGCAAAAGAACCGTATAGTGCGCCGATGTCGTTTTGGACACAGCAGGACGTGCTGCAATACATCGCGGAACAGAAATTGCCGATAGCGTCTGTTTACGGGGATATAGTAAAACGCGGGAAAGACGGCTATGACTACACGGAAACACTGTGCGAAGGCTGTGGGGAATACCATACGACGGGGTGTGATCGTACGGGGTGTATCTTCTGCGGATTCGGAGCGGGAAGCGAGAAAGGGGAAGGGCGATTTGTCCGTCTGAAACGAACGCATCCGAGACAATACGAATACTGCATGGAAGGCGGGGCGTACGACAGGGATGGGTTCTGGAAACCGACGAAAGAGGGACTGGGTATGCGGCATGTGTTGGAGGTGTTAAACAAAATCTATGGACAGGGATTTGTTAAATTTTAAGAGGTAAAGATATGCTGATATGTTGGATAATCCGTCGGAGATATTTCCGGGAGTTGAGGAAAACGGGAGGGAGCAGATGATAATCATCAATCGAAAAATGCAGGTAGCGGAACAAAAGACGACAGGCGAAAGGGGCTATGGCCAAAGGAGCCAGGCGAGCATAAACAGCGAAGGACGAATAACTATTCGAAATTATAGTCGGTCAGACAGGGATCACGACGAGATCATGATTCTTTCGGACGCGGAAACAAAAGCGATATTCGATTTAATGCGGGTAATGAAAGGGCTCGGAGTAAAAAACGAGGATATACCATTTTAGGGAGGAATTATGAAGTCGATATT
>DBFWLO010000007.1:0-7059 GCA_048465415.1 Candidatus Scatosoma sp.
GGCAGGCCCGACGAAGCGGAAACTCCGTCGGGCCTGTTTCTTTATAAAAAAGAAAATACATATTTTGCTGAAAAATTGGAGAACAGAGAACCAGCGTATTGATATGGAGACTTGTGAGAGAATATGGATTTTTTGTGTAAGAGCCTATATATTGGCTATACTAATAAATTATAAGAAAGTATTATGGAAAAATATTCTAAATTCTCTTGACATTATATAAAGGAAGAGTTATAATAAAGAAAAAAATACGAACATATGTTTGTTTTTTTAGTCGAAATTAAGAAAAAGCCGGATTTTAAAAGTAGAAATTGAATAGATTCATAGAGTCAAGAGCCGACTGAAAACACCGTCCCGAAAGCGAGGACAACAACAGGGCAGACAGAAGTATTGGAGGATATGTTTATTCTCCCAAGCTATGTCTGCCTTTTTATATATAAAAATTTTGAAAAAGGAGGTAAAGAAATGGAGGCTGTTGAGTTGACGCTTTCGTTGGCGGGAACAATGGTGCAGAGAATAAAGAGTGTGTGCTAACAAAAGCGCAGCGGTATGCCATTGAAAACAAGGTGGAGTCTGATGCGGAAAGAGTAACGCAAAAGATCGAGCAGCTTGTCGATTTGTCCAAACAGATCAATAAGCGTAAGTGAAAAGAAATAGAAAATCATGAGCTGCGATGATTTATCCATAAAAAATAATAGCAGCAAAGGAAAAATAATGACAAATAATAGTGAGACCATTAAGATATGGGCCTGGGGAGATTATGTCGACGCTGCGAATAAAGCGAGCGAAATTTATATAAGAGACGTAGATTCTGATGTCAATATTGAAGTTGAAAATATGGAGAGAGACGTTCTCTATAAAAAGTTAAATACAGAATTGAGAGATCGTAATGATTTGCCTGATATAGTACTTTTAGATGACGAAAAAATCAAGAGTTATCTTAAAGAATTTTCATTTCCTTTTGTACCTTTGAATGAATACATGGCACAATATAATGGATTGGGTAATTTTATACCTTATAAAATTGAACAAGTCACTTACGATAATGAAACCTATGGCGTTCCGTATTCCAGCGCGCCGGCGGTCTTATATTATCGGAAAGAAGTATTTGAACAAGAGGGTATCGAAATAAATGATAATTTAACTTGGGACGAATTTCGTGGAATCGGGGAACAGTTGAAAGGAAACGGCAGATATTTACTACCCCCTTTGGATTGTTTTGATATGCAGATATTTCTGCTGTCTACGGGGAACTGCTATCTGGATGAAAACGGTAATGTCGCCCCTAGCGGAATATCGGCAGCCATGGAACAATTAAAAGAGTTTTATGATCTTGGACTAATCTATCAGAAGTCTCCGGAGGAGATCGAGTCTCCCCGGACATTATTAAAAACTGCGATTGAGGAAGGTACGCCCGCGTTTATAGGCGGTTGGTCATGGTGTGCGGCGATTAAGGAAATTTCCGAAGAATTGGGGATAGAAGATTGGCAAGTAGCGAAGATTCCTAAATCGGAGATATTTATGAATGATGTCGGTTTGTCCGGTTGTTCATGGATGGTAATAGATCGGGGAATTGAGGAAAAAAAGGATAAGGCAATAGACTTTCTGATGAGAACTTTCGCCGAAAGTACGGAATTGGCTTTGGATATGGCGGAAAAATATAATATTGTGCCCGTCTTTCAAGAAGCGATCGAGGAACTGGCAGCCTTAGAGACCGATCCATGTTTTGGCGGTCAAAACGCTATTCAATTTGCGGCAGAACTGGGTTTAGAAATTCCGGAGATCCAACAAAAAGAATATAGACAAGAGCTGACTTCCTGCTTTAAGTATTGGTTCAAGGAAGTTATCTATAATGAATTTCCTATGGAAAGTATAGACGATAAATTTAGTGAGATTTGTAATTGCCTTTATGAGCTTGATCCGACCAAGTTCTATGAAATACTTTTAAGCGACATAAGAGTTTCCAAAGCTCCGGATAAAGTATCTTATATAGAGGGAGAAACTTTTGATAGTACTGGAATGAAAGTTTTTGCGGAGTACTTTAACCAGCCCAGCGGATTCATTACAAACTATACTTATTCGCCTACGGGAGCGTTCTCGGTCGGGGATCATGCAATAACAATTTCTTATACGATAAATGATATCACTAAAACTTTTGATCTGTGGTTTAAGGTCAACCCTAAATCAGTGGTGAGTCTTACCTTGGAACAAATGCCGACAAAGACCGTTTACTTAGAAAGAGAATTCTTTGATAAAGCCGGAATGGTTGTAAGAGCATTCTACGATAATGGGACTTCCGAATTGGTGACGGATTATTTTTGTACGCCGACTGATAGATTGAAGATGGAGGATACAAAAATAACGGTTTCCTATACTCGTGGGAGCGCTACAAAAACAACAACGCTTCCCATTACAGTGAAGGAAGGAGCACCTTTGAGCAAAATTACCGTTGTTACGTTGCCCGATCAGACCGTATATGAAGACGACGAAGACTTCGATACCACGGGAATGGTGGTAAGAGCTGAGTATACAGATAATACCAGCATGATTGTGACTGATTATACCGTAACGCCGGAGACGTTGGCTGCTCTTGACAGCGAGATAACGATTTCTTATACGGAAAAAGAAATAACAAAAATAACAAAACTTTTGATTACCGTATTGGACAATGTTAAAGGAAACTGTAAGATAAATCAAACGGAACTGAAATACGAATGCGGGGCGGGCTCCGCTTCTGTGAACTTATTTAACCAAAGACTGCTGTTTGAACACCCGGATTTGAGCATTGGCGTCAATACGTATCAGATAGGCGTCAGTCATATCTATAATTCATTATTCGATGAAAAAAAAGATCTTAAAAACGGAAGCTCCTATTTGCAAACATATATGGGAAAAGGATTTAAACTCAATGTCCAACAGTACATTATTCCCAAAGGTAAAAGTTACGTATATATAGACGAAGCCGGCTATAAACATAAGTTTGTGCTATTGAACGATAGAGGAAGTTACTACGATAAAAGCGGTTTGGGATTGACACTTACTCTTGAATCGAACGAAAAGATAATCAGCGACACATTTGGAAATAAAATGTATTTTGATATCGCGGGCAGGCTTGTAAAAACTGTTTCCGGCTACAATACGAATATAATCAAGCGGTTTACTTATAACCGCAAAGGACAACTTATTGAAATTTTTGACGCCAGGACTCCGGAGAATATAATTTCATTGGAATATGACTCGACAACGGATTTATTGAGAACGATAAGTGGTAAACAGAATGGCGAGGTAAAACTGGAAATATCGTATTCCTATAAAAAGACGGACACGGATTTTATGTTGGTTGACATAACCGACGTGAGAGGTGGTTCCAGTTTTGCGTATAATACCTCGAATAAAGCAATGAGGTACGCCGCGTCGAAACTTGATAAATCCGCACTGGAATTTCATTACTATTTCCAATGGATAACGGAAGTTTACTGCGGAGTTATCGATGATAAAACACCGATCGATCAGAACTCGTTGATTTCTTCCGGTAATATTTCCATGCCGGAGAAAAATATCAAAAGCCAAAATGTTTTTGATGTTAAAAAAACGGTTGCGACGGTGACCAATGAAAAAGGAGTCAGACTTGTATATTACTTTAATCCCAAAGGAGTAGTTACGGGGATATTGGAATCGGATAACTGGGATATAAAGGAAGAAAAGATAAATGACGGAAGGGGAAATGAATGGGCTGTAAACGATTGGGAGGAAATTGAAGAAAAAATATTCGATTTGCGTTCGCTTGAGAAACAGCCTGGGATTCGTATGACCGATAATGGGAACTCGTTAAGAAAAATTAACGGACAAAAAATTCATTTGGTAAGCGATAAAGTTTTGACTACCGATGATTTGATGGCTTCGTCTTTTCAGGCAATCAAAGAGTACAGACAAAAAAAATGTCCCGATTATAAGTACTATATTTGCAGCTTTTGGTTGAAAATATACGAAAAAGAGTTTGACTGTGGGGTGAAGATGACTGTGCAATCAAAGAATTTGCTTGTGTCCACCATTACCGATGAAAGTCGTGTGACTTTTGATGGTACGGCCGTCCATAGCTGGCAGTTGGTAACGATACCTATTAAAATTTCGGGAGAAAACATAGAGAAAATCAAAATCGAGTTTGAGACGGGGCATAGTTATGAAATAGGGGATATGCGACTTTATTACAGCCCGTTGACTCGGTTTTGTGTCGGGAGCAGAACCGGAACGAATACGCCTTTGGACGAAATAACGTATATAAAATTTAAGCTTTGGGGAAAATTGTACGAAACAGTCATGTATATAGGTCCCGAATGCTATATGAACGAAAAAGATTTACAGGCGACGCATTTGAGTTTATACAGCGATTCAGGGTATATATTATCGCTGTGTAATAATACGGTAAAATACAAAGTGACGGAAGCTTATTTATATAACGAAAAAACGCGTCAGAGAATCCCTTTAAGCACGGAGAACGGGAAAGCACAGTTCTATCAGGAAACAAAATCGCCGGATGGGGAGATCAGTGTTTACGGGGAACTGTATTTTAATCAAGATGCGGCCGGAAATGCTTTTTCGGGAATATGCCAATATACAGAGGCGGTAAAAGGTGAAACGAAATCTTCTTCTTCCATCAATGTGAACTATAAAGGCAAGGTAACCAAAGAAGTGGACGAGTATGGAGTGGAAACGATATATGAATATGACGGAGACGGAAATCCGAATAAAAAAATCATACGCCACCCGGACCTCAAAGAACAACTCGTTTATACAATGACAACGACGGACGTAAAGACGACGGAAATTACTCCGGTCAGCCATACGGAAACTTGCTATGACGGATTATTCGGAAATGTTGCGCAAGTAAATTATCGGGGGAAAGGCGAGTCGGAAGAAAATACGCTGTCCAACATATTTAAGTATGACGCTTTGAACAGATTGGAGAGAGTAGAAAACAATATAGACGGAAAAAATCACTTGAAGTATGATGAAAACGGACGCCTTTCGGAAGTGCGGCAGACGAATGAAGATGAATTCGGATATAAGTTTGAATATGACAGATTCGGCGATCTGAAAGAGAGCTATTTGATTTTTGGTACAGATAGAACTCGACGTTTAAGCTCGAAGGAAATAGATCGTGAAAAAAATACAGTAACGGATAACCGATTTCGGAGTAGTGGTAATGATGAAACAATAACCACTCTGGATAAATACGGCCGAACGACTGCTATAAAACTAAGCAGAGGAAACGAGTTGTCGGAGTCGGCGTCTTTTACGCGACAAGGCGATCTATACAATGAATATAGTATCGATGAAAGCGCGGGCGCGGCGGCTGTAACACAAATGGAGGATTCTTGCGAACAGCGAAAGTATAACTATAGCTATGACGACCGAAATAACTGTACGGGCTATACGACGTTTCAATATCAAAGGGTGGAAAAAGGAGATTTTTCCATAAAAATGACAGGAGAGTGTGAAGTAAGCTATGAGTTTATAAACGAACTGTTTTGGAAGATGAAAACGCAGATAACCGATGATCCAAAAGTGTTGATGAATCCGCAAGTAACGCAAATCAAAAACATAGTAACTACCTTTGAGGATGAGGGTGCCGAGTTTGGGAATGTGGTGGATTATGAGTACGACAAACTGGGACGAATGAAGAAAAAAACGGTGTTCTTGAATAAGGGCTTTTATGATCAAAAAGATACAACTGTTACTACGGAAAACGTCTATAAAATCATTGATGTGAAAAACGGCGATAAACTCGCAACAACCCTCAAAGAAAAAGTCACACACACGTTTAAAGAGGAGGCGCATGAGTATACTTATGAGCATGACGAGCGAGGTCGGATAACAAATTTTACGCGCAAAAAGACAATGGCTTCACAAACGGAAGCCTCTGTTATATCGTACAAGTATGACGATTGTGACAGATTAAAAAGCGAAACGAGCGGAGGCGTCACCCGGAAATATACCTATTATAACCACGGCGGACTCCACACTGAAATTTGCGATACCCAAACGACAAACTATACATATAATTATTACGGCCGATTAGAAAGGATCAGCGGAAATAAGGGAGGTAATTTTGCATACGATGATTTTGGCAACTGTATAAATTACGACGGCGTGAGTTTGGAGTGGGAAAGAGGCAGTCTTCTGAAAAAGTTCGGAGATATGACATACTCGTACAATATTCAGGGAAAGCGATTTAAGAAAGAACTAGGCAATAAACTTATCAAATACACCTACGACGGAGGAAAACTGCTTGGAGAAAGCGAGTTTGAATATAAATCACTTTACGAGGAAGCCCCCCCGAAATTTATCTCCGTAGATGAAAATGCTATCGGATATCTCTACGACCTGGAAGGAATCGTAGGCTTTTGTAGGGGAAAAGATAGATATCTGTATTTGAAAGACGCGCAGGGAAATGTATTGGGGATAGTAAAAGATAACCAGGAAGTGGCGCGCTATGAATATGATGCATGGGGAACCTGTCGTGTAATCAATCCTAAAACAGGGAAGGAGGATAAAGATCTTGGTTTTATTGGAAATATCAACCCGATTCGCTGGAAGTCGCAGTATTATGATCAAGAAAGCGGACTGTATTACATAGACGGGAGATATTATTCGCCTTTGATGAAACAATATATCAGCGCGGCTAATCCTGAAACGGCGCTGGCCAATGCGGCGGTGGTTTACGGGTTAAATCTGTATTTATTGAGCTTGACAAACCCTGTGGGGATGGTATATAATGGATATACGATAGAACCAAACGGGGACCTGGTATATGATGCAGAGAAGTTAAGCGGCTGGGATTTACGTAAACGATGGTGGAAGGCGTTTTGGGGAAGCGATGTAGGGAAGATCATAGGGATAGATGTGTTTTTAGCGGCGACGCTAATGGCCGTCCTATGTCCGGCGTTTGCGCCGATATATGTAGGAACGGCAATAGGAGTAGGAATCACGCTGGGAATAGGAGGAGCGATAGCGGGATACCGAAGTAGAAAACAAGGAAGCGGATTCTGGGAAGGATTTGGG
>DBFWLO010000008.1:0-285165 GCA_048465415.1 Candidatus Scatosoma sp.
CCGGTGTACGTAGCGTGCGGGGGGGAAGAGTTGGAGGCGTTGGACGACATCTTGTCGAAGAAGGTATTGAGGAAGCTGGAAACGCAGAATCCTGTGTATGTGAAGAACGAAGCGGAGGGATTCTGCGGGAAGCTGGACGAACTGTTCGGGGAAGGACGAATGACGGAATGCGAGGCGTATATCCGGCGTCTGGAACGCAACGCTTAATAAATAAAAGGGAGGAGCGGAGATATGACCAAAAGATCAAAAGTGATATACCTCGTCGGTGCGGTCGTCATCGGCGTGGCCGTGGCGCTCGCCGTGCTCCTCACGCTCTTTGCGAGCGGCGCGTTGGATACGGGAAAGCCGAAACTCATCTTTTCCTCGGGATCGGCGGAAAAAGTATACGACGGCAAACCGCTCGCGTGCACCGAGTGGAAACAGGTCGCAGGAAAGCTTGCGAACGGGGAAAACGCCAGCGTTTCGATCACGGGAACGCAGACGGACGCGGGGACGTCCGAGAATCGCTTCTCGGTGAAAATTTCCGGCGCGGACGGCACGGATCGGACGGACGAATACGAAATCGAATACCGTCCCGGCGCCCTCGCCGTCACGCCTCGGCTGGCACTCGTTTCCACGGGTTCGGGCTCGAAGATCTACGACGGCAAACCGCTGACCTGCGCGGACTATAAGACGGAGGAAGCGGACGTGCTCGCCGGACACAAACTGACGGTGGTCACGACGGGCAGCCAAACGGACGCGGGCAAGACGGAAAATACCTTTTCCGCGAAAGTAGAGGATCAAAACGGCAAAGACGTGACGGAAAATTATAAGTTTGCCGGTAAGCTCGGCACTTTGTCCGTGCACCCGAAAGAGATCGGAGTTCTCACGGAAACCGCGGTCAAGGTCTACGACGGCGCGCCGCTCACCTGCCGGGAATGGAAGCTCTCCTCCCTCGACGCGCTTGTGAAAGGACATACGCTCAAAGCCTTGATTTCCGGCTCGCAGACCAACGTCGGGCAAAGCGAAAATATCGCTTCCGAGATCGTCGTCACGGACGGGGAAAAGGAAGTTACATACAATTACAAGATCGCTTTATTGCCCGGCGAACTCATCGTGACGCCGCGCGCTCTCACCATACGCTCGGAGAGCGACAGCAAACTCTACGACGGCGCGCCCCTGACCAACGGGAACTGGGAGCTCGTCTCGACGCTGCGGCCGGTCGAGGGACAGACGCTGAGCGCGGTGATTTCCGGCACGAGAACGGAGGTCGGAGAAAGTCCGAACACGATTGCGGAAGCGATCGTCAAAGACGAAAAGGGGAAAGACGTGACCTCGAACTACGCTTTCCGCTTCCAGGAAGGCGCGCTGGTGGTGAAATCGCCGGACGGTTCCGGCGGTTCGGGCGGCGGCTCCGGCGCCGAGTCGGACGGTTCGGGCGGTCAGCTCGCGGACGGCGGCGACATCGGCAGTATCGGGGATCTTTTTGAAAACGAGCCCGTGATCGCGGTGCGGGTGCGCTCCGAAGCGGGCGGAAAGGTCTATCTTCGCTTCATGAGCTACGGGGACTATTCTTTCATCAAATGGCTGGACGCGAACGACTATTCCGAGCTGCTCGATTCTGCTTATTCTTTCAACTATCTCGCGAGCATCGCCATGGAAAACGCGGGGCTGGAAAGCCGTCAAATCGAGATAGAGTCTCTCGACGAGACATATGTGCTGCCCTACTATATGGACCGCGATACTCACCGGTATCAGATCCAGACGAGCGACGTGCGGTATGCCGGCGTCACCTCGTCCGTGTACGCGCTCTATTACTACGTGCGTCCCGACGCGGCGTCGGATTTCGGCGGGCTGGAAGGCAAGCTGAACGGCTACGACGCGGCGGAGCACCGGTACCGCGAATACGTATACGAAAACTATCTCCGGCTCCCCGCGAGCACGCGGAGCTATTTCGAAGGGCTCGCCGCGAACCTTACATTCGATAAAAACGACGCGGGGATCGTCTCCAAAGTCGCGGAATATATCCGCGGCGCGGCGAGATATAATCTCCGCTACGATCGTGCCCTGGACAGCGAAGCGGACGTCGCCGTCAGCTTTCTCTCCCTCTACCGCGAAGGGATCTGCCAGCACTACGCTACGGCGGCGACGGTGTTCTATCGGGCGCTGGGGATTCCCGCCCGCTACGTGACCGGATATGCGGGAACGACGGACGCGGGGGAATGGACGGAATTTACTTCCAAAGACGCGCACGCGTGGGTGGAAGTATACCTCGACGGGATCGGCTGGGTGCAGGTGGAAGTGACCGGCGGCGGGGCGGCGGATTCGGGAAATTCGGACGGGAACGGCTCGGGAGAAGCGAAAGACGGACTGGAAATCGCGCCCGTGGATCTGGATATGAAGTACGACGGCGTGACGATTTTGACCGCGAAACCGGAACTTACGGGGCTGGGGGGCCTGCTCGCCGAGGGGTACACTTATACCGCGACCGTTTCCGGGAGCCGAAAGGAAGTGGGCGTGGGGGAAAGCCGCATCGAATCGTTTACGCTCTACGATCCCGGCGGCCGGGACGTCACCGACAAGTTCGTCTTTCGCTTCAAAAAGGGCAGACTGCACGTATATATCAAAGAACTCACGATCGTCACCGTCTCGGCGCAGAAGACCTACGACGGCCGGGCGCTGCTTCCGCCCGAGGACGGCTGGTCGATGGCCGGCGATCTCATCTACGGACACTCGGTCGGGAAAATGACTTTGAAAAAACGTCCGGTCAACGTCGGAGAATACGTCAACGGTTTCGAGCTTGCGATTCTGGACGAAGAGGGGCGGGACGTCACGTATATGTATAAACTTGTCCGCGATTGCGGCACGCTGAGCATCGCGGCGCGGGAAATTTGCGTCGTCGCCTTTTCGGCGAGCAAGATATACGACGGGACGGCGCTCGTCTGCCCGGGATACGAACTGATCGGCGAACTCGGCGCGGGGGATTCTCTCAGCGTGACGATCTTCGGTTCGCAGACGAACATCGGACGCAGCCAGAACACCGTTTCGGGGGTAAAAGTCACGAACGCGAACGGAGAGGACGTTTCTTCCAACTATGCGATTCGCTACGAAAACGGGGAATTGACCGTACTGCCCGCGTAAATCGGGAAAAAGGGGACTCGCTATGTTATACGAAAAATATCGGCGCAGAATGTTGAAAATCGCGAATATCCGAAGTTTTTTGAGACGCTGGCGCGCGCCTCTTTTCGCCGTGCTCGCGGCGCTGGCCGCGTTGACTGCGTTTTTTCTCGGCGTGCGCGGAATCGTCTACGACGCCGCGCCCTGTCCCGCGCAGATCGTATACGGGGAAGCGCCTTCGTATAAGGCGAAAGCGGTGTTCGGACGCGTATCCTACGAATATGCCCCCGTCGGCTCGGACAACTGGACGGCGGAGCTTCCCCGGGGCGTAGGCGAATACAAGGTCCGCGGCGTTTCCGTACGTACGTTCGGCGCGCCCAGTCACGGCAAAGCGTACGTTTTCTCGGTGGCGCCGAAAGAGATCGACGTGACGGTGGACGCCTCCTCGGGCGTATACGGAGAAAAGCCCGCCGTCTCCGCGGCGCTGGCGGACGGGGACAGGATCGAGTGTACGGCGTTCGAGTACGAGGATCCTTCGCAAAAGACGACGCTCGTTTCTCCCGTCAAGGATTGTATCGCCGTTTACGACGCGGCGGGAACGGACGTGACGGATTTTTACGTCATTAACGCGGTCAAAAGCGAGATCACTTTTCAGCCCCGGCCGATCACGGTCGTCATCGCCGACGCGGAGAAGATCTACGACGGCGCGCCCCTCTCTTTTGACCGCTACGAACTGACGGGCGGCCTGGCGGACGGGGACGGCTTGGAAGCGTCTTTCCCGCGCTCGCGCGTCGAAGTCGGCGAAACGCCGAACGAGCCGGAATTGAGGATCGTCGCCGCCAACGGCGCGGACGTCACGCAAAATTATAAAATCACGGTGCGGGCGGGCGCGCTCCGGGTACTCCGACGGCCCGTCCGCATCGCCGTGGAAGGCGCGGAAAAGACGTATGACGGTACGCCTCTTTCCCATGCCCGGTACGCGCTCGACGCGGCAGCGCCCCTCCTCCACGGGCATACCCTGTCCCTGATTTCGGGCGCGCAGCTGACGGACGCGGGCGAACGGGAGAATACGCTGGAATTTCGTATTTCGGACGAGGCCGGAGAAGACGTTACGAAAAACTACGAACTGCTCTTCCCCGACTGCGGCAAGCTGAAAGTGACGCCCCGGCCGATCACCGTTCGCACGGGCGGCGCGGTCAAAACCTACGACGGCACGGCGCTGTGTTGCCCCGACTATACGATAGGAGACGAAACGCCGCTTGTAGAGGGGCATAGATTGAGAGCGTCCCTTTCCGGTGCGCAGACGCGGGCGGGAACAAGCGAAAACAAAATCGCGGCCGCGACGGTGACTTCGGCCGACGGCGGAGACGTGACGCATAATTATGTTTTCGATTACGAGTACGGGGAATTGAAAGTGACGCCCCGGCCGGTTACGCTGCTCACGGGCAACGGTGAATGGATCTACGACGGGACGGCGCACAGGAATGCCGACATAGTGCCGACGTCGGCTTACGGGCCGGTCGCGGGACAGGAGATTCGCGCGGTGTCGTCCTCTGAAATTACCGACTGCGGCGCTCTTCCAAACGTCTTCGCCGTGCGTATTTTCGACGGCGCGGCGGACGTGACGGACTGTTACGAGATCTTTTACGAATACGGGGAGCTGAAAGTGACGCCTCGTCCCGTTACCGTGCGCGCGGGGGATAAAAGCCGCGTTTACGACGGAAAACCGCTCACCGATAACGGATATACCGTCGTTTCCGAGCACAAGCTGGCAGAAGGACAGATCGGCAAGATCGTCTGTTCTGGTTCGCAGACGGAAGCGGGAAGCTCGGAGAATACCGTCGTCTCCTTCCTCGTGTTCGACGGGGACAGGGACGTGACGAGCAACTACTCGATCTCGTTCATGCCGGGAGAACTTACCGTGACGCCGCGGCCGATCACGGCGCTTACCGCAAGCGGCGAATGGATTTACGACGGCGAGACGCATTTCCAAAAAGGCTGCGAAATCGTCTCAGAGCTCGCGCTCGTCGAGGGGCATTCTCTTCTCGTACGGGAATATACGGAAGCGACGGACGCGGCGGATACGGCCAACGTTTTGGTCGTGCTCGTGTTTGACGGGGATCGGGACGTCACCCGCAATTACGAGATTTCTTACGAGCTCGGCTCTTTGAAAGTTCTGCCCCGGCCGCTCAAAATCACGACGGGTTCCTCTCAATGGATCTACGACGGCAAGGAGCATTTCGACGAAACCTATACGATTTTTTCAGAGCTGACGCCCGGTTTGGTGTCGGGACACGAAGCGAGACTTTTGAACAAGAAACTCGCTATGGATGCGGGCGAGAAGGAAAACGAACTGGAAATCGCCGTTTTTGCCGGCGAAAGGGACGTGACGTATAATTATAAAATCGTCTATGAGTACGGCACGCTGAAAGTTCTGCCCCGGCCGGTCACGGTGACCGCCGGCAGCGCCGAAAAGATGTACGACGATACGCCGCTCACCTGCGGTACCTATGAAATCACTTCCGAGCTTTCGCCTGTTTTGGTCGGGGGACATACCATGTATGTGACGAACGGCGGCAGTATCACGGACGCGGGCAGCGAAAAGAATCCCGTGATCCGGGTTTCGATCTTCGACGGGGACAGGGACGTGACGAGCAATTACGAGGTTGCGAAAAAGGACGGGACTTTGACCGTCGCCCGCCGCCCGATCACCGTGTATACGGAAAGCGAAGAATGGATTTATGACGGCGAAGCGCATACGGGCCGGATAAATTATCTCTTGTCCGAAGCGGAGCTTGTCCCCGGGCATACTTTTGCGGAATTTAGTTTTACGAGCATTAAATTCGTCGGGGAAAGAAGCAACGAGAAAACGGTGCGTATATATAAAGCCGAGCTGGACGTGACGGACAACTACGAGATTTCGTACGAGTACGGGGTAATGAAAGTCGTGCCGCGGCCGATCACGGTGAAGGCGGGCAGCGCGGAAAAAATATACGACGGCACGCCGCTCACCTGCGGCACGTTCGAGGCGTTTTCGGAGTTCTCGTTCGCGATCGCGAAGGCGGATCGGGGCAGGGTGGAAAACACGGGCTCGCAGACGGACGCGGGCGTTTCCGAAAACACGATCGTCCGGTTTTCGATCGTTTCCGCCTCGGGCAGCGATTTGACGGCAAATTACGCGATCACCTATGAAAGCGGCACGCTCACCGTCTACAAACGCCCGATCGCGATTCGGGCGGAAAGCGCGGAAAAGACCTACGACGACACTCCTTTGTCGGTTCGCGGCTATTATGTGCGCTCGGGGTATGAGCCGGTAGAAGGGCATGTGCTCATCGCCGAGGCGGAAGGCAGCAGGACGGAGGCGGGAACTTCTTATATTCAGGTGAAAAACGTCGTCATTCGCGCCGGCGAGAGGGACGTGACGCAAAACTACGAGATCGAATGCGAGTACGGCCGGCTGATCGTAAAGCCCATCGTTTTGAAATGCCGCACGTACGGCGCGGAAAAGCCCTACGACGGTACGCCGCTCATGCGGGAGGGCGCGGAGTTTATCGGGGGCAGGACGCTCGATTATCATACGCTTACGATCCGCGGCGCGTCGGGGTGGAGAAAACTCCCCGGCTCTACCCGGAATTGGTTGGATTATACGGTGATCGACGAGCGTACCCAGCGCGACGTTTCGCACAATTATTTCTTCGATACGGAATATCTCGGCCTCCTGACCGTTTTTCCCGTAGAGATCACCGTTCAGACGGGCAGTAAGACAAAAATGTACGACGGCACGCCGCTCACCTACGACGAATGGGAACTCGTCGAGGGCGAGTTCTATGACGGCTACGATTCGACGATAGACGTACAAGGGAGCCGGTTGTACGCGGGAAGCTCGGCCAACTGGGCGGAAGTACGGGCCCGCGATCCCTACGGCAGCGACGTTTCCGCCATTTACGAGGTTACCTGGATTTTGGGGGTATTGACGGTGCTTCCCGATCCCGACAATCCCGATTCCTGGGGGAAAGAAGAAGGCGAAGGCGGCGGAGGCGGCAGCGGCGGGAAGATCGAGATCTCCGAAAGCGGACAGATCAATAAAACGCCGGGCGGCGGAGGCAGCGGCGGCCAGGTGCCGATTGTTTTCTATGCGACAGGATCGCACACCCAGAGAGTTTATTTCCGCATCAAGAGCTTCGGAGACTACGAACCGGAATACGGTTGGCTGGGCGCGAGGACGTACGGCGGGAAACTCAATCCCCTGCATCTGACTTACTACGCTTTGCAGAACGCGGGAAAATCCCTTTCGACGGTGAATATAGAGGCTGCTCAGGACGATCTTCCGTATATGCTTCCCTATTATACGGATCCGACGAGTTATCGAGCGGACTCGGAGAACGACACGCAAGTGACCGTCTCTCAGTGGCGGAACTACCGTTCCTCTTATATTTCTTACGAATATGCGGCGGGGAATACGTTCTCTTTGCAGGGAACGGAATACGAGACTTTGGAAAGAAACTACCGCAATTTTGTCCGCGATTACTATGTGCGGCTTCCGGGCGCTACGAAAGATTCTCTGCTTGCGGTGGCGAAGAGAGAGAGACTCGATCCCAAAGATCCCAAAATCGTTGAAAAAGTGGCGAGGCTGGTGCAAAAAACCGTCCGATACGACCTCGATTTCGAGGAATACGAAGGGGATCTCGCCGTCTATTTCTTTACGAAAGCGCAGACGGGGATCTGTCAGCACTACGCGACGGCAGCGACGGCGATGTACCGGGCGCTGGGGATCCCCGCGCGTTACGTCACCGGGTTTGTCGGCGACGTAAGCGCCGGCAAAAAGGTGGCCGTGACGACGCAGCAGGCGCACGCCTGGGTGGAAGTCTACCTCGACGGTATGGGCTGGGTGCAGATGGAAGCGACGGGCGAAGGATTCAGCCACGGCGGTTCCGGCGGCGGGGGAGAAGGCGAAACGGAATTGCCGTCCGGGAAATTCACCGTCAAACCGATCGACGTGGATAAGGAATACGACGGTACGCCCCTCTATGCGGAAAACGTACTGGAAGGGTTGATCCTGGAAGAGTTGATCGAGTCCGGCTATACGTACGCTTCGGCCGTCGCGGGCTCCCGGACCGATTACGGAGAGAGCGAGAGCCGCGTCACTTCGTTCAGATTGTATGATCCGTTCGGCGTCGACGTCACGGATAATTTTTCCGTCGTCTTTAATCCGGGGAGCATACTGATCACGAAACCGCAGATCCTCGTTTCGGTATACAGTTTGCAGAAATATTACGACGGCAAGCCGCTTTCGTACGGGAAGAAAGACTATACTCTTTTGAAAATACCCGATGGGTTTACGCTCGCGTTCGATCTGGAAGGAAGCCTCACCAACGCCGGGAAACTCTCGCTGCGGAAACTCAGCTATCTTCCTTATGTGGTTTACGACGCGCACGGCAATGACGTGACGGAGGATTACTACGTGAAATTCGTCGGCGAACCGCTGCAAGTAAACCGGCGTATGATAGAACTCACGAGCGTTTCCAAAGTGAAGGAATACGACGGAACGCCGTTGACGGGCGAAGAGGTTTGGGTGTCCAAAGGCAGCCTTTTGCCGGGGCATCGCATGGAAGCGGAAACGCCGGCGTCGATCACCGACGTCGGACAGACAGAAAACAGGATCAAAAGGGTGAAAATTTACGACGAAAACGGCAGGGACGTGACCGCGAATTACAGGATTTTGATCAATCCGGGCACGCTGACGGTGGAAAAGTCTGCGTAAAACGAAGATAAAACGGGCGGAGCTTTTGCTCCGCCCGCCTTTCTATTTGATAAGTCCGTCGAGATTTCCCGATTGTATGTCCCCGATCCGTTCGGCGATTTGCTCGGGCGGCAGATCCCACCATTTCCGCTTTAATAAAGCCCGGATCATGGTCTCCGGGAAGCGTGCGCGGATACGCTTTGCGGGTACGCCGCCGACGATCGTATAGGGCGGAACGTCTTTGGTGACGACCGCCCTTGCGCCGACGATCGCGCCGTCGCCTATCGTCACTCCGGCGAGAATGACCGCTTCGTAGCCGATCCATACGTCGTTTCCGACGACGATATCGCCTTTATGGTCCCAGGATTTTTCCACCGATATGCCGTGCGCCCATTCCTCGTTGAAGATGGGAAAGGGGTAAGAGGAAAGCGAGCCCATCGCGTGATTGGCGCTGTTGAGTAAGAATTTCGCGCCGCAGGCAATCGAGCAGAACTTGCCGATGATCAGTTTGTCTTTGTTGATCGGGTAATGATATAAAACGTTGTTTTTTTCAAAGTCTTTCGGATCGTGTACGAAGTCGTTGTAGAAGGTGAACGCTCCGACTTCTATATTCGGATTTGTAATTACGTTTTTCAGATACACGATCTGACGATCCCCCGTGCGGGGGTATATTTTTTTGCTGTCCGGAATAGCCATGATGATCTCCTTTTTCCTTATATTTTTATGAGACTATTCCGGCGGATACAATGCAGCGTTTCATGTATGTTTCTCTCCTATTGAGTGGAATGACTACATTTTATCATATTTCGCTTTTTCTGTAAACCGTTCGCTCTCTCTTTATAAAAATAGAACCGGAAAATTTTATGGCATGAAAAACGTATTTTTTTAAATTTTTAAAAAAGTTTTTACTAATTTCTTAAAAAATATTGTGTATTTTTATTTTTTTTGCTATAATACAGATAGCATAACGGTGAGGAGCGAAGGATATTATGAAACGGAAGGGCGAGAGTCTAAGCTCGTTAAAAGAACGTAATCAAAGACTGATATTGAGCTGTGTGAAGGGCAATCCGCTTTCATGCAGCGATCTGGCGCGCGAAACCGATTTGAGTTATACGGGCGTCGTTACGCTCGTGGAAGAGCTGATCGCAAAAGGCGTGGTGATCCGCGAGGACGCCGAAGTGGTGTCTTTGGGGCGGCGCCCCATTCTCATCAAGCTGGCGCCTCGCCGGCATATCGTCGGCGTGATCAATCTGGCGGGGGAAGTAAAGCTGGAAATTTACGATCTGGCGGGGAATACTTTACATTCCCATTCCTTTACCTTCGGTCGCGTTATCACCGGCGCCAATCTCCGTACCCTGATCGGATATTTCAAGAATACTCTTCAAAAAGAATTTGCCGCGGAGACTTTGGAAGCGATCTGTATCGCGGCGCCCGGCAAAATCGATAAAAATACCGGGGATTTCGTCTTTGCGCCCTTCATCGAAAATTATACCCGGGTGAATCTCGTCAAGATGTTTTTTGAGAGTTTCGGCGTGCCCGTCAAGATCAAAAACGATATTCGTTTCCAACTGCTTGCGGAAAAGGCCTACGGGCAGTACCGGGACAAGATCTGCGACACGCTGTTTATACAGCTCGGCGGCCAGGGGTTCGGCAGCGCCTTATTCCTCAACAATAAATTATACGAGGGCGCGAACGGATTGAACGGAGAGATCGGACTGTTTATCACCGAATATAAAAAGGGAATCCTTTCCCGCGGCAATGTCAGCGATAACCGCTTTTTTCAGCAGCAGGTTTCCACCGACGCCTTTCTCGAAGCGGCGAAATATGCGCTTGCCCAGGGAGAGGAAAGCTCTCTTGCCGGACGCGAACCGTTGACGGCAAAAGACCTCGCCGAAGGTTATCTCGCCGGCGATCCTCTATGCTGCGAGATCCTCAACGAATCGGCGCGAGTCACGGCGGACGTGATCAAAAGTCTTTCCGAAGTCCTCGATTTCAACAACGTCATCGTGTCCCGCGAAACGATGATCTACGGCCAGAAATATATCGATAAGCTCTCCGATTATTTAAACGGCGAACTCCGCTCCTATCATATCGACTGCTATATGTCCACCTTTGACAGAACGGGCGTCCTTTTGGGCGCCAAAGATTATGCCATCGACGTGGCAATCGGCAGGATAGCCGCTCAATAAAGGCCTTTCCAATACAATAAAATAGGGATTTTCAAAAAATTCTTCTTTGAAGCGCTTGCTTTGAAGAAGAATTTTTTATTCGCGAACTTCGTTTTTTGTGAAGGTTTAATAACTAAAAAAGTGAAAAATTTTAAAAAAATTTTTGAAAATGGTCTTGACAAGTCCTCTTTCGCGTGTTATACTATCTGTGATTTTAACTAAAATAGTTAAAACGGGGTAGATATGACGGAATTTAAGATTGACAAAAAGAGCGAGTTGCAATTTGATTACGACAGGGAAAACGAGTGCTTGCATTTTGCGGCGGCGGAGCTTTTCAGATATATTTCTGCAATGTTCAAAAAATCCAAATCGGAGGATTGCGACGCCCCTTTGCGGGAACAGGCTTCTTTCTTTTCCGGGGAAGGGGAAAAAACGCGTTCGTTCGTACTCGGCTGCGGGGAGGAATTTTGCAGGCGCGAGGGCGTAGATGCGAGCCGGCTTTGCTGGGACGGATATGCGATCTCCGCGCGCGAGGATCGTCTCGTGTTGGCGTCGCTGAAAGAGCGGGGGGTGCTGTTTGCGGTATACGAGTTTTTATCCGCGGGCGGCTGCCGTTTTATCAAAGCCGCGCGCGTGGGGGAACGGATCCCGCAAACGGAATCGCTGTCTTTTGCCGGCACGTGGTATTTCAATCCCTCTTTTGAAATCAGATCGTTGGCGACGGCGATCTACGAGGACACGGAAGAATGGAAGGAAGAAACGATCGCGTTCGTGGACTGGTGCGCGAAAAACCGCATCAATACTATTTTCCTTCACCAGAGCGTGCAGCAGCCGCTCGCGGGCAAGAACGGCGAAGTGCAAAAAGAGATCGCGCGCAGAGACCTGCGCCTGGAATTCGGCGGACATTCCGCGGAACTGTATATTCCCCGCGAACTGTTTGAAGCACGGCCCGAACGCTTTGTCTTTAAAGACGGAAAACGCCGCCCGCAGGGAAACTTTTGCTGTACCAACCGGGAAAACCTTGCGGACATAAAAAAGTCTATTATTAACTATCTTCGTGAAAATCCGGGAATCGAGGTGCTGCACGTCTGGTTCGAGGACGTAATCGAGGGAAGCTGGTGCGAATGCAAAGATTGCCGCGGCATGAACGGTACGCAGCAGCAGATGCACGTGCTCAACGAGGTGGCGAAAGGAATCGCGGAGGAATTTCCCGGCCTCAAAGTGGATATGCTGCTTTATCACGATACGCTCGAAGAAATCGAGAGGATCGAACGTCCGGAAGCGAACGTCGTCGCGCTGTTTGCGGCGCGGGAGAGATGTATGGGACATTCGTTCGGGGATCAGGGGTGCGCTCTGAACGCCGCGCTTTGCGAACGGCTCGACAAAACGATCGCGAAATTCGGGGCGGAAAACGTCTGCGCGTTCAATTATTATCTTGACTACATACTTTTTTCCAAAACGAAAGTTTTGCTTCCGCGCATTATTGCCGAAGATATGGCATATTATCGAAAGAAAGGACTTAGACAAGTCTGCGCTCTTTCCTTCGGACTGTATAGCTACTGGGCGTACGATCTGAATTTTTACGTATACGCAAAGCACGCCTTCTTCGCGGACGCGGACATAGAGGAGACGATTGCCGCCTATTGCGCCGATTTCTGTTTCCCGGCCGGGTTCCGCGATTATATCGACCGTATGGAGGATTTTTCGCGGGAATATTTCGCTTTTTGCGGTTATTCCGCAACCTGGTACCTCGATATTCGTTTTCTCGGCCTGTGCGAATATTTCGGCGAACATATTGAGAGGATCAAAAAGGCGGTCGTCTCTTTGCGGGCGGCGGAAGAGCTGCTGGGCGAACTCGCAAAGAAGAGCCCGAAGGAACTTGAAGATTATTTCCGTTTTGAAAAGGTGCTTTTGCAGCTCACGCGCATGGAAGCCGACGGCATTTTAAAACGCATGAGTATCCGTTTCAAAAATTATCGGGAAAATCCGAAAGATAAAACGCCGCTCAAAGAGGGGCTGGAATCGATCAAGCCGGCGCTTTATAAAATGATAGACATCATGGAGAAGATCCCGGAGGACGTAAAGGGCGTACAGGGAGGAACGGTGTTCCGCGAACAGCTTTGCAAAGACCAGATCTGGACGTTGAACGAATTACAGTATAAAGAGTTTCACCTCGACGTCGATCTCGACCGCAGTATGATTTGAGGAGGAAAAAATGGAACAGGTCAAGAAAACAAAGAGCAAGTACTGGCGGAACCGGCAGACGGGCTTTATCGTCGGCATGCTGTCCGTCGCGATCGTCAATTTTCTGGTGTTCTGGGTATACGTGAACATCTCGTCCATTCTTATGGCGTTTGAATCCCCCGGCGTGGAAGGATTCACGATGATCAATTTTGAAAACGTTTTTAAGGAATTTTCCATGCCCGATTCGGTGCTGCCGAACGCGCTGTGGAACACCTTAAAATGTTTTGCGGTGGCGCTCGTCATCGTTACGCCCGCGTCTTTGTTCTGTTCCTATTTCCTATATAAAAAGATTTTTCTGTATAAATTTTATCGGATCGTTTTTTTCCTTCCCTCCATCATCAACGTCGTCGTCATGACCTGCCTGTTCAGCTATATGGCGAGCATCAATCCCGAGGGGATCCTCACCAAAATCATTCAGGGGATTTTGGGGCTCAAAAGACCTCCCATTCTCTTCGGCGACAGCCGCTATGCGATGAATACGATTCTCCTTTATAATATCTGGACGGGGCTGGGCGTCAACATCATTCTGTTCAGCGGCGCGATGGCGCGTATCCCGGAAGATATTATCGAGTACGGCAAGCTCGAAGGGCTCGGGTTCGGGCGCGAACTCTTTCAGGTCGTTCTGCCGATGATCTGGCCGACGATGTCCACCGTGCTCGTCCTCGCCATCGTCGGATTGTTCAACGCGTCGGGGCCGATCCTCTTCTTTACCAAAGGCGCGTTCGATACTTATACGATCAGTTACTGGATTTTCGATCAGGTATATCATCGAGGCGTGTACGAATATGCCGCGGCGGTCGGTTTGATCTTTACGTTTATCGGTCTGCCGATTGCCCTGCTCGCGAAATGGGGCTTGGGCAAGATCGGGACGGACGTCGAGTATTGAGGAGGGAAAAATGAAAGGCAAGCATATATTTTCGGGCTTCAAACGCACGAGTCTCGCCCAAAGGATAATATTGACGGTGATTTTCGTCGTCTTTGTTGTCTACTCACTGACTCTGCTCTATCCCTTTTTATGGGCGATCCTCAATTCTTTGAAAACCAACCGCGAATTTTTCAAATCGCCCTTTTCTATCCCGGACGATTGGGTATTCAAAAACTGGGTTACGGCTTTCACGGAGATCAAAGTGTACGGCAGTTCCGTGCTCGTGCAAACCGATCTTATCGGTATGTTTTTCAACAGTCTCTGGCTGAGCGTAGGCGGTTCGCTGCTGGCGGTCGCCGTCAGCACGATGACGGCGTATATCGTCAGCAAATACGAATTCCGCGGCCGCGGGCTCATCTATTCCATCGCTATCTTTATCATGATCATTCCCATCGTCGGGAACCTGCCCGCCACCTATAAGCTGTATAGTCAGCTGGGGATCCGCAATACGCCGTTGATTCTGCTCGCCTATATGGGGGGATTCGGATTCAATTTCATCATTCTCTACGGCTTTTTCAAAAACGTCTCCTGGTCGTACGCGGAAGCGGCGTTTATCGACGGCGCGGGAAATCTCAAAGTATTTTTGAATATCATGATTCCGCAGGCGCTGCCCTGCATTACGTCTCTCTTTATCATTCAGCTCATCGGCGTGTGGAACGATTACATGACGCCGCTCCTCTTTCTGCCCGATTACGCGACTTTATCCACCGGCATTTTCGTCTTCGGACAGAGAATGACCAACGAGAGCAATTTCCCCGTATACTTTGCGGGAATCCTCATTTCCACGATTCCGATACTCGTTTGCTTTATCTGTTTTTCGGAAACGATCATGTCCAACACCGTCGCAGGCGGTTTGAAGGGATAACAAATATATTTTAAGGAGGTAAATATGAAAACAATTCACAAAACATTGTCGGTGATTCTTTGTCTGACGTGTCTGTGTCCCGTTTTTGCCGGTTGCCATAAGGGCCCGGAGGATACGGAAAACACGCTGATTATCGAGGTGTACGACGGGGGGTACGGCACGAGCTTCGCCACGCGGCTCGGCAAACGGTTCGAGGAACTCAACGAGGGGTGCACGGTCGTCGCCACGCCCGCTCCCACGCTCACGCAGGGCGAGACGGAAGCGAAGCTCAAAAACGGCCCCAAGTATACGGCGACGGATATGTTTTTCGCCAACACCGCCAATTTTAACCAATACGTCAGCCGCGGCGGCGAAATGGTCGCAGGTTACGACTGCGTTCTCGAAGACCTGTCGGGTATGCTGGACGAAAAGGTATACGGCGAAGAGGTTACCGTCCGGGAAAAGATGCGGGACGAATATCTCGAATATTTTACCTATCGGGACGGAAACGTGTACGCGCTCTCCTGGGCGAGCGGCGTCAGCGGCATCGTCTATCACTCCGACGTGTTTGAAGAAAAGGGCTGGGAAGTTCCGCTCACGACCGATCAGATGACGAAAGAGCTTTTCCCCAAGATCAAAGCGCAGGGCTGGTCTCCCGTCACCTGGCCGGGCGCGATCGGCTACTGGATCTACGGGATCATGAGCTGGTGGGCGCAGTACGAGGGGATCGACGCATTCAACGATTTCTTCCGCTGCAAGGATGAAAACGGGGACTATACATACGAATTTTTCTCCCAGAACGGGAGATACGAAGCGCTGCAAGTGCTTGAAGACATCATCGCCGATAAAAACGGCAACAGTTATTACGGCAGCGTTTCCTTAGATCACACCCGCTCGCAGATGGCGTTTTTGGAAACGGACAATAAAATCGCGATGATGCCGAACGGCGACTGGCTGGAAAACGAAATGAGCAAGAACTTCGAGCCGGGCAGCGTACAGATCAAAATGATGAAAACGCCGATCGTCAGCGCGATCATCGATAAGACGCCGAGCATTTCCAACGACGCGAAGCTCCGCGAAGTGGTGGCGTACGTAGACGCGGAAACGGCGGAAAAAGCCGACTCCGATCCGGGCAACGACGTCGCCAAGCCCTCCGGCGTCACCGACGCCGATATCGAGATAATCCGCCAGGCGCGCAGGATCAGCTTCTCCAACGGTTTCGACCACGAGATTTTGATTCCCAGCTATGCCAACGCCAAGAAACTCGCGAAGGATTTCATTCGCTTTATGGCGAGCGACGAAGCGCAGAAGATCTATTTCGAAGAGACGGGCTCCCTGCTGCCTTTCAAAAACAGCAACGTCGTTCTGGACAACAAACAGTACATGGACGGACTGACCACGTTCGGCCGTTCCAAGTTCGATCTGATGACCGATTCCGTAAATATTACGACCATGTACTATTACGATCCGCTGTTCTATAAAGCCGGAATGCGTCCGTTCAATAAGATCGTCTGGCCAGATCCCGCGATCGGAGGCGTCGGGGGCGACGCGGTGTCCGCCGTCACCTTTTTCCAGAACGAGTACAATTACGTAAAAGACCGTTGGGACGATTATTACCTGGTAAACGCAGGTATCGCGAATATGTAACCTAAGGAGGGAATGATGAAATTAAAACATTTTACGGCGGGATTATTCGCGCTGGCGATGCTGGGTTCCGCTTGCAGCTGCGGGAAGGACGGAAACGCGAACCTCACCGCGGACGAACTGGTGGAAGCGTGGTCGATTTCCAATACCGAAAAAGTTTTGCTCGATAAGACGTACGACGCGGCGGAGAAAGCGGACGGCATTGTTTCCGTCTCGACGGCGAAAGGGGAATACGACGGCGCGCAGCTCATTTTAACGGCAAAGGAAAAGATCGACGATCTGAAAGTCAAAGTAGGGGATCTGACCTGCGGCACGAGCGTGATCTCCGCCTCCAATATCGAAGTATTATTTGAAAAATACGTAAAGATCGAATCCATGTCCTCGCCTTTGGCGCAGGGCGCGCTGGGGTACTATCCCGACGCGATCGTCCCCATCGACGCCATCGTTAAAGCGGGGGAAAATAAAATCGAGAAAGGGAACAATCAGGGGATCTGGATCAAGGTGTATACCCCGGAAAACGCCGTCACGGGCACCTATGCCGGAACGATCACGGTCACGGTGAACGGAAAGGAGCTGAGCGTTCCTCTCTCCGTCAAGGTATGGAACTTCGCGATTCCCGCCACGACGAATATGAAGACCACCTTCAACAATTTCCGCGACTACCTGATCGCGGGCGAGCTGGACAATACGCCCGAGATGTACGAGAAGTACTACGATTTCTTTCTCGACTACCGCATTTCTCTGACCACCCTTCCTCATTCGGAGGACTTGAATTCCTTCGTGGAATCTGCGAAGAAATACGCGGCCGACGAGCGCTGCGCCACGTACGGCATGAGTTTCAACTATCTCGGGCAGAGGGTGGTGGATAACGTCTCGATCAGCAACGAGACGGACTGGGAGGACGTGCGCGCCAAATTGCTCGCGCTCGCGAAAGCGAGTACGCCTCAGCTCAATCTCGTGAAAAAGCTGAATTTCTACGACCAGTCGATCGACGAGCCCGCCGGGACCAACCGGATCCCCGACGCCAATTACAAGAACGAGAAATTCCTCAAAATTCTCGACGAAGTCGTCGCGGAGCTCGATGGGGCGCAAGATTTCGACTGGACGCAAAACGGCGTCTCCAAAGAAGATATTCTCGGCATCGAATATGTGATTACGACGGCGTATCAGTCGAATATGCCCGATTTCCGCACCTACTGCCCGATGGTGGACGCGTTCAATACGCAGGAGCGGCGGGATCGTTACGAGACGGAACGGGAAAAGAGCCCGTATAATTCCACTTGGTGGTACGTCTGCTGGACGCCGCAGTATCCTTATCCCAATTACCGGATCGAGGAATCCCCGCTCGGCGCGCGCGTGATGAGCTGGATGCAGAAAGATTACGACGTCACGGGGCTTCTCTATTGGGGTACTTCCGTCTATACGGCGATGGGAAATACGGGCGGCACCCGGCCCCGCGATCCGTATAACGATCCCTATTCCTTCCAGCGCATCACGATGGACGGTTGTTTAAGCTATCCGGGGCGCCCTTACGGGATCGACGGGCCCGTGAGCTCGATGCGGCTGGAAAATATCCGCGACGGGATCGAGGACTACGACTATCTGTGTATGCTGGAAGAGCGGATCGGAGAGACGGCGGAGCAATACGGCGCGGACGTTTCTTTCGACGACGTCATGCGTCCCCTCTACGACTCTCTCTACACCGACGTGACGCCCGCTTACGGAGAAAACGGATTTACGGCGGCCAGGGAAGAGGTGGCGGGCATGCTCGAACTTCTTTCCACGCAGGCGAAAGCGTTCGCTTACGTTTCGGACACCAACGTCGCCGCCAATAAGGCCACACTCAAAATTTACGCCGACGCGGCGTCCGAAGTCTCCGCGGACGGGAAAGTGATCTCGGGCGCTCCTTCGGGCTCGAAGGGAAAGGTCTACGAATATGTCGTGGATCTGACCAGACAGGATACCGTACAGCTTTCTTTCAAGACGGGAGACGAGACGTTCACGACGGCGAAATATGTCGGCAAGAGCACGAACGCCCTTTCGCTCTCAAACGAAAAAGGCGTTCTGATAGGGGCCTCGAACGGCACGGCCAAAGATCCGAAAGATCATATCGCGCTGACTGCGGGCAGCGGCGGGTTCGTTTCGGATGCGGGCATAAAAGCCGAAATCTCCAAATACGAATCGGAAAAAGACAGCGTCGGCGCGCTTCTGTATACGCCGGAACTGTACGTCGATAAGAAAAAATCTTTCGCGAACGTTTCCCTGGCGGATTTCGATACGCTGGAATTTGTCGTCTATAACGCCAACGATTCGGACAGAGAACTCAAAGTGTACCTGCAAGCCAAATCGCAGCAAAAACTCTTCGGGACCTTTACGCTCAAACCCGGGCGCAACACGATCGTTATCCGGCAGATCTATATCAATAACTGGACGAATCTCGCCGCCGCAGACAAGATCGTGCTCGCGTTGCAGCCCTGCGCGGCGGACGAACCGGACGTGTATTATCTCGATAATATGTTCTATACGCTCAAAGAAGTCTGACGGGGGAAAATCATGAAAAAATTATGTATTTTGATGTTGGCTCTGGCTTCGGCGGCGAGCGCGCTGGCGCTGGCTGCCTGCCAGAAAGACGAGAAGGTGGAAACGAGCGATTACGTGATTTCCGATTTCGAGTCGGACGCGGAATACCTCACGATGCTCTGGGAAAATTATTTCGGGAAAGTGGACGAGAACGAAGATCCCGCCTACATCGTGAGCGGCGAGCGTTCGGCGCGGTTGGAGGTTCACGGCTATAAAAAGGATAATCTGACGCCTGCCGTGACGATGTATACGGACACCGCCTTCAACGGCAAAGTGGATTATACGGATACGCTGTATTTCGAGATCAGCGTCTACAACACGATGAGCGTGGACGTTCCCATCGACTTTACGTTCTATTCCAATTCCATGGAAACGGGGAAAAACGGCTGGTATCCCACGCAGTCGCTGACGGCGAAACCCAAGCAGTGGAATACTTTCAAGATCGACATCGATCGCATCGACCTTTCCAAAAACTGGGGGCTGGATAAGATTTCGAAGTTCAAATTCACTTTCCTCGACTATTCGGACGCCGATCCTGCCGTTTTATATTTCGATCAGTTTATTGCCCATACCACCAATATGGCGATCCCCGAATTTGAAATGGAGGAGACGCACGAGGTGAAAAAGGTCGGCGAGAGCTATGCGGTCGCTTCTATGGACGCGACGGTGCGCCGTGTCTACAAAGACGGCGCGCTGCGCGAAGACTTGGCGTCCGCTTCCTCGATCGCTTTGGAAAAGGGCGTGTATCAGATCGATTACATCAAAAGTTTCGAGGACGGAAGCAGTTCGAGAGTCAAGACGGTGTACGTCCACGCCGAGAACGCGCAGCTCGTCGATATCAAGGCCGCCGATTGTAAAGAAGAGCCCGAAAGAGCGGGAACGCTGTTCGCCGGCCTGTCCGACGACACCGATTACGCGATCTTCGAGGGCCGCACGGCGCTGAAAATGAGCGGCGCGCGCGATCCCGACCAGCCTTACGGCTTCACCTGGAACACGGGCGTCACGGAGACGATCAAATCGATCGTTCTGTACGTTTACAACGCCAGGGACGTGAACGTCCGCATGTGGTCGCAGTACGCATGGCCGATCCTTCCCGAGGGCACTTTCTTCGATTTGGCGGCAAAAGAGTGGACCAGGGTTGAGCTTACGGGCGATTTCAACGAATATGCGAACGGCTGGGCGACGGGCAGTCCCGTCAAACGCGATCCCACGACGGGCGAATGGCAGCTCTTTATTCCCATTCAGATCTGGGATACGCATTACGAAGTGTATTTGCACGCGCTGATCGAAACGGAAAGCGGCAGCGATTACGTGTACGTTCCGTTGGAAGAAAAACTCCGCTACGCCGCCGCAGGCAATGAAGTAACAGTCGAAGAGGTGGAAGGCGCGACCTGGATCATTAAAAAGAACGGCGAAGAAGTAGCGTCTCTCGCCAACGCCAAAAAATTCACGGCGGAAGCTGGCGAATACACGATCGAATACACCAAACGCAAAGGCGAAGCGGTTGGCACGGCCTCCTGCACGATCTACGCGGAGGACGTGGCAAACGGCTGGCTGAACGTTGCCGAAGAGGATTTTGGCGGTCCCGTGGAAGGCGTGGACATTGCGGGCTTGGCGGCGCCGGGAAGCATGGAGATCGGCGGCACGCAGAAGCTGTTCGGCAAGGATCTGATTCATATCGCGGGCACGACGAGTTCGCCCGACATCGTGGCGAATATCCGCACGGGGCTTTCGGGAACGCCGAGTAAAGTTACGTATTATATCTATAACGCTTCGGCGGGACAGGTGCGCGCCCGTTTCAACGCCGATGCGAATATGTTCGACATGCAGCCTCAGTCATGGACTCGGTTCGGCGTGGACGGGGAGACGTTTATCTGGTATGTGGAAAACCACGGCACGACGGGCGCGAAACTCGCCAACGGCTGGAAAGATGGGGAGGAATGGATTCTTCGCTTCCCCTTCCGCGTGGCGGAGGTGATCGAGTACGATCTCTATCTCGCGGTATTCTTTGAGGGAGAGTTTGCCCCGGTCGAAGAACCCACGGCGGAAATCGAACTGGAAACGACGGAGAAATTCGTCGCCGCGGGCGATGAAGTAACCGTCGAAGAAGTGGAAGGCGCGACCTGGATCGTCAAAAAGAACGGCGAAGAAGTAACGTCTCTCGCCAACGCTAAGAAATTCACGGCGGAAGCGGGCACATATACCGTCGAATACACCAAACAGGTGGGCGATGAAACGGGCAGAGCGACCTGCACCGTACACGCGGAGGACGTGGCAAACGGCTGGCTGAACGTCGCCGAAGAAAATTTAAGCGGCCCCGTGGAAGGCGTGGACATTGCGGGCTTGGCGGCGCCGGACGCGATCGGGATCGGCGGCACGCAGAAGCTGTTCGGCAAGGACCTGATTCATATCACGGGCACGACGAGCTCGTCGGACATCGTGGCGAATATCCGCACGGGGCTTTCGGGAACGCCAAGTAACGTAACTTATTACGTTTACAACGCTTCGGCGGGACCGGTGAACGGACGCTTCAACGCGGACGCAAATATATTTGAGATGCAATCGGGGACTTGGATTCGGTTTGAAGTAAAGGGAGACACGTTCATCTGGTACGCGGAAAACCACGGCGCGACGGGCGCGAAACTCGCCAACGGCTGGAAAGACGGGGAGGAATGGATTCTTCGCTTCCCCTTCCAGGTGGTGAAGGTCGCCGAGTACGATTTGTATCTTGCGGTATTCTTCGAGGGCGACTTTACCCCGGTCGAAGCGGGCGGCGAGATAAGCGGGAACGAAACGAAAGTGATCGCGCCCGGCGTAGCGTATACCGTAACGGCATATCCGGGTACGACCTGGACGGTTAAAAAGAACGGAACGGCGGACGAATCTTTGACAAACGGCTTTACGCCCGAGAAAGGGGATTGTTACGTCGTCGAGTATTCCAAAGACGGACAGATCGTAAAGACGGATACGCTGTACTGCGAAGCGGGTTCGATTGCGACGATCGCGGCGTCCGACTGCCGCAACGACGAAGAGCGTTCGGGTAGGATCGAGGCTTCGGGCGCGAACGCGTCGGAGCATGCGCTCGGGGAAGGACAGTCGCTGCGCATGACGGCGGCGCAGGACGGCGATAAACAGGCCGGCCTGACCTGGGACACGGGGCTCACGGGCGAAGTCGATTCCATTGTGTTCTATATTTACAACGACCGCGACGTGGTGGTGACTTTCTATTACGGAGACAATATGTCCATCAACATTCCGGCGAAGTCCCAGATCCGCATCGAGCTTGCCGGCTCGCAGTTCGAGACCTGGAACGGCAACTGGAACGGAGCCACTCATTCCCAGCTCTACCGCGACGAAGACGGTTCCTGGTGCGTGTATTTTCAGGTGCAGTTCTGGGACTCCAACGTAGACCTCTATATCAATGCCTTTGTAGCGACGAAATAAGGAACGCGGGAATGGAAATTATCCGTAAAAATTATACCGTAACCATAGACGACGCGCAGGGAACGATCATTTCCCTGCGTGATCGGTTCGGCAAAGAGTATATCGGCAAAATCAATCCGTTGGCGCGTTTCGCGCTGTTGGACGAAAACGGAACGCGGCGCATATTGACGACGGAGAACGCCGCCCTTTCTTTGACGAAGACCGGGGAGGAGTGCACGCTGCGCTTTTCCGAAGTAGGCGGCGAGAAGTTTTCCTGTACGGCTTCCGTCCGCTTCGGGGAAAGCCTTTCTTTCTGGCGGCTTGCGGTGGAAAACGCTACGGGAGCGCTCCTCGAATGGATCGACTACCCTTGCGTGTCCGTGCCCTGCGATCTGAAAGACAACGGAGGGACGCACAAACTCTTTTCCTCGATGATGGAAGGGGTGGAGATCAGCGACGCTTCTCTGCGCGAGAAGACGGGGCCCTGCGTCGCCCAGGCGTATCCCCCGCGCGGCTGGGAGGGAATTTATCCGGGCGCCTGTCCGATGCAGTTTCTCGCCTATTACGACGGGGAAAGCGGGCTCTACTTCGCTTCTCACGATCCGGGCGGCACGTATAAATACGTCGAATGGAAAAAGGACGGAGACTCGATTCGCTTGATCCAGCAGACGTATCCTGGCGTAGGCCGGGCGCAGCGCTTCGCTTACGATTATGACGTCGTGCTCGGCGTCTTCGACGGCGATTGGTACGGTGCGGCGGAGATCTATCGGGGCTGGCTGGAAAAAAGCGGGCTTCTCCGCCTGCCGCCGCTGTGCGAAAACGAGGATATCCCCGCCTGGATAAAAAATTCTCCCATTGTCGTCACCTATCCGGTGCGCGGGAAAAAAGACCACGGGGATATGTCGGACAACAAGGAATATTTCCCCTATTCCAACGCCCTGCCCGTGCTCGAAAAATATGCGCGGGCCTGGGATTCTTCCCTGCTGGTCTTGTTGATGCACTGGGAAGGCACGGCTCCCTGGGCGCCTCCTTACGTATGGCCGCCGTACGGCGGCGAAGAAATGCTGCGGGAGTTTTCCGACTCGCTGCATAATGCCGGACACTCCCTCGGCCTCTATTGCAGCGGCCTGGGCTGGACGCAGAAGAGCGGCACGCTGCCCGGGTATACCCAAGAGGAAAAATTCGAGCGGGAAGGGTTCGCCCAGGTCATGGAAATCGGGCCGACGAAAGAACTTCTTTTGAGTCCGATCTGCGGCTGGCCGATCCGGGAAGGGTACGATATGTGTCCCGCCTGCCGGACGGTCCGGGAGACGGCGGCGGAAGAATTTATCGCGACGGCGCTAGGTTCAAACGCCGATTATATTCAGTTTTTCGATCAGAATCTCGGCGGGAATACCTATGCCTGCTATGCGGAACACCACGGCCACCCGCCCGCGCCGGGGAAATGGATGGCGGAAAGCATGCGGAAACTCGTCGGCGAGATGAAGGAAAAACTCGCGGCGGAGACGGGAAAGCGGGTGACGGTGGGCTGCGAAGCCGCCGCCGCGGAACCGTTCGTCAACGATCTCCTTTTCAACGATCTGCGCTATAATATCAACTATAAATTCGGTACGCCCGTACCGGCGTATAATTACATGTTTCACGGTTATGTATGCAATTTTATGGGCAATCATAATTGTTCGAGCATGCTGGTCGATTTACACAGGTATCCCGAATATATTTATTATCGGTACGCCTATTCCTTTTTGCAGGGAGACGTCCTCACCGTCGTCCTCAAAAACGACGGAAAAATGAATTGGGAATGGGATCTGCCCTGGGACGACGACTGCGAGCCCGATCAGGCGGCGCTGTCGGGATATATCCGTATGCTCAACGACCTTAGAAAAAAATACTCCGAATACCTGATTTACGGCCGTATGGAAAAGCCGCTTCCCGTTCATTGCGGGGAATATGTGCAGAAACTTTCCGTCGGGAACGCTTTGCAGCACATCGACAAAGTGCTGACGCTGCGCTACGCGGCAAAGGGAAAACGGGATTGTCAATTCTTCGTCAACTGGACGAACGAAGAACAGGAAATAGAAATTTGCCTGCCCCAAGGCAGCGTCGACGGCGAAAACGACCGTCCGCTGAACGAAGCAAAAATTATTTTGAAGCCGCGCGAGGTGAAGGCTCTGTTATTATGAATGGATTTATGAAAGGCGAAAGTTTTGCTTTCGAGGGTACAAAGCCCGTAAAAATGCGTTATCGTCCGCTTTGTTCCGAAAAGGTGCGGCTCTACTCTTTGACTTTGGAAAATAAGACCGCGCGGGAATATGTCTACGGCAAAGATTTTTCGATCGATCGGGAAGCGGGGGAAATTTACGCCCTCGCCGGCGGGACTCTGCCCGATCGGCGCAGCCATGCCTATTACGGACACGTTCCTTTCGATCACGAGGCTTTTCCGCTCGTTTTCGATTATCCCGATTACGTCGTCTATGCCGATTACGAGTACGACTGCGCCTGGGAAGCAACCGACGAAGCGCTCGCGCGCGGCTTCGCGCACGGGAACGGCTCGCCGTTGGAAAATTGGCTTGAAACGCATTGCGGCAAGCAAAGCCGCATGCTTTTGTTCGGCGACAGCATCACCGAGGGACTCGACTGCGTGCGGGGACTGAGATATTTTGAGCGGCTCGCCGGGTGGCTGCAAGAACAGGGCGCGGAGGTAAAGATCGTCAACCGCGCGATCGGCGGCGAGTGCAGCCGCGACGGTCTGAGAAGACTGGACGCGGTCGCAAAGGAAGAATCGGATCTGACGATCCTCGCCTACGGCATGAACGATCAGAATTTTCACGACGGGGCGAACGGGATCTCGCCGGAGGAATACGAAAAAAATATCCGCGCGATGGGAGAGGCGCTGGAAAAAAAGACGGAGAATATCGTTCTCGTCTCGCCCGCGCTCTGCCACGGCGAGTGGGTGCATCGTTCCCCCAACGTGGGCGCGTACGCGGAGATCTTAGGACGGATCGCGAAGGAAAAAGGCTATGCCTTCGCCGACGTGACGGGGTTTTGGAAACGGGTGCAGTCGCTGGGCAAGACGGACGCCTGCATGCTCGCGAACGGCATCAATCACCCGAGCGCGTACGGACATTTGCTGTATTTTTATGTAATCAAAGCATTGCTGGAAGGAGCGGAGTTATGAAACTGGAAACGCAAGGCGCGGTCATCGTGCTGGACGATACCGACGGCCGGATTGTATCTCTCAAAAAGGGAGCGCGGGAATTTATTTACGACAGCGGCCGGCCCCTGATCACGATATATCTTCTGGATAGAGCCGGGAATTATACGGAATCGACGAGCGCGGGCGCGTCCATGCGCGCGCAGCAAAGCGATCGTTCCCTGACGCTGTATTTCACGGGGCTGGGCGGCCGGGCGGTGAACGCCACGGCGCGGATCGAAGCGGGCGAAGACGGCTTTTTCCGCTTCGGCTTGGAGATAGAAAACGATACGGGGCTGATGCTGGAAAGTTTCGACTACCCCTGCGTAGCCGTACCCAACGACTTGAAGGCGAAGGGCGGGGACGGGTACGTGTTCTGGCCAGCGACCGAAGGTGTGGTGATCGACGATCTGTCCGTCAAGGAATCCTGCGGCTTGAAATACAGGAAAGATCCCTTTCCCGCCTACGGCTGGGACGGACATTATCCGGGCGCCTGCCAGATGCAGTTCTCCGCCTATTTCAACGGCGACGGCTGTATGTATTTCGCCGCCCACGACGCGGCGTGCAATCCGAAAGTCATCGAGCTGGAACCGGTCGGCGAGGGGATTCGCCTGCAATACAGGACCTTCCCCGGCAAACCCTGCGACAAAAAGTACGAAACGGATTTTCCGATGACGCTCGGGCTTTTGTCCGGCGACTGGTACGACGCGGCGGAGGTCTACCGCCGCTGGCTTGCGACGACGGATATCGTGCGTATCCCTAAATTCCGTGATAATCGGGAGTTCCCGGATTGGCTGCAAGAGTCTCCCGTCGTCGTCATGTACGCGGTGATGGGCGAGGACAGCACGGCGCGTATCCGCGACGAGGTGTACTATCCGTATACGAAAGGCGTGGACTATCTCGATCGTTTGGGAAAGAAGTTCGACAGCAGTATTCTGGCGCTCGTCAGCCACTGGGAGGGCACGGCGCCCTGGGCGCCGCCGTATATGTGGCCCCCGTACGGGGATCTGGAAAATTTCCGTACGATGATCGCGCAACTGCACGAAAAGGGGCATAAGATCGGCTTGTATTGCAGCGGCACCGCCTGGACGCAGCAGAGCGGACTGCGGCCGGAATACAGCCGCGAAGAACAGTTTGAAAACGAGGGGCTTGCCAAATACATGCAGGTAGGTCCCGATCACGAGCTCAAAGAATCCAAAATCGTCGGCTGGCCGCTCAGACGGGGGTACGATATGTGCCCGGCGACGGAGTTCGCCAAGAAAGTCTCCGTCGAAGAGGCGTGCAGGATCGTGGAAAACCTCGACGTCGACTATCTGCAATTTTTCGATCAGGACATCGGCGGAAACAGTTATCCCTGTTATGCGGAAGATCACGGCCACGTGCCCGTGCCCGGGAAATGGCTGAACGAGGAAATGCGCGAACTCATCGCGAGAATGTATAAAGAGACGGAGCGCGCCGGGGGCAGAAAAATCCTCCTCGGCTGCGAAGCGGACGCGGCGGAGCCGTTTGTCAACGACCTGTTTTTCAACGATTCCCGCCATAATATCGGCTATTTCGTGGGCACGCCCGTCGCCGCTTATAACTATCTCTTCCACGAATATTTCAATAACTTCATGGGCAATCAGAACACTTCCCACACGATCATCGACCATGCGAAATATCCCGACAATACCTACTACCGTCTGGCGCACGGTTTTGCGCAGGGCGACTTTTTGACCGTCGTCATGAAAGACGAGGGGAAAATCAACCGCGACTGCTGCACGCCCTGGGATATAGAACCCGATCTCGATCAGGAGGAACTCGCCGGCTATATCCGCGGCCTCAACGCCTGGCGAAAAGGCGCCGCGAGGGAAGCCCTGTTCTACGGCAAGATGATCAAGCCGGAAAAAGTGCTCTGCGGCAGATATACCGAGGAAATCAAATACGGCGGGAAGCACGATTTCCCGACCGTCGTCAGCGAACGTTACGAATTGTCGGACGGCTCCCGCTTCCAGATCCTCGTCAATTATCGGGCGGAGGAACAGACCGTGCGGGTGGAGAGCGCGGCGCAAAGAGCGGAACTGATCCTCGACGCGTCGGGAACTTCCCGCGCCATCGAGGCGGAAGGGGGCGCTTTCGAGGTCGCGGTTCCCGCGCGCTCGGCAATGGCGCTGAGAACAGAGTAATATGAAAAAGATCGGTAAAGGCAGGCTGTTGCATACGCTCTATCTGGTCTTTCAGCTTGCCGTCATCGTGCCCGTCGGGCTCGCTATGGGCGAAGCCTGGTACACGATCGTCACCGCGGCGCTGGGGGTGCTCTATACGGGGCTCACTTCGGCGGGAGACCGCCGGGGGTTTTGTATCGGCTGGGTGTACGTATTGCTGTACGCCTATACGAGCTGGACGGAACAGCTTTTTGCCACGGCGGTGTTCCTGGCGCTGTTCCTGTTCCCGATGATGATCGTCAGTTTCGTTTCCTGGGGCAGACATAAAAAGGGCGGCGAGGTCTCCGCGCGGGCGATGACCGTAAAACAGCGGGCGCTGCTTGCGGTCTTTACGGCGGTATTCGTCGCGGGACTGACCGCGGTGCTCTACGTCGTCAAAAGCGCGCAGCCGTTCAACGACGCCGTATTTTTCGCCGTCAGCGCCGTCGCGGCGGTTCTCATACTGCTTCGTTTTTGCGAAATGTGGTGGCTGAGCCTGCTGTCCTGTCTGGTCGGGTGCGTGATGTGGTCGATCGCCGTCGGCGGGGGCAGTACGCAGTGGTGTATTCTGCTTTTGAACGTGTTTTCGCTGCTGAACAGTATCTTCGGCATCGTAAAGTGGCTGAAAATGAATAAAAAACAAACCGCGGAGGCGGAGAAGCCCGCGGAGGAGGAAGTCGTATGAATAAAATTTTTTGCGTCATTTCGCATACGCATTGGGATAGAGAATGGTATCGTCCGTTCGAGGTTTTCCGGCTGCGGCTCGTCGACCTCGTCGATCACCTTTTAGACATCATCGAAGAATACCCCGATTATGTCTTTCATCTCGACGCGCAGACCGTCGTCTTGGAGGACTATCTGGAAATCCGCCCGCAGCGCAAAAAACTGTTGGAGGATAAGATCAGAAAGGGCAACATCGTCGTCGGCCCGTGGTATTTGCAGAACGATTATATGCTCACGAGCGGCGAATCGACGATCCGAAACTTGCTTCGCGGCACAAAGATCGCCAAAAGTTTCGGCGGCTGTATGCCCGTGGGGTATTCTCCCGACCAGTTCGGCAACGTCAGCCAGCTCCCGCAGATCTTGAAGGAGTTCGGGATCGACAGCTTTATTTTCGGGCGTGGGTTCACCAAATTCGTGCAGGACGAAACGGGCGCGGTCACGGCGGAAAAACTGCCCGCGGAATTTATGTGGGAAGGCGCCGACGGCACGAAATGCCTCGCCGTGCACATGAAGTACTGGTACAATAACGCCCAGCGCTTTTCCGAGGACATGAATAAGTGCAGGGCGATGATCGAGAGCAATCTCTCCGTGTTCGAGGGCTGCAACGTCACGCCGTACATGCTTTTAATGAACGGCGTGGACCATTTGGAAGCGCAGGATAACCTTCTTCCCCTTCTGGAAGAAGTGAAGCGGACGCACGGCTACGAGATCCGTCAATACAAACTCGAAGACTACGTCAAAGACGTGCAGAAATACATAAAAGACAACTCCCTCGTTCTGCCCGGGCATAAAGGCGAGCTTTGCATGGGCGGGGATTATCAGCTCCTGCGCGGCTGCTGGTCGAGCCGCAGCTATTTGAAGGTCGCCAACGTCGAAGCGCAAAACGAACTGGAAAAGCGTCTGGAACCGCTGTATACGTTTCTGGAAAGACAGGGCTTTACGGACAGCTATCCGCTCGATACCCTCCAATACGTCTGGAAACAGACGATGCGCAATCACCCGCACGACAGCATCTGCGGCTGTTCGCGCGACGAAGTGCACGCGCACATGGAGGATCTCTTCGCGCGCACAAAGGAGCTTACCGACGAACTGGAAGTAAGGGCGATGAACCTTTTGAGTTACCATAACGACTCGGTCTATAAAGATAACGCCAATTACGTCGTTTCCGTATTCAATCCGACTCAGGACTCTTTGAGCGGCGTCGTGCGGGCGCAAATCGAGATCCTAGCCGACGAAAACGTGAACGCGTTCCGGATCCTCGACAACGCGGGCAGGGAAGCCGAGTACGAGGTCGTGAACTCTTACCGCGGTTTGAAAGACGTCAACAGCCCCGTCAATCTTCCCGGCACCTTCGACGTCGATATTTACCTCGTCGATCTCTTCGTCGAGAATATGCCGCCCTGTTCGGTGCGCCACTACGCGGTCGTGCCCGGAACGGGGGAGATCCGGCGCTCTTCGGCGGCGCCCGCTTTGGAGATCGAAAACGAGTATTACCGGCTCACGGCCAAAGACGGCGGGATCGATCTGCTGATCAAGAGCAATAACCGCTATGTCAAAGATGTGTTCCGCTGGGAAGAGAGCGGAGACAGAGGGGACAGCTACGTCTATCAGAAGACGTTCGAACCGGAGATCTATTCGGATAAAAGCCGGGCCGTGGCCGAGGACGTTTCGGAGAGCGGACTGAGAAAGACGCTCCGCGTGCGCAACGTTCTGCGCGTGCCGAAAGAATACGATTTCATCGCGGCGAAGCGCAGCGAAGAACGGATAGACTGCCCCGTGACCTACACCGTGACGCTCGAACAGGGCACGCCGTATATCGAACTCGGCTACGAAGTGGAAAACAAGGCCTCGGATCACCGGATCCGTTTCTGCGTGAATACGGGGCTGAAATCGGAGCTGCTTCTCACCGACAGCGCCTTCGACACGAAGTATCACGATCGGAGCGAAGTGACGCCCGATTCTCACTTCTTCGGTTTCTGCAACGCGAATTTCGCGGCGGTCGAAGCGAAGGGCATGGGCGCGGCGGTATTCTCGCACGGTCTGCACGAAGTGGAGAACGTCAACGGGGAACTGCTGTTCACGATCGTGCGCGCGACGGGCGCGATCACCCGCGTCGGGCTGAAAGTAAACGGCGGCCCCAACTGGGTGGTTCCCGGCAACCAGGAACTGCGCATCTTGAAGGGAAAAATGGCCCTTTACGCCTACGACGGCGACGCGGTTTCGGGCAAAGTGAAAAACGTCTGCAATCGCTTCAACGCCGGCCTGATCGTCAACGCCACCTCTATGGATTTTAAGAAATATTCGGGCGGCCGTCCCGCCGTACAGGACAGCGACATCGCGGAAATTTTTTATCCCGTGGATCAATACGCGCAGGTTGTCAGCCGAAGCGACGCACCCATGTATGCGTTGAGCGGCGACGTGTTCGAAGTGACGGCGGTGAAGCGCGCCGAAAACGGAAAGGGCTTTATCGTCCGGCTCTTCAATCCGTCCACGAAACGGGAAAGCTGCAATTTCAAAATGGCGGGCGATATCTACGCGTGCAGAATGAGCGAGAAAAAGAACAGAAAACTCGGCCGCGACAGCGTCATGATCACCGCGCGTCCCAAGCAGATCGTCACGCTTTGGGTTTCGGACCGGTAAAAAGGCGGCTTGCCCTCGCCCGGACGGGGGAGGACGGAGGGGAAAGATGAAAAAAATCGTAACGGCGGGCAACAGCCTGACCGATCTCATCAAATGGATCGACCGTTACCCCGAGCGGGGAATGCTGGCGGAAATCCGGGAAGTCGTGCGTTCGGTGGGCGGCAGCGTGCCGAATACGGGGATCACGCTGAAAACGCTGGCTCCCGAAGAAATCTCCGTCACGGCGATTTCGCGGCTGGGAAAGGACGAAAACGGCAGATTTATCGAAAAGGTACTTTCGGAGCGCGGCATACTCACAAACCGCCTGGTATGGGACGAGAACTTGCCCACGTCCTTTACGGACGTGATGACGCTTCCCGACGGCGAACGCACTTTTTTTTGCGCGGCGGGTGCAAACGCCGCGTTTTCGGAAGCGGACGTCTCTTTGGAAACGCTGGACTGTGAAATTTTTCACGTCGGGTATTTGCTGCTTTTGGAAACGCTGGATTCCCCCGACGAGGAATACGGCACCAAGCTGGCGCGGCTCCTTTCCGGACTCAGAAGCCGAGGCGTTAGGACCTCCGTCGACGCCGTGAGCGGCGACAAAGAACGTTTCCGCGGGGTGGTGCTGCCCGCGCTGCCCTATTGCGATTACGTCGTCGTCAACGAGATCGAAGCGGGGTATATCGCGGGGATTCCCGTCCGCGAAGGCGGGCGGCTGCTCTTTGAAAATTTGCGCGCGGTCTGCGAAAAGCTGATCGCCGCGGGCGTGAAAGACACGGCGGTCGTGCATTGTCCCGAATTGGGCTGTTCGCTGACCGCCGCCGGGAAATTCACCGTCGTGCCGTCGCTGGAACTTCCCCGCGATTATATCAAAGGCGCGGTCGGGGCGGGGGACGCGTTTTGCGCGGGAATGCTGTATTCCTTTTTATCCGGCATGACCGAAGAGGAAGCTCTGCGGCTGGCGTCCTGCGCCGCGGCCTGCAACCTGCACGCGCCCGATTCGATCGGCGGGGCGAGAAGTTTAAGCGAGACCTGCCGTCTGGAAAAAACATTCGGCAGAAAGAAATTATAAGGAAGGCGGAGCATGAAAAGAGAAGTTTACGAAAAGCAGGCGAAAAAGACTTTGGCGGCCTTCGCCGCCGCGGGGATCGTCCTCACCGATGCGGAAAAAGAAAAAATCGAAGTCGCCGATTTCGGTCTGCGTTCGGTGGAAAAAATCGGCCTGCAATTATTGACGTACGTCAACACCGGCCGCGTCTGCGCCAAAGAAATGGTGCTCTTCCCGCACCAGGCGTGTCCCGAACATCAGCACGTGAGCGGGGAAGAGAACGGAATCCCCTTCGAAGGGAAAGAAGAAACCTTCCGCGTGCGCCGGGGCGTGTGTTACCTCTACGTCCCCGGGGAAGGGAGCGCGGAAAAGATAACGGGCGGCCTGCCGCCCACGGACGTGACGGTTTTTCATGAGATCGTACTAAAAGAAGGCGAACAGTATACGATTTATCCGGACACCCCGCACTGGTTCCGCGCGGGAGAGGAGGGGGCGATCGTCAGCGAATTTTCGACGCGCAGCCGTGACGAACGGGACGAGTTCACCGATCCCCGTGTGATCCGCGCGCCGCGGATCGAAGAATAAGGAGACGGAAATGCTGGCAGGATTGAAGGAAGTATTAAAAATAGCCGAAGCGGAGAAAACTGCGGTCGGCATGTTCAACGCGACCGGCTTCGACAGTTTGCAGGCGATCGTGAAAGCGGCGGAAGAGCTGGGCCGGCCGGTGATCATCGCGCACGCCGAAGTCCATAACGTTTATAACGATATTTCGTACGTGGGCCCGGCGATGCTCGCCGCGGCGAAAACCGCAAAAGTACCCGTGTGCGTACATCTCGACCACGGCGTAACGCCGGAAATGGTGTACCGGGCGCTGCGGATCGGATTCACCTCGGTGATGATCGATATGTCCGCGCTTCCGTATGAAGAGAACGTCCGCGTGACGGGCGAAGTGACGCGCATCGCCCATGCAATGGGCGCGGACGTCGAAGCGGAGCTCGGCAGGCTCGCGGCGGGGGAAAACGGAACGCCGGAACAGGAAATTTCCGATCCTTCGGCCTACTATACGAATCCGGAAGAAGCGAGACGGTTTGTCGAAGCGACGGGCGTGGACGCGCTCGCGGTGGCGTTCGGCACCAGTCACGGCTTCTATAAGGCGCCGCCCCGGCTCGATTTCAAAGTCGTGGAGGATTGCGCCCGCGCTACGGGCCTCCCCCTCGTCATGCACGGCGGAAGCGGCGTGAACGCAGAGGACTTCAAAAAGGCGATCGCGGCGGGGATAAGAAAGATCAATTATTATTCCTATATGTCGAAGGCGGGCTACGAGGCGGCGGCAAAAGTCGTCGCCGCGGGAAAAACCAACTATCTGCACGATCTGGAATACGCCGCGATGCGGGCGATGAAAGAGGACGTCCGCCGCGCCGTCGAGACGTTTTCTTTGCTATAAGAACGAATAGAAAAAAGAGCTGCCCGAAATTTCGGACGGCTCTTTTTTAAGTACATACGGTTCGCTTGACTACTCTCTCGTTTCTCGTATACTGAACATTGTTCAAAACGTTGTTCAATAAGGAGGATAGGGAATGGACGTCAAAGAAAAACTGCTGGAAGTGACGATGAATCTGAGGAAAGAAAAGGAGGAAAATTTCAATCTTATAACCATTCGAGAAATTGCGAAACGGGCGGAAGTAGGCGTGGGGCTGATCAATTACCGTTTTCAGAGCAAAAAGAATCTCATCGATGTCTGCGTACAAAAGATCGTAAGCGGCGTAATCGCGGAGTCTAAACCGGATATGGAAAACCGAACGCCCATGGAAAAATGGAAACGTTCCGTCAAGATACCGATGGACTTTTTGATGTCAAATCCCGAAATTTCCCGGATATCCATTCTCGGCGACTTTGCGCCGGGAGAGTCGGGGGGACAACACCTTTCAGACGCTCGAAAAATACTATCGTTATGCAAAAGAGACGGATGTTCGCGAAGACAACTATTTCAAAACGATTTACAGGGTATCTTTTTGCGGCGGGAATTATATAAAGATCAATTCGACTTACTCGGTTACGGGTTGCTGTCCCTTTCCGCGTTTTTTTAGCTGCCGATCCCGTCCGCGAATCAAGGGAAGGGAGGGATCGTCGCGTTGATTGGCTGGTGCTTATTCTTTTTACCGATAAGCGCGTTCTGCGTTTTATATTTCAAAAATCTTAAAAAAAATCGTGAAGATAAGAAGGTTTTATAATGCTTTGTCCGAGGAAAGAATGATGATCAAAGACAAAAAACAGCCAAGCTGATCGCTTGACTGTTTTTATTCGTTCTGGTGCCCGTGGCCGGACTTGAACCGGCACGATATTTCTATCGAGGGATTTTAAGTCCCTTGCGTCTGCCTATTCCACCACACGGGCGAATCAATTTTACGCGGCGCCCTACTGCCTTCCCTTCAACGCCTGCTTTCCGTACTCTATGCAAAATTATACCACAGCCCGTGGGAAAAGTCAATAAATTTTTCTCTAAAAAGTACGCGAGAGGAGATATTAAATACGAAACTCGCGCCCGAAGGGAACGTTCTTGACGTTGCACTCCTTTCCGATGAGAATCCGCGATCTCCCGCGTGAAGTTAACCTGCTTGTCCTCGCTAAAAGTCGAAAAGAGAACGGGCGAACGAAGCGATAATTTCGCCGTCGAAAAAGTTGGAAGCCCGCCTTCTTGAAAACAAAGGCTTACGGAAAATCCGTAAGCCTTTGTCTTTATGGCGTAGAGACGTTTTGGGCGATAAACGCGGCGATTTCTTTCCAGGCGAGCCTGCTCTCTTTGAGAAAGGGGGTGATATACTGAAAATCGTGAAACATGCCCTCGTACTTGGTGAGTTTCGCGGTTACTCCCGCTTTCAGAGCGTTGAAGTACAGCATATCGCTGTCGCTTTCGCAGATTTCGCAGTCGCCGCATTGAATGAGGATCGGGGGGAATCCCGTAAGCTCCGCATACGCGGGGGATAAATAGGGATCTTTGGGATCGGTGGCTCCGCAATAAGGCGTCCGGCGGCGGATACAGCGCTCGTATTTTTCATAGCTCTGATTTTTTGGCAGCGCGTACAGGGGATCCCGATAACAGTTTTTTCGGTAAGAATCGCCCGTCGCCGCCAGATCGGCGCCGCAGGAGACGGAAATCAGAGCCTTCGGCATAGCGAGGCCTTCGTCGCGCAGCCTAAGACAAATCGACAATAGAATATTGGCGCCCATGCTGTCCCCCGCCGCGACGATCCGGCCGGCAAGGAGCCCCTCTCCGATCAGGCCTTTATACGCCTCGTAACAGGCGTCGTGCAGCGCCGGATAGACGAGATCCTTTCCCGGACGATAGTCGATGCTGTAAACGGTGTATCCGGAAATTTCCGCGTATCTTTGCGCCGCTTTCCGGTACATATTGTTCATCGGCTGCGTGTGTCCGCCGCCGTGGAACTGTACGATCGAACAGCCGTCTGCCGCGTGCGGAGGCGCGAGAATTTCCACGCCGACGCCGCGGACGCGTTCCAAACGGTACGTAAACCCCTTCGGCGGTCTGTATTTGCGGCTCTTGAATTGGATCGAACGCGAGAGCGAGCGATGCGCTTTGCGGTAGGGATAGGTATACGCTCTCAATACGAGTTTTACGAGTCGCGCGCCTAACGAGATCATAATTCCACCAGCTTCCGCCGCATATTTTCGACGAGGGGATTCATGACGAACCCGACGAGCACGCCCGCTTTGATGTAACAGAACACCTCGTTCCATAACCCGTAGAAGGCGAGTTTCTGTTCGCAGAACCTGCTCGCGCCGTATTTGCGCGTATACGTCTCGCGCAGGGCGAATCTTTTTCCGGTCAGGTTGTCGAACTGGAAGAGATCGTATTCCCTGTCCGCGTACATCGAATGGAGGGGATCGATAAATCCGGTGATCCGATATGTTTTGTCGACCATGATATTGCCGACGTTCAGATCGCCGTGAATAAGGCACGCCTCTTGTACGGGTTCGGAGAAAATGAGGTCGAATTTCTCCCAGGCCGCGCGCATGACGGCGACGATTTTTTCGGAAAGCAGGTTCTGCGCGTACAATTCCTCGGCTTTTTCCAGCACTTCCCGGGCGAATGGCCGATAGTAATCCAGCCAGCTCCCGCAGTCGGGGCATAAGGTGTCCCCGAATTTCGGACTCTTACATTCGTGCACGGCATGCAGGGACGAGGTCACGCGGTCGGCGAAGGCATGCCTCTTGCTTTTGCTTTGGAGCAGCATGCCGAAAGCCATAAAAGCGGTTTTGCCTTCCAGTCGCTCCATGCCGTAGCAATCGACGGGGATTTTATCATCGCTTTGCCGCGAAAAGAGGACGGCGGGGAGGCGTTCGGGGCAATGCTTTTTCAAAAGTCCGAGGTCGCGGACCTCTTTTTGCATCATGCCGCGGGCTCTGAGCAACTTCACGACGATTTTTTGTCCGTCCGAGTAAGTGAGCCCCACGGCGCGGCCGAACGAGCCGCCGCCGAGATATTTCGCGTTTTTGACGGGGATCCCCGTCTGTTCTTCCGCGGCGGCCGCCGCGTACGCGACCGCCTGTTTTTTGTCGAGGGGAAGAGGAATGACGCGTTCGACCTTCATAAAAAATACCGCCTTAGAGTTTATAGCTCTATTATATCAGACCGGACGCGGCGATTCCATATCCCGAGAGCACAAAAATGTGTCCGCAGCTTACTTTGTCAGAACATTTTCCGGTAATCGCTCGGCGTCATGCCGTAAAAGCCGCAGAACTGCTTATAAAACCCCGACGCGTTCGCGTAGCCCACTTGGAGGGCGACGTCTTCGACGGTCAGCCGCGTTTCGAGTAGGAGCGCGGCGGCGGTTTTGAGCCGGAAGAGATTGAGGGTTTCTAAAAAACTCTTTCCCGTTTTTTTCTTGATCAGTCGGCCGGCATAGCCCTTGCTGTAATGGATTGCGGCGGCAAAATCGCTCAGACGGGCGGATTGCAGATTTTCTTCCAGATACTCGTTCAGTTCTTCTTCTATGGCGGCGTCAATCTTTTGGGCGGTGCGGACAAGTTCGGCGAAGAGGAGGGTTAAGTAGCTTTGAATCGCGGCCTTTGCGAACTTGTCTTTGCGGAAGTGTTCTTCCAGGATCTTAAAAATGAGATATTCCGCCGTTTGGGGAATTTTGTCGTGAACGACGACCGCTCCCGCCGCGCCCGGGCCGTAAATTTTTCCGCCCGTGTCCTCAAACAGGCCGCGCGGAATCACCATTTTGAGGATCGTGTCTTTTTCGCAGCAGCGCTCGATGCTGTGCACGATTCCCGGCCGCAGCAGACAGAGCTGTTTTTCCCGTAAGGAAAGCGCGGGCGCGTTTGGGAATTTTTGCAGACACTTCCCGCGGTGGACGTACACGAGTTCGAAAAAATCGTGCGCGTGGGCATAGGGACGCTGGCTCGTCGTGTGCTTGCGGATATCGAACTCCTCGCTCTTGCGGATCGGGATCACGGGAAAGTCGCCGTAAGTTCTTTCCGCGGAAAAAAACTGCCGGCCGGTAAAGGGGAACTCTCCCGCCCGTTCGATAATCTCGTCCGCGTTTGCAAACTGCCTTCTCACGGCGGCTGCGATTTCCTTTTCCGACTGCGTGAGAGAAAAGTCTTCTTTTTCCTGTTTGTTCAATATCGTCGAGAATATCTTATTCACGATTCTCCGCTCCTTGTCTTTTATATACGAAAAAAGGCCTTAAAATCACTCGTTCTCATGATTTCAAGACCTGCGTTTTGGAGGTACCACCCGGATTTGAACCGGGGAATAAAGGTTTTGCAGACCTTTGCCTTACCGCTTGGCTATGGTACCGATCAAATAAAAACAGTGCGAACATTTATAAATTGGAGCGGGAAACGAGACTTGAACCCGCGACATTTACCTTGGCAAGGTAACGCTCTACCACTGAGCTATTCCCGCATACTCCGTCCGCACTGTCTTCTATTGGTGGAAGTTATAGGGTTCGAACCTATGACCCTCTGCTTGTAAGGCAGATGCTCTCCCAGCTGAGCTAAACTTCCGAAAGCCTATATACTATATCATATCCGGCTCTGAATTGCAAGCGTTTTTTAAGGCTTTCGGAAAATTTTTTCTCAAAAAAATGGAGGGAAAAAGGAACTTTTTTCTCCCGGAAGATTTGAGTCCGATCTGCGTTTTGGCGACTCCACCCTTTAAGTCTCGTTTGGATTCGGATAAACAAAAAAGAAACAGGCATGAAAACCTGTTTCTTTTTTTGGAGCGGGAAACGAGACTTGAACCCGCGACATTTACCTTGGCAAGGTAACGCTCTACCACTGAGCTATTCCCGCATACTCCGCATGGAAGCGGCTGTTTTTCCGCCGAATGCTTTCATAATATATCATATCTTTTCCCGAATTGCAAGCGTTTTTGAGGGGATTTTCCGAAATTTTTTCGCAAAAATAAAAAAAATCGAAAAATTTTCTTCCCGGCGGTTGACAAATCTTTTCTATTCGTTTATAATAGGGAAAATCCTAAATACGGCAGGGAGAAAAATTATGTTCTTTTCGTATGCATGGTGGCGTAGATAGTTCAGCGTTCGCGTAAACGGTGTGTTTTGCGGATGCTTTTTATCGCGTCGCAAAGCATATCGGAAAAATGATAACGTTATCATCTGTACCCGACGGTATGTTTTGTAAAAAACAAACCGTCGGGTATTTTATTTTATCATAAGGAGAACGTATCATGAGCAACCAGACCAAAACAAACAAAGAGGGCTATTTCGGCGAATTCGGCGGCGCGTACGTTTCGGAGGCGCTCAAAGAAGAATTGGACAGAGTTTATGCGGAGTATCTCCGGCTCAAAAAGAATCCGAAGTTCCGCAAAGAGCTTTCTCTGCTCCAAAAGACCTACCAGGGGCGTCCCACCCCTCTCTATTTCTGCGAGAAACTGACAAAAGAGACGGGCGGCGCGGACATCTACTTAAAGCGCGAGGACCTCAATCATACCGGCGCGCACAAGATCAATCACTGTATCGGCGAAGTGCTCCTCGCCAAGCACATGGGCAAGGATACGGTCATCGGGGAGACGGGCGCGGGACAGCACGGCCTCGCCCTCGCCACCGCCTGCGCCCTGCTCGGCCTCCAATGCCGCATCTTTATGGGCGAGACGGACGTGAAAAAACAATACATAAACGTCCAGAAAATGCGCCTGCTCGGCGCCGAAGTGGTGTGCGTGACGCGGGGCGGCAAGACGCTCAAAGACGCCGTGGACGCGGCGTTCGAGGAATATGCGGAGACCTATCTTCATTCCCTTTATTGCATCGGTTCCGTGGTCGGTCCTCACCCCTATCCGACCATCGTCCGCGATTTCCAGTCCGTCGTCGGCAAAGAAGCGCGCGCGCAGTTCAAAAAATTAAAGGGCGGCCTTCCCGACGCGGTCGTGGCCTGCGTGGGCGGCGGCTCCAACGCCATCGGTATTTTCAGCGGTTTCCTGAAAGACGCCGGCGTACGTCTGTACGGCGCGGAGCCTTTGGGGCGGGGCGAGGGTACGGGCGACAACGCCGCGAGCGTCACCTTCGGCAAACCCGCCGTCATGCACGGGTTCAGAAGTCTGGTTCTGGAAGACGAAAAAGGAGAGCCTGCGGACGCGTATTCGGTGGCGAGCGGACTCGACTATCCGTCCGTCGGTCCCGAACACGCCTATCTCAAAGCGGTGGGGCGGGTAAATTACGTCACCGTCACCGACGAGGAAGCCTTAGCGGCCTTCCGCGGCCTTTCCGTGTCGGAAGGGATCATTCCCGCCCTCGAAAGCGCCCACGCCGTGGCTTACGCGCTTAAACTCGCCCGCGAACTGGGCGCGGGAAAGAGCGTCGTCGTCAACCTTTCCGGCCGCGGCGACAAAGACGTCGATTTCGTGCTCGCCGGAGAAAAGAGCTGAGCGCATAAGCGATTATTCGGAGAGAAAAGCGCGGCTTTCCCGTTTGTAATAGAACAGGTACTGTTGAAAAATGCCGGCGTGACGGCCGAATTTTTCCACGAAAAAGCGATTGATCTTTTCCCGGTCGGTCTCTTTGCCGCCGTAATTCTCGTGATATATTTTTTCGATCCAGGTATCGACGGGAAAAGCGGCGGTGTCCCGGAACGCGAACAGCGCCGCGCAGTCCGCGACTTTATTCCCCACGCCCGCGTAGGAGGTGAGCGCCTTTTTCAGCGCGCTTCCGCTCTTTCCTTCGAGGGGCGCGAATCCTTCCCCGACGAGCCGCCGCGCGGTCTCCCGCACATATCTGGCGCGATAGCCGAGTCCCAAATCGCGATAAAACTCCTCGCTTTGCGCGGCGAGCGTCTCCAAAGCGGGAAACGCGGCGTATTCTTTGCCGGCGAAATTCTTTTTCCCGCCGAGCGCTTCGCACAGTCTCGAAAGGATTCCCTTGATGCGGGGGATATTGTTCTGCTGCGAGACGATGAAAGAGAGGAGACATTCCGCCCTGTCCTGGCGCAGGATCCGCAGTCCTTTGCCGAATTTCGCGGCCGCGCGAAGATAGGGTTCGCCGAGCGAAACCGCTTCCGCGACGATCTTTGCGTAGTCCGTTTGCAGATCGAAAAAATTGCGGAAATACGCTTCGTCTTCTTCCTCGCAGGTCACGCTCGTTTCGCCGTCCTTCTCGTTTAAAAAACACGCCTTATCGGCGGACCGCACCAAAAATCCCGCTTCGCAGGGCGCAAAGCGGAAGATCTGTCCCGATTCGAGAACGGCTTTCGGGGAAAAATATTCGTCGGAGAGAGAAATCGTCGTCATAGCGTTTTTACCCGGCCAAAAGGCCGTTCTTTTTTCAAAATGCGTTTAAACGCATTCTTTGCGGCCTTTACAAGGCGCGGATCGAGTCAACGGGTTTCTTCCTGGCGGCGTGGTAAACGGGCAGGAAAGTGGCAATGACGGCCGTTAAAAACGCCACGCCGATGAGCATGAGCACGGACAGCGGCCCAAAGACGAAAATGGTGACGCCGGAGAGCAGCGCGCCGACCTCTTTGTTCAATACGGCGCAGACGATCCCGCCGCCGATCACGGAGAGAACGACGCAGATCGCGGTGATGAGGAAGGATTCGGAGAAGAAGATCTTGAACACGTCGAAACTCCTCGCGCCCACCGCGCGCAAAATGCCGATTTCCTTCTTTTTATAGGTGATGGAAACGGAGATGAAATTGCAAAGGAGCAGGGCGGCGAAGAGGGCGAGGACGAGTCCCACCCAAAGGAACACTTCGGAAAGGTTTTCCACCGTATCGTCTACGCCGGAAAGACTATCCGCGATGGCGTTGCTGAGGATAAGGCGGCTGTCGTCGTCCGCCCATTTATTGACGGCGGAAATCAGGGTTTTCGTGACGGAATCGGATCGGTCGTAGGGAATAAAAACGGCACCGTATATTGCGTCTTCGGGTCTGACGTACTTGGTGTATTCCTCTCTTTTGGATTCGGGATTGACGAGCGAAGGATCGTTTTCTTCGATCACCTCGTCGCAGGCCGCACAGAGCTCGTCGCTTAAAAGCAGAATATTATCCGGGAAATACGGATTCCGGAAAGAGGAAATAAAAATTCCTTTGACGTCGAGTTCTCTTTTTACGTCGTGGTTTGCGGAAGAACCGTCTATCGTGACCTCCCATGCCGGTTCCGCTCCCCATTTGTCGCCCAAAGCCATAGCCTCTTCGACGATTTCCCGCGCCGCCTCCAAAGAGAGAATTTCTCCTTCCGGAAAAAGACCGTCGCTCAACCAAGTGAGGCGTTCGTTTAAAGAGTGCTCTTTATCCGTCGCGAACAGATCTTTTTCAAACTCGTCTTTTCTGGTATCTGTCGGATCGTTCACCCAAGCCCAACCAAGCTCGGATTGTTTTTCGTGGATCCACCCCTGATAATATCCGGAAAAAGATTCCGCGTAAATGAGTGTGTCGTTTTCTTCGAGCGAGGTTTGTTCGTTATCGAAGAACACGTGCGAAAGATATTTTTCCGATTCTTTTAAAGAAAGATAATAAAACCCGGTAGAATAGAAACCTGTGTATTGAATATGCACTTCGGTCACAATACGATAACCATCATCGAGAATGTCATAAATATTGTGTTGTACTTTATTATAGGCGGAAATGTATTCTTGGATATAGTCGTCATGAAAAACGGCGGTCTGATAGAATCCGCCGGCGATCTCTTCGGAAAGCTCATAGCGCAGATTCCCGTCGCTGTGGTCGGTATTGTTTTTGACGGAATCAAAAACAGAAGGGAGCGGGGCCGTGGAAAATATTCCCGAGACGGTGAATGTTCCGCTATCCAACATGATATGCTTACCGATTAAATCGTCCGGTTGTTCGAGCGTATAGTTTTTGTGTTCCTCGTCGTGAGTTCCTAAATGCACGAGCGCTTCCGCGAGATAGGACGAAAGGCAGATTTGAGTATCGTTTTCAGGAAAACTGCCGGCAACGAGTTTGTTTTTTAACGACGCGCCGTCGGACGCGGAGAGCGCATAACGGACGGTCGCCATATAATAGTCATCCGAAGAAAAATTAATATTGCGTATGGCTTCCTTATAGGAAAAAACGCCCACCGTCTCTTCGCCGTAAGTCTTTTTCAGCGTATCTATCTCCTCCGGGGTAAAGGGAGTAGTCTCTTCCTCATCCCGTTCGTAGACCACTTCGCCCCGATAATAGTCCATGATATGTTTTTTATATTTCTTATTGAGCTGTAAAACGGAATAGTCGGACTGCATGAGACTCTTTTTGAGCGTGGCGTCCTCGTTATAGAGCATCATCGTGGAGAGGAGTCCGAACATGACGAAGGAGACGGTGGAAAGCAGGATCGTGAAGATGAGCCGGAGCGGTTTGGATTTCAGACCGGACGCGCCGATTTTGAGGGCGTGCCGCGCGGGAAGTTTGGAACGGATAAAGCGGCTTTCCTCGGCCGAGTATTGTTTTCGCGCTCCGGCGTCCGCCGCCGTTTCCTTAAACACTTCCTTTTCGCCGGAGTCGTTGATGCGGGCGGCTTTTTTGAAACTCGCGACGTCCTTTTCCCCGCCGGCAATGACCACGTCGCCTGCGTTTTCGCCGAGGAAGGCTTTGATCTTCTCGAAATCGTCTTCGGTGAGCGCGGCGCCCGAACGCACGCACAGCGTATCCTTGCCGACCGCGGTGAGGTTTTCGCCGAGCGCGCGGCGGGGCTCCTGCGTCTTGCTGACGTCGGAAATTACTTTCCCGTCTTTGAGCTCGACGATCCTGTCGCCGTACTGTTCGGCAAATTCCCGGTCGTGGGAAACGACGATGAAGAGTTTGTTTTGGGAGAGCTTTTTTAAAGTATCGAAAACCTGTCTGCCCGTCGTGGAGTCGAGCGCGCCCGTGGGTTCGTCCGCCATGATGATCTCGGGGCTCTTGACGAGCGCCCGCGCGATGGCGATGCGCTGTTTCTGGCCGCCCGAAAGGGTGTTTGGCTTGCGTTTGGCGTAGCCGGTTAAATCCACCTGTTCGAGGATTTCCGCGATCTTCTGTTTGTCTTTGGGTTTTCCTTGCAGTTCGAGGGCGAGCGCGATGTTGTCCTCGACGGAAAATTCGTCTAAAATGTTATATTCCTGAAAGACGAAACCCACGAACGTATTGCGGTAGCTGTCGAAATCGCTCTGGGTGAAATCGCGGCTGCTCCTGCCCTTGACGACGATCTCGCCGCCCGTGGGGGAATCGAGCCCGCCGCAGACGTTGAGGAGGGTGGATTTTCCGCTGCCGCTCTTGCCTAAAAGGAAAACCATGCCCGTTTCGGGAAATTGAAGGGATACGCCGTCGAGCGCCCGCACGTCCGCCCCGCCTTTGGTCTTGTAGACCTTTGTCAGCTGCTTTACTTCCAACATATTCTCTCTTCTTCTCCTTGCACTCGTTATGAAAGAATTATATACTCTTTTTTCGCTTTTGTCAACGCGTTGAGAAAAAATAGTCCCGGGAGGCGGAACGCCCGCATAAAGCGGCGGGCCGGGAAAAGTTTCCCCGGAAGAGGCGCAAAATTATAAAAAAACGCGAAAGAATCCGCAATCGCTATTGACAAAAGGAGGAAGACGTGTTATAATAAAAAAAGAAAAATAAATTAAAGCCGAGGTATTCGATTATGAAATATGCTTTAAGAGGCATTACCGCCGAAGAACTTACCTACACGATCAATCGGGTGAAAATGGAAAGAAATACGAAATTCGAGATCAAACCCCAGTTTTCCCGCACCATCAGAAGAGTCCAGGAAAACGACAAGCTCTACTTCGTCTCCCTGGAAGTCAAGGTGGAATCCACCGAAGAAGAGCCCAAGCCCTTCAATCTGAAAGCCCGGCTCGTCGGTATCTTCGAAGCGGAAGAGGTCAACACGGACGAGGACAGACAGGTTCTCGCCATCAGCACCACCGAGATCGTCTATCCCTATTTGAGAAGCGCGGTCTCCGCTCTCACGGCAAACGCCTTCATCAATCCCCTGATTCTCCCCGTCATTCCCGCCGGAACCATGTTCCCCGAAGACAGAGGCGAAAAACAGGCCACCCTCTCTTTCGATAACCCCGACGTTCTCAACTGAAAAAGCTAAACACGTAAATAAAACCGGTATCCCTTTCGCGGGACGCCGGTTTTTTTCGGGCTTCTTGCCCCGCTGATCCGATTTCTCAAAAAAATTTTATAAAAACCTCTGTATTTCTCTTGACAAACTTCGTCAAAACATGTAAAATAACAAATGTTATATAACAAACGTTATTTTTACGAGGAGGGGATACTATGCCGCCCACGGCAAAGCTGAAAAGGGAAGAGATCGTCGAAGCGGCGTTGGAGGAAGTGCGGGAGCGCGGAATGGAGGCGTTGAACGCGAGAAGTCTCGCGGGGAGGCTGAATTGTTCGACGACGCCGATTTTTTCCTGTTTCAAGAATATGGAAGAAGTGAAAGAGGCGGTCGTTGAGCGGGCGACGGCGTTCTATACGGAATTTATCGACGAGGGACTCACGGAAGAAAAGCGGTTCAAGGGCGCGGGAAAGGGATATATCCGTTTTGCGAGAGAGGAGCCGCAGCTTTTCAAGATCCTTTTCATGACGCCCCGCCGGGTGCTGCCTGCGCTGCCGGAGATCGATCCGAACTACGAGAGAGTGGAGGCCGCCGCCGCGGAATCTTCGGGACTGAGCCCCGAAAAGGTGAAAAAGCTCTATTTCGAGCTCTGGATCTTCACGCACGGCATCGCGGCCATGCTCGTCACGAAAACGCTCGACTTTACGGAGGAAGAGATCGGGAGCATGCTCACCGATTGTTTTCTGGGGATTAAAAATAAACTCGAAAAGGACTGATACATGGAAAAGAAAATTATTACCGTCCGCGGCTTGAAAAAGTATTTCAAGGACGTAAAAGCGGTGGACGACGTATCGTTCGAGGTGCGCGAAGGGGAATTGTTCGCTTTTCTCGGGCTCAACGGCGCGGGAAAGAGCACGACCATCAACATTCTCTGCGGCGCGCTGCGCAAGGACGGCGGCGAGGTATTCGTGGACGGGACGGACATCGATCTCGACATAGACGCCGTCAAGGCGAAAATCGGCGTCGTCTTTCAAAGCGGCGCACTCGATAAGGAACTGACCGTCGCCGATAATCTGCGCTACAAAGCGGCGCTGTACGGAATCACCGGCAAGGCGTACGAGCAAAAGCTCGAAGAGCTTGCGGCGTTTCTGGATCTGAAAGGCTTGCTCAAACGGCCTTTGGGGAAGCTGTCGGGCGGACAAAAACGGCGGATCGACATCGCGCGGGCGCTGCTGCACAGTCCCAAGATCCTCATTCTCGACGAACCGACCACCGGACTCGATCCGCAGACGCGGCAGATGGTCTGGAAATGCCTCGACCGGCTGCGCAGGGAGTCGGGCCTGACGATCTTTCTCACCACCCATTACATGGAAGAAGCGGCGGAAGCGGATTACGTCGTCATTTTGGACGCGGGACGGGTGGTGGCGCACGATACGCCGGTGGGGCTCAAAAACGCCTACGCGTCCGATTTCATCAAGGTCTATTCTAAAAACGAAAAGCTGTTCAAAATGATCGAAAAGGAGGGGCTTTCCGTCGACGAAAAGGAGGATTACGTCGTCATCGAAGTGGATTCGATTTCCGCCGCCAAGCGGCTGATCCTCGAATATCCGGACGCCTTTTGCGATTTCGAGGTGGAAAAGGGCAAGATGGACGACGTATTCTTGAAAGTAACGGGCAAAACGCTTGCGGGAGGAGACGAAAATGCATAAAGACCTGACCGACCTGCGCTATCTGACGGCGAGGCACATCAAACTCTATTTTAAGGAAAAGCAGACCTTTTTCATGTCGCTCATCACCCCTTTGATCCTCGTGGTGCTGTTTGCGACGTTTTTGAGATCGGTGTACGTCAATTCGCTGCTCTCCTCCCTGCCCGAAGGAGTCGTGCTCCCGGATAAACTGGTCAACGGGTTCGTGGCGGGCTGGCTGATCTCGTCCATTCTCGGCACCACTTCCGTGACGCTCGCCTTCTGTTCGCAGACGATCATGGTAGGGGATAAGGCGCAGGGGCGGATCGAGGATTTCCGCATCGCGCCCGTCAAGCCGACGATTCTTTCCGTCAGCTATTTCCTCGCCAACGTCTTTTCCACCTTACTCGTATGTTTGTTTTGCCTGCTGCTCGGGCTCGTCTATATCGCCGCTTGCGGCTGGTTCCTTTCCGTCGCGGACGTCGCGAGGATTCTCTTCAATCTCGTGCTCTGCACCATGTTCGGTTCTCTTTTCGCCGTCATCGTCGAGACTTTTATCAGGACGCAGGGCGCGGCGGGGGCGGCGGCGACGCTCGTCTCGTCCATGTACGGATTTCTCTGCGGCGCTTATATGCCCATATCGCAGTTCGCCGCCGGGATCCGCAACGTCGTCACCTTGATTCCCGGGACTTACGGGACCGTGCTCTTCCGGCGCTATTTTATGGGCGGCGCGATCGAAGAGCTGGGGAAATACATGCCTGCCGAAGCCGTGGCCGGGATACGCGACGCGTTCGATTACAATATCTATTTCTTCGGTCGTCTCGTACCTGCCCCCGTCTGTTTTGCGGTTCTCGGCGGCGCGATCGCGGTTCTCGGCGCGGCGTATATCTGTATCGTGTATTTTCTGCACCACAGAAAGAAAGCGAAAAAGACGGAAGGAGAAGCATGATGCGGAATTTCGGAATGTCCATGCTCTGGTTCTGGGTTTGCTATTTCGTCGTTACGGCGGTGGGCGTGCTGCATACGATTTTCAATATCTGCGTCCTGCACATGAAATCGATGAAGGAAGGCCCGGGCATGGGAGAGGGATATGAAAAGACGAAGCCCTGGCACCCGCTCTACAATATTATTCTCTTTCCGTTGTTCGGCTGGCTGTATATGCGCGGTCTCGCGGCTCCTTCCTGGCGGGACGCCATTCTCACCGGCTTGATCTGGACGGGGGTCTGTGTCCTTTCGGATCTCATTGGCTGGGTGCTCGTCAAACACCCGTGGCGACTCACCTTTCGGCAGTTCTATGTGGAATATCAGCCGTGGATCACCTTGATCTATCTGGCAATTTTTGCCGGACCCGTCCTCGGATACGCATTTTTGCTGCTTTGAATATAGGGAAAGCCCGGACGCTTTATCGCCCGGGCTTTTTGAGAACAGAATTGTTGCGGGTTCAATACTCCGCGGATTCGATGACGCCGCCGCCGAGACATTCCTCGCCGCGATAGAGCACCGCGTACTGTCCTTCCGTAACGGCGCGCTGCGGCTCGGCAAACTCGATATGCACCCCGCCGTCTTCTTTCACGCGTACGCGTACCTTTTGGTCGGGCTGACGGTACCGGAATTTTGCCGTGCACTCGAAATCGTTTTGCTCGGGCGGGGCGGGGATCCAGTTGAAGCCGCTCACTTCGCAGGCATGGGAATAGAGGGGGGACTCGTCGCCGTGGGAGACGTAAAGGACGTTATGTTCGAGATCTTTGCGGACGACGAACCATCTGCCCTGTTCCTCTTCCCCTTTTACGCCGCCCAGATCGAGGCCCCGCCGCTGGCCGAGCGTATAGTACATGAGACCAAGGTGTTCGCCCACTTCGCGGCCGGAAAGGTCGAGAATTTTGCCTTTTTGGGCGGGCAGGTACGAGCTGAGGAATTTTCGGAAATTGCGTTCGCCGATGAAACAAATCCCCGTGCTGTCCTTCTTTTTCGCGGTGGCGAGACCTTGTTCGAGCGCGATTTTTCTCACTTGCGGCTTTTGCATGTCCTGCAAGGGGAATAAGACGTCTCGAAGCTGCGCCTGGGAGAGCTGATTGAGAAAGTAAGTCTGATCCTTATTTGCGTCCGCGGCTTTGAGCAGCCTATGCACGCCGCGTTCGTGAGAAATTTTGCAGTAATGCCCCGTGGCGATATAGTCCGCGCCCAGTTTTTTCGCCTCTTCGAGAAAGGGCCCGAACTTGATTTCGCGGTTGCATAAAACGTCGGGATTGGGCGTTCTGCCCGCTTTGTATTCGGCGAGAAAGTAGGAAAAGACGCGGTCGAGGTATTCCCGGGAAAAATTGACCGTGTAATAGGGAATGTCGAGGAGCCCGCAGACGCGGCGCACGTCGGCGTAATCGGCTTCGGACGTACAACTGCCGTTTTCGTCGTCTTCCTCCCAGTTAAGCATATAGAGACCGACGACGTTAAAGCCCTGCTCCTTCAAAAGAAGCGCGGCGACGGAGCTGTCCACCCCGCCGCTCATGCCCACAACCACTGTTTTCGCCATAAAAATCACCGTTTCAAAAAATTTTTTTACTTTTTTGAAAATATTATAGCATAAACGCTTGCAAAAAGGAAGCAAAAAAGAGTAAAATATAGATACGTCTTTGAAGGGAGACGATTTATAAAAAATTTTATGTGTCCGTAGTGTAATTGGATAACATTATGGCCTCCGACGCCATCGAGTCCGGGTTCGACCCCCGGCGGGCACACCATGAAACCGATCAATCGAAACTTCGATTGATCGGTTTTTATATTTATTCCCGTTTGAGGGTTCAAAAACAAATGGAAGATAAGGCCGCGCAGGAAGTATGGAAAAAGCAGAGCGGCCGTTTATGCGCTCACGGGAATTTTGCCGGGCGTAGTAAAAGGGAAAAATGGCTGAAAAAATTTTTGAAAAATGTATTGACAAATGTGAAATTTATGGTATACTATAATAGTAATTAATATTTACTATTGCGGGAGGCCATTATGAAAAGACGGATAAAAATCGTCGTTATAGGAGCGGGAAGCACATATACGCCGGAATTGATAGAGGGATTTATCAGAAAAAGGAACGATCTCGATATCCGCGAGCTGGCATTGATGGATATTGACGCGGAAAAATTGGAAATCGTCGGCAACATGGCCCGAAGAATGCTTATTGCCGAAGAAATCGCCTGGCCGATAAACTTTTACGAAACTTACGATTGCGTGGCCGGCGCCGATTACGTCATTACGCAGATTCGTGTGGGGAAATTAACCGCGCGGATTCAGGACGAAAAAATTCCTTTGAAATACGATATGATCGGGCAGGAAACGTGCGGAATCGGAGGCTTTTTTAAGGCTCTGCGCACGATTCCCGTATTGTATCGCATTGCGGATAAAATGCGGGAGCTTTGTCCGAATGCCGTGATGATCAATTTTACGAATCCCTCGGGCATTGTGGCTCAGGCTTTGCAGGATAAGTCCGTGCGCTCGGTCGGACTTTGCAACTGTCCGTTCGCGATGGAAAAGAGCGTCCAGCAGACGCTGGGACTGGAAAACGCCCAGATCGATTACGTGGGATTGAATCATCTGTCCTGGCTGACGGCCATACGATGCGAAGGAGCGGATTATTTGCGGCAGGCTTTAAAGAGCGGAGTCAACAGCGCGGCCATGAAAAATATTCCCGCGAACGGCTTTGACAGCGACGTCTTACAGGCGGTGCGGGGGATTCCCTCGACTTATCTCGAATATTATTATTTCAAATCGAGTAAGTTGAAAAAGCTGCAACAGGAAAAAGTTTCGCGGGGGGAAGTGTGCCTGGCGCTGGAAAAAGAGTTGCTGGAAAAATATAAAGATCCCACGTTGCATATAAAACCGCCCGAATTGGAACAGCGGGGCGGGGCATATTATTCCACGGTCGCCGTGGAACTTCTCGAAGCGATCGAAAACGACCGCCGAACGCGGCATGTCGTCAACGTCAGAAACGACGGCGCTTTTCCCTTTATGGCCGACGACGACGTCGTCGAATGTGCCGCGCTCGTGGGAAAGGAGAAAATAGATACCCTTCCCTTGCGCCACTTCGATAACGAACACATCGTCGGATTGATGAAACTGATGAAAAGTTATGAAAAATTGGCGGTGGAAGCCGCGGCGACGGGGGATCGTCACACGGCGGTCGCCGCGCTTATGCTGAATCCGCTCTGCGGAGATTATCATGCCGTTTCGGCTTGTTACGACGAAATGTATAAAGCAAACGAAAGGTTTTTGAGCGAAGGAATTTAAGGCGGCAAGGGGACTACATCATGGAAGTGGATTATATACTCGGAGTGGACGGAGGCAATACCAAAACGCATTACTTTCTATACGACGGCGAGGGGAATTTCGTCGATTGCGTCAAAGCGGGGACGTGCAGCCATGAGGCGCTGTCCGATTCCTATACGGGGACGCGGCGGGAAATCGAAAAAAGATTGACGGAACTTTTTTCACGCCATAAAATTCGGGCGGACAACGTCGCGTATGCCGTATTCGGCCTTGCCGGCGCCGATTTCGCATACCAAAAAAAGAAACTGGCGGCGCTGATTTCCGATTTGGGCTTTAAACGCTTTATCGTGGAAAACGACGGGTTTTTAGGCCTGAAAGCGGGAAGCCGCACGGGGACGGGCGTTTGCTGCATCAACGGGACGGGTACCGTTACGGTGGGGATAAACGCGCGCGGCGAAAGACTGCAAAGCGGAGGCTTGGGCGAGATCAGCACCGACAGGGCGGGCGCGCACTATCTTGCGCTGCGCGGTATGGCGGCGGTTTACGATATGCTGTTTCGCTGCGGCCCCGCGACGTCGCTCAAAGATATGTTCTATAAACGGTTCAATATCCTCGACGACGGGGCGTTCGTTTTGAAAGCTACCGAAGTCGCGGGGCATAAAGAAGAAATTTTGTGCGTAAATAAAATGATGGAGGAGGCGGAGGCGGACGGCGACGAGACCGTAAAAAATATTCTGGCAAAGAGCGGAGAGGAACTCGCGAAAACGGTGGCGGGCTGCGCGGATCGCTTACGGATAGAGGGCGACGTGGAAGTGGTATTGGCCGGATCGGTATGGACAAAAGGCCGGTTTGAGACGATGTACCGCGTCTTTATCGACAACTTGGAGCGGAATTCCCGCCGGCGCTTCGTTTTCTCCAAATTAAAACAGCCCCCCGCCATAGGGGCTGTGATCTGGGCTTTGGAAGAATACGGAAAAAGCAAAAAAGAAAAAACTTCCTGTTTATGCCGGCAGCGGATATTGGAAGACCGCGCCTTATTCGATATCGCTTACTGAACTTTCTTGGTGCGGTTGGAAATGATGTCCGCTATAATTTTTCGCGAAGAAATCGACATCGCGCCTTCCCGTATGGCGGAGCTTTGAATCCGGCTGTATCTGACGCGTACCGACGGAAAACGTTCTTGTAAAGACGTCTCGATAATCGCGCGGTAACGCTCGCCGAGCTGCGTGATTCTGCCGCTGATGACGATGAAATTGATATTCAGGATCTCCAACAGGCTTTTCAAGGCGTTTGCCGTTTCTTTCGCGATTTTTTCCACCGCTTCCACGACGAGCGGATCGCCTTTGAAATAGGCCTCTTTGATGTGAGAAAAATGAAGGGATCTGCCGACGGGCAGCAATGATTTTTTCCCTTCCGCGAGCTTTTGCTTCAAGGTCTTTTTCAGGGCGTTTAGGGAAATTACGCTGTCGAGGTAAATATATTCGCCGCTGCTGTTTAAATAGGGCAAAAATCCGAGGTCGCCCGCCTTTCCCTCTTCGCCGTTTTCCAGCTTCCCGTCTATGAAAAAGCTGCCCCCCAACCCGCTGTCGACGTACATGAGCAAGGCGTAGGAAATGCTTCCGTCGGAAAGAATCCCTTTATAAATTTCTCCGGACATCATCAGCTGAACGTCGTTTTCGATGAGAATTTTACTGTCCGTATATCGCGCGGAAAGAAAAGCGGACAAATCGAAATTTTCGTCGATTTCAAAGCGGGGCGACCAATCTATTTTTCCCGTCCGTTTATTGACGGCGCAGGGAATGGCGACGCAGACGGCCAGAAGTTTTCTTTTCGCCGCGGGGAAACTTCCCAAAAGCCCGTCCACAATGTCGCAGAAATTGACGATGTCTTCAAAGCGAATGAGCTCTTTATCGGAAATCTTGGTCTCCGAAAGGAGCGCGCCTCCGAAATCGCATATCTGGATATGCGTTTCCACGCTCGACATATCGAGTACGGCGATCAGCCCCAGATCGACGTTCAGTTTATACTTTAACGCTTTGACGCCCGGCGTATTCGAGCGAACTTCCTCGTCGGGATCGGGACAGATCAGCCCGAGGTCTTCCAGTTCGGCCGTGATTTTTGAGGAAGTGGGTTTGCTGAGTTTGAAAAGCCGGGAAATATCCACTTTCGACATGGGACGATTCATATAAGAATTCATAATCAGAGTAAGGTTTACGTCGCGAGTCAACGTTTGGTTTTTCCCCCTTTCTTTGGGGAGCGGCGTTTGAAAATTCTGCATGTCTGTCCGAACCTCTTATTTTTAGATAATAAAATTTACTATATGTATAGTTTAGACTTTTAAAAGAAATTTGTCAACACAAACCGTAAAAAATTCCCGTGAAAAAATAAAAATATTTTTCCAAACTATATTGACAAGCATAAATATCTGTGTTATACTATAATAGTAAATAATAATTACTATTATTCAAATAAATCGGAAGCGAGAAGTGAAGGGAGGAGGAAAAGCATGTTCAAAAAATTCGTGTGTATGACTTTGACTGCGCTGCTGGCGTTGGCTCCGGCGGGCTGTACGGGAGGAGGAACTTCGGAGAATACGGGCGGAACGGACGTAACTTCCGAACCGACGTCTTCGGAGCCGCCGAAGCCCGTGTCCGTATGGAACAAGGAACCGACCGTCAAAGATACGTTCTACGAAGATTTTTCCGAAGGGATAAATTCGGACGTCTGGGAGGTTTCTTCTCAGAAATGGGGCGCGGACAACAACGGTACGTCGCCGGAGAACGTATTCTATTCGACGGACGAGAACCGCGTCAAAAACGCGGACGCAAGCGGCGGAATCGCCGTGCTTCGTTCCTACGGGGATTTGCAGGCGGACAGTTCCAAAAGGCGGCAGGGCTCGGCTCTGATTACCCGGCGTACCTTCGGACCGGGAAAATACGAGGTGCGCATGAAAGTGCTGCCCCGCCTGGGACAATGCACCGCCTTCTGGACGTATTACAGCAACGGCGGCAAAACGCCCGAAACGATCCGTTACAGCGAAATCGACATCGAAATGCCTATGGAAGGATCTTTCAGGAAATGGTCGGGGACCTCTTACGAGCGGTTTATCGATTGGAACGTTCTCGCGGATCGTCAGACGGTGATGGCGGACGAATTGGAAGAGGGCGGTTTAAACGACGGCCGGTGGCATACGTACGCTTTTGAATGGCGGACGGACGCGGAGAACGAAGACCGCGGAGTCGTCTGGTACCGCGACGGGGAAAAGATGGGAGAAGCGAGGGAGTACGTGCCCGGTTATAAGGCCGCGCTCTGGGTGGGGAATTGGTTCCCGCCCGATAAGAGCTGGGTAGGCATTCCCGATTTTGAGGAAGCATATATGTATGTGGACTGGATCCGCGTCACCGAGTATAACGATCCGGTGCAGGAGGGCGGCGGCGGAAGTTCCGCCCGCGCCGAAGCGACCGATCTTAGGGCGAAACCCATTCCTCAAAACAACTACATAGCGAACGGCAAATTCGCGGCCTCGGAAAACGGAGTCCTGCGCGGCTGGGAAGGAGAGGACTGTGCGGGCGGGGGAACAGGTTCGGATACATATGTAAACGTAGGTGCCGGCAAAAGACTCACGCAGACCGTCCGCGCCCAGTATTCGGGATATTCGTTCACTCTTTCCGCGGAAGCGCTGCGGGTGGCCGGAAACGGAAAATGCAAAATTTACGCGGAATATATGTTCGGTTCCGTGCGGCTGGGAAAATCCGAAGCGATCGAATTTTCCGCTTCCGAGTCGGGCAAAAAGGACGTGACGTTCGTGATCGGGAATAACCGCGTCACCGATCTTCGCATCGTCGTCGAAACGGAAGAGGGAACGACGGCGCAGGTCACAAACGTCAAAATGGCGTTGAACTGAAACGCGGAGGGATTATGAAAGACAGACGGATAAAAATGATAGCCGGCGCGCTGAGCTTCGCTTTGGCGTGCGGCGCCTTCGCGGGCTGCGGCGGCAGCGGCGGAGCCGTTTCCGGCAGCGTCTCCTCCGATCCCGGCGCAAATTCCGTTTCGTCGGCGGAGCCGACGCTTTCGCCGTGGACGGAAGAACCGGAAGTAAAAAGCGTGTTTTTCAGCGATTTCGGAAGAGAGGAATCGATCGGTGAAAACTGGTCTGTCGTCAATTACGGCTGGGGGCAGAACGGCGTCGCGCGAGAAAACGCCGGATTTACCCGCTCCCCCGGCGTCGTGCGGAAACAGGGCGCGACCGGCGGCATTATCGTACTCAATTCGTACGGAAATTATTATAAAGACGCGGGAAAACGCGGCCAAGGCGCATGTCTGATCAGCAACAGACTGTTCGGGCCGGGAAAATACGAGGTACGCATGAAGGTCGTGCCCCGCTTCGGCCCTTGTTCCACGGCCTGGTCGTATTATACGAACAGTTACGCGATCGACACTCCCTCGGGGCTCGTTTACGGACACAATACGTCGGATACCGTGCAATACCATGAAATCGACATCGAATGTCCGCGGATCGGCGAGGGATTCAACGGCTGGGGCGGCGTGGCGTACGAAGAATATTATCAGGACGCGAACGATTTGAAAGAGGACGGGACGGGGAAAGTCGTCAATCGTTCGACGGGCGTGCCCGTGGCGACGGAGAGTCCGTATAACGACGGCCGGTGGCATACCTTTGCCTTCGAATGGCGGACGGAAGGATACGCCTACGATCCTGTGAAAGGCGAAAACGCGGGCGCGGTGATCTGGTACATGGACGGCAAAGAGGTCGGTCGTACGGCGAAGAATACGCCCTACTATCCCGATCAGCTCTGGATCGGCAACTGGTACCCCGACAATGCCGCCGATTGGCTGGGCGTCGCCGATTTCGACGAGGCGTATATGTATGTGGATTGGGTGCGGATTACCGAGTATGCGGACGAATACCGGACGGAAGGAAAGGACGGTCAGCCGATCAAACCCGACCTCGGCGGCTGCGTGACCTTCTCCGCTTCGCCGGGAGGAAACACCGATTGGGCGGGGCAGATGCCGATCAACGATTACGTCTCCAACGGCAGCTTTCTGTACGGTGAAAAAAATAACCCGCTCGGCTGGGAGACGACGAACTGCGAAAATATCGAAGAGGGACTGCTTTTAAACGGCGGGACTGCCAAACAGGAGATCTCGGCGCAGTACGCGGGATACGAATTCTATCTCGAAGCGAGCGGAATCGTACGTTCGGGAAAGGGAGGACGCGTTTACGCGGAGTATCTCTCGGGCGAGTACGCCAAAGGCTCGAACGACAACCGCAAAATGAAAGAGACGCTTCTCGGAAAAAGCGAGGCGATAGAATTCGGGGCGTCGGAGCAAACTTTGCATCTGGAATTTACGCTTCCCGAAGGGACGAATAATCTCCGTCTCGTCATCGAAGCGGACGACGGAAGCGTCGTGAAAGTGAGCAATGTGAAAATGCACCTCAAATCAGATATGTGACGGACGGTTCCGGCGCGCCTGTTCTCCCCGCGCGCCGAAAAAGGCGCGGATAAAATTTTCAGTCCGCCGGGGGAATACAATTACGGTAGGATTGCCGAAAGGCGAAATAAAAAATAAGGAGTCGAAAAAATGAGACTGATGGGAAAAAAGAGAGAAAGAATGCTGGCCGTTGCCGCCGCCGCGGTGATGGCGTTGGGAATGTTTGTCCCCGGCGTCGTAAAAGCGGACGCATATACGCTCGACAACGCGGGGACTTTCGTCGAAGCGGCGCGTACGCCCGATTCTTTGCCCGCGATGACGCGGCAGGGCTTTCGTGCGGAGGGCGGAATGGTCGATCCGAATTTTGAAAACGTGGCGCTCAACGTCAAGCCCCGTTCCGAGTACGGCGGCCCGTGGTCGTTTGCGCATCAGGACGAGATCGGCGGCGCGGGCAAGGTGGCGGAATTTTCTTCCGTGAGACAGGCGACGGTGACTGACGCCGTCGAAGGCATGGGGGAGGTCGCGGGCGTCGGCGATAAAATCACCACGGCGGTCGAGATCACGATCAACAAAGACAACCAGCAGACCTTGCCCGATTCTATTACCTATTCGACGTTCGACGATATGATGTACGGCGAAGTCAACCAGGAAGCGTTCTATTTTACCGCCTGGATCAAAGCGGAACAGGATATGTGGTTCGACGTAGGCATTTCTTACGGCGCGAAACCGGAGCACGCCGGCATTTACTGGGATTTAGGCAGAAGATTTTTCGTCCCCGCGAATACGTGGACGCAGATCGGGCTGGACGAAGACGGAAACTATCTGCCTTTCCGTTCGCGGGTGCTCACGACGGGATATCTGCGGGGAACCGGTTCCGATCCCACCTCGGAAAACTGCAACAGCGCTTCGGCGGAAACCTACGCCAAAGAAAACACAGGCGATACGCAGATCGGGAAATATTATCGCGACAGCTGGGGCGAAGTTTGGGCGTGTATGCGTTTGTACGCCTATGCGGGCAGCGTTTATAAGGACACGCAGGGGGTAGGCGCTCCCGCGGCGAACAGCGGACTTGCGGCGGGGGATAAATATCTCGTGACGGGTACCAATTTCTGGAATCAGTCGGCGCAGCCTTACACTCCCGTGACGAAAGTGGAAACCGTGACTCTCGATAAGACGACCGCGTCGCTGAAAGTCGGGGAAAACGTGCAGCTGAACGCGACGGCTTTGCCGGAAAACGCCACGGATAAAGAGATCATCTGGTATTCGAGCGACGAATCGGTGGCCACGGTCGACGAGAAGGGAAAAGTCACCGCCCTGAAAGCGGGAACCGCTACGATTACCGCCGAAGCGAACGACGGGAACGGGGCGATGGCGACCTGTACCGTCACCGTGACGAAAGTGGAAGAAACTACCTCCGACTCGGGAAAGGATTCGACGAATCCGGGCGGAAATTCGGAAAATTCCGGCAAGAAAAAGGGCTGCAAGAGCGTCGTCGGATTCGGCGGGGCCGCCGCCGTCATCTTGTTGACGGGGACGATTTTTGCGGTCAGACGCAAGAGAAACTGAGCGTTACGGAGGTAAATGCGATATGAACAAATTTAAGCGCTGCGGAGCGTTTCTGCTGTGCGGTGTGATGACGCTCGCCTTCGCTGCCTGCGGCGGAGGCGGCGGAGGAACGACGAGCGACAGCACGCCGATCACGCAGGTGGACGACAGCGACCGCTCGGGCTGGGTAGCGTTCGAGAAACGTACCTTTGAACCGGGTACGACGCTGCGTATCAAATATTTCAAAGGCGGATACGGGGATAACTGGCTGAAAGCCATGGAAACAAAGTTTGAAAAAGATTATCCGGGCGTCAACGTCGAGTTGATCCCGTCCTCCAACGAAACGGAGTTTACGCAGACGATTTCCACGACGCTCAATACTTCGCCGGACGATATTTATATCTGCCACAACATTCCTTACGAAAGACTTTCGGTGAAGAATCTCGTCATGAATCTCGATACGCTGTATAATTCCGTCGTATATAACGATACGAAGAATACCGAAACGCCGGACGACGATATTCCCATTCGCTTTGTCGACAGAATCGCTCCCTCGTCTCTCAATTTGGTGCGTTTTAACGGGCATTACGTGGCGATTCCCGAAATTCAGGGGGCGGGAGGCATCGCTTACAACAAGACGCTGTTCGACGCGAACGGCTGGAAAATTCCTCAAACGTACGAAGAGCTCGCCGCTTTGGCGAAAGAGATTTCCGACGGGAATTTCAAGAACGCCGACGGAGAAAAGATCTATCCGTTCGTATGGAGCGGCACCACCGCCTATATGTGGGACAGTTTCGTCTACGATATGTGGGTGCAGATCGCGGGAATCGACGAATTTAATACCTTTATGAAATACGAGAGCAAAGACCTGTTCGATTCTTCCAAATATCCCGCTTTGAAAAAGGCGTGGACGTATTGGTACGATCTGGTATGCGTCAATCAGAACTATTCGCACCCTCAATCGCTGGGACTCGATCATTTACAGGCGAACACCTCCTTTGCGGCGGGGCAGGCGGCCATGATGCCCGCCACCTGCTGGACGGCGAACGAAATCGGTTCGGACTTGCTGGAAGCGTTCGGGACGGACGTGGGACTCATTCCTACGCCGTTCGTCAAAGAAGCGAAAAAGGATAAGGACGGGAATCCCATTCGCGTCGTTTACGATCTGGCGGGGAAAGACTGCATGGTGATCGCTCAGAAAGGCAAAAACAAACAGGTCGCCGTGGAATTTTTCAAGTGGATGGCTTTGGAGGAAAACGCTCGTCTTTTCCCCGAAAATACCAACGGTCTGCATCTGGCGATAAAGTATGATTTCAAATATTTGAAAGAACACGCGGCCACCACCTGGGCGAAAGATACCGTCGATTTATTGAGTTCCGCCACGCGCTTCAATCTATACAGCGGCAGTGCGCTCGTATATAACGCGGGAACGCCGTTGAGTCCTTACCCCGAAGGAAATATGTACCTCGAAGCCTTTGAGGAGTACACCGATAAGGAAAACAGGAAAACTCCCGACGGAGTATTCGACAGCCGCTGGGAAAAGATAAAGGCGGAATGGGATACCATGTGCGAGGCGGTGGGGATCGTTCCTTAAAGAAAGGAAAATTTTTGACAAAATGGGGACTCGGCGGAAGAAACGTACTCTCGTTGCTTCCGCCGAAGCTCCCAAGGAGGAGGTTTTATGCAGACGCACCCCGAACATCCGGCGGCTTCGAAGGATAGGGTACATTTTCCGAAAATTCGCAAAAAGATTCCCGCGGGAAAAATTGCCGTCGCGGTGTTTATCGTCGTAATGCTGATCTATCCGCTGTTTCGTTTCGCGATCATGTGGGGATATATCAATATCCGCGCCCTGTATACGTCTTTTACTCGTTACGATCTGATGACGGACAGCAATATTTTTGTGGGAACGCTGCAATACAAAGTTTTGTTCCGAAGACTTGCGAGCGACGAGTATACGCGTCAGACGCTGATCACCTCGATTCTCTATTTTCCCGTTACTTGCGGAATTTCTCTGCCCCTTTCGATTATTTTCGCCTATTTTTTGTTTAAGAAAGTGCCGGGCGCGACGATTTATCGGGTGATTTTTTATTTGCCGTCCATTTTACCGATCGCCGTGCTCACGATGTCTTTCAAATACTCGTTCGGACCTTCGGGATTCGTCGATCCTCTTCTCAACGCCTTCGGCATCAAAAATTTACCCGTTTGGTGGGGAAATTCCACGGTGACGCCGATCATGGTATTCGTCTACTGCGTCTGGGCGGGCCTGGGATTCAATATCGTGCTGTTTTCGGGCGCGATGTCGCGCGTGCCGCAGGAAATTCTCGAATATAACAAGCTCGAAGGGGTGGGGCTTTCCCGCGAATTGTTTTTGGTGATGATCCCGTGCGTGTGGCCTACCTTCGTCACCACTTTCGTGCTGGGCATGACTTCCGTGCTCACTGTCTTTCTGCAACCGTATTTTCTGATGGATTCCGCCTCGACGACGCCGTTTAACACTTGTACGATTTCTTTGTTTATTTTCAACAATTACGCGACGCCCGCGCAAGGGCCGTATCTGGCGGCGTACGGGTTGTTCTGTTCCTTGATTTTCGTGCCGTTGATCCTCATCGTGCGCGGATTCCTGAACAGATTTTTTAAGGACGTGGGGTATTGACGATATGAGAAAGACGACGAAGATAAAGAGAAGCCGCGTGGAAAAAACCGCGCTCTATATCTGTTTTGCGATATTTTTGGTTTACGCTTTGACGCTTGTGTGGCCGTTTATATGGATGGGCGTAAACGCCGGAAAAACGCAGATAGAATTTTTTCGGAATAAACTTTCTCTTCCCAAAGATTATGTCTGGTCGAACTTTGCCGACGCTTTGTTGAAAGTACACGTAACGGCGGGCGCGGGAACAAACGCTCATCAGGTAAAGCTCATTCAGATGTTCGGGAACAGTATTTATGTGACGCTTATCCTCACGGTGCTCGAAGTCTTTGTTTCCGCGTGTGCGGCGTACGTCATCACCTATTACCGTTTTCCGGGCAGAAAAATCATTTACGGAATGGTGATTTTTACGATGGTCGTACCCCTGGTAGGCACTCTTCCCGTTTCTTACGATTTCTTTTCCAGAGCAAAACTCCTCAATACGATGCCGGGAATGATTCTGCTTTGCGTAAACGGTCTGGGATTTGCGTTCCTGATTTTGTACGGAGGTTTTCAGAATCTCTCATGGAGTTACGCGGAGGCGGCGGCCATCGACGGCGCGGGGCCGTTCAGAACGTTTTTTCAGGTGATGCTGCCTTTGATGCGTCCCGCGCTCGTCTCCATCGCCGTCGTCACCGCCATCGGCTTTTGGAACGATTATACGACGCCGGCGGTGTATTATGCCGACTATCCTACGCTCGCTTACGGCATCAATACTTTGATCAACGAAGTCAAGCGATCTTCGTCGGGGGATTTCGGCAGCAATTATCCCTTGATGTTCGCCTGCATCATCATCGCGATTGTGCCGATCGTCGTGTTCTTTGCCTGTTTTCAAAAGACAATCATGAAAAATATGGTCGCGGGAGGGTTAAAGGGATGAAGTATCCTGTATTGCTGCCCCGGCCGAAGCACGTTGAGTTTTCGGCCGCTTCGAAGGACGTTTCCCGGGGCGTACGGACAGCAGAAAATATTTTGCCCCAAGCGAGCCTCATCGCCGTGCTCGGGCCTTATTATAGCGAAAAGGGATTGGAAATCAGGGCGAACTATTCGCCCGCGCCCGGCGCGGAAGCGTATGCTTTGTCTGTGGAAGAAGAGGGGATTTCCATCGAATACGGGAGCGAAGCGGGCGTTTTTTACGCGTTGGTCACACTCCGACAGATGTTGGAACAGAGCAGCGAGGGCAAAATATACTGCGCCCAAATTTCCGACAAACCCGATTTTGCCGCGCGCGGATTGATGCTGGATATCAGCCGCAACAAAATTCCTTCCCTCGATACGTTGAAAAAAATCATCGACTATGCGGCCGGTCTGAAGATGAATCAGTTCCAGTTGTATATGGAAGGGAAATCTTTTTATTATCCTTCTTTACGACGGTTTTACGAGGAAGATTGCGACGTCCTGACGGCCGGGGAAATCCTTTTGCTGGACGCATACTGCAAGGAAAGATATATCGAATTTGTCCCCAATCAGAACTGTTTCGGGCACATGTCCGAATGGCTGGCGGAAGAAGAACTCCGGCCTTTGGCGGAATGTCCCGACGGGTTTGTCTATGACGGGGTGAAAATGCCGCCTTCGACGCTCGATCCGTCCAACCCGGAAAGTCTGCAACTGATTCACCGGCAGCTGGACGACCTTTTGCCCTCGTTCTCTTCCCCTAAGGTCAATATCGGCGGAGACGAACCGTTTGAACTGGGGACGGGAAAAAGCGGGGAGGCATGCCGAAAGCTCGGAACGGGAGAAGTATATTTCTCCTTTATGCGCAAGATCTTTTCCGACTTGAAGGAGCGCGGCAAAAAGGCGATGATGTGGGGGGACGTATTCAAGTCGCATTATGAACGGTGCAAAAGCTCCGTGCCGTCCGACGTGACCGTACTCGAATGGGGTTACGACGCAGACAGTTTTTCGGACGAAGTCTGCGGGTTATACGAAAGAGCAAAGATACGCTATTATTTGTTCCCCGGTACGAGTCTTTGGAATACGGTGACGGGAAAGACGTACAATATGCGGAAAAATATAAAATCCGCCGCCCGGCTCGGAAAAAAGCACGGCGCGGAAGGAATTCTCGTCACGGATTGGGGAGACGGCGGTACTTGTCAGCCTTTCGTATGCTCTTTGCTGCCCTATGCGACGGGAGGGGCGTATGCCTGGAACGCCGGGGAGGAGCAGGACGAAGACGCGCTTCGCTATTTGGACGAAGTTATTTTCAGGGACGAAAGCGGCAATTTTGCGGAAATTCTCGCCGATCTGGGGAATTACTATCGCTGCGCCGACAAAGACGATGCGAACGCGACGAAAATTTTCAAAACGTTATATGTGCAGCAGACGGATTGCATGAACCTGACGGAAGGAAATTACGAACCGTTGTTTTTCAACCGCGATTTCGTTCGCCTGAGCAAAGGCGAATGTCTGAAAACTCTCGCCTATCTCGAAGGAATAAGAGAACGGCTGAAAAAAGTCCGTTTGGCGAGCGCGGACGGGAATTTATATCGTAAAGAGGCGGAATGGGCGGCGGAGTACCTCATTCACGGCTGTAAACTCGGCGCCGTAAAAGCGGAAAATGAACAGATTACGCGTGCGGTTATGGAAGAATTCGCCGCAGATTTAAACAGATTGAACGCAGAATACGAAGAAATATGGAGATACAGAAATCGGCAAACGGGATTGAAGCAAAGTATGCTGCGTATGAAAGCGCTGTATAGAAAATATCTCGCTGTTTTGGGATAAACGCTATTGAAAAACGGAAAGTAAAAGCCCGCGGGAAAAAGCGGTAGTATCGTCGTTTCCGGAATAATTCTATGACGGCGAGAACGCCGGCAAAGAAATATGAAAGTTTATTATAATTTTATATGGCTTTTCTCCGGGATCGAGTCCCGGCGGACGCATCTAAACATCAAAAAGCCCCGAACGGGGCTTTTTTTATGTCTGAATCCCTTAAAATTAGGGTTAAACTGTACTCGCCTAATATTTTAAAGATAAAAATAAATTATGGAAAAATTTTCCGAAAAAGTATTGACAAACCAAAATTGGGGTGCTATAATAGGGAAAAATACGAACAAATGTTCGGATTTTCCCGACGATTCGTGTTTAAAAAAATAAAAATTGAAAAAAGGAGCAGAAAAATGAGTGAAAGTAAGGAAGGAAAAGAGAACTATGTGCGCATAGCGCGCGGCGTCGCGGCAGGAAAAGACGGGATCCGCGTAGAGGTACAGCCGGAAGATAAGATATTTGTAAAAAAAGATATCTATGAAGAGTTTTTGACCAACAACGGGGAAGGGGCAAACGGAAAACCTCAGATGATCATCGTTCCGAAGAAGGGGAGGTATCATTTAACGGCGCGAGGTGCGAGCGGCGGATACGGAGCGCATGCGAAGTATCTTGGATATGAACCGGGAAACGGAGCGAGTATCGAAGCGGATTTCGATCTGCAAGAAGGCGACGAGCTCACCATCGTCGTCGGACAAAGGGGCGGAGACAGTATCTATGCGGACGCGGCGGGAACGACGGACGGCGCGACGGGCGGCGGCGGAGGCGGGACTTTCGTATTCAAAAAAATAGCGTCGATCACGGACAGCCGCTATCAGTTCACCAAAAACAACGTAAGTTATGAAGTACTGCTCGTCGCCGCCGGGGGAAGCGGGACGCCCGATTGCCGGAGCAGCAGCGGTTATAAAAACGGCTTCCATGGCATCGCGTCCCACTATTATTCACCCGGGAATTTCCAGGCGTACAGCACGGCTACGAACGGGACGAGCGGCTGCAATTCCATCTCGCAGTGGATTTCCCAGGATCTCATCGGAGGAACGGGCGGATATGGGACGGATAACAACGTATACGGCGGCTACGGTGGCGGAAGCCAGGGCGGAGACGACAGCGGCTATTTCGGCGGAGGTTGGAGTTCTTCCGCGCCTTCGACAACCTATTACGAAACGACGGAGGATTCGATCGTTTCCAAGACGACGACAGGTTACTATATGGGACAAAGCCGGTCCTTTTCGAGCGGGGAGTATACGATCGGGAAAAACGGCGTGAGCGGACAGATCGCAAGGCACGGAGAATTCGGCATTTGCGAACTCGTAGGAGAAGGGCTGATTAAAACGAACGGCGCGGGAGATAAGTTTCTCGCAGATAACGGGAAGTATTTACCAGATACAAAATATGATCGGGCTACCTCTACGAGTTTGGGCCTTGTGAAAATCGGATATACCCTCAGCGGGAAAAATTATCCCGTAAATCTCGATACAAATGCAAGAGCGTATGTAAATGTACCGTGGATCGATACAGCCGCTACTTCTGCAAAGTTAGGGCTTATAAAGACCGGATATAGTATTAACGGTAATAACTATGCGGTAGCGTTGGACGCAAATGCAAAAGCGTATGTAAATGTACCTACTGCCACCGCTTCGGTAAAAGGGCTTATGAGCGCGGCGGATAAGACTAAACTCGACGGCGTCGCGGACTGGAAAGTGGAAATCAAGGATTCGTATCTTTGGAAAAGTAGTTCTACTACCTCAGCCAATAAAACGTTGGGAAGAATAACGGCGTATATAAATCTTACATTGAAGCTGTGTTATTTGGTGGGTAATATCTTGGTGACCGGTACATCCTCCACAGATTGCGATGTTATTCCAATCGATCGCTTAACGGCGTTATTTAAGAATTTTACCGGGATTTCTCCCGCGATGCCGGGAGCCGCATCCGTGGGAACGGCAAGTTATTATTACAATAATACCATAGATCCCACGTTAACTCAATATGGCGGCTACGTACTTTTTAACAATGCTAAGACAGCTTTACAATTTGGTCGGGTATATACGGAGACCGGTTCGATCGGAAGTTGGGCCTTTAATTCGTTAAATAAAGGCGGTATACACTTTACCGCTATGCTTATACTTGAATAAAAAACAGAAATTAAAAATCAGGAGAGAAAATAAAATGGCTGAAATCCATAAAAATGTAACCGTACATTACGGCGGCACGAAAAACGTGTCTGTGATCTTTGAAAATGCAACGCTCCGAACGACGACGGCTGTCTCGAACAGGCAGGCTGAAAACGAAACGCCGGCGATCCTTCGGGAACAATCCGAAGAGAAATCGGAAGAAAAATAAAAAATGTGAGGAATAATGACATGAAAGAGAATAAAAATGAAAGCCTTGAAGGCGAAATGACAGAAGCGACGAACAGCGCGGCGGAATCGCAGTGCGTGGGATATGAGGATCGCTGGATAGAATATTCGGACAAGCCCGAAATATTTACCGAGCCGGTGCGGGCGGCGGCCTTTACCGCAATGAAAACCAACGGCGCCGGACTGACTGCGGAAACTCGCGCCCGTCTGCATATGAGCGAAAACTTCGCCCGGTTGGCGGCCGGTAGCGAAACCGTATATCTCCCTAAAAAAGGATATAACGACGGCGCCGCGCACAGCGTACAAACGTGCGGAAACCACGGCGAAGGCCGTATATGTCTGGCGACCGGGATCCTGCATTTCGTCTATAACGACGCGGATTGGAACGGCAACCGTTTACCGATCGGTATTTTCCACGTATTCAATACGCCCGTTTCCGGGGAAACGGCGCAGTTCTATCCCTCGCTTTACTCGGCAAATTACGCGCAGACGGACGCGGAAAACAGAACGATCGGCATGAGCTTCGGCAAATGCTGGAAACTCAATTATCAGCAGTATCTTTATGCTTTGAACGATACGGAATACGTGTACTGCGACGAATACGGCTCGGAATATGTTTTCAGGAAAAAAGAAGCGCAGGAGGGCGAGGAAGTCCCCGAAAACCTCTTTGTCGACACGTTGGACAAGGGGTACGAATTAGACGTGAAAACGCATATCGTCAAGCGCGACGGCATGTTTTATGTGTTCGACAAACAATCTTGCCTTTTGAAAGAACTTCACGATAGGAGCGGCAACCGGATCGATATCGCTTACGAACAGGCGGGCGGCGGTTGGAGAATCGTAAAGATTACGGACGGCGTGGGCAGAAACTTTGTCTTTACTTATAATACGGACGGCACCCTCTCGTCGATTACCGATCCCGCGGGTAAGCCTACGGTATACAGCTACTCAGCCGGACGGCTGATCAAGGTGGTCAGACCGGACGGAGAAAAGAACTCGTTTACATATAACGCCGACGGCACGCTCGTGAAAGCGGGGATCCCCAATACCGCCGAGACGGACGTGACGGGGATCGCCTATACTTACGGAAGCGGCTATAAAGTTTCCTCGGCGCTGAATTTTCTCGAAAACGACAGGCTGATCGGTATAGACCTCGTCTATGAAACGGCGAAGCGGGTGAAGATCACGTCACCCTCCGCGCAGGAGAACTCTGCGGAAGAGAAGATCGACACCTATTACAGCTTAGACGAAACCGGGGCCGTCATCGGAAGCTATTCCAGAAACGCGGCGGGGGAGGTTTACGTCAGCGGAGAAACGCAGAACGGCGTCAGCGGTTCGGGCGGCTCTCCGGTCATGAATTATTTTAGTAATAACCTTATTAAAGGGGAAACGGTGTACCGATATCGTATTGCAGGGACAGGCAGTATCCAAGATGAGTATAGTTCCGATTCCGTAATAGGACAAAGCTATGTGGTAGGAAGTAATGAAACGACGGGGATTAATTGGGTTATGAAAAAACTCGACTTAAAACCTGGAACGTATACCGCTTCCGCTTACGTAAAAGTTTTGGAGGAAATAGAAAGTACCGATGGCGGCATTTGTTTAAAAGTAGAAGGCGCAGATATCAATTATACCCAGCCTGGGTTTTGTCAAAGTCCTTACTTACGTAAAACTTATGGAGAATTTGTACGTATCGCTCAAACGTTTATAGTGCCCGAAGAGCAATCCAACTATAAAGAATATAAAATTTGCGCGGGATTTTATAATGCGAAAGGCGTCGTGCTGATAAATGCTTTACAGCTGGAAAAAGAAGAATTCCCTTCTACGTTTAACGTTCTCGCAAATGGTGGTTTTGAAGATATGAAAGATGGCGCGCTCGCTCATTGGCAGGGCGAAAGCACGAGCGAAATGCAGAATATCACCACGCTCGCGCAGTACGTGGGCGGTTTACAAGACCATTGTCTGAAAATGACTTCAAGCGACGCCCTGCATTTCAGCGCGTGCCAAAGAATAAGACTTTTGAGCGACACGGACAAGCTGGAAAGATTCGTGCTGTCCGGTTTTGCGAAGGCGAACGTCGCGGAGCTTACGGAAAACGAAAAATTCGAGCTGCGTGCGGAAATCTTCTACGAGGGAACGCCGGAAACGGCCGCCGCGGACGAAAGTTATGCCGTTTCGTTCGACGCGGGCGTGGACGACTGGCAGCTGAAAAGCGTGTCGTTCGAGAAAGCCGCTTATCGTCCCATCTCCTCCCTTCGTATCGTGCTCGATTTCAAAGGACATACGGGAGAAGTGTATTTCGATAATATCCAGCTCGTCGTTACCGATTCGGAAAACGTCGGCGTAGAGTATTTTGAAAACGCGTTCGAAGCGGAAGAGACGAACGAAAGCGAATCGAACGAACCCAAAGGCCGGACGGATAAATACGGCAATACGCTGGGCGCCGTGACGAGCGACGGTTATCGGGCGCTGTATACCACCAGCGATTACGCTTGGAACGGGAACGATCTCCTCGCGCAGAGCGACGAAAGACTCAACAAGACGCTTTACGACGTGGACGAGGCTACCTCGCACGTTACGGCGGAACACGCCCCGTGCAGAAGTTCGGTATATTATGAATACTATGACGGCAGCGATAATCTCAAATCCGTCGCCACGCAGCTGGACGGCAAAGAGATTAAGACGGAATATACTTATACTTCGGGGGATATGACGCAGATCAGGACGAACAATACGACTTATGCGATTGCGTATACTTCGGCGCACAACGTGGAAAGTATCGGCGTTTCCGGGCAGACGCCGCTGGTGAGTTATACGTATAACGAAAATTCCGGGCGTTTGAAAAAAGCGGCTTATCCCAACGGCAGCGTCATGGAATGCAGTTATGATCGGGAAGGCCGCGTGATTTCCGAGGTCTGGACGAAAGGCGGCGTACAGGAAGCAAAATACGAATATACTTACGATCACGAGGGAAATCTGATCCGCAGCGTGGATTACGGCCGCAGCGTATTGTATCTTTACACCTATAAAAACAACGAGTTGGTGGAGAGCCGGGAATGTAAGTTTACGATAAACGAATACGGCCAGATCGTGCGGCAAACAGCGGCAAGCGCGGACGAATCGTATCGGTATACGCAGACGGAGGACGGTTTCATCACGCCGGAAAATATTCGCATTACGGAAGGAAACGACGGACTCGGCCGGAAAGATTATCGCGAGGTACGGCTCGGAAACAAACTCCTGACGGAGAAATACGAGTATCACGCAGGCAAGGCGGACGCGCACCAATTTGAGAAGATGGGCGGGGAACCGACGACGAATCTCGTATCGAGAATAGAGTATTCGGACGGACATACGCTCGGCTACGAGTACGACGCGAGCGGAAATATCGTGGCGGTATATGAAGACGGGAACCTCACGGAGCGTTACGAATACGACGGTCTGGGGCGGCTGACGCGCGAAGATAACCGAAGTGCGGATAAGACGGCGTTTTATGAATATGACGCGAGCGGCAATATTCTCAGGAAGGAAACTTACGGCTATACGCTGGGCGTGCCCACGGACGCGGGCGAGAAGAGGAGATATCGCTATGAAGGGGCGTGGAAGGATTGTCTGACCTATTATTCCGGGTACGGGGATACCATGTCCTACGTGGGCGGGAATCCGAATACTTATCACGGGTACACGCTCGTGTGGGAGAAGGGGCGGCAGTTGAAATCGATGACGAAGTCGGGGAACAGTCTGGCGTTTGCATACAACGCGAACGGGATCCGTACGAAAAAGACAGTGAACGGAGCGGTACATAGTTATTATCTGAACGGGACGAACGTGCTCCTCGAAACGGTGGAAAACGGCTCCGAAGTGAGCGTATTGCAGTATATTTACGACAATAACGGCGAAGTGTGCGGAGTGAAGTACAACGATGCGGTGTACCTGTACGAGAAGAACCTGCAAGGGGACGTAATCAGGGTACTTGACAAAGACGGGAAGGTTGTGGTAAAATATGTATACGATGCGTGGGGGAAGGTCGAGAGGATTTTAAACGGCGCGGGGGAAGATATTTCTTTGGATTCTACGCATATCGGAAATATCAACCCGATTCGCTATCGTTCGTATTATTATGACGTAGAAACCGAACTTTACTATTTGCAGTCGCGTTATTACGATCCCGAAACGGGGAGGTTTGTGAATAGTGATAGAATAGTAGCTGGCAATAATAATCCGTTTGCGTATAATTTATTTGTCTATTGCGAAAATGATCCGATTTCTTATTTAGATAATAACGGAATGTTCTTAAAAAAACTTTGGAAGAGTGTAAAGAAAGCAGTAAAAGCAGTAGTGAAAAGCACTGTAAGCGGGGTAAAAAAGGTTGTAAGCACAATGCTTCATGGTATTAATAATATTGCTCTCCACAATGGCATTGATACGGCGAAGATAAGCGGACTCCTATTGGATATGACAAAAGATAGTGCAGGAGTGTATCATGCTAAATTTGATTGCTGGCAACAAATTTTTGGCTATGAGGATCTGTATGATTTAATGTTTTATATTGGAACAAGTATGGCTAGTAGAAAGTTCCCGTTTGGAAATAAATATGGAAGGGGCTCTTATATTTTATGGGCTTGGAAAGGCGACTATATAAGTTTAGGCGCTGGTGCAGAGTTGGGAATATATTTTGGTGGTCCTGTGAAATGGTATGTGAGTAAAGATCTTGCGATGAATATGTCTATGACACTCAATTATAAAGGAAGAAGAATAATAACCTATAGTCAAAGAACTTGGTGGATAACTGGGTTCAATCCTAAATACTTAAATGTTTCTGCATCAGATTTAAGGGCTACGTATAAAATTACATTTAAGAACAATGAAATGTATAAAAAATTTTATGAGGCTAATCAGAAATATTGGAAATTTAGTGGCAACACTGCATTATATTCATTCTGATAAAGAGGATTTTTTATGAAAAAGAAAATTTTGATTTCATTGATATGGTTAACAATCGTTTTTTTAAATGGGTGCTTTTGGGGAGAAACTGAAATGATAGATAATGATAGAAAAATAGCAAATAATCAAATGAATGCTTTATTGGAAACATTAAAAAATAAAGATAAAGCTGCATTAAAAATAATGTTTGCCGAAAATGCGATTTCCAAAGCGGAAAGTTTTGAAAAAAGTATGAATGAATTGTTCGATTATTTTCAAGGAGATTTTCTGTCTTATGATGATTGGAATGGTCCGGGAGTGGAGGCTAGTAAGGATGAGGATATTATAATAAAGGAAATGTATGCTACTTATGATGTCAAAACGGATAGGAACGAGTATCGTTTTGCGATAAGGGATGTTACTATAGATACTTCTGATCCACAAAATGTCGGTATATGGTCATTATATATAATAAAAATGGAAGACGATACAGATCCACAGGTCGCTTATCGGGGTGATAAGAAATATACGCCGGGAATTAACATTGGTATAAAGAATTCACTTCCAGAAGACTGGTAGAATAATTAAGTATATGTCTTTTGGAAACTAAGAAAAGGCGGTTGAAGTCGATAAAAAGACGGAAACCGCCTGCTTTTTTAATAAGTTTGAAATTGAAAATCGTTCAAAACGCTTGCTTATTACGTAGGGTAATGAGGTATACTCTCTCTATAAGGAGATTTTATGGAAAAATACAAAGCGATTCCGAAAGGATATATGACGATAGGCGAAGTAGCGAAAAAAATGGGCGTTACGGTTCGCACGCTGCAATATTACGATCGGGAAGGGTTGCTTTCCCCGTCGGCGGAAAGCGAGGGCGGTCGCCGGCTCTATACGGACAAAGAAGTGATCAAACTTCATCAGATTCTGTCTTTGAAATCGCTGGGGTTTTCCCTCGAAGAAATCAAGAATCGTCTGATCGCGCTCGACACCCCCGAACAGGTCGCCGCCGCGCTTACCGAACAGGCCGACAGCATACGCCGAAAGATCGATTCGCTTTCCGAGGCTTTGAATGCGACGGAGCTTTTGAAAACGGAAGTCTTACAGATGGAAACGGTGGATTTCAAAAAATACGCCGACATTATCGTGAATCTGCAAATGAAGAACGAGCACTATTGGCTGATCAAATATTTCGACGATCAAGTCCTCGACCATATCCGCGGGCGCTTTGATAAGGAAAGCGGATCGGCCATGATCGAAGCGTTCACGCGCCTTCGCGACAGAGCCCTGCGGCTGCAAAAAGAAAAGATCCCGCCGGAGAGCGAAGAGGGACAAAAGTTCGCGAAAGAGTTCTGGAACATGGTCATGGAATTTACGGGCGGGGACACGGATTTATTGCCCAACCTCGTAGAATTAGGGAAGTTCGAGGGTATGGAGAACGAATGGCAGGAAAAACAACGGCTCGCGAACGAGTACATCGAGCCGGCTTTGGGCGTCTATTTTGAAAGGCTGGGACTCAATCCCTTCGAGGAAAAAACCGAATGAAGTACGCGATACAGGTCGAAGGACTCAAAAAAAACTACGGCGCTCACGCCGCTTTGAAAGGCGTGACGTTCGACGTCTTAAAAGGAGAGATATTTGCACTCCTCGGCGTGAACGGCGCGGGAAAAACGACCGCCCTCGAATGTATAGAAGGCCTGCGAAAATACGACGAAGGAAGGGTTTCGCTCCACGGTAAGGCGGGGATTCAGCTGCAATCGGCGTCTCTGCCGGCGCATATCCGCGCCATGGAGGCGGTGCGGCTGTTCGCCGCCTGGAACCGTACCAAACCGGACGACTCGTTGCTCGCCGGGCTCGGGATCGACGAACTGGCGAAAAAGCAATATGCAAGCTTATCGACGGGTCAGAAACGGCGGCTGCATCTCGCCCTTGCCCTCACCGGCGCCCCGGAGATCGTCTTTCTCGACGAACCGACGGCGGGGCTGGACGTGGAGGGGCGGATTGCGCTGCATGCGCAGATCCGGAAACTGAAAGAGCGGGGAAAAACGATCGTGCTGGCCAGTCACGATATGGCGGAAGTGGAAAATCTCAGCGACCGGCTCGCTATCCTTCGGGAAGGACTCGTCGTTTTTACCGGCAGCGCCGAGGAACTGACGCAAAAATTCGGCCGGCGGCATACGATCCGCATCAAGACGGAACGAGGCGAAGAGCGCTTTGACTCGGACAATATCGGCGAAACCCTGGCGGAACTGCTGGCCGGATACAAACGGGAAGGACTCACCGTGCTGGACGTGCAAACGGACAGAGGTACGCTCGAAGAGCATTTTATCCATTTATCGAGAGGAACAAACGCATGAGGGCATTTTTATACGGAATAGGGCTGCAATTCAAATTGGACATACGCAGCAAAACCATGCTCATCACTTGTTATGCGGTGCCGCTGATCTTTTTTGCCTTTATGGGCGGGATCTTCACTTCCATCGATCCGAACGCGAAACTCACGCTCATTCCCTCGATGACGGTATTCGTCGTATCCATGGGTGCGTTGATCGGCCTGCCGCCGTCGCTGACGGAGATCTACGGCAGCGAAATAAAAAAAGTCTATAAAGCGAACGGCGTACCGTCCGGGCTGGGTGTGATCACGCATTTTATTTCCGCGTTTATTCATTTATCGATCGTGAGTATGATCATTTTCGCGGTCGCCCCCATAGCCTTCCACGCTTCCCTGCCCGCCCGTCTGCCGCTCTATTTCGTTTCGCTCGCCCTCTTTATCGCAACGTCGCTGAGCATCGGCTGCGTGCTCGGTCTTTTATGCAAGGCGCAGGCCAAGCTCACCATGATCGCCCAGCTGATCTTTTTGCCCTCCATCATGCTCTCGGGAATCATGTTCCCCGCAGACCTGCTGCCCGGCTTCCTTTCCGCCGTCGGTTGGTGCCTGCCCGCGACGCTGGGCTTTCAGGCGATGACCAATTTTAAAATTTGGTATATCTGCGTGCTTGTCGGCGTCTTTTTCGCGATGAGCGCCTTGACGGCTTTACTGTTGAAAAGGATCTCCAAAAACTGAGAAACGTCTCCGCCGGAAGCCGCGCGGAGATAATGAATAAATATGCGTGGTTGTGAGCAAATAACTCGCGTAACATCTCAAAAACGAAAAAAATATTGTGATAAAAATTAAAAAACCTATTGACAAACTGAAAAAGGTGTGATAGAATGCTGACGATCAATCAAGGGAAATAAAGGTTCTATCGGAAAAAAATGGCCACGAGAAAAGATGTCGCAAAATTGGCGGGGGTGTCCGTAGCAACCGTTTCAAACGTATTCATAGGGAGAAAGCCCGTATCCCCCGACCTCACGCAAAAGGTGCGGGCGGCGGCGGAGGCGCTGCACTATTCTCCCAACTACATAGCGCGGTGTCTCTCTCTGGGACGGTCGCACATCATCGGAATCGTCATCACGGATTATGTCAACCCCTTCCACATGGAGATTATTCGCGGCATCGAGCATTTCGCCAAACGCCGCGGGTACATCGTCACTACTTTTTTACATGAAAACTGCGAAAATGCCGACGACAAAGTGACTTACGAGACTTTACAGGTTGACGCTATCCTCAATTTCACTATCAACGTCGTTTCGGAAAGTTTTATAAACAGTCTCGTTTCCGAGCACACGGTATTCGTCGATTTCGGGCGCAGCCGCGGCATGTCTTTCGTGCAGGACCACGCGGACGCGATGGAGGCGGCTTTTAGGCGGCTCTGCAAGCTCGGACATAAAAAGGTGGGGTTTATCTCTTTAATCGATAAAGACCGGTTCGCGCAGGATCAAAGAGGGAGCTTATACCGGAAACTGACCGAAAAATACGGCCTTTGCCAGGACGAAAACCTGGTGGTCTATAACGACGATATCACTTTGAAATCGGAGATCGCCGGGTATCGGTGCGGGAAAGAATTTATCGAACGCAATACCGGCGCTACCGCTGTTTTAGTGATGAATGATCTCGCCGCTTTCGGGTTTTATCGTCTCTTGTACGAAAAGGGCCTGCGCGTGCCCGAGGACATGTCGGTGATCGGGTTTGACGGCGTAAGCATGCTGCAATTCGCTACGCCCCGCCTTTCGACAATTTCTCTCGACAAGTTCGCCTTCGGTACGATGATGGCGAAACAGATCATCGACCGCATCGAAAGCGGCGATCGGGGGATCGGAGCGGAATACGGAGCCAAAAGCGCTTTCCTCGAACGCGAATCCATAGGCCCCGTCAAAAAATAAATCGGTTTCATCACTATACAGAATTGATAATGCGGAGCGATCCGCATTAAAAAATAGCGTTGTGTTACCCGAGTAACATAGCGAATAAGGAAAAAAGTGGCGTTTGTTAAAGAGTTGGATTTTACGGGCGAGGATCCCGGTAAGAAAAAGCGAGAGAAAGGAGGAAACGATGAAGAAGGGAAAAGGAATACCCGGTAAATGGGGCGCGGCGTCGAAGCGGAAAACGATGGGAAGGAGGCTGGGCGCCGTAGCTTTGAGCTTTGCGGCGGGCGCCGCAATGGGGGCGGGGTACGGAACGCCGATCGCGTATGCGGAAAGCGTCGGGGGAGAAATAACGGTGGAAGAGATTTCCGCGTCCAAAGCCTCCGAAACGCTGGGGACGAAGGTACGTTTTGAAAACGGATCGGGAACAGCGGAGCTGACGATTCGTGTGAAGAGCGGAAGCGAAGTAGTCTCGGAGGACAGAGAGACCGTAAAATTTGCCGAAAACGAGGTGAAATCATTTACGTTCCGCCTGCCGTCGGACTACGCGTCGGGCGGGATAGAGATAACGTACAGCCCGCGGGCGTAGCGGGGGGCACGTACGCGGTCGAGCGACTGGGGATTCCGCAGGTCGTGATGGCGGACGGATCGGTCGGCGTGCGGATCGATACCAATGCGGGCGTGACGAATACATACGGGATTTCTTATCCGTCGGAGGCGCTGCTCGCCTGTTCGTGGGATACGGAGACGATGCGCGAGGTCGGAGCTGCGCTCGGGCGGGACTGCAAGGAGTTCGGGATCGATTTCCTTTTAGGTCCGGGGCTCAATCTGCAAAGGAGCGTGCTCGGCGGGCGTAATTTTGAATATTTTTCCGAGGATTCCTATCTCACGGGCGCGATGGGAACGGCGTACGTAAAGGGAATACAGTCGGAAGGCGTAGGGGCGACGATCAAGCATTTTGCCGGCAACAACCAGGAAACGCGGCGGGGGGAAACGAATACGGTCATTTCGGAAAGAGCGCTGCGGGAAACGTATTTGCGGGGCTTTGAGAAAGTGGTGAAGGAAGCCGCGCCCTGGTCGCTGATGACGAGCTACAACAGTCTCAACGGACTGCATACCGGCGTCAACGAAGAACTGGTGACCGATATTTTGCGCGGAGAATGGGGCTTTCAGGGCTTCGTGGTGAGCGATTGGGGCGCCGCCGGAGGCAACGTCGAGATGGTCCGCGCGCAAAACGATATCTATATGCCCGGCGGGGAAAATTTCAAGACCGCCGTCAAAGTCGCGATCGAGAAAGGTACGTTGACGCGGGAGCAGATCGACCGCTGCTGCAAAAATATCCTTCGTTCGATCGTAAAGACGATTTCGTTCCGGGGATACGAAAGTTCGGGCGCGCTCGACTATGAACGAAACCGGGCCGTTTCAGAGAAGGCTGCCGCCGAGAGTATGGTATTGCTCAAAAACGAGGATAAAGCCTTGCCGATTGAGGACGGGGCGCTGGCGGTGTTCGGCAACGCGCAGAGGCATACCGTTATCGGCGGGCTGGGCGCCAGCGACGTCAACGTGGAAAGCTCGGTGAATATCATGGACGGGATTGCGGCGAGCGGACACTATACGCTCGATCCGAAACTGAAAATTTTATACGAACGCTGTGCGAATAACCCCCCTCGGCATTACGGAGGACGAGAATCCCGAATTCGACAACGAGGAAGTCGAGGTGAGCGACGCGCTTATCGAGGAAACCGCCGAAAAATCCGTCGCCGCGGTGGTCTGTATCTCGCGGGTGACGAGAGAGGGCAAGGACCATACGAGCATCAAGGGCGATTACCGGCTGAACGATAAGGAACGGAGCCTCATCGTAAGGACGAGCGAGGCCTTCCGTGCCCGAGGAAAGAAAGTGACGGTGGTCATCAATTCCGGGAATCCTATCGAAACGGTTAGTTGGAGCGGTTATGCGGACGCGATCTTATACGCCGGGCTGGCGGGGCAGAATACGGGCAACGCGGTGGCGGATATTCTTTCGGGCGAGGTGAATCCGTCCGCAAAGCTGGCGGCGAGCTGGCCCGCGGAATACGCCGATTCCCCTTGTTATTATAATTTCCCCGGTTCGGGAGACGTCGTCGCGTATGAAGAGGACGTTTACGTCGGCTATAAGTACTACGAAACGTTCGGCGTCAAGACCGCTTATCCGTTCGGCTACGGACTTTCCTATACCGATTTCGAATACGGAGAACTGCGCGCGGAGCGTCTGTCTTCGGGGGATACGGTATTTTCTATCGACGTGAAAAACGTGGGGAAGGCCGCCGGGAAAGAAGCGGTGCAGCTCTACGTCGGGAAACCGGACGGAAAACTCGAACAGCCCGTCAAACAGCTGATTTCCTTCAAAAAGACGAAACTTCTGGCGCCTGGCGAGTCGCAGACGCTGACGATGACGGTGACGCAAGAAGATTTGAAATCTTACGACGAGGAGCGCTCGGCCTGGATCCTCGAAAAGGGAGAATACGTGTTTTACGCGGGCGCTTCCGTCGAAGACATTCGTTCCGAAACGAGCACAACCGTAGACTCGTAGATCTGCGTGCAGGACGTAGAGAATAAGTGCGTGCCGAAAAAGCCGATAAACAGGCTGACGAAAGAAGGCGGGATTCGTACGGAAAAGAAAGAAAATATCCTGCTCGGAAAGGCGTCTTCCAGCGACTACAGCGAAGGGCTGTATCTGCCGAATAAGGCAAACGACGGGGATTTTGTCACGAGATGGAGCGGGCTCGGCGACGGCTCGTCGGGATTCCGTTACTGGCAGGCCGATCTCGGCGAACTGTATCGGCTGGAAAAGCTGAACATCTATTTTGAATCGGTGAGCTGCGGCTATAAAATTCAGACGAAACGCAAAGAAACGGATTCCTGGACGGACGCGAGCTATGTAGAATACCCGGAAGAGCTTTCTTTTGAGGAAACGTACGACAAAATCGAGTGTCGTTATATTCGCATCGCCTTTTTCTACGAAGGCGGAAATCTGAGCATGTTCGAAGTGCAGGCCTTCGGCGAAAAAGTCGCGGCGGAAGGAGTTCCTGCGGCGGCTGCAAAGGAAGCGCGGGTACGTGCGTCGTCGCGCCTCTGGGTATCGCGTCGGCGTGTTTATTGGGAAAAAAGAGAAGAAAATGAAACGATCCGCGGACGAAATACTTCGCTCGATGACCATTGAGGAAAAGGCTTGTCTCACCGTCGGGGTTTCCCGCGAAGGCAAGACGATCGAGCCGGGCGCGGCGAATCCGGGACATACCGTATCATGACCGCTTACAATAAGCTCAACGGCGTGTATACCTCTCGGCAAATCCCGCTTTCCACGCCGGTGATTTTTTACAACCTCGTCACGGGGATCATCGGCTCCTTGCAGGTGTTTTCGAGCTTCATCATCGCCGGGACTTCGAGCGGAAAGGGCGTGGATAATTCGTTGTACTTTATCGCGGTGAAGATCTATAATACAACGTTCGTGGGGACCAGGCATCAGTTCGGCTATGCTTCCGCCATCGGCGTGGTGCTGTTTTTAATCATCGCCGTCTTTACCTCGGTCACTTTTTTGACCAATAAATGGGTGTACTATGCGGACGATTAAGGAGAAACAGTCATGAAACAGACGGCAATTTTATCCGCACGTGCGCGGGAAAAGAAAATTTTCGGAAAAATAGGCACCTATCTCGTTCTCTCCGTCGTCGCGGTTTTTCTTTTGTTTCCCTATCTCTTCATGGTAAACAGGAGTCTGATGACTTACGACGACGCGTCGAGCATTCGCCCCGTGTATTTCTTTCCCCATTCGGGCGTTACGTTCTCCAACTTCGTGAGGATTTTTGCGGAAAGCAATTATTTGAAATATACCTTCAACACCTTAAAGATCGCGCTCTTCAACATCGTCGCGGTGACGCTTTCGTCCTCTCTGTGCGCCTATTCCTTCTCACGTATCGATTGGAAATGCAAAGGGTTCGTGTTTGCAGCGATGATGGCGACCGTGATGATTCCCGGTTCCATTTTAACCATTCCGCAGTATGTGCTGTTTGCGAATCTCGGCTGGACGGAATCGGCGAAACCTTTGATGCTTCCGACGCTGTTCGGCGGCGTGGCGATGAACATCTTTTTGTTGACGCAGTTTATGAAAGGCGTTTCTTCCTATGCGGAGAACTTGTTCGGCGGTTGATTGCCGAAAACGAAAACGGATCCGAAGAATTCGGATCCGTTTTATTCGTCTGCAAAAAAAGATTATTTCTTCCGGCGTTCTTCTTCCTTCTTTTGCGCTTCTTCCTCGGCCTTGCGGGTGCGATAGTCCTTATATCCCGCCTTATGATTGTCTCCTTCGTCCCATTTTTTGCCGCCCACGGAAAGCACGGAAACGACGCCGGCCGCGGCGACCACGACGGCGATGATCGGCCAGATATAGCTCTTGGGCAGCGAGAGGGCGAAGATGACGCTGACGAGGGCGATGACGAGGAGCGCCGCGCCTAAAAATACGTCCGACTTTTTGAGCGTGCCCACCTTTCTGGCGAATAAGCCGCGCAGCAAAAGGGCGACGCCGCCCGTGCCGCATACGATAACGATCGCCCAGTTGAGATTGAAAAATCCGAATTTATCCGGCTTGATGACCGATAAAAGCCATAAGACCGCCGCCGCCAGCCAAGCCAAAGCCATTAAAAACTTAGTGAAAAAATGTTTGCTCATGAGTTTGTTCCTTTCCGGCGCATGCCGGCCCGAGGACGGAAAGCCCGCCCGATCCGCCTGCGGTAATCGCAGCCCTGTATGCCTTATCGAAGAATTACGGTGGAAGATACGGCGGAAACTTCTTCGCCGTCTCCGATGACTACTTTATCTCCGTGCACGAAATTTTTAACGATTCCGCCGACGCGCAGTTTAAAATTTCTGTCCCCGCCGTCCGTCGAAAGCGCCGTATAAACGCCGGGCAAAAGCTCGCCGCCTTTCTCCGCCCGATATATTTCATTCCTTTTGAGAATGAAATCTCCGGGGGTGTGGGTGATGTTCATGCCTGCTTCGTCGGAGATCGCGTCGTCTTTTGAATAGCGTACCCCCTGGACGATCTTGACCTCTTCGGCACGGTTTTCGTTTTCAGCGGTCTTTTTTTTGACGGCATTGAGCCTGATCGTCAGCACGAGCAGCAGGATAAGAAAAATTCCTAAAAGCACGGCGAGAACGATGAGGGCAATTTCTTTGGGTTCCATAATTTCCTCCCTTTACTTCTTAAATATTTTTTTCAGGCTCCTTGCTCCTCAGCGGGCGATGAGCCAACAGACGAGCCCCAAAAGGATTCCGACCGCCGCGAGAATGCCGGCAAACACGGCGACTTTCTTGCCCGAAACGGGCGCTTTTCCTTTGAGTTTTCCGCTTCGGCCGTTTATGTAAAAGGAATAGATTTTGTCCGAGTACCTATAATTGCCGATATACATGGGCAGGAGCAGATATTTATACGTCACGTTGAAATAAGCGGTCGAGACGTTGAGATATTCTTCCGTATCGTAAGTATACTGGGAAAGAATCGACCGGCGTATCTCCCGGTCCGCCTGCGCCTTCGCATCTTCCCAGCACGCCGTGCCTTCCTTCTTATATAAAAGAGCCGAAAACCCGTAAAGGAAATCTTCGTTATAGACGACGCTGTTATGATAATCGTAGCGCATGAGCGTCTGCATGACTTTTGCGGGCACCGCATCGGTCGCGTTGACCGCGATATCGTCGAAAGACGAATTGTATTCGCCGGAAACGCTGAAATAGCGCGTCCTTTGTCTGCGTACTTCTTTTCCGTTCTTTCTGTCGGTCACATAATAATATTCCCCCAGCCGGCCTTCATAGGTGGAATAGGCTTCGGTGTCGAAGGTGAAAGCGGGGAGATAGACGCCGCCGAGATTTTCGGGCCGGAAATAGGTTTTGAAATCGTTGGGCGCGAACAGTCTCTTTTTCGCCCAGGCTTCGGCGAGTTCCGCGGCCTTGTCTTTGCCGATGAGAAAGGGCAGGAGGGCGTTGGGGCGCAGAGTGTCTATTTCTTCCCGTTCCACGACGCTCGGCGAGCCGCAGAAAGGACAGATATGCGCGATCTCGCGCTTGTCGAGCGCTTCTTCGGCGTTGCAGTTGTTGCAGTGGTAAACGTGCGTCTCGCCCGCCCAGCTTCCCGTGCTGCCCCTCAAATCGGAAAAAGCGAGCTCTTGTCCCGCCTCGGCCGCGATCTCTTTGGTCGAGCCGCAGCTGGGGCATTTGAGACAGCCGGCTGCGGGATCGAATTCCATGTTGTCGCCGCAGCCGGGACACTTTTCTCCGCCGACCGCAGTCTGTTTCCTGTCGAAAAAAGCGTCTTTGACGGAGTGCATCTCCTTACCTCACCTTTTCGCCGCATTCGGGGCAGAATTTCGCCTTCCCCGTGAGCTTGGCGCCGCACTTGGGACAGACGACGGAGGTGGGAGCGCCGCATTCGGGGCAAAATTTCGCGCCCGGAACAAGCTTGGCGCCGCACTTTGCGCAAGTAGCGCCCGCGTTCTCTACGATGTTGACGCCGCAGCGGGTGCAGAATTTAGAATCGGCGGGAATTTGCGCGCCGCATTTGGGACACGGTTTCACCGCCGCGGCGGGATTGGGCGCGCCGATGTTCGCGTAATTGTTCAGTACGCCGTTCATGCCGCTCATGGCGTTTACCATATTCATGCCTAAGCTGAGTCCGATCCCCGCGCCCATCGTTCCTCCCGCCATGCCCGGGTTTTTCGCAGCGTCTTTCAGAGCGTCCGCCTGCGCCATTTGCGCGTAGACGTCCACATTGCGCCGCATCATGCCCAGCCGCGCGTTTTCGTCCATCGCCTTTTCGAGTTCCGGCGGCAGGGAGACGTTTTCGAAGTTGAAGTCGGAAAGTTCGAGCCCGAGGTCTTCAAAACTCGTCGAGAGCGAATCCTTGACGGCTTCGGACAGTTCCATGAGATTCGCCGCCATATCGATGACGGAAATGCCGCTTTCGCCCATAGCGTCGGAGATCGCCATGACGAGCATGCTGCGGATATGATCGGTGATGTCCTCCGTCTTAAAGGTGGAATGAGAGCCCGAAAGCTCGGTCATGAACACGTACGCGTCTTTGATGCGGAAAGAATAGGTTCCGTAACCGCGTACGCGCACGGCGCCGAAATCGGGATCGCGCAGCATGATCGGGTTGGCCGTCCCCCAGCGCTGTTTGGTAAACCGGCTGGTGTTGACGAAATAAATTTCCGACTTGAAAGGCGTCTCAAAGCCGTACTTCCAGGACAAAAGGGAAGTGAGAACGGGCAGGCTGTCGGTATCCAGCTTGTAAAAGCCGGGCTCGAATACGTCGGCCATGCGTCCCTTGTCGCAGAACACGGCTACCTGTCCTTCGCGGACGGTGAGCGCCGAGCCCTTCTTGATCACGTTCTTTTTGGTGTCTACCTTGTAGACGATAGTGTTGGACGAGTTATCCGTCCATTCGATGACTTTTAAGAGCGCCATAATAAATATTCCCTCCCGAACTGCGGCAATTATAGAATAGAGACGGAAATTCCAAACGGAGCCGTACGCCTTCGCAAAGGCGCCGCCAAGCCGCACGGAAAACCGTTACATGATATAGTATACTACTTTCGCTAAACAATGTCAAATTTTTTAAACCTTCTTTTTCTCCGCCCCGTCGGGCGCTTGACTTTTTTCGGCTTTTTATATATACTTTTCCAGGGAATATATTTATTTTTTCCTACTCGTTTGCAAGGAGGAGAACAGATTTTGAAAGCTGTCGAAAAAACGCTGAAAAAGTTATTGTTTTTCAGCGTGCTTTGTTCGTGTCTGTTCGTGGCGGGAATTCCCATGATCGTAGTCGGGGCTTCCCAATCCGTTTTGGCAGTGATGATCGCCGGCATCGTTTTTACGGCCGGTGGCTTTTACGGCGTACCTGTGCTTTGGGTGGCGTACGCGGAAAGATGCTCCTTAAAACGGATCGTATACGCGGTGGAAAAAGAGCGGCTTTTGACGGTGCAGAGTATTGCCGCGCAGCTCTCCCGGCCGGAAAAGCTCGTCCGCAAGCAGCTCGGAGATTGTTTGCGCAAAGGCTATCTCGAAGGGTACGTAAGACAGGGAGACGCGTTTTCCGTAAACGCCGCGGCGGTCGATGACGATGCGGAACTACATGCCGCCGAATGCAGGTACTGCGGTGCGAAATTTTCCTACCGGGGGAAAATCGCTCTTTGTCCCTACTGCGGCGCCGTCAATCCTTCCCAAAAGCAATGACCGGTGCGCAAGGGACGGGAAAAGACGAATAAAACCCGGAAAAATAAAGGGGAAAACCGCAAAACCATATTGACATTCTTCCCCAGAAGAGGTATAATATAAGACGGGCGGCAAGATCCGGCTCTTATAGATTTTTTCAAAATACTATCATTCGATCCATAGGGAGACATCATGAACGTTAAAGACAAAGTAGTCATCATCACCGGCGGCGGCAGGGGAATCGGTTTCGGAATTTCCACGGCTTACGCCAAAGCGGGCGCTAAACTCGTCATCACGGGCCGGACCGAGTCCACCCTCCTCGAAGCGAAAGAAAAACTCGAAGCCTACGGGACCAGCGTTCTCACCTTGACGGCGGACGGCGCGGACGAAGCGGCGATCAAAAACGTCATTCAAAAAACGGTGGAGGCCTACGGCAGAATCGACGTCGTGGTCAACAACGCCCAGGCATCCAAATCGGGAAAAATGCTCGTGGATCATACCAAAGAAGATTTCGATCTCGCCATCTATTCCGGCTTGTACGCGACGTTCTTTTATATGCGCGAGGCGTTCCCTTACCTCAAAGAGAGCAAGGGCTGCGTCATCAACTTTGCTTCCGGCGCGGGGCTGGCGGGCAGAATCGCTCAGTCCTCCTACGCGGCGGCGAAAGAGGGAATCCGCGGCCTTTCGAGAGTCGCCGCCACCGAATGGGGTCCCTACGGAGTCAGAGTCAACGTCATCTGTCCTTTGGCGATGACCGAAGGCTTGCAGAAATTCAAGGAAGAATATCCCGATCGCTACGAACAGACGATCAAAGCGGTGCCGATGGGCAGATTCGCCGATCCCGAACAGGATATCGGCCGGCTGTGTATTTTCCTTTCCTCCGAGGACGCGTCCTATATCACGGGTGAAACCATCACCGTGCAGGGCGGCAGCGGTTTAAGACCGTAATCATTCCCTCACAAATTCAAAAAGGCGCCCGCACAAATGACGGCGCCTTTTTCTTTGCGGGAGGAGAATTTTTTAAAAGATACTTTACAGTTTCAGGAAGTTGTTATGGAAACTCTTTGCATTTAACTTTAATAGGTGTTATAATATATATACTCAAATAAAGAAAAAATCGGAGCTTTCCGAAAGGGGAAATACTATGGAAAAATACGTATTAAGCTGTTGTTCCACCGCGGATCTGACAAAAGAGCATTTCGAGAAACGGAATATCCGCTACATTTGTTTTCACTATGCGCTCGGGGATACGGAGTATCCCGACGACCTCGGCGAGACGGTGCCGTTCGAAGAATTTTACGCGCGCATGGAAGCGGGCGAGCCTACCCGCACCTCGCAGGTGAACGTCGAAGAGTTCGTCGAATATTTCACGCCCTTTCTCGAAGCGGGGCAGGACGTCGTGCATGTGAGTCTTTCCTCCGGCATTTCGGGCGTGGTCAATTCCGCGCGCGCGGCGGCGGAACTGCTCAGAGAAAAGTATCCCGATCATAAGGTCTACGTCGTCGATTCCCTGGGCGCCTCTTCGGGTTACGGTCTGTTCATGGACAAACTGGCGGATTTAAGAGATCAGGGCGTCGCCGCTCCCGACCTCGTCTGCTGGGCGGAGGATCACAAATTCAACCTGCATCACTGGTTCTTTTCCACCGACCTCAAATATTATATCCGCGGCGGCAGAGTCTCCAAAACGGCGGGCTGGATCGGTACCCTTTTAAAGATCTGTCCTTTGCTCAATATGGACGATTTGGGGCGGCTCATTCCCCGCAGCAAAGTGCGCGGGAAAAAGCACGTCATCGAGGAGATCGTCAACCGCATGGAAATCCACGCGGACGACGGAATCAATTACTCGGGGAAATGCTATATTTCCCATTCCGATTGTTTCGATGATGCGCGAGCCGTCGCCGACCTCGTCGAAAGCCGTTTCAAAAGGCTCGACGGCAAAGTGGAGATTTACAGCGTGGGCACCACCATCGGCAGTCACACCGGCCCGGGTACGGTTGCGCTCTTCTTCTGGGGTAAAAAACGCGGCAGATAACGCCGGGAGAGCCGTTCTACCATAAAAAACCGTCCCCGTCGGAAACGACGGGGACGGTTTGTGCGTTTAGAGAAACGAAACTCAGGCGGGCTGCTTGGTTTTGCCGCGTTTCAACCAGAGAATGGTATCCCGCAGCGTTTCATAGAGATCTCTGGGACGATATCCGAGTTCCCTCGTCGCCTTTTCGTGCGAGAATTTGTCGTTGCTGGAAAGGGTGTAAAGGGAGTATTTCGTATAGAGCGGACGCTCCTTTTTGCATTTGGAGATCAGGCGCATGAGGGGGAGAAAGAGTTTGGCCATCCAAAGGGGGAGTACGGGCAATTTTCTTCCGCCGGCAATCGATTTGACGATCGCGAGCACTTCTTTGATCTCATAGTGGCGGTTGGAGAGAATATAGCACTCTCCCGTTTTGCCTTTGCGTGCGGCCGCGAGCGTACCTTCGGCCACGTCGCGCACGTCCACGAAATCGTAGCCGCCCTTAACGCAGGCGGGGAGTTTATTCTCGACGTAGTCGGTGACGAGCTGGACGAGATGGTTGCCCGACTTATCGTAAGGGCCGAGGATCCCCGAGGGGTGCACGATGACGGCGTTAAGGCCGAGGTGTACGTATTCGAGGACGGCCTGGGTAGCCATCGCTTTCGTTTTCGCATAGGCGCCGTGCACATCTTCTTCGGAAAACTGATCCGTTTCTTCGAGAACATGCAGGGGCTGTTCGGGGATAGCGTGCACGGAACTGACGTAGACGAATTTATATACTTTGTGTTCGAGCGCGAGCGCAAGCAGATTTTTCGTGCCTTCGACGTTGACTTTGAGAAGTCCCTCCGTCACCTCGTCGGCGATACTGATGATGCCCGCGGTATGGATAAACACGATCTGTTCCTCTTCCGAGGCGGCGAATAAGGGCGCGAGGGAAGAAGGCTCGGTCACGTCGCCCTCGACGTATTCGACCTGGCCGGGAAATTCGGGCGTTTCGCCGGGCAGGATCAGCCCGCGCGCTTTTTCGTGATTTTTAGTGAGGATGCGGAGAATGGTGTTTCCCAAATGTCCGTTCGCACCCGTTACGACATATAATTTTTTCATAACTGTCACTCCTTTTTGTGCGGATTGCATTGATTTTTCTTTTCAAGTTTATTATAATATAGAAAAGGGAAAAAAGCAATCATCAATTTTTTTCAAAATGCAGGGTATTGCCGCAAAAGCATTTCGCTGGCAGGATAATCGACGGTTTTGGAAATATTGTCGGATCGCTTTTCGCAAAAAGATGAGCGAAGGAGGTAGTAAATGGCGAACGATTATCGGATCCGGGTGACGAAAATGCTCATCCGCAAAGAATTTACGGAACTTTTAAAGACGAAGCCCGTACAGGCGATCACCGTACGGGAGATCTGCGAACGCACGGGAATCAACCGCAGTACCTTTTACAATCATTACAGCGACGTTTACGACCTGCTCGAACAGCTGGAAAACGATATGCTGAAAGAGCTCGGCGAACATCTTCAAACGATTTCTCCCGACGACGATCTCATGCCGATCGCGCTCTTTACGGGGATTTTCGGTTTTCTCACGCAAAATTCGGACATCTGCGTGATTATGCTCGGCGAAAACGGCGACAAGCGATTTGTCCATAAAATGCTCGACATGGGAATGAAAAACTGCGTGGAAGCCTATTCGCGCAATTTTCCCGCCGCGTCCGAGGAACAGATCATGGATTTTTACGCGTTCGTCAGCAACGGCTGCATCGGATTGATGACGCGCTGGATCTACGACGGCATGAAAAAATCCCCCGCAGAGCTGGCGGCGACCGCGAAAGCGATCATGACCAACGCTTTGAAATATTTCCAAAATCTCTGATTTTTATCCATCAGTCTGTGCTGTTGGAGCGATTTTATGAGAAAAACGCAGAAAAAGGCGGGTAGCTTTCGCGGCTACACGCCTTTTTGCGAAAACGCAGGAAAAGAATTTGACTTTCCGCCCGATCCGCTTTACAATGAGAGCCGTAATCGATTTGACGGGAGGTAAGATCCATGAAAGACAAAAAATCGTTCGGCAAATTCATCGCCGACAAGAGAAAGGAAAAAGGTCTGACGCAGGCGGACGTGGCCGGCGCGCTGTACGTCACCGTGACGGCCGTCTCCAAATGGGAACGGGGCGTCACTTACCCCGATATCACGCTCATCTCCGATCTTTGCGAGGTGCTCGAAGTGAGCGAACGGGAACTCATCAACGCGGGCAACGATTCTCAGTACCGGCGTATGAAATCGGAGGCGGAGCGTTACCGCAAAATCTCCAACGCCTGGTTTTACGGTTTGAGCGGCGCCTATCTGCTCGCATTGGCGGTATGTTTTGTCTGCAATCTGGCGGTGAACAAAACCCTGTCCTGGTTCTTTATCGTTTTGACGGCTTTGACGACGGCGTTTTGCATCTTTCCTTCCTGCTCGCGGTTCGTCAAGCGCGGGAAACTGCTTGTCGTGAGCGGGAGTTTCACCGTTTCGCTGCTTTTATTGCTTTTGACCTGCTGTCTCTATACGGGCGGAACGTGGTTTTTTATCGCTTTGACGGCGATCCTCTTCGCGTACGCGTTGATTTTCACGCCTCTCTTCCTCGCGTTATATCCGGCGCCCCGGGCGATGAAAAAGTACAACGCGCTCATCAGCGTCGGACTGGATTTTCTTTTGCTCGTGCCGCTGCTTTTGACGAGCGTAAACGGGGACGGCGGTCGGTTTTTAAGGGGATTGGAAATCGCGGGGTTCTGTTTCGTACCCGTCCTGCTTTCGGCGCTTATTTTCACCTTTGTGAAGGCGAACGGCTGGATGAAAGCCTCGTGTCTTTGCGTCGTCTGGGGAACGTTCGCGTTCTTTGCCGATGCGGGAGTCAGTCTGATCCTGGGACAGGGTTACGCTTTCCGTATCAATCTCGCAAAGTGGAGTCCGGATTTTCTCAACGGCAATATCATTTTCCTGACCTGGCTGTTCGCCTTCCTTTGCGCGGTTGCTTTTCTCGTCGTCGGGCTTTGCGCGGGAAAACGAAAAACCAGGAAATAAACGACGGAACCGAAAGACGTAGGGGCGGCGGATATTTTACATGGCGGAGCTATGCTCCGCTTTTTTATACGCAAAAAGACGCTCAGCCGGAAGAAGGGAGAGGAGGAAACTCATAAAGCCGCGCGGTCAAGCATACAATGAAAGGAATCACGGCAACAGAAAAAGGAGCGGCCTTCATGAAAGAACAAATTTCTTCCCGGGCGGACGGTACGCCGGGGATAAACGCGGTGGGGCTGACGGAGGAGCAGGTGCTCTCTTCCCGTCGTCAGCACGGCGCAAATACCCTTACGCAGCACAGGCGCAAGGGATTTTTCCGTCAGTATCTGAGCAGTTTCGGCGATCCTATCATCAAGATTCTCCTGGCGGCGCTCGTCATTAACGTCATTTTTTTATTCCGCAATTCCAACTGGATGGAGTCGGTGGGGATCGCGGCGGCGGTCTTTCTCGCTACGTTCGTTTCCACCCTTTCCCAGTACGGCAGCGAGTCCGCGTTTCTCGAATTGCAGCGTTCCTCCGCCAATATCGAATGCCGCGTCAAGCGCGCGAAGGGGATCCGTTCCCTGCCCATCGCGGAGCTGGTAGTGGGCGATCTCGTGCTCTTGCAGGCCGGGGAAAAGATTCCCGCCGACGGCGTGCTCGTATCCGGAAAACTGAGCGTCGATCAATCCGCGCTCAACGGCGAGAGCGCGGAGACGGAAAAACTTCCTCTCTCCACGGGCGGGAAGGACTGGGATCTCATGCGCAAGAACCAGCTCTTCCGCGGCGCCGTCGTCTCCGCCGGCGAGGGCGTAATGCGCGTCGAACGCGTCGGCGACAAAACCTTTTACGGCGGTCTCGCCAAGGAAATGCAGGACGAACCGCCCGAAAGCCCCTTGCGTGTCAAGCTGGACGGTCTCGCAAAAACGCTGAGCAAGCTCGGTTATATCGCGGCGGTGCTCATCGCCGTGGCGGACCTTTTCAACAGTTTTTTAATCGACAACGGCATGAACTTTGCCCGCGCCTGGACGGATATATGCACCTGGACGGTGTGCCTGCCCCGGCTCATGCACGCGCTGACGCTTGCGATCGCCATCGTTGTCGTAGCCGTCCCCGAGGGACTGCCGATGATGATCGCCGTCGTACTATCCTCGAATATGCTGCGCATGCTCAAAGACAAAGTGATGGTGCGAAAGCCGGTGGGAATCGAGGCTTCGGGCGGACTGAATATCCTATTCACGGATAAGACGGGAACGCTGACGAAAGGGGAGTTGGAAGCGGTGAAGATCGTGGAAGGCGGGGGGCAGGTATCCGGCGACGTGAAAACCTGCGGCAAGAGGGTGGGAGAGCTTCTCCGCCTTTCCGCCTTCTTCAATACGGCGAGTCTCGTCTCTTCGGGTAAGGCGCTCGGCGGCAACGCGACCGACCGGGCTCTGCTCAAAGGGATTCTTCCCCTCGATTTCAAGCCCGATAACTATCAAAGGACGACGGTTCTTCCCTTCGACAGCGCCTATAAGTTTTCCGCCGCGTCCGTGCGCGCACAACTGGGTACCATGCCCGTATTCGGTGAAAAATGCACGTTCGTCAAAGGCGCGCCCGAAAAGATACTGCCTTTCTGTAAAGATTATGTGGATCAAAACGGCGAATTTAAAACCTTCGACAGCGCGGAAATGGGACGCAGACAGCGTTCCATGACGCAGAAGGCGATGCGCGTGCTGGCGGTGGCGGTTACCCGTTCGGACGTGACGGGAGAAAAAGATCTCAAAGATCTGACCTTCGTCGCCCTTATCGGGATCCGCGACGATATCCGCAAGGAGGTTCCGGCGGCGATTGCCGAGGTGACGGGGGCGGGTATCCAGGTGGTGATGATCACGGGAGACAACGTCGAGACGGCGAAGGCGGTCGCGGAGGAGGTCGGACTTTTCAAAGCCGAAAACGGCGGGAACGTCGGTACGCCGCTGGCCGTCACCGGCCGTGAACTCGCGGCGATGACGGACGCGGAGGTCTTGAAAATCCTGCCGCGGCTGAGAGTCGTCGCCCGCGCCCTGCCTACGGATAAGAGCCGGCTGGTGCGTTTGGCACAGTCCCGGGGACTGGTGACCGGCATGACGGGTGACGGCATCAACGACGCGCCCGCTCTGAAAAAAGCGGACGTGGGCTTCGCGATGGGAACGGGCACCGAAGTCGCGAAAGAAGCGGGCGACATCGTCATTTTAGACAACAATTTCGCTTCTATCGCGAAGGCGATCCGTTACGGCCGGACGATTTTCAGGAGTATCCGTAAATTCGTGGTCTTTCAGCTGACGATGAATCTGTGCGCGGTGGGCGTGTCTTTAATCGCGCCGTTTATCGGCGTGGATACCCCCGTTACCGTCATTCAGATGCTTTGGATCAACATCATCATGGATACGCTGGCGGGACTCGCCTTCGCGGGAGAGCCGGCTCTCCAAGAATACATGGAAGAAAAGCCGACGCGCCGTAACGAACCGGTGCTGTGCAAACGCATGATTCACCAGATCGTCTGCACGGGCGTCTATACGATCGGGCTTTGCCTGGTATTTCTCAAAGCGCCCCTGTTCAAAACGCTGTTCCGTTACGAGGAAAATCCGCTCTATTTCTATACCGCGTTCTTTGCGCTGTTCGTGTTTTCGGGACTCTTCAACGGGTTTAACGCCCGCACGGAACGAGTCAATCTTTTCTCGCATTTGAGCGGCAATAAAATGTTCGTCGTGTTTATTCTGCTCGTGATGGGCGTACAGTTGCTGCTCGTCTATTTCGGCGGTACGGTGTTCCGCTGCGCGGGACTGACCGCCTCGGAGCTCTTAATCACGCTCGCGCTCTCGTTTACGGTGATCCCCGTAGATCTCGTCCGCAAAGCGATCGCTAAGAAACTTCGTCGAAGAACCGCGCCGTCGGGGAAAAAGCCGGCCGTGTCCGCCGGGTGGAACAGAAGTCCCGAACGGGGATAAATTTGCCGCTTCGCTTTAAAAAAATTTTCACAAAGGATTTACAAAACCTGCACAAGACGCAGACGAATTAAATTGACTTTTTTCGCAAATAATAGTACAATCAAGGCATGAGTAAAATTTGTTTGCAATGCGGTTATGAAAACGATGAAAACGCGAAATTCTGCATTCGCTGCGGCAAGCCATTTTCCGCGCCCGCAAAAGGAGACGCGGAGCCGGGCGTTTCCGCGCCTGCGAACCTTTCTTCGGACGCCGGCGTTGATGCGGAAAAGGACGCGAACGAGAAGCGTATCCGGGCGGAATGGCAGGGCTCGGATTGTCACTGCGCGATCGACGGAGGAACTTCGGGCAATTTTTCGTCCGACGGTCCCTACCGGCTTCCGCCTTACGGCGCGCCCGCGGGTACGCCTCCCTATTCCGCGGCTTATTACGAAGCGCAGCGCCGGGAATGGAAAGAGAAGGCTATCAGAGAAGCGGCGATTAACAAGCGCAAGACGCTGTTCATTCTCGCTTTCGTCGGACTGCTGCTGGACATATTTGCAGGAATCGGGGCGCTGATGTGCCTGCCCGTCGCCATCATCGCTTCGGTGGACTTTTCCGCTCTTTATAAAACGGAAAAGAAAATGAGTTCGCAGCTCTTATGGGCGATGATCGTGGGATATGTGGGCGCGGTCATCGGCGTCGTATTCTTCATTCTGATTTTTTAAACGCGGCGCCGCCGGAACGGGCGCGCTGCAAAAAACGACAATCGAATAAAAGCGCAAAGCGCGGAGGTTACATATTTTCGACGTATGAGGAGTACGTATGTTAGATAAACGAACCTCCGCGCTTTTGCAGACAATCAACGATTTCTGCGATTCCGGAACCTATAAAATTTTTTCCGAAGAGGATTTTCTCGCGGCGTTTCCCGAAAAGTGGGGAGTGACCGCGGAATCGCTCTGTCAAATGCTGGACTACCTTTCGGAGAACGGCTACATAAATATCAAGTATTCGGGCGGCGGCATGTATTGTATATGTCCTCTTCCGCTCGGCCGCGGGTATTGCGAGCAGGAAGCCGACAAAAAGAGCGAATGTGTGTTGCAGCTCAAATATTTTATGTCGGCGGCGTTTTTCGGCGCCTTTGCGGGCGCGGTGCTCGGAGCTTTGCTCTTTGCGCTCGTCTATCTGATCATGCGATAGACCGCCGGGGCGGAACAGAACGACGTCGTTTATTTGCCGCGGCAAAAAGAAAAAATTTTAAGGAGTGGGTATGCTGAACAAAAAGGAAAGCGAAGTGATGCAGGCGGTGTTTTCCCTTTGCAAGGAGAACGGGCGTTGTCTCGTCGCGCCCGCCGATCTCATCAAACACCTGCCCGCCAAAGAAAAATGCACCGAAGAAAAACTGGAAAAAATTTTACGCGCCTTAGAACTCGACGATTATTTCGAGATCATCTCCTCCGACAGAAAGGGGGAAAAGATGTACGTCATCACCCTGCACCCCAACGGATTCGCCTTTAAACGCTCGACGGTGCAGATGCGCCGGGATATGTTTTTCAAGGTCTCCTGGACAATCGCTTCCGCCGTCATTGCCTTCCTCGTCGGTCTGCTTTTGAAAAAAATTTTTTAAGCCCCGTCGGAACTTTCGGCAGCGTTTCGCCTCTTTGAAGAAAAATGCGTGAAAATGGGAATTGTCTTTACAACAGGGCCCGCGTTTTCTTGACATTTGCAACAGTACGTGCTATAATACAAACGAATGTTCGTAAAAGTGAAAGAAAGGCGATCTGGAAGGAGGAAATATGGAATTTAAGCTGCAAGCTCCCTTTCAGCCTACCGGCGACCAGCCGCAGGCAATCGAGAAGCTCACCGAAGGCGTGAAAGACGGGATCCGCACGCAGGTTCTCGTGGGCGTGACGGGCAGCGGCAAGACGTTTACGATGGCGAACGTCATCAAGAACGTCAACCGTCCCACGCTCGTCATCGCGCACAATAAAACGCTGGCGGCGCAGCTGTGCAACGAGTTCCGCGAATTTTTCCCGCACAACCGCGTCGAGTATTTCGTCTCGTACTACGACTATTATCAGCCGGAGAGCTATATTCCTTCCACAGATACGTATATCGAAAAGGATTTGAGTTTAAACGACGAGATCGATAAGCTGAGAAACTCGGCCACCTGTTCGTTGATGGAACGGGAGGACGTGCTCGTCGTGGCGTCGGTGTCCTGTATTTACGGTCTCGGCGCGCCGGAGGAATACTTCCGGCTTTCCGTTTCCCTGCGTCCGGGCATGGAACTGGAACGGGACAGGCTGCTGAGAAAACTCATCGAGTTGCAATACGCGCGCAACGATATCGATTTCAAGCGTTCCACCTTCCGCGTCCGCGGCGACGCGGTGGAAATTTTCCCCGCCTCCAATTCGGAGGTGGCGATCCGCGTGGAATTTTTCGGCGACGAAATCGACAAGCTCTACGAAGTGGAAGCGCTGACGGGCAATAAAATCAACGAACTCGCGCACGTGGCGATCTTCCCGGCCAGCCAGTACGCCGTGGGCACGGAGAAACTGCGGGGCGCTTTGAGCATGATCGAAGAGGACCTGCGCGGGGAAGTGAAGGCGTTTGAAGACCAGGGGAAAATTCTCGAAGCGCAGCGGCTCAAACAACGCACCGAACACGACCTGGAAATGATGCGGGAGATCGGGTATTGCAGCGGCATCGAGAATTACAGCCGCTATTTTGACGGCCGCAAGCCCGGCGAGCCGTCGTTTACCCTGCTCGACTATTTCCCGGCGGGGAATTTTCTCGTCTTTATCGACGAGAGCCACATGACGATCCCGCAGATCCGCGCCATGTATCACGGTGATCTTTCGCGCAAAAAAAATCTCGTCGATTACGGATTCCGCATGAACTCCGCCTATGACAACCGACCTTTGACCTTCGACGAATTCGACGCGCGGGTGCCGCAGCTCATCTGCGTGTCCGCCACGCCCGCCCCGTACGAACTGTCTCAGGCGGGGCAGAAAGTGGAGCAACTGATCCGTCCCACGGGGCTGCTCGATCCCGAAATCGACGTTCGTCCCACCAAAGGCCAGATCGACGATCTGCTTTCGGAGATTCATACGGTGGTAAACGGCGGGGGCAGGGTTTTAATCACGACGCTGACGAAGAAGATGTCGGAGGAACTCACGGACTATCTCAAAGAACATTCCGTGAAGGTGAAATACATGCACAGCGACATCGATACGCTGGAACGGATCGACATCGTCAACGGCCTGCGGACGGGAGAGTTCGACGTCTTATGCGGCATCAACCTGCTGCGCGAAGGCCTGGATTTGCCCGAAGTCAAGCTGGTGGCGATCCTCGACGCGGATAAGGAAGGCTTTTTAAGAAGCGATACGGCGCTCATACAGACGATCGGACGCGCGGCGAGAAACAGCGAGGGGCGCGTCGTCATGTATGCGGACACGATCACGGACAGTATGAAGCGCGCGATCGGCGAGACCAACCGCCGCCGCAAGGTACAGCACGAATATAATCTCGCGCACGGCATCGTGCCTAAGACGATCATCAAAGAAGTCAAATCGACGCTGAACATCACCAAAAAGAAATCGGCGGCCGACGATCTCAAATTGAAGGATATTCCCGAAGAGATCGAAAAACTCAAAGCGCTCATGAAAGTCGCGAGCGCGCAGCTCGATTTTGAAAAAGCCATCGAGATCCGCGATCAGATCGGGGAACTGCGGGCCAAGATGCGCAAAGCGGAAAGAAAAGGACACGCATAAAAATACTCGAAAGCGGAGAAAAGGTAAAAGGATATGCAGGAAGAAATCGTAGTCAAAGGCGCAAAAGAAAACAATCTCAAAAACGTGGACGTGCACATTCCCCGCAACACCCTGACGGTATTTACGGGACTTTCGGGCAGCGGCAAATCGACGCTCGCTTTCGATACCATTTTCGCGGAAGGCCAGCGCCGGTACGTGGAGAGCCTCTCCTCCTACGCGCGGCAGTTTTTGGGGCAGATGGAAAAACCGGACGTGGAGAGCATCGAAGGACTTTCCCCCGCCATCTCCATCGATCAGAAAACGACTTCGCATAACCCCCGTTCGACGGTGGGTACGGTGACGGAAATTTACGATTATTTCCGTCTTTTATTCGCGCGCGTGGGCGTGCCGCACTGTCCCAAGTGCGGCCGGGAGATCCGCCGCCAGACGGTGGACGAGATCGCCGACCGGGTGATGGCGATGCCGGAGGGCAGTAAGATCCTCGTCTGCGCGCCCGTCGTCCGCGGCCGCAAAGGGGAATACGTCAAGGAGCTCGCCTCCTTCAAAAAGAGCGGTTACGGCAGAGTGAAAATCGACGGGATCGTCTACGATTTACAGGAGACGATCAAACTCGAAAAAAATATCAAGCATAATATTTCCGTGGTCGTCGACCGCCTCGTCGTCAAAGAGGGGATTCAGAAACGCCTGACGGACAGCCTCGAAACCGCCTTAAAACTCGCGGACGGGCTCGTCGTCATCGACGGCGGGGAACGGGAAGATCTCTATTCGGTCAATTACGCCTGCCCAGACTGCGGCATTTCGCTCGAAGAGATCGAGCCCCGGCTCTTTTCTTTCAATACTCCCTACGGCGCCTGCCCCGAGTGCCTGGGACTCGGCTTCCGCCAGACGGTGGACGCCGACCTCATCTGCCCGGATAAAACGAAAACGCTGCGGGAAGGCGCGATTCGGGTTTCCGGCTGGAACCTCGACACCTCGACGCAGACGCAGATGTACCTGACCGCCCTTTCCAAACACTACGGATTTTCTATGGACGTGCCCGTCAAGGATTTGCCCGAAAGCGTGTATAACATGCTGATGTACGGCAACGGCGGGGAAAAGATCGATTTAAGCTATCAGACGCGTTCGTTCAGCGGCAGCTATAAGACCGCCTGGGAGGGCTTCGTCGTCAATTTGCAGCGTCGGTATTCCCAGACCTCCTCGGACGGCGTAAAATACGATATCGAGCGGTATATGCGCACGGCGCCCTGTACTGTCTGCAACGGCAGACGACTGAAAAAGGAAGCGCTGGCGGTGCACGTCGGCGGAAAAAATATCTGGGATTTATGCGAGATGTCGGTGGACAATCTCTACGAGTTTGTGGATAACCTTATTTTGACGGAGACGGAGCATCTGATCGCGGACGCGATCATCAAGGAGATCAAGAACCGGATCGGCTTTTTGCGCAACGTGGGACTCAACTATCTGACGCTGGCGCGCACGGCGAATACCCTTTCGGGCGGCGAGTCCCAGCGTATCCGTCTGGCGACGCAGATCGGCAGCGCGCTCACGGGCGTGCTCTATATCCTCGACGAGCCGAGCATCGGACTGCATCAAAGGGATAACGAGAAACTGCTCCATTCCCTGAAAGGGCTTCGAGACCTCGGCAATACGCTGATCGTCGTGGAGCACGACGAGGACACGATCGAGGCGGCGGATTATATCGTGGACATCGGCCCCAAAGCGGGGATTCACGGCGGCGAAGTGGTGGCCTGCGGCACGCAGGAGGAGATCATGGCGGAACCCCGTTCGATCACGGGCGATTACCTCGCCGGCCGCAGAAAGATCGAAGTCCCCGACGTGCGCGCGGTGCCCGGCGATAAATGGCTCGGCGTTTACGGCTGTAAACAGAATAACCTCAAAAATATCGACATTCGTATCCCGGTGGGGCTGATTACGGCGGTGACGGGCGTTTCCGGCAGCGGCAAATCGAGCTTCGTCAACGAAATCGTCTATCCCTTCCTCGCCAACCGTTTAAACGGCGCGCGCCAGCCGCTCGGAGAATTCGACAGAATCGAAGGGGTGGAATATTTCGACAAAGTCATCGCTATCGACCAGTCGCCCATCGGCAGGACGCCCCGCAGCAATCCCGCGACCTATACGGGCGTATTCAACGCGATCCGCGATCTGTTCGCGATGACGCCGGACGCGCAGGAACGCGGCTATAAGGCAGGCAGATTTTCCTTCAACGTCTCGGGCGGACGCTGCGAGCATTGTTTCGGCGACGGCATCATCAAGATCGAGATGCACTTTTTGCCCGATATTTTCGTGCCCTGCGAAGTCTGCGGCGGCAGACGGTATAACCGCGAGACGCTGGAAGTCAGATATAAAGGCAAAAGCATTTCCGACGTGCTCGAAATGACGGTGGAGGAGGCGTGCGAGTTCTTCCAACCCGTGCCGTCTATCTATAATAAGCTGAGAACGCTCAACGAAGTGGGACTCGGGTATGTGAAACTCGGCCAGAGCGCCACCACCCTTTCGGGGGGCGAGGCGCAGCGCGTGAAGCTGGCGACCGAGCTTTCCAAACGCTCCACCGGCAAGACTTTTTATATTCTCGACGAGCCGACGACGGGCCTGCATACCTACGACGTGGATAAGCTCATCAAAATACTTCTGCGGCTGCGCGCGGGCGGCAATACCGTGCTCGTCATCGAGCACAACCTCGACGTCATCAAGACCGCCGATTATATCGTCGATCTGGGGCCGGAAGGGGGCAACGGCGGGGGGACGGTGGTCTGTACGGGCTCGCCGGAAGAGGTCGCGGACGTCAAAAAAAGCTATACGGGACAATTCCTTAAAAAGGTGCTCGCAAAAAAATGAGAAAAGGCCGCGCGTCCGCCGCTTGGAAACATTTGGTATAAAACCGCGTAAAAACGGGCATAATAGGGGTATGATTAAGCCTACCAAAAATATAGCGGACGTCAAACAAATGGTAAAGGACTGCTCGGCGAAGCATGTAGCCGTACGTGTCAATCTGGGCAGAAACAAAATTTTGAACTATTCGGGAATCTTGTCGGGGATCTATCCCGCGCTCTTTACCGTGAAGCCCGACGATCGGGATTTTCTGGGCAAAACCGCCTATTCCTATTCGGACGTACTCTGCGGCAGCGTCAAGATCAAACAGATTCAGTAACTCTTCTTTCAGCGATCCCGTCGGAACTTCCGGCGGGATTTTTTCTCGCCGGATAGTCCTTTCGACAGAAATAGCGGAAAATTTCTGTTTCGATTTTGTCGCCGCCGTCATAATCCTTTCTCTCCGTTCATAAAATGATAAGGCAAACAGAAAACGTTCGATCCGAAGTACCCGAGTGATTCGGTCGAAAAAACAAAGAGAGGTAAAGGAAAAATGTCAATCAAACCGCATTTTGAAACCTATCGCTATACGACTGAAATCTGCAAAACGGGCAGTCAGTCGATCGTCGAATGCCGTCTTCCCGGCAGCGAAATCACGAGCATACTCGCCATCTACGCGAAAGCCGTACCCTCGGAATGCGTCTGCGCCGACGGGGAAGTGCGCTACAACGGCAAGCTCTTTTTAAACATCGTTTACGAAGACGCCGACCGCAAGGTCTGCCGCGCGGAACGCGGCGCGGAGTTCTCGCACCGCGCGGAATCGGAGCTGGTCACGCCCGCGTGTTTCGCGAAAGCCGAGCTCAATACCGATAACGTCTCCTATCGCCGCGAAGGCTCGGGACTGTATATCTCCGTCATCATCGGCGCGGAAATTGCGGTGTACGGTACGGCGCAGGCGGAATATCTCTCCGACGGCGAGGGAATCGTCGCCAAAAAGAGCCCGCAGGCTATCGTCAAGACGGTTTGCGTATCGGGCGAAGCGGAAACGGACGACGAATTCGAGACGGACTACATAGGCGATATCCTCATGCACAGCGAAAACGTATGCGTGGGCTACGTTACGGCGGAGGCGGGGCAGATCACCGTTTCCGGCGAAGTCAATCTCAATATCTGCGCCTTGAAAAGCGATCTTTCCCTCTGCTCGTACGAGCGGCTGATTCCCTTCCGTTTGGAAATCCCCTGCGACGAGTCGATGCCCAAACTTCCCGCGTCGGCGCGCGTGCACGTAAAATCGGCGGTTCTGACGGCGGGCACGGACGAAGAAAAGGGCAAGTGCAAGATCGACGCGGAGCTTATTTTAAGCGCGGACTGCGAACTGTATATCCGCGACGAGATCCCCGCCTGCGAGGATATATTCTCGCCCGAATGTGAGATCCGCTATAAAAAGGAAACCAAAAAAGGCAGATATCTGAGCGATATCCTGCGCTTTACGGAGCGCGTGAGCGGTTCGGCGTCCCTGTCCGTGCCCATCGATTATTCCTCGGCGCTGCAAGCGGCCGTGCTGCCGCGCGCGGAGATCGCCTGCCGGCAGGGCGAAAACGGCGGCGAAGCGGAAGGCGCGGTGTTCGCGGACGTACTTCTTTGCGACGCCGACGGCGTGCACAGGAGCGCGGAGCTCTCGCTGCCCTTCCTGTTCCCCGTCAAATTCGAGGAAGGCTGTATTGCGGAAGCGGAGGCCACCGTGTGCGGGCTGAGCGTGCGCCAGCGCCGCGAAGGGGAAGCGGAGGCGGAAGCCACTTTGAAAGTCACGCTCAAACTCTATAAGGAAACGACGGCGGAATATATCTGCGAGACGGAGGAGGGCGAGGCTTACAAAGAAAACGACAGCGCGATCTCCATCTTTATTCCCCGCGCCGGAGACGGGCTTTGGGAGATCGCCAAACAGCTCAAACGCCCGCCCGAAGAGGTGGAAAAGAGCAATCCCGAGCTCAAATACCCCGTCAAAGAAGGAGAGCGTATCTTCATTTACCGCCAGAAAACGGCGGAAAATTGAGCGCGAACCGGGAAAGAGAACGAGCTTGGACGGAGAAAAAGACTATAAGTTGAGAAAAATCGGAAAAAAATTACCGAAAACGCTTTAAAGTCTTGAAATTTGGCAAAAAGTATGGTACAATAGTTCCAGAAAATCTCGGCGGCGGGGAGTTTCCTCGCCGCACGTTTGGAATCCGCCCATGAACACCGTAAAAATCAAGTCTTACGCAAAAGTCAATCTGACGCTCGACATTACGGGCAGCGCGGGCGGTTACCACCTCCTCGATTCCTTCGTCGCCTCCGTCGATCTTTGCGATCTGGTATGCGTGAAAAAGCGTAAGGACAAGCTCGTTTCCGTGACTATGCACGGCATGGACAGCGAGGGGATCCCGCCCGAAGCGAACAACGCGCAGAAAGCGGGCGAAGCGTTTGTGAAGAGATTTTCAACTTCTGGGGCGGAGATAACGGTATATAAAAACATACCGATCGGCGCGGGCTTGGGCGGCTCTTCCGCGGACGCCGCGGGCGTTTTAAAAGGTATGGCGCGGCTTTACGGCGTCAAGGACGAAGACGCGCTCGGCCAACTGGCCGACATGCTCGGCAGCGATACGAAATATATGCTGCGCGGCGGATTCTGCCGTATGCGCGGCCGCGGAGAGGACTTGACTTTCCTAAACGGCGGCGGAGAACTTTGGTTTCTGTTAATTTGTCCGAAAACCTCCGTTTCCGCGGCCGCGTGTTATCGGGAATACGACGAGGCGGCGGGCGGAATACAATTTCCCGAACCCGCTACGGAAAAATGTATCCAAGCGTTTTTGCGCGGCGAGACGGCGGCGGTGGGCAGGTGTTTGACGAACGCGCTGTACGTCCCTGCGGCGAGACTCAACGAGGACGTGAAAAAGGCGCTCGAAGAAGCGGAAAGTTTCTCTCCGCTCGGCGCGTCGATGACTGGCTCGGGCAGCTGCGCGTCGGCGTTGTTCGAAACGCGGGAACTGTGCGAATGGGCGCGGAGCCGCTATAAAGGCAAGTTCCGCACTTATGTCGTCAGGACGATTTCCCCGTCGCAAAAGCGCGGGCTTTTCCGTTCGCCTTTCGTATTGAGCGAAGAGGAGCAGGAGCTGTCTTTGGACGGAGAGCACTGTAACCATAAATAGGAGACAACTATGGAAGAAAGAATTATCGACGACGAATACGCGAGAGGGATTCGTCTGAAAAAGACGAAAGAGGGATACGTGGACGTTACGGACGAGCTCGCCGAAGAGGAACGCAAAAAGTCCGAAGAAGCGGCGGAGCCGGAAACGGACATAGAATCGCACGAGCTCGGCGCGACTGCCGAGGAAGAAGCGGAAGCCGGAGGCGAGCCGGAGGAAGCGCTGATTGTGGACGCGCTCAAAGACACGATCGAAAGCCTTTCCGAAGAAGAGGGCGGCGAAGAAGTGACGTTCGAGTTCCCCGATCTCGAAGAGGACGACGAGGATCTCGTCAATTTGACGCCCGAAGAGGCGATCGCTCTGCGCAGGAAAAAAGAAGCGGAGGAAGCGGAACGTAAGGCTACGTATAAACGTTTGTGCGAAGAGGGCGAAGAACTTCTCGTTTCCGGCAGTTTCAAGGCGGCGGAACTTAAATTTGAAAAGGCGCTCGTGCTCGCGGAGGAGGATTCTGACGCGGCGGTCGGTTACTGGCGCGCCAGAACCTCCGATTTCGCGCACCCGGAAGTTCTGGCGGGGGAATATCTCGAAACGGGTTTTGAAAGTCTGGAAAACGACCTCGGCGACGACGCGACGGGGCGGATCAAAGCGCTCTATAAAGACGTATTCGCGGCGCGGGTAGCAGAGCTTACCCAAGAAGAGACGCCGCTTGCCCAAGAGGTCGCAAAGAAACAGGAAAAACGCCGCGCCATCTTGAAAAAGCGTATTTCCTCGTCCAAGAAAAGTTTTATTCTCACGGCCCTTCCCACATTAGTGTCGCTGGTGCTTACCGTCGTATTCGGCTTACGGATCACGACTCGCCCCGACGGGCTGTTCGTATGGCTCACCATCGTTTGCGGCGTGCTCTTCGCGGCGTGTTTCGTCGCATTCGCGATCTTTACAAATCGGTTCGTCAACGCTTTGAGAATGAATCGCGCCAACGAAGATCTGTCCTCTACGGAAGAGGGAGAAAAACTGCTCGAAATCCGCGCTTATAAGGAATTATACGCGCATTTCGCGGAATAACAAACCGGCGGCGGGGCGGTACGCCGCCCAACGCGAAAGGATCGAAAAAAATCGTCGGAATCGGAAAAGCGGAGAAAAGCAACTTTTCTTCCGCTTTTTATTTATCTTAAATTCTTGCCTTTTTTTCGTCCTGCGTGCTATAATGATAAGAGCCGCAAAATATGGCGAACGTTTCCGCGCGGAACGCGACTTTTTGAAAATAGTTATCAAACGGAAGGATCATGAAAAAAATTTTACCCTATTTCAAACCCTATAAGGCGCAGAGCCTGCTCGGCCCCTTGTTCAAGCTCCTGGAAGCGACGTTCGAGCTGATTGTGCCCCTTATCGTCTCGCTGATCGTCGATAAGGGGCTCGGCCTTCGCGCTTCGGACGGTACATATCCGGAGGCGAATAAGTCCTATATCGTCTATATGTGCCTGATTTTGGGCGCGTTCGGTCTCGTCGGTCTCGTCTGCGCGGTTACGGCGCAGTATTTCGCCGCCAAAGCGGCGACGGGCGTATCGTCCCAAGTCCGCCGCGCGTTGTTTGGTAAATTGCAATCTTTGAGCTACGCGGACATGGACCGATTGGGTACGTCCGCGATGCTCACGCGTATGACCAACGACGTCAACCAACTGCAATCGGGCATCAATATGGCGCTCCGGCTCTTTCTGCGCTCGCCGTTCATCGTCTTCGGCGCGATGATTATGGCCTTTCTCATCGATCCGCCCTCGGCGGCCGTATTCGCCGTGACGATTCCCGCGCTGAGCGTCGTCGTATTCGCCGTCATGCTCGTATGTATGCCGCTCTATAAAAAGTCCCAGGCCAAACTGGATAAAGTACTGCTTTCGACGCGCGAAAACTTAACGGGCGCGCGCGTGATCCGGGCTTTTTGTAAAGAGGAGGACGAAAAGCGTCAGTTTGCCGACCGCAACGGCGAACTTACGAAAAGCCAGAAATTCGTCGGCGGCATCAGCGCGCTCATGAACCCGCTCACCTACGTGCTGATCAACGCGGCCGTGATCGTCCTCATCTACGTGGGCGCGATCCGCGTGGATCGGGGCGGGCTTACGCAGGGCAATGTGCTCGCGCTCTATAATCTGATGACGCAGATCCTCGTCGAACTCATCAAACTCGCCAACCTCATCGTCACCGTCACCAAAGCCGCGGCCTGCGGCAGCCGTATCGAAAGCGTTCTCGGCATGCAAAGCTCCCTCGAACTTTTTCCTCCGGAAGGCGTGTCCGGAGCGGAACGCACGGACGCGCGGCAAGAAGGTGCGTTCGTGGAATTCGACGGCGTGAGCATGCGCTATCAGGGCGGGGGCGGTATGGCGCTGAGCGATATCGATTTCAGCTTGAAACGCGGCGAAACGATGGGCGTGATCGGCGGCACAGGCTCGGGTAAGACGACGCTCGTCAATCTTCTGCCTCATTTTTACGACGTCGCTTCGGGCAGCGTCCGACTCGCCGGCAAAGACGTGCGGGAATACGACGTGAAAGACCTCCGCGCCCGGATCGGCGTGGTGCCGCAAAGGGCGGTGCTCTTTAAAGGCACGATTCGAGAAAACCTGCAATGGGGCAAAGCGGACGCGACGGACGAAGAACTGATGGAGGCGGCGCGGATCGCGCAGGCGGAAAAAGTGATCGCGGAGAAGGGCGGGCTCGACGCGCCCGTCGAACAGGGAGGCCGGAATTTTTCCGGCGGCCAGAAACAGCGGCTCACCATCGCCCGCGCGCTGGTAAGAAAACCCGACGTCCTTATTCTCGACGATTCCGCGTCCGCACTCGATTACGCGACGGACGCGGCGCTCCGTCACGCTTTGAAGGGACTCGATTACGCCCCGACGGTGTTCGTCGTCTCCCAGCGTACCTCCGCCATGAACGGCGCGGATAAGATCGTCGTCCTCGACGAGGGCAGAGCCGTGGGAATCGGTACGCACGAGGAGCTGTTAAAGACCTGTTCCGTCTATCGGGAAATTTACGACTCCCAGTATAAGGCGGAAGACGGCGGCAAGGAGGTGGGCGCATGAACAAAAAAAGAAGGCGTATTCCTAAGAAAAGGACCGGGATCCGCAAAGGGACGATGAAACAGGTGATGCGCTACGTGGGCAGATACCCGTTCTCCCTGCTTTCGACGCTCGTGCTCGCGGTGGCGACCGTGGGATTTACGCTCTATGTTCCCATTCTTGTGGGCGACGCCATAGACTGTATCGTAGCCCCCGGGCAGGTGGATTTCTCCGCACTCAAAATCATTTTCGTCAAGATCGGCGTTTCGGTGGCAGTCACGGCGGTTGCGCAGTGGCTGATGAGCGTGCTCAATAACCGCATCACTTTCCACGTCGTGCACGACATACGCGCGGACGCGTTCGCGAAGATCACCGCGCTGCCTCTCAAATATCTCGACGCTCATTCGCACGGCGAGACGGTCAGCCGCATCATCGCCGACGCCGACCAGTTTGCCGACGGGCTTCTGATGGGCTTCACGCAGTTCTTTACGGGCGTGATGACGATCGGCGGCACGCTCGCCTTTATGCTGATTTCCAACTGGAAAATCGCGCTCGTGGTCATTTTCGTGACGCCGCTTTCCTTGTTCGTCGCGAAATACATCTCCTCCCATACCTACGCCTTTTTCAGAAAACAGTCGGAGACGCGTGCGGAACAGACGGCGTTCACCGAAGAGGCGATCGCGGGACTGAAAACGGTGCAGGCGTTTTCCCACGAGGAGGCGAACGCGGAAAAATTCGACGAGATCAACAAACGCCTGGAAAAATCTTCTCTCGACGCGAGTTTCTATTCCTCTTTGACCAACCCCACCACTCGCTTCATCAACAATCTCGTCTACGCGCTGGTGGCGCTGATCGGCGCTTTCGACATCGCGTCGGGCAGCGGCTTCACGGTCGGCGGGCTGACGAAATTCCTTTCCTACGCTAACCAGTACACGAAACCCTTCAACGAGATCTCAGGAGTCGTGACGGAGCTCCAAAACGCCTTTGTCTGCGCGTCGAGAATCTTTGAATTGCTCGACGAAGAAGAACAGCCTTCGGACGAGGGGAACGCGGTCTTGGAGCAAGCGGAGGGCAACGTATCCCTCGAAAACGTGTACTTTTCCTACGCGCCCGGGCAAAAGCTGATCGAGGACTTTTCCCTGCGCGTTCATTCGGGCGAGCGGGTGGCGATCGTCGGGCCCACCGGCTGCGGCAAAACGACGCTCATCAATCTTTTAATGCGTTTTTACGACGTCACGGCCGGCAGCGTCAAAGTGGAAGGCGAAGACGTGCGCGATATCACGCGTAAATCGTTGCGCTCTCATTACGGTATGGTTTTGCAGGAAACATGGTTAAAAAGCGGTACGGTGCGGGATAATATTAAAATGGGCAAGCCGGAGGCGACCGACGAGGAAATGATCGCGGCGGCGAAAGCTTCTCACGCCAACGGCTTTATCAGCCGGCTGCCCGAAGGCTACGACACCGTGCTCTCCGAGGACGGCGGCAGTCTTTCGCAGGGGCAGAAACAGCTTTTGTGTATCGCGAGGATCATGCTCTGCCTGCCGCCGATGCTGATTTTAGACGAGGCGACTTCTTCCATCGATACGCGTACGGAAATGAAGATCGGCGACGCGTTCAACACCCTCATGCGCGGCAGAACTTCTTTCGTGGTGGCGCACCGCCTCTCCACGATCCGGGGCGCGGACACCATTCTCGTCATGAACGCCGGCCATATCGTCGAACAGGGCCGGCATGAGGAACTTTTGAAAAAACGCGGATTTTATTATACCCTTTATAACAGTCAATTCAGTTGAGTTTCGTTTCAGGCGAAGGGGGGCAGAGATGCGTTCATCGCGAAAAAAAACAGTAAGGCACGACGGCCCGGAGGTCGTATGAACGAAAAAAAAGCCGTGCAAAAGAGAAAGGGCAGCGTCTGCCGCAACGCCGTACAGCTCGTGGCGGTGGGCGCTGTCACCGGTATGTTCGCGGGCTCGGTCGTCACCGTATATAACCTGTTCGCTTCTTACGGCGAAGAAATCTCGCGGGATCTCTATGCCTATATCCGGCAAAATCCCGTTTTTATACCGCTGCTCTTCGTCGTTTTGACGCTGGGCGCGTTTTTTCTCGGCACGGCGGTGCGGCTCGTGCCCATGATCCGGGGCAGTGGTATCCCGCAGACCGAAGGCGCGACGCGGGGAATCCTCCATTTCCGGTGGTATCGGGAGGCGACGGCGATGTTCGCCGCGAGCCTTTTGAGTATTTTCCTGGGGCTTTCCGCGGGCAGCGAGGGGCCGAGCCTGGAAATCGGCGCCGCCTGCGGCGACGGCGTGGCTTGTATGTTCAAAAGAAACGAGATGGTGCGCCGCTATCAGGTGACGGGCGGCGCCTGCACGGGCCTGGCGGTGGCGTTCAACGCGCCCCTGACGGGCATGGCGTTCGCGTTCGAGGAAGCGCATAAACGGTTTACGCCCGAGGTCTTTATCTGCGCGTTTTCCTCCGTCGTCGCGGGCCTGCTCGCGCATACGGCGCTCTGCGCCGCCATGAAGATCTCTCCCCACAGCGCCTTTTCGACCTATCGGTTTTCCGAACTGCCGATTTCCGAATACGGCTACGTGTTCCTCTCCGCCGCGGTCTGCGGCCTTTTGGGCGTACTTTTTTACCGCGTCGTTTTCCTGCTTCGCAAAGCCTTCTCGAAAATCCGTCCGCCGCGTCCCTGGGTGGGGGATTTTTTGCGGATCCTCTTTGCGGTACTGCTCGGCGGCGCCTGTTCGCTTCTGACGGTCAACGTGATGGGTGGCGGGCACGGCCTCATCGAGTCACTCGGTTCTTCGGGCGGCGCGGGGGCCGCGGGACCGGAAAGCGTCTTCGGACTCCCGCTCGCGGGCACGCTCGCCGTCGTCGCGGCGCTGAAATTTTTGATCACGGGCGTGAATATGGGCGCGGGGCTTCCCTGCGGCGCGTTTATCCCCATGCTGGCGATCGGCGCCTGTATCGGCGCTCTGCTCAACCTCGCCTGGATCGCGCTCGGCATGGACGCGGCGCACGCGGATCTGATGGTGATGATTTGTATGGCGGCGTTTTTCACCACGATCGTCAAGGCGCCGATCACGGGCGTGGTCATGGTGTGCGAACTCACGTGGAGTTTCGCGCCGCTCCTGCCCGTTGTGCTCGGCGTGTCGGTGGGGTATTTTATCGGCGACGTGTCCCGCACGGAAAGTATTTATGAAAAACTGCTGGATTTATTCGAGACGGAAAACGGGATCCGCGCACGGGCGCGGCGGGAGTTGTTCGTCATTCCCGTGCAAAACGGCTGTATCGCGGACGGCCGGGCGGTGCGCGACGTACTGTGGCCCTCCGGCGCGGTCGTGACGGAGATCGCCCGGGGCGAGGAAAAGATCCTCCCCGAAGGCGACACCGTCATCGAAGGCGGCGACGCGCTGACGCTCGTTTGTAAAACGGACTCTCCCGAAAAAACGCGCGACGAGCTTCGGCATATCGCCGGCAACGAAGAATGAAACGGATAAAAATCAAAGAGCCGCCTTCCCCCAGGAGACGGCTGTTTTAGTTGTTTTCGCCGTGCGCCGCGGGGTTCGGTTTTCCCCGCCCGTCATAAACTCATACCGCCGGCGCATACAATAGAAGGAATAAAACGAAGAAAGGTACGGCCGATGCGGTTATATAACGAGATCTTGAAAAAATGGAACGCTGGGGAGGGCGGCGAACTGTTCGCGGGGGCGCGGTATACCGTGCTCCCGGGCAGCGGCGGCTATTTCCAGGGCGTCAAAACGGTCAGCGAGTTTTCTCCCTGCCGCGTCGTGCTGGGGTTTCGCCGCGCCGTGCTGGAAATCGAAGGCAGCGGCTTTGTCATCGAAAAATACTGCGACGGGGATCTGGAACTTTCGGGCAGAATCACCGATATAAAGCTCGCGGACGGCGGCTGAGTTTTTTAGAAACGCCGTCGCGGGACACTCTCCTTTTTCAGGGAGTTTTAAGGAGGTCGGAAATCGAATCAAATGCTTCTTGAAAAAATCATCATCGAAGGAATCATGCCCGAACGCGCCCTCTCCAAACTGCAAAGAGAGGGAATTTGCGTTTATCATGCAAAAAAACTCAAAAAAAACCAAATACTTTTGAGTGTAAACAAGAAAGATACCGAAAAAGTTTTTGCAATTTATCCGAATGTATGTTATAATATATCCGTATACAGTCCCTATACGGCAAAACGCGCGGGCTCGGAAGGTCTGCTGGCGGCGCTCGACTGGTCGAGAAAACGTCTCGGCGTCTTTATCGGCGCGATACTCTTTCTCTCGGCGACGCTCGTATGCAACCGGTTCGTATTTAAAATCGACGTCACGGGCACGGACTCCTATCATCGGGAAGTCTTATGCGCGCTCGAAGAGAGCGGCATCAGAAAATTCTCGATTTATCCCAGGGGAAAGGAACAGGAAGTCGCGGCAAAGATCCTCTCTTTCGACGACGTGAGCTATTGTTCCGTGGAAAAGTCGGGCATGACGGTGCGCGTGGAACTGCGCCTCAGCGCTTTTTCCAAACCCGATCCCCAGACCGGCGACATGACGGCGAAACATTCGGGCACGATCTTGCAGGCGGCGGTTTTGCGCGGTACCTTTCTCAAAAACGTGGGCGACAGCGTGGAGGCGGGCGAACCGCTCGTGGGAGCCTATCTCACCTCGGAGACGGGCGAACAAACGCCGGTGACGGCGATCGCGCGCGTCACCCTCTCCTGTGTGTACGACGAAATCGTGGTCGCGGAAACGGCGGAAGAGGCCTTCGCGTCCGCGTATCTCGCCATCGACGGCGAGATCGCGGAGAAATCCTGTGAAGAGGCGGAGGGAGGTTTCCGCGTCAGGCTCGTGTATACGGTCACGGAGACGATCAATTTTTGACCGGACAGCCGGTTCGTCCGCGCGTTCCCGAGCGGGAACGCGGACGCCCTGTCCGGAAAAACGGAGGAATTTATTACGGCAGTCATCAAACAAACAATCGACACCGGATCGGTGGACAGGCTTTCCCGCATTTTAGGCACGTTCGACGAAAACCTTACGCTTTTATCGCGCGAGCTCAATCTCGTTTCCTATGTGGACGGGGTGAAGATCCAGCTCGAAGGCGAGGAAAAAGAAGCGGCGGTGGGCGCGGAGGTGCTGGCGGCGCTTCTGAAATTTGCGGAGCGGGGCGAAAGCGTCGATAAGAGCCGTATCGTGTACTGTATCGAGCTCGCGAAGGAAGGCCGCGTCGGCGACATCGCGGGGATCCTCGAAGGGGTAGTGGCCGTCACCTCCCGCGGCAAGCAGATCCGATGCAAGACGGTCGGGCAGAAGCAGTACGTGGAGGCCGTGAAGAAGAACACGGTGGTGTTCGGCGTGGGGCCGGCGGGCACGGGCAAGACCTATCTCGCCGTATGTCTGGCGGTGGCGGCGTTCAAGAGCAAACAGGTGGAGAAGATCATTCTCACCCGCCCCGCCGTGGAAGCGGGCGAGAAACTGGGCTTTCTGCCCGGCGATTTGCAGACGAAGGTGGATCCTTACCTGCGGCCCCTGTACGACGCGCTGCAGGAAATGCTCGGTATGGAAACGTATACGAAACTGATGGAAAAGGGCGTCATCGAGGTCGCGCCCCTCGCCTATATGCGGGGCAGGACTTTGTCCAACGCTTTCATTATCCTCGACGAGGCGCAGAATACCACGAAGGAACAGATGAAAATGTTCCTCACGCGCATGGGCGAGGGCAGCAAGACGGTAGTGACGGGAGACGTGACGCAGATAGATCTGCCGGAGGGCAAAACGAGCGGTCTCGTACACGCGATAAAGATTTTAAAAGGCGTCGAAGGGATTCGGATCTGCCGGCTCACGGATAAAGACATCGTCCGGCACCCGATGGTGATGCGGATCATACGCGCTTACGAAACGGACGCCGAGCAAACTCGTAAGACGACGGAAACGAAAGCTGCGAAGGAGAAAAACGAAGGATGAACATACGGGAAGGCGAATTGATTTGGACGCGAAAAGAAGCGGTGAAGAGCGCGCTTCTCTTTACGCTCCACCTCTTTGTGGTGCTCCTGATCGTAGCACTGCTTCTGCTTTGGGATAAATTCGGGAATTTTTCCGAAACGATAAAAAATAACCGCGCTAACTACCTCTACATGGTATTTTGCATTTTCCTCCTCGTGGGGATCATGTACTTTTACTTTTTCTTCGAGGATCGGCGCATGCTGACGAGCGGGAAGAACATCGCGCTCGTTTTCACGGTGCTCGACCTGTGCGTCGTCGTCTCTTTTTTATTCGGGCAGTACGTGCATATCTACGCCCGGCCGGTCGCGCTGGCGGCGCTGCTCGTATTTGTGCTCGTCGGGCGCAGGGACGCTATTTTCATGAACATGATCTGCGCGATCCTCATGTTTATCATCGATAACTTCGCCGAGGGCACGGCGACGGCGAACAACGTCTATTCATCTTTTATCATCGCGTTCACGGCAGGTATGATCGCCATCTTTTTTGGCAATAAAGCAAAGACGCGCTTTCAGGTGGTGGGGATCGGTCTCGTCATCGTCCTGCCCGTCGATTTCATCATCTTTCTTTTGGAGGTATCCGGTCTCGCGGGCGGCGGCGCATTGCCTCCCACGGAAATCACCGGTTTGCAGCGCGTGCTCATGCAGATGGGCTACGGACTTTTGGGCGGCATCATGTCGGCGGTGCTCTTCCTCGCGCTGCTGCCGATTTTCGAATCGCTCTTCAACTGTCTCACGGTGTTCCGGCTTCGGGAATTGACGAGTTCGGACGCCAAGCTCCTCAAAAAGCTCAAAGAGGAAGCGCCGGGCACTTTCAATCACTCGATGGTGGTAGCGCAGCTTGCGGAAGCGTGCGCGGCGAATCTCGGCGAGGACGTGGACTACGCCCGCGCCGCGGCTTTCTATCACGACGTGGGAAAACTGCATCAGCCCGAATACTTCACGGAAAACCAGGGCGAATATAATCTGCATGACGAACTGACGCCCGAGCTTTCGGCAGACATTATCCGTTCGCATACTCAGGACGGCTACGAGCTGATCCGCGCGCATCATCTGCCGCAGTTCCTCGCGGACGTCGCTCTCCAACACCACGGCACCATGCCCATTCGCTATTTCTATGCCAAAGCGCTGAAAATGACGGACGGGGAGCTCAACATCGAGGATTTCTCTTATCCCGGGCCCAAACCAAAAACGAAGATCGCGGCGATCGTCATGATCGCCGACGCGTCGGAAGCGGTGGTGCGCTCCATGCAGAAACGTACGCCGGAGGAAGTGGAAAAGGCGATCCGCGCGATCATCGAGGAACGCATGGACCTCGAACAGTTCTCCGACTGCAACGTCACGATGGCGGATCTGACGATCATTCGCCGCACGCTCGTGAGCACGCTGACGGGAGTCTATCACCACCGCGTGAAATACCCTTCGATCAAGTATAAGCATACGGACGGCAAGACGACGGGTGAAAATCAATGAAGGATAATTTCCGCATTTATTGCGAGAGCGGGGAATTTCCGGCCGCGGACGTGAAGGCGCTCGAAGAGGCGCTGGGCGGACTCGCGGAGTCGGACGTGCCGCTGGCGGCGGAGTTCGTGTTTACGGACGAAGAGGAGATCCGCCGTTTGAACCGCGAGCTTCGCGGCGTCGATAAAGTGACGGACGTTCTGAGTTTTCCCTCTCTCGAAGGGATTAAGGGCGAACCGCTCAAAAAAGCGGACTATGCCGCGGATATCGACGACGAGGGCAACCTGTTCATAGGTTCGGTGGCGGTATGCACTAGCCGCGCTCGGGAACAGGCGGAGGAATACGGACATTCTTACAACCGGGAACTGCATTATCTTCTCGTACACGGCGTCATGCACTGTCTCGGTTACGACCACATGACGGACGGGGAACGGGCGGAGATGCGGGAACGAGAGGAAAGCGTTCTGAAAAAACTCGGTCTCACGCGGGACGAGTGAACCGGGACGGAAAAATTTAACGGACATAAGGAAAAACATGAGAAGCGGATACGTAGCGGTCATCGGCAGAGCGAATGCCGGAAAAAGCACTTTGATAAACGTAATGGTGGGCGAGAAGGTCTCGATCGTATCGCCCAAGCCCCAGACGACGCGGGACAGGATCCTCGGCGTGCTGACGAAGGAGGACTACCAGATCGTGTTTGTGGACACGCCTGGCATCTATAAGGCGCATAACGCGCTGACGGATATGATGATGCGGACGACGGACACGAGCGCCAAGGGCGTGGACTTCCTGCTCTATGTGCTGGACGGACACGAAGGAGTGCGGGAGGAAGACTTTGCGCTGATTGGAAAATATAAAGCGCTGGGACTCCCGATGGCCGTCGCGTATACGAAGATCGACATCATGCCGAAGGAAAATATTCCTCTCGACATGGCGAAGTTCGCCGACTCGGGAATCGACCTCGACGTATTCCCCGTCTCGGCGCGGAAGGGAAAGAACGTCGCGAAGCTGGAAGAATTTCTCGCCGGGAATATGCCGGAGGGAGAAAAAATTTTCACGGAGGAAGTCGTATCGGATAAGAGCGAGCGCTTTATGATCGCCGAAATCATGCGCGAAAAAATATTGCTCAAATTCGATAAAGAAATTCCTCACGGCATCGCGGTCGTCATCAACACCTTCCGTCTCGGCGAAAACGGCGTGTACGAAGTCAACCTCGACATCGTCTGCGAAAAGCCCGGCCATAAAGCCATTCTCATCGGCAAACAGGGGCGCGCGATCAAAGAGGTGTCCTCCTTTGCCCGCCAGGACATGGAGAAATTTCTCGGCGCCAAAGTCTTTTTGACGACGTTCGTCAAAGTCAAGGAGGACTGGCGGGACAAGCCTGGCCTTCTCAAAGAGTACGGCTACGAGGATCTGCGTAGTAACCGATAACTTCGTCGTCTCAGCCCTGCCCCGCCGCGCTGTATAAAAAGCCTTCCTTCTCCGCACTCTAAGTACGGGGGAATCCCCCGCGGGGAGGAATCATGTATGCATCGCGGAAAAGACGACAACGGCGCTTCGCGTCTGGCTTGGGAAATGTTTGAAAAGACGGGGAATATCAGTTATTACATGCTTTATCACGAGCTGAAAAATTCCAAAAAGTTTTAAGAGAGAAAGCGGAACGACCGGGAAGGCGAGGGAAGATCAATGGAGTTCAAAACGGACGCGCTGGTCCTGCGGGCGACGGATTATAAGGAAAACGACAAGCTGCTCACTTTGTTCACGCCCTCGCGCGGCAAACTGACGGCGGGAATTCGCGGCGTGAGGAAAGCGAAAGCGAAGCTCTCCTTCGCCGCCCAGCCCTTCTGTTTCGCAGAGTACGTATTGGCGGAAAAAAGCGGCAGACACACGGTGATCTCCGCCTATCTCTACGACGGCTTCTTTTCCCTGCGCACCGACATCGTGCGTTATTACGCGGCGTGCTCGGTGCTCGAAATCTGCAACGCGCTGCTGGTCGAGGACGGGGAGAGCGAAGCGCTCTTTATCGCGGCGGTGGAAGCGCTGAAAAATTTCAGTCTCACCGAAGGCGACGCGGCGGAGATACTCTTGTCCTTTTGTCTCACCGCTCTTCACGAATCGGGCTATATGCTCGATTTAGACGATTGCGGCGTATGCGGCGGCGAGGTGAAAGGGGAAGTATATTTCGATTTCGAGGCGGGTTACTTCACTTGTTCGTCCTGCGCTTCGGGCGTTCGCGCCAGCGAAGCTACTTACGAAACCTTGCGCAAATGCGCGGGGCTGACCTATGCGGAAGAGAAAACGTCCGGCGGGCGGAAGCGCGCCCTGCGGCTGATGAAAACATACCTTGCCGAAAAGACGGAGGAAGAGTATCCGTGCTTCGGCGAATTTATCCGTCTTTACGAATAGAAAAGCGGGCTGTTCGGCGCAGTCTGCCGCAGGAAAAAGACGGAAAAACGGGGAACATAACAAAGCGGCGCCCCGCCGCGGATAACGGGTTTTATGGGAAACAAAAACAACGAAAACACACAAAAACAAACAAAGGAACAGGAAAGACCTATGGTTACGAGAGCCGAAAAAGCGAACAGGATGAAAAATATCCTCCGCGAATTACTGCAAGACAGAACATATAAATGGAACGAAATTCTGGAAGCGTCCGCAAAGATTTACGAGGAACGCTATCCTGGCGAAACGCCCGACGCCAACGATCTCAAAGGAAAGATCGGTTCGGTGCTGAGTCTCATGGAGGACGGCGGCGAAATGCGTTTTGAGGCGGGCACCTGCTCGTTGATTCGTTCCGACGGGAAAAAGACGGAAGATAAAGCGTTCGCGCCGGCAAGCGAAGAAAAGAAATCAGAGCCGGCCGCGCAGTCTTCGGCGCCTTCGGCGGCGACAGCGGAAGCCAAGCCCGGGGCCGAAAAGAAACCGACGTCTAAAACCAGGAAAGCGCCCGCGAAAAAAGCGGAACCCGCGGCGAAGAAAGAAGAAAAGACCGAAGAGAAGAAGCCGGAAAAAGCGCCCGCCGCGCCCAAAAAACGCGCCGCGGCGAAAGTCGCGAAAGCCGCGTTAAAGCCGGAAGAAACCCTTGTCGAAAAAGCGGCGGAGACACCCGCGCCGGAAAAGTCGGTCCCTGCCCCCGCGGCAGAAAAGCCCGCGGCGAAAAAGCGCGTCAGAAAAACCAAAACGGAAGAAAATACGGCGGAGGAAACGAAAGTCCTCGAAGGTGTGGCCCCAAAAAGACGGGGCCGAAAACCGAAGGCGGTCCAGCTTTTGATGCCGGGCGCGCCCGAAGAAGTGCGCCCCGAACCCGCCGAACCTAAGGAACCGGTAAAAGCGCCCCTGCCCGAGCAAACCCTGTTCGATTTATCGAAAGAAGCGACGTCGGAAGAGCCTGTGAAAACGGAAAATGAAACGCCCGGGGCTGAGACGAGCGATAAGAAAACAGAAGTCGTTAACCCTGCCGTAAACGAAAAAACGACGGAAAAGACCGCGGAGAAACCCGCCGAACCGGAATACAAGGAAAAGAAAGAGAACGCCTTGACGGTAAAGCCGGAAGCGAAAGTGGCTCCCGTATTCGACATGACGCTCCTGCTGGGCGGAAAAAAAGACCAAAATGCGGGTAAAAAAGAAACGGCGGCCGACAAAAAACCGTTTATCGCGGAAAAAATCGTCGCCCCGTCGCCCGCCCCCGCCCCCCAGCAGCCCGCGCCTGCGGCGGTCGTTCCCGCAAGCCGCGAAACGAAGCCTGTGGTGTCCGCAACGCCGTCTGCGGCGGCCGCGGACAAACCCGTCTCGGCGACTGCCGCCGATAAGCCTGTCGCTTCCGAGGCGGCGCCCGCGGAGCAAAAGCGGGAGGAAAACGTCCTTTCCGCCGCCCTCAACGCGCGGGAACCGAAAAAGACGGTTTTGCCCGAGTTTGCTTTTCTCGGCAACGCGGCGGCGAAACCGGCGTCCGCTTCCGCGAGCGGAAACGGAATTTCCCAGCCTTCCCGCGGCACGGCGCAGGCGCTGAAAGAAAAAGAACCCGCCCGTGCGGGCGAAACGCAGTCGGGCGGCGCGAACGCGGGCCCTGTCCGAAGCGGCAATATCGCGGCGGCGAAACCGGGAGCAAACGTCAGTAACGCGACTACGGATAAACTCCGTCAGCCGGCGGCGCAGGCTTCCGTTTTGAAGCAGTCGGCGCCCGCGGTACAACCGACGCAGTCCGCTCAGCCGAGCCGCGCGAAAGCGCAGACGGAACAGGCGTTAAAGCCCGCAGAGGGCGGCCAGGGGAGCGTCGGCGGCGCGTCGAACGGACGCCGGGGCGGACATCGCGGCCGCGGCAGAACGGCGGCGGCTTTGCCGGAAACGCCGGAAGGAGTTTTGAAAGCGGAATTTTTGAAACGGCTGCGCTCGCTCGGCGGCGATTATTTCGAATATTACTCCGTATACCTGCTCGAAAGGTATTCCCTGAGAAACGGCAGAAGATTAGAGGGCATGCGCGTATCGGGCGGAGAACGGGACGGCGGTATAGACGGCGAAATCGAGCTTACGGATAAGTTCGGATTCCGCGAAACCATCTACATACAGTCGAAGAACTGGGATCCCTCCAAAGGGGATCTGGACAAGTGGGTGGTAGGCGAAACGCTGTTGCAGCAATTCATCGGCGCGGTGGCGTGCCGGCAGGCGAAGGAGGGCAAACGCCACAGCCGGGGCATTTTTATCACTACGTCGCATTTCACGCCCGAAGCCAGGGAGCTTCTCGAAACGATGTCGGATAACTTCATCGGCTACGACGAGGACGACGTGTTTGAAGCGGCGAAGGAATGTTCCTTCGGGCTCATGGAGAAGGACGGCGAATGGCAGCTCGACGAAGCGCTGCTTTCCGGCGGCAAAGCCTTCTTCAATCTGTTGTAAAGGTTGTAAATAACGCGGATCCGCGGCGGAACCCGGGGGAGAAAAATCTTCCGGATCTCCGTCCGCGGCTTCTTTCGTCTGCGGAAGAGAATGTTTGAAAAAACAAAAATATTTGATAAAAAAGCGAAAAAATCCGAAAAACTTCCCGCGAAAGGCTTGATATTTCTCGCGATTTATATTAGAATAGAAGATGACTGAAACGAGGCCGAAAAAAGTAAACGGCAGAAATTTTTAATAATAAGTTAATAATCTCAAATGGAGGAAAGAATCAATTATGGCAAAAAAGTATTGCTACCTTTTTACAGAGGGTAATGCAAAGATGCGCGAGCTTCTCGGCGGCAAGGGCGCGAACCTTGCGGAGATGACGGGGCTTGGACTTCCCGTCCCTCAGGGTTTCACCATTTCCACGGAAGCGTGCACGCAGTACTATGACGACGGCAGACAGATCAATCCCGATATCCAGGCGGAAATTCTCGCCTATATCGAAAAGATGGAAAAGATCACGGGCAAGAAGTTCGGCGATCTCGAAAATCCTCTTCTCGTTTCCGTCCGTTCGGGCGCGAGAGCGTCCATGCCCGGTATGATGGACACGATTTTAAACCTCGGCCTCAACGAGACAGTCGTGGAAGTCATCGCGAAAAAATCCGGCAATCCCCGTTGGGCGTGGGATTGTTACAGAAGATTCATTCAGATGTATTCCGACGTCGTTATGGAAGTCGGCAAGAAATATTTCGAGCAGCTCATCGACGAAATGAAAGAGAAGAAGGGCGTCACGCAGGACGTCGAGCTTACGGCCGACGATCTCAAAGAACTCGCTTCTCAGTTCAAAGCCGAGTACAAGGCGAAGATCGGCGAGAGCTTCCCCGACGATCCCAAAGAACAGCTTTTCGGCGCGATCAAAGCGGTGTTCCGTTCCTGGGACAACCCCCGCGCCAACTATTACAGAATGCAGAACGACATTCCTTACAGCTGGGGCACGGCCGTAAACGTCCAGATGATGGCGTTCGGCAACATGGGCGACACCTCCGGCACGGGCGTTGCGTTCACGCGCGATCCCGCTACGGGCGAAAAGAAGCTGATGGGCGAATTCCTGATGAACGCACAGGGCGAAGACGTCGTGGCCGGCGTGCGCACCCCGATGCCCATAGCCAAGATGGCCGAAGTGATGCCCGAAGTGTTCGAACAGTTCAAAAAGATCTGCAATACGCTGGAACAGCATTACCGCGATATGCAGGATATGGAATTCACGATCGAGGACAAGAAGCTTTATATGCTTCAAACCCGTAACGGCAAGCGTACGGCGCAGGCCGCTATCAAGATCGCCTGCGACCTCATCGACGAAGGCATGATCACGGAAGAGGAAGCGCTGATGCAGATCGATCCGAAAACGCTCGACGCGCTTCTGCACCCGCAGTTCGACGCGAAGGCTTTAAAAGCCGCGACTCCGATCGGTTCCGCGCTTCCCGCGTCTCCCGGCGCCGCCTGCGGCGAGATCGTCTTCACGGCGGAAGACGCCGTAGAACAGGGCAAAAAGGGCAAAAAAGTCGTGCTCGTCAGACTCGAAACCTCTCCCGAAGACATCGAGGGCATGCACTATGCCCAGGGTATCCTCACCGTCCGCGGCGGTATGACTTCCCACGCGGCCGTCGTGGCCCGCGGTATGGGCACCTGCTGCGTTTCCGGCTGCGGCGACATCAAGATGGACGAGGCGAATAAGCAGTTCACCCTGAAAGGCAAAGTGTATAAAGAAGGCGATATCATTTCCCTCGACGGTTCCACGGGAAACATCTACGGCGAAGCGATTCCCACCGTGGCGGCGGACACGTCCAGCGGCTACTTCGGAAGAATCATGCAGCTTGCGGATAAATATAAGAGACTCGGCGTGCGTACCAACGCGGATACGCCTAAGGACGCGAAGCAGGCGGCGGCGTTCGGCGCGCAGGGCATCGGCCTTTGCCGCACCGAGCACATGTTCTTCGAGCCGGAAAGAATCGGCGCGTTCCGCGAAATGATCTGCTCGGATACGGTGGAAGAGAGAGAAGCGGCGCTCGCGAAGATCGAGCCCATGCAGCAGGCGGACTTCGAAGGTCTCTTTGAAGCGCTCGGCGGCTATCCCGTGACCATTCGTTTCCTCGATCCTCCCCTTCACGAGTTCGTTCCCACGGACGAAGCGGATATCGCGGCGCTCGCGAAGACGCAGGGCAAGACGGTCGCCCAGATCAAACAGCTCATCGCCGATCTGCACGAATTCAACCCGATGATGGGGCACAGAGGCTGCCGTTTGACGGTCACCTATCCCGAAATCGCGGTGATGCAGACGAAAGCCGTCATCAAGGCCGCGATCAGCGTCAAGAAAAAGCACCCCGATTGGAACATCGTTCCCGAAATTATGATCCCTCTGACGGGCGAAGTCAAAGAAATGAAATTCGTCAAGGACATAGTCGTCAAGACGGCCGACGAGGTCATCAAGACGGCCAACGTCGACCTTAAATACGAAGTCGGCACGATGATCGAGATCCCCAGAGCGGCGCTCACGGCTGACGAGATCGCCAAGGAAGCGGAATTCTTCTGCTTCGGCACCAACGATCTGACGCAGATGACCTTCGGCTTCTCGCGCGACGACGCCGGCAAGTTCCTGCCCGCGTACTATCAGAACAAGATCTACGAATCCGATCCGTTCGCTCGTCTCGACACGATCGGCGTCGGCAAACTGATGGAGATGGCGGTGGAGCTTGGCCGTAAGACTCGTCCCGGCATGTCCTGCGGCATCTGCGGCGAACACGGCGGCGATCCTTCCTCCGTGGAATTCTGCCACAAGATCGGCCTCACCTACGTTTCCTGCTCGCCTTACCGCGTTCCCATCGCCCGCCTCGCCGCTGCGCAGGCCGCGATCAAGGAAAAGAAAAGCAAATAATCCCGTACGTTAAAACGAATAAAAGCGCGTTGAGCAATCGACGCGCTTTTTCTTTGCCCCTCTTGTTCTATCCGTTTTTGTGCGGTTTTCCACTCGAAAATGATATCCGATCAAATATAATCAAATATTTCAAAATAAATTTCAATAAAATTGGTAAAACATACTTGACAATTCAATAAAATTAGATTATAATAGAGACGATGATTCAATAAAATTGGAATTCAAATGAAAACCAATAAAAGAGGAGGATGAAAAATGAGGGGGAAAAGTCTGGAATACGTCGTGAGCGTGTGGAAAGGGGAAGTGCCGCAGGGGAGGGCGGAATGGTTAGAGACGCTGGGATTTTTGGCCTGTCATCGGACGGCGGGGCTTTTTTACAGCCGCGCCAAAAAACTGCGGTTGGCTATTCCGGCGAAAGTGGAACGGGTGCTGACGGAGCTTTGGGCGGCGCAGGTTCGCCGCGGCGATTTTTTGCGCAAATGGATCGAGGACGTTTCCGAGGAGCTGATGGCGGAGAATGTGGAACACGTATTTTCGGGAGAAAGCGTTTTGTCCAACGTCATGGGCAGGCGCGGGGGCGCTTTTTACGCGCCGGGGGAACGCGTCGCGGAAGACGTGGAGATCTTCGTGCGGCGGGAGGATAGGAGCGCGGCCGCGCAGATACTCCGGGAAATGAGGTTTATGGAAAGAGAAGAGGGGGAAAGCAGCGCGTCTTTTCTTCGACGGACAAACAATGCGGAAGTACCGTTCATAAAGATCGAACTCCGTTCCTCGCTCGTCGGCGCGGCGGAGGGCGGCGGGGAGCTGGCGGGCGAATTTCTGGAAAGCAGGTGGAAATACCGCGGCCGGTTTTCTCTCTATGCGGCGCGGGAAGAGTTGTTTATGATCCGTCTCCTTTTGGATGCGGCCGGGGAAAGAGAGGAGGGGACTTTCGAAATTTGTAGATTGGCGGATATTTATTATTTTTGGCACAGCGGCTTGTTTGATGAGGAGGAGGTTAAACAGCTCGCTTTCGCCTATGAAATCGAGCGGCAGGTAGGCAGAGCGCTTCGTCGGACGGCGCGTTTCTTTGCCGACGGGGAGATGCTCGCCGCGTCGGAAGAATACGGCGTCGGCGGCTGGGAGCCGGTCGGGTTCGGAGACCAATCGCATTTTCTTTTGGGGACGGGGCTTTGCGGAGAACAAGACGCCGCCGGAAGCGCTTGACAGAGGGGAAAAATAGAAGTATAATTGAAAAAAGGAAAATTAAGAAACGGAGAAGGGACAGATGATCAACGAGAAAATGTGCGAGTTGGGCAGTAAGCGTTCGGCGATACGCGAAATTTTCGAGTACGCCAAAAAACGGGGCGCGGAGATCGGCGAAGAAAACGTCTTTGATTTTTCCATCGGCAATCCCAGCGTCCCCGCGCCCGACTGCGTCAACGAGGCGATCGTCCGGCTCGTCCGCGAAACGCCTTCCGTAGAGCTGCACGGCTATACCTCCGCGCAGGGGGACAAAGGGTGCCGTGACAAGATCGCCGCGAATCTCAACGCGCGTTTTGCGGCGGGGCTGACGGGAGACGACCTCTATATGACCTGCGGGGCGGCGGCCTGTCTCACGATCGCGATTCACGCGCTGGCTTGTCCCGGCGACGAGTTTATCGCCTTTGCGCCCTATTTTGCCGAATATAAAGTGTTTGTGGAGGGCGCGGGCGCGAAATTCACTGCGCTGCCTTGCGAGGAAAAGACTTTTCAGCCCGATCTCGCCGCGCTCGAACGGGCGATGAATCCCGCCGTGAAAGCGATCATCGTCAATTCGCCCAACAATCCCTCCGGCGTGGTCTACGGCGAAGAGACGGTGAAAAAACTGACGGCGCTTTTGGAGAAAAAATCCGCCGAGTACGGCCGGCCCGTCTATCTCCTTTCCGACGAGCCCTACCGCGAACTCGTTTACGACGAAAAGACCGTCGTACCCTATCTCGTCAATTATTATGCCGACACGCTGGTCTGCTACTCCTACTCAAAATCTCTGTCCCTGCCGGGCGAACGGATCGGCTATGTCGCTGTGAGTCCCCGGGCGTTTGATTCTAAGGCCCTGTATGCGGCCGTATGCGGCGCGGGACGCGCGCTCGGGTTCGTATGCGCCCCCGCCCTCTTTCAGCGCGTAGCGGCCGAATGTGACGGCAAAACGGCCGATCTGAGCGTCTATAAACGCAACCGGGATATTTTATATCGGGGACTCACGGACTGCGGGTTTGAGTGTGTGTATCCCGACGGCGCGTTTTATCTTTTTGTGCGTTCTCCGGAACCGGACGCGAACGCGTTTTGCGCCCGCGCGAAGGAGTATGAGTTATTGCTGGTGGCGGGGGACGATTTCGGCTGCCCGGGGTACGTGCGCATCGCCTACTGCGTCGGGACGGAGCAGATAGAGCGCGCACTGCCGCTCTTTAAAAAGCTCGCGCAAAGCTACGGGCTGTGAAGAAAGAGAGAAAATAGCACGGAAGAAAAAAAATATTTTTAAAAATTTATTGACAAAAAATGAGAGAGAGAGTATACTAAAAGATAAAGAATCTAACAAGGAGTAGCGTAATGAAAAAATTCAAACTGACTTTGACAGCCATGCTTGCGTTTATAATAGGCCTGTTTTGTTTGGCTTCCTGCGGGGGGGGGGAATAACTATAAAAAGTATGCAGGTACATATAAATTTCAATCGTTAAAAATGAAAGTCGGGGAAGAAACGATAGAGGTAAAAGTCGGGGACAACTATGGAGGAAAATCTCTTACCGAAGATTACGCGATCCTCGAACTCAATGCGGACGGCAGCGCGACTATGGTGCTCGTCGATAATAGCGATAAGGGAAAGGGAACGTGGAAGCCCGCGAAAGAGAAGAATACGATCGTCGTTACGATCGCAGGCGATCCTATGACGATGAGCTGTGACGGAAAGACGGTGGAGATAGAGATGGAAGGAATCACACTGATGCTTGTTTCCAACGAGAAAGCGGACGATTCTACCGGCAGCGATTCGGAAAGCAAAGAAGAATCCGAAGAGAAAAATATGTATACGGGAAGATACAAATTTCAATTGCTGAGAACAGAATCGGAGGGAAAGCCGATAGAGGTGAAAGTCGGGGAAAGCTATGGAGGAATTACTTTTAAAGAAGATTTTATAATCCTCGAACTCAAAGAGGACGACAGCGCGACTTTTACGGTAAGCGGTAATTCAACGACAGGGACTTGGACGCCTCCGGAAAAGAACACAATCGTCGTTACGATTGAAGGCGATTCGATGACGATGAAGTGTGACGGAAAGACGGTGGAAATAGAGTCGGAAGGAGTTGTAATCGTGCTCGTTTCCAGCGGCAGTGATCCGGAAGAGAACGATCCGAATGAGAACGATCCGGACGCGTATGCAGGCACGTATAGATTCCAATCGATGATTGTAGAATCCGAAAGTGCGTCGACGGAATTGAAAATCGGGGACGTCTCCGAAGGAATTACGCTCTCCGAGAAGTATGTGAAGCTTCAACTCAACGAAGACGGCAGCGCTGTTCTCTCCGTACAGGATATCTTCGATTTGAATGGGACCTGGGCGGAAGCTGATGAGAAGGATACAATCGTTCTCACGCTCGCGGGAGAAGAACAGACGATCAGCTGCGATAAAACGAATCTGAAAATGAAATTTGACGAAGGGCTTTGGTTCGTTTTGAAAAAGTAAATGAAAAAGAAAAGGGCGGTGCAAGTTTCCTTGTTCTTTTTAGTGCCGGCGTAGCCGCGATATGCGGGATTTTTAAAGCGAGCCGAAAAATTATAAAAAATTTGTAAAAAAGACCGTAAAAAGGATTGACAAGCCCCTCAAAGTGTGATAAACTTTGTTTACGCACCTAAGAGGGGTGTAATTTTTTTGTATGGAGTTTTCGATATGGCAACAAAAACGGCAAGAGCCAAAATTACATTCGAATGCACGGAATGCAAGCATAGAAATTATGACAGCATTAAAAACAAGAAGAACGATCCCGACAGACTTATTTTGAAAAAGTACTGTCCGTTCTGCAAGAAACACACCGAGCATAAAGAATCCAAATAATCCCGCCGATCGCGCGCCCTAACCTGAAAGGGGCAGACAGCGCGCAGGAAGCACAGAGGTAAACAATGGCAAACGCAACAAAAACAAAAAACAAAAAACCGAATTGGTTTCGCCGTGTGGGCGCGAAGTTCAAGGAGACCTTTTCCGAACTGAAAAGAGTCACCTGGCCTTCTTTCCCCACCGCTTTGAAAACGACGGGCGTGGTCCTTGTCATCGTCTTTGTATTTTTGGCTGTCGTTACGGGGGTAGACGCCCTTTTAGGGCTTCTTTTGAAGCTGATTCCGTAAACGGGAGGGGATTATGGCAGAGACTGAACAGCCTAAATGGTATATCCTGCACACCTACTCCGGTTACGAAGCGATGGTGAAGGACAGCCTGGAAAAGCTGATTGAAAACAACAATCTGGGCGATTATATCGTCGATTTAAAAATTCCTATGGAACAGGTCATCGAGGAGAAGAACGGCAAGCGCAAGGTCGTGGAAAGAAAACTTCTTCCCTGCTACGTCTTCATCAAGATGATCTATACCAACCAGATATGGTATTACGTCACCAGTACGCGCGGCGTAACGGGTTTCTGCGGTCCGCAGGGGCGTCCTATCCCCATGAAGGAGGAGGAAATCCGCAAAATGCGTCTCGAAGAGTTCGTTTCGGACGCCGATTTCGAGGTGGGCGACACCGTTTCCATCGAGGACGGGCCTTTGAAGGGCTTTTTCGGTACGGTCAAAGAGCTCAACAATACCGCGCAGAAAGCGAAAATCTCCACGAGTATGTTCGGCCGCAACACCGACGTCGAAGTGGAATATATCCAGATTAAAAAAGTGGACGCGCCCCTTCCCGAATCCGGTTCGGATTCCGAGGAATAAGGAAGCGGGCGAAACAGGCGGGCGAAAAAGTTCCTGTCCTTCGGGAGAAGAACGCTTTTTTGCGCGCCGGTTCCGATAAATCCGGCCAGAGCTCTTTCCTCGTTTATGCAAGGACAAGCGCCCAAAGCGGCCGATATGAGTTTGTTAATAAGTGGGAGAGGTATCAAATTTTTTCAGGGTACCTTGTCAATACCACGATAGGAGGATTTAGTTATGGCAAAAAAGATTACTGCGGTCGTAAAATTACAGCTTCCCGCAGGTAAAGCAACCCCGGCTCCCCCCGTAGGCTCCACGCTCGGTCCCTTCGGTATCAACCTGCCGGGATTCACGAAAGAATTCAACGCGAAAACCGCCGACAAAGCGGGACTCATCATTCCCGTCGTCGTGACGATCTATCAGGATCGTTCCTTCACGTTCATCTTGAAAACGCCCCCCGCGCCCGTTCTGATCAAGAAGGCGCTCGGACTTGAAACCGCCAGCGCGAAGCCCAATTCCGTCAAGGTGGGCAAGCTCACGAAGGCGCAGGTCGAGGAGATCGCCAAGACGAAGCTTCCCGATCTCAACTGCACCAGTCTCGAAAGCGCGATGAGCATGGTTGCGGGCACCGCTCGCAGCATGGGCGTCACGGTCGAGGACTAATTTCAAGGAGAATGTGGCAGAGAGAAATCTCGTCATCGACCACAAGGAGGATTAAAAAATGAAACACGGAAAAAAATATGCTGAAAGCGTAAAGGCTTTCGATCTGACGAAGCAATACGAAGCGGGCGAAGCGGTCGCCGTGATGCTGGAAACGGCGAAAGCCAAATTCGACGAGACGGTGGAACTCCACGTCCGTCTCGGCGTCGATCCCCGCCAGGCGGATCAGCAGGTCCGCGGCGTGCTCGTCCTTCCCAACGGTACGGGTAAGACCAAGCGCGTGCTCGTCATCGCCAAAGGCGCGAAGGCGGACGCCGCTCTCGCGGCCGGCGCCGAGTATGTGGGCGCGGAAGAACTCATCGCCAAGATCCAGGGCGGCTGGTTCGATTTCGACGTCATGATCACCACCCCCGATATGATGGGTATGGTCGGACGTATCGGCAGAGTGCTCGGCCCCAAGGGCCTGATGCCCAATCCCAAGTCGGGCACCGTCACGATGGACGTCGAGAAGGCGATCAAGGAAGTGAAGGCCGGTAAAGTCGAATACAGACTCGACAAGACGGCGATCATTCACTGCCCCATCGGAAAAAAGAGCTTCGGCAAAGAAAAGCTCGTCGAGAACTACACCGCGCTGATGGACGCGATCGTCAAGGCGAAACCCGCTACGGCGAAAGGTCAATATATCAAGAGCGTAACGCTCGCTTCCACGATGGGCCCCGGCGTCAAAGTCGTAGTCAGAGGTTGATTTTCGTAAAAACGGAAAATATTTTTGCCGGAGGCGGTGAAAAACGATTGACTGCCTTCGGCGAAGATGTTATAATGGACAAGTAAAAAAAATCGAAAGCCGCAGAAGGCGAGTACCGTAAAGGTTCGATGGGAAACCGCTCGCTCAGGCAATAGAGATAGATAGCGCCTCTGAAACGTCAGAGCGTCAACTGTCCCTGTGCCGCGCGGCATAGGGCATTTTTTAATGTCGGGCGGAAAATCCGCTTAAAGGAGGTATTCATGTCAGCGAATTTAGAGGCTAAAAAACAGATCGTCGAAGAGATCAAAGCGAAGATCGAGGCGAGCAGATCGGTGGTTCTTGCCGATTACAACAAGCTCAGCGTTCTCGAAGTCACCGCTTTGAGGAACAAGTTCAAGGAAGCGAAGTGCGAATACAAGGTTTATAAGAATACCCTTGTGAGAAAAGCCTTCAACGAACTCGGCGTCACCGATTTCGACAAGGATCTGAACGGCGCTACGGCGACGGTGTTCTGCTCGGACGAGACGACGGGCGCGGCGATCTTTGCCAAAGCGGTCAAGGAAAATCCCGCTTTGACGGACAAAATCGTTCCCAAGTGCGCGTATCTCGATAAGGCGTATCTCGACAAGAACGCGGTCAAAGAGCTTGCGGCGATCCCTTCCAAGGAAGTGCTCATCGCGAAGATGCTCGGCTGTTTGCAGTCGTCCATTTCCAAGTTTGTCTACGTTTTGGATTGCATTGCCAAAGCGAAAGAAACGGCAAACGCCTAAGACAAATCAAAAAATCATAAAAAATCGGAGGATTAAAAATTACCATGGATGTTCAGAAACTCATTGAAGAAGTAAAAGCTATGTCCGTTCTGGAATTGAACGAACTTGTAAAAGCTCTGGAAGCGGAATTCGGCGTAAGCGCTGCGGCTCCCGCAGCGGCGGCCGGTGCAGGCGCGGCGGAAGCTGCTCCCGCGGTCGAGGAAAAGACGGAATTCGACGTCGTTTTGAAAGAGATCGGCCCCAACAAGATCGCTATCATCAAAGTTGTCCGCGAAGCGACCGGCCTCGGTCTTGCGGACGCGAAGAAAGCCGTCGAAGCGATGGGCGTCATCAAAGAAAACGTGCCCAAGGCGGACGCGGACGCTCTCGTTGCGAAACTCAAAGAGAACGGCGCTACGGCGGAACTCAAATAAGTTTTTCAAAATTCGACAAAAAAGCGCGGCCGGATACGGCCACGCTTTTTTTATGTGTGCGGAACTCCCCGAACCCTTTATAACCGGTTGCCCGAAAACCGATTATGTGTTATAATAATCACGTTATGAATAAATACGATTTAAAAAACTTGACGGCGGTCGTAACGGGCGCGTCGTCTGGGATCGGCAGCGCGGTTGCCGAAAAATTGCTGCAAAGATACGGCTGCCGGATCATAGGGGTAGGACGCAGCGAGGAAAAATTCCGCGTTTTTGCGGACGAGCTGGGGGAACGCCGAGCCGATTTTTCCTACCGCCTTTTCGACGTGGGCGAAAAAGAACAGTGGACGGATTTCGCCGCGTTTTTGCGGACGGAGGGGATCCGTCCCGATCTGCTCGTCAACTGCGCGGGGATCCTGCCCGCTTTTTCGGCGTACGAAAAGGGGGCGGACGCGGAACGGGTGCTGAAAACGAATTTTTTATCCGCCGTGTACGCGTTGGAAACGCTCGGTCCGCTGCTCAAAGAAAGCGCGCACCCGAAGATCGTCAACGTGGCGAGTTCGTCGGCGCTCTGTCCTTTTGCGGGCGTCGCCGCCTACTGCGCGTCCAAAGCGGCGCTGACGCGGTTTACCGAATGCGTTTCTCTCGAAAAAGGCGTGCCTGCGGCGGTGATCCTCCCCGGGTTTACGCAAACGGACGTGTTCCGGTTTCAAAATTTCGACGAAGAGAGCAAAAATTTTTTCGATAAGTTCAGCATGAGCGTGGATCGTATGTCCGATAAGATCATTAAGGCAATCGGACGAGGCAAAAATCGGGCGATCATCGGTGCGGATGCGCGGCTGATGGATCTCGGATATAAGTTATTCCCCCGCCTCACGCCGCGCCTCATTACCAGGATTCTCCGCTCCGTCAAATCCGAAGCTTTTCGCTCGATTACAAACTGAAAAATCCTTTGTTTCATATCGATTTTTAAGCCTTTCAACAAAATTTGTAATATATTTTTATGATATTCGATTGTTAGCTTGACAGCAGGAATGTAATTTGTTAAAATATAATATATATATTACGGTATAAAATCACGGGTACGGAAATTTTTTTCGTGCGCAGGAAGGGTGTATGAAAAAAGAAATTTCCAAAAGGGCCAAAAAACAGATTCTCAATATTACGTTCCTACTGGTCCTGGTGGGAATCACGCTCTTCATTCTGCTGCGCAGCAACCGGGAACTCAACTACGAGAACATCAGGGATTTCGTGCTCGGCTGCAATCCTTTCCTGATCGCGCTGGCTTTCATCTGCATGCTCCTATTCATAGGATTCGAGGGATTCAGCCTGCACCTCATCAGCAGGCGTCTGGGCTATAAAAACAAGCTCCTATCGTCGATGGCGTATTCCTCCGCGGACGTTTACTATTCCGCGATCACGCCTTCGGCGTCGGGCGGACAGCCGGCTTCCGCGTACTATATGGTCAAGGACGGGATCGATCCGGGCGCGACGACTTTTACCCTCGTGTTCAATCTGATCGCCTATACGGCCGCGATCCTCGTCATCGGCGCGACCGCGTTTCTTCTGCGGCCGAGAATGTTTCCCGAGTTCGAGGGGTTCATCAAATTCCTCGTCGTCGCGGGAATCGTCGCACAGTTTTTACTTTTGGCGTTTTTCATCGCCTGCATGCGCTGTCACGGTGCGGTGCTCAAATGCGGAAACGGTCTGATCTCCCTTTTAAAGCGTATGAAGATCGTCAAAAACGACGGGAAATGGCGCAAAAAACTCGCCGACGAAGTGGAGAAGTACCGGCTCAGTTTTCTGGAAATCAAGAAACACCGCGCGCTCTTTTTCGAGGCGCTGCTGTTGAACATCGCCCAGCGCGTTTCCCAGGTGCTCGTCACCTGCTTCGTCTGTCTCGCCGCGAATCCCGAAATTTCTTTTCCCGACGTATTCGCCATGCAGGCGTTCGTGCTCATCGGCTATAATTCCGTGCCTCTGCCGGGCGGCGTCGGCGCGTTCGAGTATCTGTATCTGCATATCTACGGACTCCGCTTCGAGACGACGTTCATCTTAGCGGCGATGATGGTGACGAGAGTCATTTCCTATTATATCTGTATCGCGGTGAGCGGCGCGGTGACGCTGTCCTATCACGTACGAGTCATGAAGAGAAAAAAGCAGGAAGAAAATATAGAAGAAAAAATATCGGAAGAGAAAACAGAGAATGAAAAACACGAGTAAAAAATTGGTTGGTTTTTATCATTACGGCGTGCTTCTCACCTACATTTCCGTCATCGCCGGCATCGCGGGGATCTGCTTTTCCGCGGGCGGTCACGCGGGAAGAGGGGTGATTTGTCTGCTGATTTCCGGCTTTTGCGACGCCTTTGACGGCGCCATCGCCCAGACGCGCAAAAATCGGACGCAGGAAGATAAAATGTTCGGAGAACAAATCGATTCGCTGAGCGATCTGATCGCCTTCGGCGTTGCGCCCGTGATGATCGGCTACGGCATGGGCATGCACGCCTGGTATTTCATCGCCGTGTTCTGCATCTTCGTGCTTTGCGCGCTGATCCGCCTCGCGTACTACAACGTGACCGAGGAACTGAGAGTGCGCGAGGGGGACGAAGGAAAACGCGTTTCCTACGAAGGGCTCCCCGTCACCAACGTGGCGGTGGCTCTGCCCGTGTTCTATCTGATCGCGACCATGTTCAAAGGCGCCCTGATCCCGCAGATCGTCATGTGCGTGTGCTATCTGGCGGTCGCGGCTCTGTTCGTGATCCGTTTCCGCATGCCCAAGCTGAGAGTGAAGGGGCTTTTGGTCACGATCGCGGTGCTGAGCGTCATTCTCATTTCCCTGCTGCTGATCAGGCGGTTCGCCTTATGAGACCGGTTTTAAAAAAAGAGACGCTGCGTCCTGCGGCGTCTCTGCATTTTTTATATGAAAAGAAACTGGGCGCGCCGATCCTGCGGCTTCTGACGAGCCGCCCGGTGTCCCGTCTCGTCGGCGGATTTCTCGACAGTAGGCTTTCCCGCGGACTCATTAAGAAATATATCCGTAAACACGGGATCGATATGACGCAGTACGTGGCGGAGGACTATCCGAGTTTCAACGCCTTTTTCACCCGGCATATCCGTCCCGAACTCCGTCCTTTCCCGGACGAGCCTTCGGCGTTTCCGTCCCCCTGCGACGGCAAACTTTCCGTTTTTCCCATAGAGGAGGGGAGTGAATTCGAGATTAAGGGCTACCGTTACCGCGTGGAAACGCTCTTAAAAAACAAATCGCTCGCGGAGAAGTACGCGGGCGGGCTCTGCTTCGTCTTTCGTTTGACCGTGGAGGACTATCACCGCTATTTCTATATCGACGGCGGCAGTCAGGAGGAGAACGTTTTCATACGAGGCCGGCTGCACACCGTGCAGCCGATCGCGCTCGAACGCCGCCGGGTATTCACGGAAAATTGCCGGGAGTATACCGTCCTGCATACCGACCGCTTCGGCGACGTGACGCAGGTGGAAGTGGGGGCGATGATGGTGGGAAGGATCGTCAACGACCACCCCACCGGCCGCTTTGAACGGGGCGAAGAAAAGGGGCGGTTCGAGTTCGGCGGTTCGACGATCGTATTGCTTACGGAGCCGGGCAGAGTGGTTCCGGATCCGGAACTTCTGCAAAACACCCTCGTCGGCGACGAGACGATCGTCAAATGCGGAGAGCGTCTGGGCGACGCCGCGCGCAAGGAAGCGCTTCTTCCCGATCGGTAAGAAGCGGGGGCGTTCTTGCCTGGGTAATTGCCGGACGGAAAATTACCGCACGGAAAGAAAGGAATTTCGGGAAGCCGTATCGTCGAACAAAGACCTGCGCGGTCAAGGAAAAACACCCGCGGCCGAAGCCTTGCGGACGGCTTTTTTAAAAGCGCCCGCCTTTTTGTGTATTTTATGGATTTCCTGTAAAAATTGACGGCAATCGTGCAAAAGTACTTGACGGAAAACAAAATAAAAGGTAAAATAGAGAAGTATAAAAATCCGTTGATGGAGAAATTCGATGACTGGAAATAAATTTTTGAAAAAAATGATGTGCGCGGCGCTTGCCGGCGCGAGCGTATTCACTTCCGTGGCGATGTTTTCCGCTTGCACGACTTCGCACCCCAAAGTGGAAATGAAATTGTCCTTTAACAACGAAACCTACACGCTCGAATATAAATTGTATAGAAAGACGGCTCCCGCGACGGTCCAGCATTTCCTCGAACTGGCGGCAAAAGGTTACTACGACGGGCTGTGTATTCACGATTATCAGAGCGGCTCGAAACTCACGACGGGCGGTTATACCCAGGGCACGAACGAGAACGAAAACGGCGGACTCGTGGAAAAACCTTATTTCGAGACGGTAAAGGATTGGAATCTGACGCAGACGACGTGGCATGACGAAGGCCGTAAACAGCCCGCCGACACCGTTTACGGGGAATTTTCCGACAACGGTTTCAAGGTGGAAAACAATCCGCTCAAAGAGACTTACGGCTCTTTGACGATGTATTATACGCCCAAGAGCAAATGCCCGGATCAGGTGTACGTAAAGCGCGCGGACGGCGACGGCTACGATCCGAGGCCCTATAAATACAACAGCGCCACTTCCCTGTTCTATATTTCCCTCAGTCCGAATACGAAAACGAATACTCAGTACTGCACGTTCGCCACGTTAGACGGGGACAGCGAGGAGACGCTCAAAGATCTCGAAGAGGCGATCGCGAAATACATCAAAGACGAGTATGCGGACGAAGCGGACAAGTTCGTGACGGAGGTCTCGATGACCGTAGACGAGGACGATCCCTATATGAGCGCCGCCAAGGAAAAGGCGACCTATCAGGTTCCCACCTCTTCCATCATCGTAAAATCGGTGAAAGTAAAGAGCTATTAAGCTCTTTTGAGTCCGCGCCGTAGCTGTGCGCGGGATCCTTAAAAAATATAAAAAAAGCCGTTTCCCGTCCGTCGGGAAACGGCTTTTTTCCGCGCCGAACCGCAAGAACCGCGGTAAAAATAAAAAAGGAGAGGAAGAGCGGGAAAGAAACGGATAATGCCTATCCTCTGATATCGGCGATTTTTCCGTTCTTCACTTCCGCGGTAAAGTAACAGACTTCGTAGAGTCTTTCCTTTTTTTTGCGCACGAGCCCGCAGGTATGGGGATCGTTCGTCAGCGTCACGGAAACGAAATCCCCTAAAAACGCTTTGATATGTTCCGCCTTTTCTTTGAGTTCCTCGCAGAGCATCGCGGAAAAATCCGCGCCGATGAGGACGCTTTCGAAAAACGCGTAGGGCAAAAGTTCGTCCGTCGCCGAGGACGCGTCTCCCGTCTCCGCGCCGCTCTCCTGCCGGATCTTGAAAGAGGTCTGGAAACAGCCGTCCTCCGTCAAAGCCCATTCGCATTCCGCCACGCGTCTTCGGCTGTCGGAGAGGGGCAGGGTAGCGGTGAGCGTATTATTTTCGACCTTGTATTCCAAAACCTCTTCAAAGAGCACGCACTTGCCGGCGGCGGTGAATACGGCGACGGCGTTTTTGCCTTCGAGAAAGAAGAGTCCGCTCTCGCTGCGAATGACGCAGGTCTCGAAACAGGGCGATAAGGGCGCGACGAAAAAGCCCTTCGACGTTTCCAGGGAGATTTGGAGACTTCCTTGTCGGAATACGGTGACGAGGTTGTCGAGAAAGCGTTCCTGGGCGACGACGTGCAAAGAGAAATCGGAGGGCGGGAAGTCGCGGGCAAAGACGGCGACGCCGTCTTTGAGAAGATATATTTCACAATGTTCGGGCGGGGAGAATCGCAGCTTTTCATTGATAAAAAAGGCGATGGGGAGCGCTCCTTCGGGAATAAATTCGACGAATACGTTGTCTTTGGGCTCGATTTCCGCAAAGCGCTCGAAGGTGTCCGTCATACCGAAGTATACCCCGCCGAGCATGAGTGCGCACGGGCGCGAAGATAAAAAATAAATTTTCATACTTCAATATATTCTTTTCTTTTTGATACAATGTATAAATCGGCGAAAATATGTTAATAATTCCTTCAAAACGGAGGTGACGTCATGAATAAAATCAACGGTTACACGGAAGAAGAAGCGAAAAGTCTGGTAGAATACATTTGGTCGGGCAAACAGGCGGGAAAGACGCTGACGTATCTGTTCGAAACTTACGGGGCGGAGCACGGCAGAGCCAAAGGCAGCGTGCGCAATTACTATTACGCGCTGATGAAGAACCGGAAAAAGGACGAGCGAGTCGTCAAACTGCTCGACGGAAAACAGCTGGCCGTGGAAGAGATCCGGGAATTTACGGAAGAGGAAACGGATAAGGCGCTCAGAAGCATACTTGCGGAAAAGAGCAAGGGCGTTTCCGTGCGGCGCGCAATCTGCAATATCGCCAAAGGGGACGACAAACTGATGCTGCGTTTACAGAATAAATACCGCAATATTCTTAAAAAGCAGCCGGAACGCATCGAAGCGATCGCGTCGGAATTGGGTATGGGAACGCCGGACAAGAGCTTCTTGCAGCGCCGTCTCGAAAACGAGATCAACGCGCTCTACGATAGGCTCGCGCAGTCTTTAAAGGAAGAGAACGCGCGTTTGTCCGCGGAGAACGCACGCCTCAAACGCGAGAACGAGACGTTGAAGCGCCGCGCGGCGTTCAAGGAAGTTTGATCGCTCAGAGAAAAGACGAAAAAAAGCGCCGGAAGGGTTGAAAAGGAGCCCACGGCGCTTTTTTGTCGAAAAAAGAGAGTATGAAAGTATATATCGCTTAAATCGGCACATACTGAACGTAGGGGAAAAACCGCTGTTTTTTGCGGTGACTCACATTAAGGAGGTTTCAATATGGAAAAATTTACGATCGGACTTGTGGTCGGCGCGGTCGGCGGCGCTTTGCTTGTCGCTAACAGCTATAAAATGCGCACGCTTGTCAAAAAAGGCCAGGAGGAAGTCAAACAGCGTCTCGATGAAATGATGGACGAGAAGCTCAAAGCGATGGAACAGGGCGGCGGTATGTCTTCCGCGGGCTCGGATTCCGCGAAAGGATCGGAAAAGAAAGAACAAGGTAAAAAATAACGCAGCAGGTAAAGAACGCGGGAAATAATTCCCCGCAGGGCTCTTTTTGAGCCGCGTTGTTTTCACCATGTTTTTAAAGACGAGACGGAAGTTTTTCTTCCGTCTCGTTTTTTTGGTAAATATTAAATACAATCGGAACGCCCGACGAGATAATCCAAAGATACGTTGAAATAATCGGCTAAGGCGATCAAAGTTTCAGGCTTGGGTTTCCTGCCTTGCCGCCACTTGGGAAAATTGGAGTTTTTGAAGGTGCAGATCCGCGAAATACGGTTTGACGTAACTTTATTCTTTTCGATTAAGAAATCGAGCCGTTCCGCAAATGATCGATGTTCAACGGCGGGAATATACTCTTTTTTCTCCGCTCTTCCCGCGAGATAATCGAACGAACAATCGAAAAAATCCGCTATGCGGGTAAAAGAATCCAGATTGGGCGCGCATTTCCCGGTCAACCAGGCGGAAACATTGGATTGCGGCAAACCGGCCTGCTTTGCAAACGTCTTGGCGTCTATCTCTTCTAAAATTAAATAATCTTCAATAATTTCCGTAAAATTATCCAAAAAGTTCATGTCTTATTCCCCTTTTATAAAAAATACAACAACGGGACGCTATTCACTTGACAAAACAAAAAAAGAAGTATATAATTAAATTATCGAATATATTTTTTAAAAATTATATGGAATCGGATCTGCCGACAAGATAATCCAAGGAGACGTTGAAATAATTAGAGAGTAAAATCAGCTTTTCGGGCTTTGGATTTTTACCTTTTTTCCATTTTGCGTAAATAGAATTTCCGAACCCGCATTGTGCGGATACATAATAAAAGCTTTCGCCTTTCTGAGAGAGAAGAGATTCTAAACGTTCACAAAAAGTGTGATTTTTTACGGAACGGATATAGTTGGGCGTCTGTGTGCGGCCTACCAGGAAATCAAGCGAACAATTCATAAAGTCTGCTATTTTAATACAATATTCTAACGAGGGAGTATTTTTCTTTGTTAGCCATTGGGAAACACCTTGCTCACTAATTTTTGCTCTTTTAGCAAATTCCGTTAAAGTTAAATTATTTTGAATAAGATACTCATTGATTGTTTCTATAAAAGAATCTAAATAATCCATTTTTCACCTTTTTTCTATATTATCTAACAACGGGACGGTATTAGTTGTTTTAACCGTAAGAGGACGGTAGAGGCAAAAAATATAAAGACTAACGAATGAAATAATTTTATGTATTAGGAGGTAAACTTATGAAAGTTTCTGTATTGGACGAACTGTTTTTGGGCGACTGGAAGCCGCCTATAAACGCGAAGGGGAGAAACGAGGATAAGATCGCGAAAAGGATCAGTACTTTGTATGAAAAGATGGATAAAGGTTTCAGCGAAGAACAGTCGAAACTTCTCGAAGCGCTCGATTACGAAAAGATGCAGCTGGAAGGAGAGGAGGAAAGGAAGTGTTTCAAAGTCGGCGTGCGGCTGGGATTTTTGTTCGCTCTGGAAGCGTGCGGAATGGATCTGAAAAATTTATAAAAAGTGTTATGTCAAAGCCCCGGCGATTCTAAAAAGTCGCCGGGGCTTTGATAAAACGGACGGAAGTGTCGTTTTCGGGCGTAAAAAGGAAAATGTTTCCCGGACAGCCGAAAAAAGTTAGGCCGAAATCGAAAAAATTCATTCTAAAACAATAGACGAACAAAATAATTTATGTTATAATAAACGCATGACGATAAAAAGGGCGATTGCTTTCGATATAGGCGACAAACGGATCGGCGTGGCCGTGAGCGATCCCTTCAACGAATATGCGATGCCGTGCGAGACGTATTTCCGCACCAAGAACTTGGAAGCGGACGTGAAAGCGCTTGCCGATCTGGCGGCTGAGCGCGGCGCGGGCGTCATCGTTTGCGGTATGCCGGTCAATTTCGACGGCACGGAGAGCATACAAACGGAAAAGACGCGGCGATTCGTCGAAGCCTTACAAGAAAAAACCTCGCTGCCCGTGGAGCTTGAAGACGAACGCTTCACCACCATGCAGGCGCGGGAAGTGCAGATTATCGGCGGCGTGAAACGGGAAAACCGCAAAAAAACCATCGATTCGATCGCCGCTTCCTATATCCTCGAAGGATATCTTTCGCGCATGAAAAAGCGAGCGGCGGAGAACGCTTCGACGGAACGCGAACCATGACGGAAAGAGCCGGTTTTTCGGAATTTTCAGACCGAAAAAGAGAAAGAATAAATCGTAAGGAGGCCGCGCAGCGCGGCGGAGAAACAAAAATGGATAAGCAGGATTTGACGAGCGAAGAAGAGTACGAAGATAATATCCTCGAACTCGAAGACGACGAGGGCAACGTCGAAAAATATCTCCACGTAGGCACAATCGAATATAAGGGCGAATGGTATTGTTTTTTCCAGAAAGCGGAACCGCAGACCGAAGAAGAGGAGGACGAAGTCGTCATGTTCCTCTTGAAAGGCGAGCGCGACAACCAGGAACTGATTCCTTTGGAGGACGAAGCTCTGATGGACGAGGTTTTTGCGGAATTCTGCAATCAGTATGAACAATACGAAGACAGCGAGGACGCTATGAAGCTGGACGGCGCGGAGGACTGATTTCCCCCGCGGATTTTATCCGCTTCCGACTCTATGTCATTTTTACGCCACTTACCCTTACTCTACGGGAAAGCGGCGTTTTTTGGTGGAAAAGACAGCTCTGAAAAATAAACCGTTTGAAAAGGAGAGACGATGGCAAAGACGGAATATTATCTGCACGGGGATTTCGACGAAATCCTTGGCAAAATGGAAGAGGCGCTGGCCGGACATTCCTCGGTCGAACGGAGCGGGGAAAGTGATTTTCGTACGCCGTCGGGACGGTTTGCCGTACGCGTGTACGAAAAGAACGGGTTCTATTTTTTCAAGTACTCCTCCGTACTCACGTTCACGCTCGCCGAATGTGACGGCAAGACGGCCTGCACGCTCATTTCCGCGGGCGATCCAAGCGGCGCAGGAGGAGATATTTCCCGGTACGCCAAAGAAGCGCTGGCGGAGTTTATGGGCGGGCTTTAAGAAGAAAAGAGAGCGGCATAAAAAGGAGAACACGGGCAGAATGACGGAAGCATTGAAAGAAAAACTCAAAGAAGCGTTTCGGGCGGTCTTTCCGATCGCGTTGATCGTACTCGGGCTCTCGCTCACTTTGACGCCGCTCGAAACGGGTACGTTTTTGCTGTTCGCCGTCGGCGTGGCGCTTTTGATCGCAGGCACGGCGCTGTTCGCGCTGGGCGCGGATATGTCCATGCTGGCGATCGGGCAAAAAGTTGGCTCCACGCTGACGAAGAGCAAAAAGGTATGGCTGATCGCCTTGATCAGCTTTGTCATCGGCGTCATCGTCACGATGGCGGAACCCGATTTGCAGATCCTCGCCCAGCAGGTGCACGATATCGATAATATGGTAATGGTCGTCACCGTTTCCGTCGGCGTGGGGATCTTTCTCATGATCGCCATGCTGAGAATCGTGTTCGGGATCAGCCTGTCCGTACTCCTCGCCGCATTCTATACGGTGTTATTTGCTGTCGCGCTTTTGTTTGTCCCCGAGAGCTTCTGGGCGATCGCCTTCGACGCCGGCGGCGTGACCACCGGCCCCGTCACGGTACCGTTCATCATGTCCTTAGGTATGGGCGTGGCGGCGGTGCGGAGCGGCAAAAACAGCGGAGACGACAGTTTCGGACTCGTGGCGCTGAGCAGCGTCGGGCCTATCCTGTCCGTGATGATTCTCGGCATCGTTTACAAGGCGCAGGGAGGAGAATACTTCCTCGACGAAAGCGTGGTGCCTGAAACGACGAGAAACGCTTTCGCCCTGTACGGGCGGGAACTCGGTACATACGCGGCGGAGGTGCTCCGCGCCGTTTCGCCCATCGTCGCCTTTTTCGTGCTTTTTCAGCTTTTCACGCGGGCGTTTCCCAAACGTCAGCTCATCAAAATAGGGATCGGACTCGTCTATACGTTCATCGGCCTGACTCTGTTTTTAACCGGCGCGAACGCGGGATTTATGCCCGTCGGCAGGGCGATAGGGATCGCGCTTTCGGAGATCTGGAACGGCTGGCTGCTCATACCCGTGGGCATGCTGTTCGGCTACTTCGTCGTCTCGGCGGAGCCGGCCGTGTACGTGCTCAATAAGCAGGTGGAGCATATTTCCGCGGGCGCGGTGCGCGCGGCGACCATGAAAAAAGGACTCTGTATCGGCGTCTGCGCGGCGCTCGGATTCGCGATGCTGCGCATCGTCGCCGGCTTCAACGTCATGTGGCTGCTGGTGCCCGGTTACGCCGCGGCGCTCCTTTTGATGCCTTTCACACCCAAATTATTCACCGGTATCGCCTTCGACTCGGGCGGCGTCGCCAGCGGCGCGATGGTATCGTCGTTCGTACTGCCGCTTGCGATCGGCGCGTGTTCCGTCGTCGCGCCCACAAAGATCATGACGCTCGCGTTCGGCTGCGTGGCGCTTGTGGCGCTGGCGCCGCTCATCAGTATCCAGATCCTCGGAATCCATTATAAGCGCAAGACGGCGACCTATAAAAAGAATTTCCTCACCGAAGAGGACGGCATCGTCGAATACGAGGTGGACTGAAATGGAAAAAATCACGATTAAAAACGGCGTGCTTTCCAAGGTAAAATCGAAAAAACTCCGCGTCGCGCGGCGTCGCGGCGAGGATGGGGCGGAACGAGGACGGCCGCGGCTGAAATTGCTCGTCGGGGCGGTCGCCTCCGCCGACGCGGCGGAAGTGACCGAGATCTGCAACCGTTTCGGCGCGGCGCTCAGCTATTCTTTCGAGGCGTTCGGGACGGCGAGAACGGCGGTGCTCGATTACCTGGGGCTGGGAGATACCTCCCGGCGGGTGATCTTTTCGCTGATTCCCGACAGCGCGGAACGGGCGATTTTAGAAGGCATACAAAAGGAAATGGAATTATACCTGGTCGGCAAGGGCATTTGTTTCACACTGCCTTTGACGGGCGTGTCGAGCATCGTGGCGAACGGGCTTTTGAAGGCGGCGCCCAAAGACAAAACAAGCGGGAGGGAGAGCGGAATGAACGAGGAAACGAGAAGGTACGATCTGATTATAGCGGCGATGGAGAGCGGCTTTGCCGACGAGGCGATGAACGCGGCGCGGGCGGCGGGCGCGGCGGGCGGCACGCTGATCCACGCTACGACGTTGAATAACCGCAAGGCCGAGCAGCTCATCGGCATCACCTTGCAGCAGGAGACGGAGATTCTTATGATTCTCACCAAACGGGAAGGGAAACTCTCCATCATGCGCGCCATACAGGAAGCCGCGGGGCTGAAAACGGACGCCGGCGGCGTGCTCTTTTCTCTGCCCGTAGACAATCTGATCGGAGTGGGTTCCATGTCGCCGGATATGCCGGCGGCTCCCAAAGAGGATAAAAAGAGCGAATAATTCCGCAAAGGATCGCGAAGAAGCAGAGAGAACGGGGGAAAAGCGACTCTTTTTGGACACAGACAGGCGCGAAAACGACGGACGGGCGCGGAAACGCACGCCGGGTTTTCGGCTTCTGCCCAAACGGGGCGCTTTTTCCGTATTTTTTTGAAAAGTTGTGCGAAAAAACAGGATTCATACGAGGAAAATATATACATTCATGAAAGATATACTCAAAAGACTGAAAAAATACCGATTGCCGCTCGCATCGGCTTTCGTCATGCTGGTGCTGTCCACGGTGTGCTCGGTGGCGCTGCCGACGCTGATGACAAATATCGTCGATTACGGCATCAACGAAAAAAATCTCGAATACGTATACAAAACCTGCGCGGTCATGGCGGCGATCGCGGTCGTGGACGTGGTTCTCGTCGTCGTCGCCTATAAGATCGGCCAGGAGGCGGTGGCGGCGTTCTGCGGCGACCTGCGGGCGGAGATCTTCGCCAAAGTCAACGCCATGCCCATGGATACTTTCAAAAAAATGGGCACGGGCGCGCTCCTCACCCGTTCGATCGAGGACGTGGACAGGGTGGGCGACGTGCTCAACACATTGATGAGTGCGCTTTCGGCGATCCCGTTCACGATGATTATGGGCACCGTGCTCGCTTTCCGCAAGGACGTGTGGCTCGCGCTCATTCTTTTCGCCTTCGTGCCCGTATTGCTCGGCGTCGTGGTGTTGGTAGCGAGGAGGATTCACCCCCTTTGGAAAATTTCGGACGAATACATGGACAAACAGAACGCGCTCATTCGCAGCCGTTTGTCGGGAATCCGCGTCGTGCGCGCCTTCAACCGCGAGAACGCGGAACAGCAAAAGATCGATAAGGCCACTCATATCATGGCGAACAACATCGTCAACGCCAATATCCGCGCCGGGCTTATCAGTCCCGTCTGCATGCTCGTACTCAATCTCGTGACGGTGCTCATTCTTTACGTAGGCGCTTTCCGCATTACGCTGCCCGAAAGCAAACTGACGGTGGGCGGGATTTTGGCGGTGATCGAATACGTGGGTATGATCATGTCGGCGATCATGACGATTTCTTTCTCCATTTCCGAGGTGCCGCGCGCGAAGGTCAACTGCGCGCGTATCGGCGAGGTGCTCTCCGCGCCGTCCATACCGGAGGCGGCGGACGCCGGCCTGCCGCCTCTTCAAGGCGGGATCACGCTGAAAAACGTCTCTTATCGTTATTACGACAGCGAAGGCGACGCGCTTTCGGGCGTGAATATGGAGATCGGCGCCGGGGAAAAGGTGGCGCTCATCGGCGGCACCGGCTCGGGCAAGAGCACGTTGGTACGGCTGTTGACGGGGCTGGCGGCTCCGACGGGCGGAGAGCTTACATTCGACGGAATAAATGCGGCTTCGATCAGCGAACGGCGGCTTCGAGGCAACGTAAGCTGCGTGCTGCAAAAGGACACGATTTTTTCCGGTACGCTCCGGGAAAACGTCGCCGCGGGCAGGCAGGTGAGCGACGTGGAGATCCTTTCCGCCCTTTCCGACGCCCAGCTCATCGATTTTGTCGAAGAGCAGAAGGAGGGGCTGGGGTATCCCGTCACTCAGCGGGGCGGCAACCTGTCGGGCGGCCAGAAACAGCGTCTCGCCATCGCCCGGGCGATTTTGAAGCCGGCGGCGATATATATTTTCGACGACAGCTTTTCCGCGCTCGATTTCATGACCGAATCCCGGCTCCGCGCCCGGCTCGCCGAACGGCTCAAAGGCAAGACGCAGATCGTCGTCACCCAGCGCGTGACGACGGCGATGAACTGCGATAAAATTTACGTGTTCGACGGCGGCGCCGTCAATGCCTGCGGTACGCACGAAGAACTTTTGAGATCCTGCGAAATCTATCGCGAGATCTACCTTTCTCAGACCAGATGAGAGAAAAGGACGATTCTATGAAAGAAAACAAAAAAGAAAAAACGAAAACAGAGAAGCCGCGTATTCTTAAACGCATGCTTCACGACGTGTCGAAGATCCGATGGCAGCTCGTCGGCGTCGTCTTTATGGCGCTCGTCATCATCGCCTGCAATATCGTCGCCCCCCAGGTTCTGGGAAATATCATCGGCAGCGTCAGTAACTTTTCCCTTTCCGATAAGGAAGGCGTCTCCAGGTTTTTGCGAAGCCTCGTCGCCCCGCTCTGCCTTCTTGCCGTCGTCTACGTCGTCTATTCCGTCTTTTCTTGGCTGAAAATGTATACGCTCAACAACGTTGTTTCCCGCCGCTTCACCTGCCAGCTCAGAATCGAAATGGCGGACAAAATCTCCCGCCTGCCCGTCTCCTATCTCGATAAGACGAAAACGGGAGAGATTCTCGCCCGCGTCAACAACAACGTCTCCATGATGGGCAACTCCATTCACGAAGCGCTCGACGTGCTTTTGATGGGCGCGTTGCAACTCGCCGCCATCGCGGTGATGCTGTTTGTGGAAAACTGGCAGATGGCTCTCGCGGTCGTCCTTTTGGTGCCGCTGTCCACGGTCATCTCCACCGTCATCGCCAAAAAGAGCATGCGTTACTACGATAGAATGTGGAAGAGCTACGAGGACATCTATTCCTGCGTGGAAGAGACTTACGGCGGCATCGAGACGGTTAAATCCTACAATATGGAAGAGACGATGAAAAAAAAGCACGCGAAGATCAACGAGGGCCTCACGGCGGTGAATAAACGGGCGGTGTTTCTCTCTTCGGCGGTTCAGCCGGTCATTTCCTTCACCAACCACGCCTCCTTCATCGCCGTTTGTCTCTTGGGCGGACTGCTCGCCGTCAGCGGCAAACTGGAAGTGGCGACGGTCGTCACCGTAATCCTCTACTCCAAAAACTTCTCCGGCCCGCTCATGCAGATCGCGAACGGTCTTTCCTCCATTCAGCACGTGGGTTCGGCGGCGAAAAAGGTCTACGGCTTCCTCGACGAAAAGGAAATGACGGTTGAAGAACCTCTTTTGCCCGCGCATATCGAAGGCAACGTGGAATTTAAGGACGTGGAATTTTCCTACGCCGAGGAAAAACCGCTCATCGAGCATCTGAGCTTTTCCGTAAAAGCCGGTCAGAAAGCGGCGATCGTAGGACCCACGGGGGCGGGAAAGACGACGATCGTCAATCTCCTGATGCGGTTTTACGATCCCAAAAGCGGCCATATCGAGATCGACGGCTGCGATATCGGATCGTTCAGCCGCGAGAATGTGCGCGATCAGTTTTCCATGGTCTTGCAGGATACCTGGCTGTTCGAGGGTACCGTGTACGAGAACATCGCCTACGGCAAGGAGGGCGTGACGCGCGAGGAAGTGGAAAGGGCGTGCAAAGCGGCGTACTGCGACCGTTTCATCAAACTCCTGCCCCACGGCTACGATACGGTGATCACCGATGCGACCTCTCTGTCGGGCGGCCAGAAACAGCTGTTGACGATCGCGCGCGCCTTTTTGTCGGATAAGCCGCTGCTCATTCTCGACGAAGCGACTTCCAACGTCGATACGCGCACGGAGATCCTCATTCAGAAGGCCATGGATAAGCTGATGAAAGGAAAGACCTGCTTCGTCATCGCGCATCGGCTCTCCACCATCGTCAACGCCGATATGATCATCGCCGTGGACAACGGCAGGATCGTCGACGTCGGCACCCATAAAGACTTGCTCGCGGCAGGCGGTTTTTACGCGAAACTCTATAACAGCCAGTACGTGCTGACCGCGTAAGCGAGGAAATAAACTTCCCGGGTTTCAACTTTTTAAGGAGTGCGCGCATATAAATAGGGGAATACTCTTATTCGGGAGGTGCTGGGCCCTATGAAAAAACTGACGGCATTCTATTTTTCCGGTACGGGCAACACGCGCTATGTGACGCTTTCGCTGTGCGAAAAATTGTCCTCCGGCTACGAAACGAAAGCGTTCGACATTTCGGCGGACGGAGATCTCAAAACGGAGCTGAGCCGCGCCGACTGCGCGCTTTTGGCCTTCCCCGTCTACGGTTCCTCGCCGCCCGTGCCCATGCGCCGTTTTCTTTACGATAACGCCGGACTCTTCAAGGGCAAAGAAGTCATCGTCATCGTGACGCAGTATCTGTTTTCCGGGGACGGCGCGGCGAGCCTGGGGCGGGCGGTGGAAAAGTGCGGCGGCAGGGTGACTTACGCCGAGCATTTCCGCATGCCCGACAACCTGGCCGACTGCAAGGCTTTGAAGATCCGCAACGGCAGCGAGATCGAGCCGCTGCTGCGGCGCACCGAACAGCGCGTCGAGCGGTTCGCGCGGAAAATATTGACGGGGAAACGCCTGCGCCGCGGCTTCAATCCCGTCTCCCACGCCGTGGGGTATTTCTGTCAGCGCAAGGGCTGGCGCAAAGGAGAAACGAGCCGGAAAAGCATACTCAAAATCGACGCGGACAGGTGCGTGGGCTGCGGCGCCTGCGCCAAACTCTGCCCCGTCAAAAATATCGTCGTCGAGAAGGGCAGGGCGACGCCGCGCGGGGAGTGCGCTCTTTGTTATCGCTGCGTCAACCTCTGTCCGCAGCGCGCGATCACGCTGGTGGGCAGGGAGCCGCCCAAGGAGCAGTATAAAGGCCCGCCCCGCAGATAATCCTATCGATCATGCAAAAAAGACCGTCCGGAACGGTCTTTTTTTGCGCCCAAAACGGAACTTTTCACAAAAAAATCCCAAAAAAATCGATTTGGACGCTTAAAATAACTTGCCAAGCAAAGCGGGATATGCTAAAATAGAAAAGCTGAAAATTCACACCCGATGCCGCGCGCATTCCGTGTCCGTAAAATTCAAATTTACATTGCGGATATGATGCGGCCAAAAACGGCGCGGGGAGGTTTAACGGAGGATTGAATTATGGCAGTGATCACAATGAAGCAGCTTCTGGAAGCGGGCGTCCATTTCGGACACCAGACGAGAAAATGGAATCCCAAGATGAAGAAATACATCTTCGCGGCCAGAAACGACATTCACATCATCGATTTGCAGCTCACCGCTTCCCTCGTGGAGGAAGCGTATTCGTTCGTGTGCGAAAGCGCGAAAGCGGGCAAGACCGTTCTTTTCGTCGGCACGAAGAAGCAAGCGCAGGAAGCGATTAAAGAAGAGTCCGAAAGATGCGGACAGTACTATGTGAACTCCCGCTGGCTCGGCGGCTGTCTCACCAATTTCAAGACCATGCGTTCCCGCGTGGAGAGACTGGAAAAATTAGAAAAAATGGAAGCCGACGGCGAGTTCGAGCTTCTGCCCAAAAAAGAAGTCATGCTCCTTAAAAAAGAAATGGCGAAATTGCAGACCAATCTCGGCGGTATCAAGAAGATGAAAGCTCTTCCCGGCGTGATGTTCGTCGTCGATCCCCACAATGAAGAGATCGCGATCAAGGAAGCGAAGAAGATGGGGATTCCCGTCGTCGCCATCACCGATACCAACTGCGATCCCGACGAAATCGACTACGTGATCCCCGGCAACGACGACGCGATCCGCGCTATCAAGCTCATTTCGTCCGTCATCGCCAACGCGGTCATCGAAGCGAACCAGGGCGCCGAAGTGCTCGCCGCCGCTCCCGAAACTGCGGCAGCGCCCGCGGCGGCTCCCGCGTCCATCGAAGAAGTCGTTGCGGCTGCGGAAGAGACGGTCAAGGCCGAAGCGTAAATTTTTGCGCGCGGCGGCGTTCGCCGTTTGATCTAAGGAAGGCGGACAGACGTTACTAAATAAACAGGAGACACAAGAAAATGGCATTTACGGCAAAAGATGTAATGGCACTTCGCGAAAAGACCGGCGCGGGCGTTATGGACTGCAAGAAAGCCCTGACGGACACGGACGGAAATATGGAAAAGGCGGCGGACCTGTTGAGAGAACGGGGCATCGCCAAAGCCGAAAAGAAAGCGTCGCGCATCGCGGCGGAAGGCATTGTGGCTTGCTATACCGAAGGCAAGACGGGCGTGCTTTTGGAAGTGAACTGCGAGTCCGATTTCGTGGCGAAGAATCCCCGTTTTGCGGAGATCGCCGCGGAAATCGCGAAAATCATCGTTAAAGAAGAACCCGCGGACGTGGCCGCGCTCCTTGCCTGCAAGGCGGAAAGCGGCGAGACGGTGGAAGAATACCTCAAAGGTCAGATCGCCGTCATCGGCGAAAAGATCGCGGTGAGAAGATTTACTGTCTATAAGACGGAGGGCTTTCTCGCAAGCTATATCCACCTCGGCGGCAAATTGGGCGTTTTGCTCGATATGAAGGGAGAGGAGACGGAAGCGGCGAAAGAGACCGCGCACGATATCACCTTGCAGATCGCCTTCACCAAACCCGCGTATCTCACCGAAGCGGAGGTTTCCGAAGAGACCATCGAAAAGGAAAAGGAAGTCTTGAAACAGCAGGCGATCAACGAAGGCAAGCCGGCGGCGATCGCGGAAAAGATGGTTCTGGGCAGAATCAAGAAATTCTACGAGGAGAACTGCCTTTTGAAGCAGGTCTTTATCAAGGACGACAAACAGACCGTCACCGATCTTCTCAAAGCGGCGGGCGGCGGGCTTGCCATCAACCGGTTCGTTTTCTATGTGATGGGCGAAGGCCTGGAAAAGAAGAGCGAGGACCTGGGCGAAGAAGTCGCGAAACAGGTCGCGGCGATGAAAAAATAAGTTTTTGATAACATAAAAACGCACACGCGCCGTCCGGGTTCCGGGCGGCGCGTTTTGTACCGTCCGCGAGAGCGCCGTCCGGAAGTTTTTACAAAAATATCGAAAAAAGGAAGGACTTTTTTCGCGTTTTATATAGCTTTCTTTCTTAAAATATGCTATAATAGAAAAAATCAAAAAAGCGGAACGCTTTCGGCAAGGCGAGGGGATACTCTTTCGGGAGTACCGGCGCCGCTTTTTGCGCGCTGAGGCAAGTTTTGAAAGAGCGCGGTCGGGCGTTCTGCGGACAGGGAACGGAGGAGAAGGAATGCAGCCCAAGTACAAGAGAATTCTTTTGAAACTTTCGGGGGAAGCGCTGGCGGGCGAGAAGGGCTTCGGCCTCAACCAGGACGTGATCGCCGGCGTTGTGGATCAGATTGTGGAGATCCATAATATGGGCGTCGAGGTGGCGCTGGTCATCGGCGGGGGCAACTTCTGGCGGGGCAGACAGGGCACGAAAATGGAGCGCACCACGGCCGACCACATGGGAATGCTCGCCACGGTGATGAACTCGCTGGCGATGATGGATGCGATCGAACAGCGGGGCGTGCCCGTACGGGTGCAGACGGCGCTGAATATGGTCTCGCTGGCGGAACCGTTTATTCTGAGAAAAGCGATCCGGCATTTCGAGGAGGGGAGAATCGTCATTTTCGCCTGCGGTACGGGCAATCCCTATTGCTCGACGGACACGGCGGCGGCGCTTCGGGCGTGCGAGATTTCCGCGGATATGCTGCTCATGGCGAAGAACGTGGACGGGATCTACGATTCCGATCCCAAGACAAACCCGGCGGCGAGAAAATACGAGAAACTGACGTACGCGGACATCATCAACCGCGGGCTCAAAGTCATCGATTTCACGGCGGCGACCATGTGTATGGAGAACAACGTCCCGACGCTCGCGTTCGGACTCAACGAGGAAAAGTCCATTATCCGCGCGGTATGCGGGGAGGAACTCGGCACGGTAATTACGGTATGATCCGTTGCAGGTAAAAAGAAGAGACAAGGAGAACGATTATGATTGAAAACGAAAAAGTAGAAGAGACGATGCTGGAACTCGAAGACAAGCTCGATAAGACGATCGCCGTTTTGGAAAGCGAATATACGGCGATCCGCGCCGGCAGGGCGAATCCGCACGTGCTCGATCGGGTGGAAGTGGAAGCGTACGGCGGCATGAGCAAGCTCATCGAGCTCGGCAACATCAGCGCGCTGGACGCGAGATGTTTACAGATAAGCCTTTGGGATAAATCCCTTCTGAAAGCGGTGGAAAAGGCGATCTTGCAGTCCAATCTGGGGCTTACGCCCACCAACGACGGCAAAGTGATCCGCATCGTTTTTCCGATCATGACCGAGGAACGCAGAAAGGAACTCGTCAAACAGATCAAAAAAATGGGCGAGGAAGCGAAAGTGGCGCTGCGCAACAACCGCCGCGACGCGATGGACGTGCTGAAAAAGATGAAGACGTCGAAAGAACTGTCGGAGGACGACGCGGCGTCGTGCGAAGCGGACGTGGAAAAGACGGTCGCGGCGGCGATGTCGAAATTAGAGGGCGTAATTTCCGCAAAAGAAAAAGAATTGATGTCTATTTGAGCCATGAAGAAGAATAAAATAGACGGGGCGGAAACGCCGGGGCGGCTGCCCAGGCATATCGCGATCATCATGGACGGCAACGGCCGCTGGGCGAAAAAACGGCTGATGCCGCGTTCGTTCGGCCATCAGCAGGGCATGAACCGTATGATCGGGCTTTTGGAGCACGCCTTCGACGTCGGCGTCGAATACGTCACCGTGTACGCGCTGTCGACGGAAAATTTCAAACGCCCGCGCGAGGAACTGGAAGGCCTGTTCGGTCTCATTCGCAAACACTTCCTGGACTGTATGAGAAAGATCTGTTCCCGCGGCGTGCGGCTGCGTATTCTGGGCGACGTGACTCTGCTGCCCGACGACGTGCAGTCGCTTCTTAAAAAGGCGGAAGAAGATTCCGCGATGTACGCGGGCAAGGGCGTGAACGTGGCGCTGGGCTACGGTTCGCGGTCGGAGATCGTGCGCGCGGCGAATCAGGCGGCGGAGCGGGGCAAAAAGGTAACGGAGGCGGAGTTCGCTTCCCTGTTGTATACCGCCGGCCAGCCCGATCCCGATCTCGTGATCCGCACGGGCAACGAAATGCGGCTCTCGAACTTTCTCATGTATCAGTCGGCGTATGCGGAATTGTATTTTTCCGCAAAGATGTTCCCGGAATTTACCGATAAAAATCTGGACGAAGCGATCGCGGAATACGGCCGCCGCAGCCGTCGGTTCGGCAAAACGGACGAACAGCGCGCCGCGGAAGAACAAATTGCCGACTGACGAAAATATATTTTTACCCGCAAAGGACCGATCTATGAAAATCCGCTTGCTTACGGGCACCTGCTACATCGCGGTGCTGCTCGTGTTTTTTCTTTTGAAAATCTTCGTGCACGATCTGTTTTTCGACGCGCTGATCTATGCGTTCGCGCTCATCGGCACGTTTGAAATGACGCGCGCCATGAAAGAGCGGATCACCGCTTCCGAAAAAGCCGTCGTGTTCGCCTTTTCGGCGGTCTGTATTCCCGCCTGCGCTTTGAGCGAACAATTTTTAGGCCGGGGCCCGGAAGCGGCGGCGATCTGTTTTTTCGCGGCGTCGGTGGCGCTCCTGTCTCTGTTGGTGGCGAGACATGAGGAGACGACGCCCGAAAATCTCGGCGTGGCCTTCCTTTCGGCGGTCTATCCCACCCTCCCGCTCGTCCTGCTCACGCTGGCGAATCACCTCACGGGCGCGTCGGCGCCGGCGGAATTCGCGCTCAATTCCGATCTCGCGATCTTATTCGTATTCGTCATTTCCCCGTTCGCCGACTCTTTGGCGTACGTGTTCGGCAGATTTTTAAAAGGGAAATTTCCCAAGAAAATGGCCCCTGTCGTCAGTCCCAATAAGACGGTGATCGGCGGCATCGGCGGCCTCGTCGGCGGCCTCGTCGGCGCGGCGATCCTCTATTTCGCCTACAACGCCGTCGCGGGCAGTTTTGCGGACATGGCCGTCTGGCTCCCCGTGTACCTGCTCGTCGGTCTTTTGAGCGCGGCGGCCACCGAGTTCGGGGATTTGGTCGAAAGCTGCATCAAGAGAAAGGCGGACATCAAGGACATGGGCAAACTCATGCCCGGCCACGGCGGGATTCTCGACCGCATCGACGGCACCCAGTTCGCCACGGTGGTCGTGTATCTGGCGTTTATCGTCGTCTACGCGATCGTATAACCGACATTCAAAAGCAAAAAAGTACCTCTCTTTTCAGGAGTCGGGTACTTTTTACGTATAAAGGCCGTGTGAAAGGCGGGTGAAAACGCGGCCGGAGAAAAAAGGCAGAGGAAGAAAGAACTATGAAAACGATCTCTCTCATCGGTGCCACCGGCTCCATCGGTACGCAGGTCTGTTCGGTGGTAAGACGGCATAAAGATAAATTCCGGATCGCGGCGCTGGCCGCGAACTCTTCCGCGGACGAATTTTTGAAACAGGTGGAGGAATTTCGCCCGGAATACGCGGCGCTCGCGGACGAGGAAGCGGGGGAACGGATCCGGGACCAAATTCCCCCCGGCGTAAAATTCGCCTGCGGGAAAAGTGCGGCGGAGGACGCGGTCGCTTACGGCGACACCGCTTTCATCGCCGCGACCGGCTTTGCGGGACTGAGATATACCCTGCGGGCGGCATCGCTGAAAAAGAACATTGCGCTCGCCAATAAGGAGACGCTCGTCTGCGGCGGCGAGCTCGCGATGCGGGAGATCGAGCGGGCAGGGGTGGACCTGATGCCCGTAGACAGCGAACATTCCGCGCTCTGGCAGGCGCTGGGCTTCCGCCTGGACGCGCCGTTTAAACGCCTGATCGTCACGGCGAGCGGCGGCCCTTTTTACGGCTGGACGAAGGAACGGCTCGCAGCCGTGACTCCCGCCGCCGCGCTCCGGCACCCGACCTGGAAGATGGGCGCGAAGATCACGATCGACAGCGCGACGCTGTTGAATAAAGGTTTCGAGGTCATCGAAGCGATGCGGCTGTATCGCGCGCCGCTAAACAAGATCCATACGGTCGTGCAGCCCGAAAGCATCATACATTCGATGGTGGAATTCGACGACGGCGGGATCCTGGCGCAGCTGAGCTATCCCTCGATGGAACTGCCCATTCAGCTGGCGCTGACCTATCCCGACCGTTACGACTGCGGGCTGATGCCGCTCGACTTTGAAAAACTGGGTTCGATCCGTTTCCTGCCGCTCGAAAGAAAGGATTTTCCCTGTTACGATCTGGCGCTTACGGCGGCGGAAGCGGGAGACAATTATCCGTGCGCGCTCAACGCCGCGGGCGAAGTTGCCGTGCACGCGTTTTTAAAAGGACGGATATCTTTCCCGGCGATTGCGGAAACTATGGAAGACGTTTTATCGAAAACGCCGCGCGTCGCCGCGGACGCGTACGAAGCCCTGCGGGAGACGGACGCGCGGGCGAGACGGGACGCCGAAACGTACATTTCGCGCCGTTCGTGAAAGAGCGGGCGCGCCCCGAATAAATCGAAGAGGAAAAGAAATTGACAGCAAATTGGACACATCTTTTGAGCTTTGCTTCGGTAATGAAGAGCATCGGCGGCATAGTGCTGGCCGTGGTGATTCTGCTCGTCATGGTGACGATTCACGAATTCGGCCACTATCTCGCCGGTAAGATACTCAACTTCAAAATCAACGAATTTTCGGTGGGCTTCGGCCCGGCGCTCTTCAAAAAGCGCAATAAGAAAACGGGCGAACTGTTCGCGCTGCGCATCATTCCGCTCGGCGGCTATTGCGCCTTCGAGGGCGAAGACGACACGGAAGAGGACGATAAAAGCGTTAAAACTCCGGCCGAACAGCCGCCGGCAGACTCCCTTTCCGCGTCGGAAGAGCCGTTTATAGAACTCGATCACTCCGCCCCGGAATCCGTATCGCCGTTGCCCGCGGTCTCCGCGGCGCCGGAAACGCCCGGGCATAAGAAAGAGGGGATCAATTTTAACGACCAAAAACCCTGGAAGCGTATCATCGTGCTGATCGCGGGCGCGACGATGAACTATCTTCTGGCGCTGGTGCTGATCATGGTGATGTTCGTCGCCTACGGCCGGCCCCGCGCGTATATCATGCCCATCGAGACGGAGGAGGGCGCGCGGACGGAGACCGTCGTCGAAGCGGACGATTCTCTGCAGATCGGCGACGTCGTGGTCTCCCTCAACGGCCGGGATCTCTATCTCGTCACCGACTATATCGACGCTCTGCACGGCAAGAAGGCGGGCGATACCGTCTCGGCGGTAGTCCTGCGCAGAAACGCGGACAATAAACGGGAGAAGCTTTCCGTTTCCGTGACCTTGCAGGCGGACGCGAACTTCAAAAATATGGCGGATATAGAGCAGATCTACGCGGTGTTCGGGCTCAGCAACAAAGACTGTCAGCTGATCAACGGCATCATGAAACAGGGCTTTTTCGAAAGCATCGGGGATTCGTTCGTGTATTCCGCAAAGATCGGCGGCACGGTGCTTCGCTCTTTGGGCGAACTCATCACGGGAAAATTGGGTATCCGTTCCATGGGCGGGCCGGTGACCACGATCAGAATCACTTCGGAGGCGGCTTCGGGAGGCGGGTTTTCCTTCCTCAATATCGCCGCTTTCATCGGCGTCAACCTCGCCGTGTTCAATCTCCTGCCCATTCCGGCTCTGGACGGCTCGAAAGTAATCTTCTGCATCATCGAATGGATCCGCAAAAAGCCCATCAACCGCAAGGTGGAGGCGATGATTCATTTGATCGGGATCATTTTCCTCTTCGGGTTTGCCATACTTGTCGATCTCTTGCAGTTTTTTTGATTAAAAGTTATGCCTGTCAAGTAAAAATACTTGACAGGCATATATTTTTTATGTATAATGATAGGAGTCGATGGGAAAGACGGAGGTAGGCGTATGGCGGACGGCTTTGAACTGAAAGATCTGCCTTATGTGCGCCTGTTTGACGTCTACGCGCCCCTCTTGACGGCGCACCAGCGGGAAGTAGCGGAACTGTACTTTAATTACGATTTGTCGCTCGGCGAGATCGCGGAACAAAAAGGCGTTTCGAGACAGAGCGTTTCCGATTGCCTGGGAAAGATCCGTAAACAGCTCGAAGAGTACGAAAAAAAACTCGCTTTTTCTTCGTCGCTGCAAAAGCGTGCGGCGGAAGAAGAATGCCGGGCGGCGTTTATAAGCGAATGGGCGGCGGAGGTGCGTGCATCGCACCCGGAACTTAGCGAAGCGCTGGACAGGCTGAAAGAAACGGTTTTGAAAAAGCGCGAAGGACGAAAGGATCGGGACTGAAAAAAGAAACGGCGGGAGGAAAAGAGGGCACATGGCGTTGTTTTCATCGCTTTCGGAAAGACTCAATCATATATTTTCCAAACTGACCAAGCGCGGCAAACTGACGGAACTGGAAATCCGCACGGCGATGCGCGAAGTGCGCGTGGCGCTGTTGGAGGCGGACGTCAATTTGAAGGTCGCCAAACAGTTCATCGCGGAAGTTTCGGAAAAAGCGGTGGGGCAGGAGATCCTCTCCTCGCTCAACCCTGCGCAGCAGGTCGTCAAGATCGTCAACGACGAACTGATCGCGCTCATGGGTTCGAAGAACGCGAAACTGGAAGTTTCCCCCAAGCCTCCCACAGTCATCATGATGTGCGGTCTGCAAGGCGCGGGCAAGACGACGCTCTGCGGCAAACTCGCGGCGCTTTTGAAAAAGCAAGGCAAGAAACCCTTGCTCGTCGCCGGCGATATCTATCGCCCCGCGGCGATCACGCAGCTGCAAGTCGTGGGCAGGAACGCCCAGACGGAGGTGTTTGAAAAGGGCACGCAAAGCCCGGTCAAAACGGCGAAACAGGCGATCGAATACGCGCGTTCGATGTCTTACGACACGGTGATCCTCGATACGGCCGGCCGCTTGCAGATCGACGAAACGCTGATGCAGGAGCTCGAAAACGTCAAGAAAGAAGTGGAAGTGACGGAGACGCTGCTCGTCGTGGACGCGATGACGGGGCAGGAAGCGGTGAACGTAGCGGAGACTTTCAATTCCCGCTTGGAGATCACGGGCGTGATTTTGACGAAGCTGGACGGCGATACGCGCGGCGGCGCCTGCCTTTCGATCAAGGCGGTGACGGGCAAACCGATCAAGTTTATCGGCGTCGGCGAAAAGCTCGGCGACCTCGAACCCTTCTATCCCGAACGCATGGCGTCGAGAATCCTCGGCATGGGCGACGTGCTGTCTCTGATCGAGAAAGCGCAGCAGGCGATCACGGAAGAGGACGCCAAGAAAATGCAGCAGAAGATGAAGGAAAACTCCTTCACCCTCAACGACTATCTCGAACAGTTCGCGATGCTCAAAAAAATGGGCGGCGCGCAGGCGATGATGAGCATGCTGCCGGGCATGGGCAAGCTCAAAGTGAGCGATAAAGACATCGACGAAAAGCGTATCGAGCATACGAAGGCGATGATTCTTTCGATGACGCAGGCGGAACGCGACAACCCGAACATCATCGACAGCAAACGCAAGCGCAGGATCGCGGCGGGCTCGGGCACGAGCGTGCAGGAGATCAACCAGCTTTTGAAGCAGTTCGAACAGACGAAACTTCTGATGAAGCAGTTAAAGGGCGGTAAAGGCAAATTCAGAATGCCTTTCTAAATAGAAGCAGGACAAAAATTATTTTTAAGATACTTTGGAGGTATTGTTATGGTAAAAATGAGACTTTTCAGAATGGGCGATAAAAAGAACCCCATCTATCGTATCGTCGTGGTGGACAGCAGAAAGGCGATGAGCGGCGAATATATCGATTGCGTCGGTCATTACAGACCTACCTGCGAACCCGTCGAACTGACCGTCGACGTCGAGAAAGCGAAGGATTGGCTGCAAAAAGGCGTTCAGCCCACCGAAACGGTGAAGAATCTTCTCGTCAAGACGGGCGCGCTGGAAAAATCGGAAAAACTCAGCCCTTCCAAGACGAAAGGCAAGAAATCCAAGAAGTAAAAACCGGCGCTCGCGTCCGGTTTCGCGGCCGTAAAAGGCCGCAGGAAAGATCGGGAGGATAGATATGCTGGATCTGATCAAATATATCGTCAATCAGTTTGCGGAAGACAAAGACAACGTCGAGTACGAAGTCAACGAAAAGGAGCGGGTGATCGAAGTCGTCGTAACCCTGCCCCCTTCCGATATGGGAAAAGTGATCGGCAAACAGGGCAAGATCGCCAAGGCGATGCGCACCATCGTCCGCGCGGCGACGCCGAGAACGTCCAAAAGATACGTCATCGAGATCAAGGAAAAAGGCGGCGACGCCGTAGACCGCGAGACGGAAGAGGACGCGGAGAACGCGGACGCGGAATGAGTTCTTTCCGCGCGTTGCCGTATCTAAATAAAACGCGCGCCGCGGGAAAAAATGTCCGAAAAGGCTTTCGTCGGAAAGCCTTTTTTCCGCTACATAGAAATCTCAGAAAGCAAGGAGAATGAAAACATGGAACGGCTGGTCATCGCCGAGGTCTTGAAACCGCAGGGGATCCGCGGCGAGCTCAAAGTGAAAACGTTCACCGATTCCCCGGAGGACGTCAAGGCGTTCGGTACGGTGTATATCGACGACGCCCCCTATAAAATTCTTTCCTTCCGCGTCGGGGAAGGCGGCTTCGCTTACCTGGGGCTCCGCGGCGTGCCCGACCGCGACGCGGCCGAACTCTTGCGCGGGAAGAAGATAGAAGGCGCCCGGGAAGACGCGCCCGAGCTCGAAGAAGGACGGTATTATATCGTCGATATGCTCGGCCTTACGGCAGTGACGGAAAGCGGAGAAGTGCTCGGCACGGTGAAGGACGTCACGCCCCTTTCCTCGGAAGTGTATACGCTCGAAAAAGACGGCAAACAAATTTTGTTCCCCGCCGTCAGGGGCGTGGTCAAAGAAGTGGATCTCGAAAAACGCCGGCTCGTCGTGGATAAAAAACGCTTCGACGAGGTGGCCGTCTATTGACGTTTCGTCCGGGAAAGATCATTTTTTCTTATATAGCGCAAAAAATCCCCCGGACAGGTGTTTGACGACCGTACGGGGGATAGATTTTTCCTCAAAGACTCAGACGGATTTTCCGTCTTTGGAAACGGCGATTTCCGCAGCGGGAGCGGACGCTGCTCTCTGCGGCCGCATCATCGCGGCGAGCTTTTCCACGACTTTCGACTTCGCGAGCGCGTAGAGCACGACGGCGGCGATGGCGCAGTCGGCAGGCAGATAGACGCACTGGTAGATGAAGGAATAGACGAACGAATTGCCGAGCGCCCAGGCGGGCAGTTCCGCCCAGATCGCGTTCTGCTGGAAGTAAATCATGCCCGAAACGAGATGAAAGGCGAACCGCACCGCGAACACCGCGACCGTCCCGAGGACGACGTTGAACGTGGTCTTTTTGGTGAATTTTTTCGCGAATCCCATGACGCCGATCGAGGCGAAGGCGAGAAGATAATCGAGGATAAAGGTCATGGGCGTGAGGATATAGGGGGAGGAAACGAAATTGAGCAGCCCGAAGATGAGCCCGACGAGAAGCCCGTCCGTAAATCCGTAGACAAAAGTATAGATGAGCACGGGTACGAAACTGGCGAGAGTGATGGAGCCGCCGTTGTTGACGGGCGAGACTTTGAGGAAAGAGAGCGCGAAGGACAGCCCGAGCGAAATTCCCGCGAACGCGATGCGCTTGGCGTCGTATTTTTTCTTTCCCTTGATACAGATGACCGCAATGACTGCGAAGAGGAGCACGACGGCGGCGACGGTGACGACGGAAATCCACTTCACGGTATTGGTGGCTTTGTCGCTCACTTCCAGAAGAGAGTTGAGATACATAAAAGAAACCTCCTTGTGTCCGCCGTCCGCGGTCTAAAATAAGCGCGCCCGGCGCGTAAAACAGACTTTTATAGTCTGGATCACGGCGCGCGGGCGCGAAAAGTTTCTTTCGACCTCGTTTATCGATCATCTCGCTCAAGTATTACCTTGCCGATTCAATGGTATAATCTCAGCTTTTTACAGCACCCACGACGGATAATTAAATTTTGTGACATTATTATAATATAAAATAATCAAAAAGTCAACAAAAACGATCGGATAAAGCAAAGATTCCGGGTTTTCAATAAGGAGGGTAACATGCGTTACGATTTTTACGCCTATCTCGACAGAATGAAATATATCAAACGCTGGCAGCTCATGCGCAGCGAGCGCGAGGAGAACATCATGGAACATTCCCAGAGCGTGGCGGTGATCGCTCATGCGCTGGCGGTCGTGCGGAACCGTCTCTTCGGCGGTCATGCCGACGTTCTCAAAACGGTTTTGTACGCGATGTATCACGAGACGAGCGAAGTGATGACGGGGGATCTGCCCACGCCCGTCAAATATTATAACCGCAGTATCCGGGGCGCGTATAAACAGCTGGAACGAAGCGCCTGCGAGAAGATGACGAAAATGCTGCCGGAGGAGCTCGAAGCGGAGCTCTCGCCGTACGTGCTCGCGGACGAGACGAGCGAGGAATATCGCCTCGTGAAAGCGGCGGATCGTCTCGCCGCCTATATCAAATGCCTGGAAGAGCTTCGCTCGGGCAACAGCGAATTTTCGAAAGCGAAAAAGAGCATCGAGGAAGACCTGCACGCCCGCGCCATGCCGGAAGTGGAGTATTTTTTCGAGCATTTTATCCCGTCTTTTTCTCTGACGCTCGACGAACTGGAAGGATTTTAAGAAAGTGTACGGAAAGTTCGGGAAATATTCACGAATTTTTCAAGAATCCTTAAAGGAATCAACGAAAAAAAGGCTATAATAATAAGTGTAAATAAAAAATCAATCTTAAAGACCTTTGAAAGATACGTGAGCCGCGTCTTTCGGGTGACTTCGGGAGGCGGGAATATATGAACAGAATCTGGAAAGCGGCGGCAGCCGTCGGCTGTACGGCGGTGATGGCGATAGGGTTTTCCGCTTGCGACTTCGGCAGCAACGGCGCGAAATCGGCATATCAGGTAGCCGTGGAAAACGGTTTTAAAGGCACGGAAGCGGATTGGCTGAAAAGCTTGCAGGGCGCCGACGGCGACAACGGCAAGGATCTCGATATCGAAGAGATATACGACGCCGCGCGGAATAACGGTTATGAGGGCAGCTTCCTCGACTTTTTAAAAACCTACCTCTCCGCGGACGTCAGCGAAAACAACGATACGGATATCATCGCGCATAACCTGATGTCGGTCGTCAGCGTCTACTGCGGCTTCGAGGTAACGACGAGAGTGGGCGGTATTTTCGGCGGCACGACGACGCAGACGAAGATTGAAGCTTCCGCCGGCAGCGGCGTCATTTACGATCTCAATAAAGAGGCGGGCAACGCCTATATCATAACGAACTATCACGTAATTTACAACGCCGAAAGCAATAACGGCATCGCCGATTCCATCTATCTCTATTTGTACGGCGGACTGAATATGTTCGATACGAGCACGGGCAAAGACTCGGGCGGCAGCGGTATTCCCGCCACGTACGTCGGCGGCGCCATGCAGTACGATATAGCCGTTTTAAAGGTGCAGGGCAGCGAAGTTTTAAGAAACAGTTCGGCGGAAGAAGCGGAAATCGGCAGTTCCGAAGCGGCGACGGTCGGCGAGAAAGTCTTTGCGATCGGCAATCCGGAAGGCGAAGGCATCTCGGTGACGCAGGGCGCGCTGAGCGTGGACTCCGAATATATCACCTTGAAAGCCGCGGACGAAAAGAGCGCCGTCAGCTTCCGCGTCATGCGGACGGACGCCGCGATCAATTCGGGCAATTCCGGCGGCGCGCTCTTCGACGCGCAGGGCAAACTCATCGGCATCACCAACGCCAAACGCGTGGACTCCGACGACGACTCGGTGGATAACATCGGTTATGCCCTTCCCATCGATCAGGTGATGAACGTCGTGGAAAATCTCACCGCGAATAACGGGCGGGTGAAACGCGCCATGCTCGGGATTACCGTCCAGGTCACCGATTCCAAAGCGGTGCTCGATAAAAATACGGGTAAGGCGGTGATTCGGGAAGAGATCACCGTGACGGAAGTGGACGGCGGCAAAGCGGGCGCCGGGAGTTTTGAAAAAGGCGACGTGATTCAGTCGATCACTCTGCACGGCAACACGAAAAACGTCACCCGCCGCTACCATGTCATCGACGAAATGCTCGACGTGCGCAAGAACGACACCGTGCAGGTGACGGTGCTGCGCGGCGGCAAAGAAGTAGCGCTCAGCATCGTTTTCGATAAGGACGGCTATTTCGACACGATTGCCTGAGACGGAGGAACGAAGCTCCGTTCTCCATGAATAACGATCATCCTAATTTTCTCTTTATATTTTTTCATTATTTTCTCTCTTATATATTTTTCATCAAAAAGGCGCACCGGTTCCCCCCGCGTGCGTCTTTTTGAATTTGATTTATCATGGTTTGACAGGGCGCGATCAAAGAAACTCAGAGTTTTTTGAGCACTTCGGAAACGAGTTTCATGTCGCATTTCCCCGCGTATTCTGCTTTGAAATATTTCATGACCGCGGGCACGGATCTGTCGGGCAGCGCTAATACGATCTCGCGGATTTTTTCCTCGGAAAGCATCTCGGGCATATAGGTTTTGATCACGGCGAGCTGGCGGTCGAGCGAAGCGACGCTCTCCGTACGTCCCGCGGCGGCAAAACTCTCCCGTTCCTCGGTCAGTTCCTTTTCCACCTTTTTGAGGACCGCGGCAAATTCCGCGTCCCCGAACGCTTTGCCGTTCCCTTTCGCCTCGATGGAAGCGAGCATGAGCTTGGAGATCATGGCGTTGTAAGCGGTGACGGCGTCGGCGTCCCGGCTCTTCATGGCGGCGATCTTTTCTTTTTTCAATTCGTCTATGGTCATAGCGTTTTCTCCTTTCGTCCGGCGTCTTTTCCCCGGCGCTTTTATTATACCCGCAAACGCGGAAAATTTCAACGCCTTTCCGGGAGTTTTTTCAAAAAATTATCGGGAACTTGACTTTCCCGTCTAAATAGAGTATACTGAAAGGGTATAGACAACCGAAAAATATGTAATATTAAGATCGCGGGGCTAAGTGCGGCCGCCGCGGAAAGGACGAATTTATGAAAGCGGAAGAATTTATCGCCTCACTCTCGGAAATCTCGCGGAAAAACGTGTATCGCTTCGAACAGTTCCGCGCCTGCGTCCCGCTCGGCAAAGACGACACGGACGGCGTGGTTGTCGCGCACCGCGAGGAAAACCCCGGCCGTTATCATCACGTGTGCGTGACGGGCGCGGGCAGGAGCGAATATATCCGCCGCCTGGTAACGACGCTCGCGTGTATCTACGATAAAAGCGAGGCGATGTTCCTCGTCCTCTCCCCGCGTACGGACTACGCCGACCTGCTCCGCCTCAAAGCCGGCGATTTCACCGTTCCCTATATCCGTTCCTTTTCGGACTACATGGCGGCTCTCGACACGATCCGCGAGCTTTTGCGCATGCGTTCTTTAAACGCCGGCTCGCCCCGCCTGTTCGTCGTGCTCGACGGCCTCGAAGAACTCCCCGACGTCGAGCGGGACAGCCTTCTCGAACCGTATAAAGCCTGTTTCGAGGCGGTGGGCGCGAGCGGCGTGGAGATCATCACGGGCGTAGACCTTTTGAAGAGTATTTTCAGCGGCTATCCGGGCGCGTTCGTGGGCATCGGCAACTGCCTCGTCACGCCCAAGGGAGAGGGCAAAGCGGACGTCACTTATGTGAACGTCGATTCGTCTTTGACCTTGCCGAAGGAAATTTTTTATCCCGATTCCCCGTCGCCGGCGGAATCCATCGACTTTTTCAACGCTTTGACTTAAAAACGGAATCTATTGTAAATGAAAATACAAAAAACGGACGACTATCCTTTTCATTCCATACCTGCCCCTCTCCTCGCCTGGTACCGCGCCAATAAACGGCGCCTGCCCTGGCGGGAAAATCCCACCCCGTATAGGGTTTGGGTATCCGAGATCATGTTGCAGCAGACGCGCGTAGAGGCGGCGAGGGACTACTATCTGCGCTTTTTAAGCGCGCTGCCGGACGTAGAATCGCTCGCCGCGTGCGACGAGGACAAGCTGTTGAAGCTTTGGGAAGGGCTCGGCTATTACAGCCGCGTGCGCAACATGCAAAAGACGGCTAAAATTATAGCGGAAGAATACGGCGGCCGCTTTCCGGCCGACGAGAAACGCCTGAAAGCGCTGCCGGGGATCGGCGACTATACGGCGGGGGCGATTCTCTCCATCGCCTTCGGGCTTCCCGTGCCCGCGGTGGACGGCAACGTGCTGAGAGTGCTTTCCCGGCTCACGGAAAACCCCACCGATATCTCCGAACCCTCCTATCGCGCCTATCTCGCGGAGAAACTCCGCGCGGTGTACCCCCAAGATAAAGCGGGGTGTTCGGATTTCACGCAGAGCCTCATGGAGCTAGGCGCGCTGATCTGTAAACCTCTTTCTCCCGACTGCGAAAAATGCCCGGTGCGTGGGCTTTGCCTCGCCGCGCGTCACGGCTCGCAGAGCCGGCTGCCCGTCCTTCCCGAAAAGAAGGAAAAGCGTCGGGAACGGGTATTCGTATTCGTCGTCGAAACGCCCGCGGGCGTCGCCGTGAGAAAACGCGAAAGGGGCGTGTTGAAGGGAATGAACGAATTTCCCTCGCACGTGGTCTCGGGCGGAGAAACTCCCGAACGCGTGCTCGAAGAATGGGGCGTGTCCAAGTTCGAAATCGTACGTCAAAAAAATTATACGCACGTTTTCACCCATATTTACTGGGAGATGCACTGTTTCCTGGTGCGGGCGGAAACCGTCCCTTTTCCCGTCTATACGGCGGAGGAGATAGAAAAAAGCGTCTCCCTGCCGACCGCGTTCAAGCAGTGCATGGAGATCCTGTTCCTGCTCGCTTGAAGGAGAAATACCGAGGAAAAAATGAAAAAAACCGGCAAAGAAAAATATAAACTGAACTTTGAACTGGTCCCGGAAGAATGTTGGCACGCCAACCTCCGCAGTATTCTCTCCCCTGCCCAATGGGACGAAGTGAGAAAGGACGCGTATGCGCGGGCGGGCGGCGGGTGCATGATCTGCGGCGCGCGCACGGGCCGGCTCGAAGCCCACGAGCGTTGGAGCTACGACGAGAGAAAAAAACTCCAAAAGCTGGAAACGGTCGTGGCGATCTGCCATCGCTGTCACGAGGTCGTCCACATCGGCAGAACCCAGCTCCTGGGGCGGGGCATGGACGCGATGGAGCATTTCATGAAGGTCAACGGCTGCACGCAGTCCGACTTCCACGAAGCGCTCGGGGAAGCCAACCGCGAATATCTGGAACGCAATAAAATCGAAGGCTGGACGACGGATATCTCCTGGCTCAAAGACCGCTATGCCTTCCATCTGCCCTTCGGCGGGTAAAAAAGAAAGAAAATGTACGCTTTTCTCCTGCGAAAAATGGTGATTTTTGACACTCGTGGATAAAACGGTACATTAAAATATAAAAAATACCTGGAAAAACTTACATTTTGTGGCGAAATTGTATTGAAATATTTGAAAAAGTATGATATAATACAGCATAATCAGGGAGGCGTGGAAATTATGAAAGTAATTTTGGTCAACGGCAGTCCCCACGAACAAGGCAGCACGTATACGGCGCTCAAAGAAGTGGAAAAATCCCTGCGTTCGGGCGGGGTGAAAACGGAGATCTTCTGGCTGGGCAAAGAGCCTTTGTCGGGTTGTCTCGGCTGCGGCGGGTGTTTGAAAACGGGCAAATGCTTTTTAAACGACAAAGTGAACGAATTTGTGGAAAAAGCGGCGGAGGCGGACGGCTTCGTATTCGGCACGCCCGTGCACTTCGCTTCCGCGTCCGGCTCGATCACTTCTTTTATGGACCGCGCGTTCTACGGCAAGGCGAAACTGTTCGCCTATAAACCCGCGGCCGCGGTGGTGAGCTGCCGCCGCGCGGGGAGTACGGCGACGTTCGATATGATGAATAAATATTTCACGATCAGCTCCATGCCCGTGGTGTCGTCGACGTACTGGAACGAAATCCACGGCAATAACGCGGACGAGGCCTCGCGCGACGAAGAGGGCATGCAGACGATGCGTTCTTTGGGGCATAACATGGTATGGCTTTTAAAATGTATCGAAGCGGGCAAAAAAGCGGGCGTAGAGCCCGTCAAGGAAAAGAAGGCGTATACGAATTTCATTCGTTAAAGACGAAAATCAATTAACGTGACGAGAGGTCAATGAAAACCATGAAGTATATTATCGGAATCGATCTGGGCGGCATGAGCGCCAAGGCGGCGATTTTCGACGGGGAGGGAAATATCCTCGCCAAGAAAAACGTCGTGACCAACGCGGCGGACGGCTTCAAGGGCACGGCGGCAAAGCTCGCCGAAGTGGCGAAGTCGGTGACGAAGGACGCGGGCAAAAACTTTGAGGACGTGGAGGCGATCGGCATCGCGTCGCCGGGCGTGGTCAACAGCAAAACGGGCGTCGTACTCAAATGGAGCAACTATGCGTGGAACGACGCGCCGCTCGGCGAAACGGTGTCGGCGCTGACGGGCAAGAAAGTCTGCGTCGCCAACGACGCGAACGCGGCGGCGCTCGGCGAAGCGAAATTCGGCGCCAGCTCCGTCTATCAGAGCAGCATTTTCATTACGCTGGGCACGGGCGTGGGCGGCGGGATCATCGTGGACGGCAAAATGCTGGAAGGCTATATGAGCGCGGGCGCGGAGATCGGTCACATGTCCATTTTCGGCGACGGCACGCTTTGCGGCTGCGGCAGCCACGGCTGTTTCGAGTGCTACGCTTCCGCGACCGCTTTAATTCGTCAGACCAAGCGCAAAATGGAAGAGAGCTGCGAGAGTAAAATGTGGGAGATCGTGGACGGCGTGGAGGATAACGTGGACGGCCGTACGGCGTTCGCGGCGGCCCGCCTCGGCGACATCGACGCCCAGGAAGTCGTCGATCGGTATATCCAGTATCTCGCGATGGGAATCGCCAACCTCGTCAATATTCTCCGCCCCGAAGCGTTCGTGCTGGGCGGCGGGATCGCCAACGAAGGGGAAGCGCTGTTCGAGCCCCTGCGCAAAGCGGTGGAAACGAAGAGCTATATCGCTTTCGACGCCGTGCCCTTAAAAATCGTCGGCGCGAAGCTCGGCAACGACGCGGGTATGTACGGCGCTTACGCGTTCGCGCGCGAACAGCTTTGAGAAAAAGCGGAGAAGAGTGAAAAAATGTGACGGGCGGATGATTTTTTCTATCCGCCCCTTGTTTTTTATCCCGCGTTCGCTTATAATATAGAGTAAGAATCGGTATAAGGGAGGTAAATGTTTTGAGAAGAAAAATCGTCGCCGTCATCGGCAATAAAAAAATAGAACCGGAAGGCGTGCGCTGGCGCCTCGCTTACGAAACGGGCAGGATCCTCGTCGACCACGGCTATCGGATCCAGTCCGGCGGCATGGGCGGAGTCATGGAAGCGGTATTTTTGGGCGCCCGCGCCTCGGCAAACTACCGCGACGGGGATACGATCGCGCTCGTGCCCTCGTTCGACGCGGACACGGCCAACGCCTACGCCGACATAGCGATTCCCACCGGCCTCGATATGATGCGCAACGCGCTCGTCGCCAACGCGGACGCGGTCGTGGGCGTGGGCGGCGGCGCGGGCACTTTGTGCGAGTTCGCCTTCGCCTGGTCTTTAAAACGCCTGATTCTCGCTTACCGCAATTCGGGCGGTTGGAGCGCGAAACTGGCGGATACCCGTTTAGACGACGCGATCCGGTACGAAAACATACCCGAAGATAAGGTCTACGGCGTCTCGACGCCCGTGAGCATGATCGAGCTGCTCGACGAAAAAATCGGGCTTTATACGTCCCGTCATCAGGGGATCAGGTATTGAAAATATCTTTCTGGGCGCTTGCTTTTTCCGTCCGCTTGTGTTATAATGAATCCATAGCGAACGGATAGGAAAAGGAGGAAAAGAGCGATGATGGTCTCCACGAAAGGCAGGTACGCGCTCCGCGTCATGCTCGATCTGGCGTCGAACGCAAAGGCGGGGGAATACGTCTCTCTCGCAGACGTTTCCTCGCGCCAGGAAGTCTCGTTGAAATATCTCGAAGCGATCGTTTCCTCGCTCGCGAAAGCGGGGTGTCTCGAAAGCCGCCGCGGCAAAAGCGGCGGTTACCGCTTGACGAAATCCCCCCCGGAATACACCGTCGGCGGCATTTTGAAAGCGACGGAGGGGAGGCTTGCCCCCGTCTCCTGCCTCGAATGCGGGGAGGCATGCGGCCGCGCGGCCAACTGCCTGACGCTCCCCGTCTGGAAAGAACTCGATAAACGTATCGACGCTTACCTCGAAAGCGTCACGCTCGCCGACGTTTTAACCGGCAGCGTTTAAAAACAAAACCTTCCGCCCGCCGCTCCAAACGCGTCCGGCGGCTTTTTTGATAAACTTTCTTTTTCCTATCAATTCCTATTGACAAGATAGGAATTATATGCTATAATTCATACGAAAAACATAGGAATTGAAGTTTTTAAAAAAACGCACATAATAGCCTTAGAAAAAGGAGACGGAAGGAGTGAACAAAAAAATGATTTATGCGGACAACGCGGCCACGACGCGGCTCAGCGACGGCGCGCTCGCGGCGATGCTGCCGTACTTAAAGGAAGCGTACGGGAATCCCTCGGGGCTGTACGCGTTCGCGCAGGAGTCGAAGGAAGCGATCGAGCGGGCGCGGTCGGAGATCGCGGCGGCGCTCGGCTGCGAGGCGAGGGAAATCTATTTCACCTCCGGCGGGAGCGAAGCGGACAACCAGGCGCTTCTTTCGCTGGCGGACCGCGGCGGGAAAAAGGGTAAGCGGCACATCGTATCGACCGCGTTCGAGCACCACGCGGTGCTGCATACCTTAAAAAAGCTGGAAAGGCAGGGTTTCGAAGTGACGTTGCTGCCCGTCCACGGCGACGGACTCGTGCGGCCGGAGGAGTTCGAGAACGCGCTCCGGGAGGATACGGCGTTCGCGACGGTGATGTACGCCAACAACGAGATCGGCACGATCCAGCCCGTTTCCGAACTCGGCGGCGTCTGCCGGGCCCGCGGTATCCCGTTCCATACGGACGCGGTGCAGGCGGTGGGACATTTGTCCGTGAACGTGGAGAGGGACAAGGTCGATCTGCTTTCCCTCTCGGCGCATAAATTCCACGGCCCGAAAGGGGTGGGAGCGCTGTATTGCCGCCGCGGTGTTCCGCTTGCCAATCTCGTCGAGGGCGGCGCGCAGGAACGCGGCCGACGGGCGGGCACGGAGAACGTGGCGGGGATCGTGGGCATGGCGGCGGCGCTGAGGGAATCGTTGACCGATCTCGGCGCCAAGCAAAAATATATGGCGGGGCTTCGGGACAAACTGATCGCGGGACTGAAAGATATTCCCCATTCCCGGCTCAACGGCGACGCAAAAAAGCGTCTGCCCGGCAACGTCAGTTTTTGTTTTGAAGGAATCGAAGGCGAATCTCTGCTGCTGTTTTTAGACGACGAGGGGATCGCGGCCAGTTCGGGCAGCGCCTGCACGTCCGGCTCGCTCGATCCCAGCCACGTGCTCCTGGCGATCGGGGTGCCCCACGAGATCGCCCACGGCTCTTTGAGATTGACGCTCAGCGAATACAATACGGAGGCGGAGATCGAAGACATGATCGTAAAGACGGCGCGCACGGTGCAAAAACTCAGAGCGATGTCCCCGGTATGGCGGGATTTGGAGGAGGGTAAAAAAGAATATGTTATACAGTGAAAAGGTAATGGATCATTTCAGGAACCCCCGCAACGTGGGGGTGATCGAGGACGCGGACGGCGTGGGCGAAGTGGGCAACGCGGTCTGCGGCGACATCATGAAGATCTATCTCAAAATACAAGGCGGCGTGATCGAGGACGTCAAATTCAACACTTTCGGCTGCGGCAGCGCGATCGCGTCCAGCTCGATGGCCACCGAAATGATCAAAGGCAAACCTTTGTCCGAAGCGCTGTCGCTCACGAATAAAGCGGTGACGGAAGCGCTCGGCGGCCTGCCCGCGCATAAGATCCATTGCTCGGTGCTCGCCGAACAGGCGGTGCGGGCCGCGATCAAAAATTATTATGATAAAAACGGTGTCTCCTACGATCCCGAAGAGTTTAAACAGGAAGAATTTCACTGCCACGCCTGAAAAAAAGCGCATTTTTCTCATAGACATTCTCCGCGAAGAATGATATAATGAAAATGCGCTTTTTTTGCGCGAAAAACCGGAAAAAAGGGAGGAAGAATATGTCCGTAACTTCTGAAACGGGATCGGCGGATAGGGCGGTATTCTGGGATTTTCACGGCACGCTCGCCGTCCCCAGACACCTTTGGGGCGAGAGCGTTTTCGCCGCGGCCCGTTCCGCCTGCGCGCCCGGGGAACCCGCCTTTGCTTTGGAAGAGGTAAAGAAATATACAAAGGCGGGCTGGTATCCCTGGGATCGTTACGAAGAGGACTTTTCCGCGTGGACGGGCGAAAAATGGTGGGACTTCATGTGCGCCCGGTTAGAGGAAATCTATTTAACCCTCGGCCTCGGCGCGCCCCGCGCGACCGCGGCGGCGCGCGAAGCGCGCCGGGAACTGACCAAGCCGGAACGTTACGCGCTCTATCCGCAGGCGATCCCCGTCCTCCAAGAATGTAAAAAGCGGGGCTGGAAAAACGTACTCCTTTCCAATCACGTTCCCGAACTGCCGAAAATCCTCGCCGCGCTCGGCGCCAAAGAATATTTCGATGCAATCGTCGTATCTTCCCTCGTGGGCTACGATAAACCCCGCCGGGAAATTTTCGGAATCGCGAAACGCGCGGCCGGAAACCCTTCCGTCTGCGTCATGATCGGCGATAACCCCGAGGCGGATATCCGCGGCGGCGCGGAAGCGGGCATGGAAACGATTCTCGTCAACAACGTCTCCGCTCTCTGCCAAAGAGAACCGACCTTCCGTGCCCGAACGCTCGACGAAGTTTTGCCGCTTTTGGAAAGAATGTTTGAAAAATAAAACGGGGAAACGCCTTATTCACGCGCGGCTATCTTGTTTTTCGCTTCCGTCGACGCTATAATTCGACGATAAAAACAATGCAAAAATCGGTAAAAACTCAGACGAAAGGGTGTTCGGCGTTGACGACGGCGTACCAGTCGGGATTGGTCTCGGAAATGCGCTGAGCGACCTTTTTCGCCGCCTCCTCGTTGCTCAGCCCGGAATCGGCGGGCACGAGCAGATCGAAGATCATATTGACGTGTTTGCCGCCGTAAGTCATTCGGAAATCGTGAATGGTAAACCCGGGATCGACCTCTTCGGCGATCTGTTCCGCTCTCCGCCGCATCTCGTTGATGCGTTCGTCGTTGACGACGATGGGATCGAGATGAATGGTGACGATACAGCCGCATTTCTCGCGTAAATCCCGTTCGATGCAGTCGATGACGTCGTGCGCGTAATTGATGTCGCTGTCGGAAGGCACTTCGGCGTGAAAGGAAACGATCTGCCGTCCGGGCCCGTAATCGTGCACCATGACGTCGTGGATTCCCACCACTTCGGGATACGCCTTGACAAAGGTATGAATCTCGTCGATAAACGCGGGATCGGGCGGACTGCCGAGCAATAAATCGATCGTCTCTTTGGCGGCTTTGAGCCCGGTGAAAAGAATGAACCCGGCCACGGCGATCCCCGCCCAGCCGTCGACGGCGATCCCGGCATATTTGGCGATGAACGCGGAAACGAGCACGAGCGCGGTCGCCACGGTATCGGAAATACTGTCGAACGCCGTCGCCTTGATCGCCGACGAATGAATCAGCTTCCCGATCTTTCGGTAAAAGAAGAATAACCACAGCTTGACGAGGATCGCGGCGCCGAGAAAAAGGATCGTGGCGAGCCCCACGGACGGCAGCTGCGGGTGAATGATCTTCTCGACGGAGGATTTCAGAAGCTCCGCGCCGACGAGAATGATCAGCATATCCACGATAAACCCGCTGATATATTCGAGCCGGCCGTGGCCTAAGGGGTGTTCCTTGTCCTCGCGCTTTCCCGCGAGCCGGAACCCGATGAGCGTGATCACGGACGAACCCGCGTCGGAAACGTTGTTGAACGCGTCCGCAATGACCGCCACGGACAGGGCGAGTACGCCCACGGTCAGCTTTCCCGCGAACAGAAGGAGATTGAGCGCGATCCCCGTCACGCTGGCGAGCATGGCGTATCGCTGCCGCACGACGGGATCGGCGACGTTGTCCCGGTCTTTGACGAATAACTTGATAAGTAACTTGGTCATGGGTTTTTCCTTTGGCGTCCGAAATATACTTTCATTATATTCCTTCCGCCCCCTTTTGTCAACAAAAACCCGCTCCCTGCCTTGCCGTGCGCGGAGCGGCCGCATGTCGGAAAAAGTAGGGACAAAATAAAACGGAGGAGGCCGCGAATTTCCGTTGACATTCTTTTTCCGCTTTGCTAAAATAAAATCACGGCGTTCTCGTCCGCAAACGCGCGGGAAAAAGGAGGAACCGGTATGAAAAAAAGAGCGTACGCCCGCGAAAAAATTTACCGCAGCGCTACGGCGCGCCGCCTCCGCGTCTCCGCCGCGTTTACGGCCTTTGCCGCGGCGGTGTGGCTGTTGACGAGCGTATTGTCGGCGGTCTTTTGGCGAAGCGGCGCGGGCAGATTCCTCACCGTCGTTTCCGCCCTGGCCTGCGCGCTGTTTGCCGCGGCCTGCGCCTTGTATGCGGCGGAACTTCGCAAAACGCTCCGTATATGGAAATACTGTCTGTTTGCGGTCACGGAAACCTCTTCCTTCGAATGCTGGGGGCCGGTGCTCGCGATGAACGTGACCTTCCGCGACGAAAGCGGCGCTTTGCGGGAAGGAAGAAGCCGGTTTTTGTTCGGCGCGCGGGACGTGGAAGCCTGGCAGAACGTGCCGATCGAGATCGCCTATCGTCCCTGCGGGGAAAGCCCGTCGGACGGGGGCAAAAAAAGGCTGGGCGAGTGGGTGGTAGTCGTCGGCGGAGCGCCGAAGGAGAAAAGTCGCGGCAATTTTTCGTCAAAAACTTAAAAAATCGGCGAAAACGGCCTGAAAAACGCTTGCCAAAGCCGGTGAAATCATATATAATAAGCATTGACTTCGAATGTTCCGCTGCCTTTTCGGGCACGGCGAAAAGCCGTGCAGCGGGTTATGAACATTTCGTACGAATGGAGGTAGAGTCAAATGAAAGGATTAATCGAAGCAATCGATGCGGAAGGCCTGAAAGGGGAAGTTCCCGCGTTCAACGTAGGCGATACGGTGAAAGTAGGCTACAAGATCATCGAAGGCGGCAAGGAAAGAGTGCAGAATTTCGAAGGCGTCGTCATCGCGAAGAAGAACGGCGGTATTCGGGAAAGTTTCACGGTGCGCCATATCTCTTACGGCGTAGGCGTGGAAAAGACGTATCCTCTTCACTCCCCGAAGATCGCGTCCATCACGGTCGTGAGAAAGGGCCGGGTGAGAAGAGCGAAACTTTACTATCTGCGCGATCTGACCGGTAAGGCAGCCAAAGTAAAAGAAAAAATCTGAATCGTAAAATCGTAAGGATTGAAAAATAAGTTCGCCCAAAGTCAGCGGCGGACTTATTTTTTTTATTTCCCGAAAAGCGGCGAAAATTGTTTTACATTTTTCCCCGTTTCATGTAAAATGGATAAAGGAACGCTCCGCGCTCGGGTTTTGGTTCGGATACGGGGCCCTCCCTTCCGCAGGAACCGCGGAGGAAAATTTTCAGAGTACCTAAGCAGGAGGTTATCTACCTTATGGAAAATACCATGCCGTCCGAAGCGCCCGCAGGGCGAGCGAGGAAGAAGCTCTCGGGCTATTTCAAAGCGTTCATCGTACTGTTCGTGCTGTTTTTCGCGGCGGGCTTTGCGACGCTCGGCTCCTTCCGCTCGACGGGCAGGGCTTTCGAATACGTGGCGGAGGACGATTACGTCGCCGTCTACAATCTGGAAATGGGCGCGGGCCAGTCCAAGCTGAAAGCGGTCTATATCAATGTCGGCAGCGTCTATGTGAAGCCGGGGACGGACGTCAGGATCACGGTGAAAAAGTCCGCGAGCAAAGACTCCAAGCCCACTTCGACGGTGGGAAGCGTGACGTTGGGAAACCTCTACTCGGTCAAAAAGGGAGGAAAAGAGGGGGGCAATTTCAACTGGTTGCAGGTGGCGACGGACAAAAGCCTCACGGCGGGCTGCGTGTCCGTCTCTTCGACCGTCAATTTCGCGCTCAACGAGATCGTCTGTCTCGCGGACGACGACAAGCCCATCGCCCTTTCGGTGAATACGGATCTCAGCCAGGGCTTCACTTCCCGCAAAAAAGAACTCGGTTACGCGATCGACGCGCAAAGCTCTTTCTCCAAATCGAGCGCCGCGCGCAATAACTTCACGGCGGAAGAGGGCTATTACATGACTTCCGTCCATACGGTGCTCGGCGGAAAGGATTATCTTTCGGGCAGTACGTACACGATAGACAAGGATTTCAACGCCCTGGCGACGGTGCTCCTGCTTCCCTCGGTGGCGATCTTCGGCGACAGCACGTTCGCCCTGCGCCTGACTCCGTTCCTCGCCGCCTGCGCGACTCTGTTCTTCGTCTATCTTCTGGGTTCGCTGCTCTTCAAGAACGAGAAGTACGGCTTCATGTTCGCGCTCCTGTTCGCGTTCGGCGGCCTGGCGACGACGGTGGGGCGCCTGGGGGCGCCGTACGCGCTTTTGACGTTCTTCCTCGTCGCGTCCTTATATTTCATGTACCGTTTCTTTTCGAAGGGCATCTCTTCCGGGCATACGGTCAAAGGCGGGCTCAACATTCTCTTTTCGGGGCTTTGTTCGGCGTTCGCGCTGGCGATGAACACCCTTTCGATCTTCCCCGTGCTCGGGATTCTGACCTTGTTCGGCTTCGGCATGCGCCGGCAGAAACTCGCGTACGTCAACGCGGTGAATAAACACCTGCCCCCCGAAAAAGCGGAGGAATCGCCCTCGGACGGCGCGACGTCGGTCGCGGTGATCGGCAAGGAAGGGAAAAAGCTCAAAGCGCAGTACGCGTATAAAAACCGAGTTTCCTGGTCGTTCGCGGTGCTTTCCTTCGCGGCGGCGACGTTTGTGCTTTTGCTTCTCGCCAGCGTCGTGTGCTATTCGGCCTACGTCAAGGTCTACGACGATCCCTCCGATCCCGTGCTCGGCTACGGCTCGCTGCTCTTGAAAGGACTCTCGGCGCCCTTTAAAATAGACAATCTCACGGAATATACGAGCGCCAACGCGGCGAACGTCCTCGCGTGGTTGCTGCCCTTGAAGGCGGCGACGGTCTACGACGGTATTCTCGAAACGGGCGCTTCCCGCTATCTCGCATGGAATGTGTCCATGAACGCGGCGGCCGCGGTCGCGTCGCTCGTCTGCTTCGCGTTCTCGACGGTGAGCGTCGTCTCGGAACTGTTTACGAAAAACCGCGGATCGAGAATCAATAAGAGAACCCGCCGTATCTATCTGGTGCTGTTGGGCGGACTCGTCCTTTCGATGCTCTCCTGTGCGTTCGTGAGGAATATCTCGGCGGTGCACAGCTCGCTCTTCGGCGTGTTCTATCTCGGCTTTATCCCGCTGGCGGTGAGGATCGCCCAGCCCGACGAACTGCGCCTGCGCGCGGACGGCAAAGCGAAAACGGCGGGGGCGGATATCCTCTTCATCGTCTGTATGGCGGCGATCGTGATCTTTTTCGCCCTTTCCGTACCGAGCATGTACGGCTTCGAGATCTCCGCGAAAGCGGCGAAATACATGTTCGGCTGGATGAGCATCGCCTCCAACGGTTATTACCGGATCGCAAATAAATAACCGAAGTTTAAAAGAAACGATTTCCGTGGGAGAAACCTCTTGCGGAATTTGTTTTTTAAGAAGGAGTTTGCAAAGATGATCGCAAAGGTACAAAGCTATGCGCTGTCGGGGCTCGACGGGGTGCCGGTAACGGTGGAAACGGACGTTTCGCGCGGACTTCCCGGCTGCGAAATGGTCGGCCTGCCCGATTCGGCGGTCAAAGAATCGAAGGAGCGGGTAAAGAGCGCGGTGAAAAACAGCGCCCTCGAATTTCCCGCGCATAAAATCACCGTCAATCTCGCGCCCGCCGACCTTCGCAAAGAGGGTTCGGCTTTCGATCTTCCGATCGCGGTCAGTCTGCTGCTCGCTTCGGGGGCGCTGGAAGCGGACGTGAACGGCGTCGTCTTTTTGGGCGAACTCGCTTTGAGCGGCGAACTCCGCCCCGTCCGCGGCGTGCTCCCGACTCTCATTTCCGCCCGCGATCGCGGTTTTCGTGAATTCGTCCTCCCGAAAGCGAACGCGAAGGAGGCGGGATATATCCGCGGCGTGAAAGCGTTTGCGGCGGCTTCCTTGAAGGAAGTGGTCGATCACCTTTCCGGCGTCTCCCCGCTGCCGCCCGTCCCGGAATCGGAATTTTCGAACGGGGAAGAGTCGGGCGAATCGGCCTACGATCTGTCTTTCGTGCGCGGCCAGCCCGTCGCCAAACGCGCGTTGGAAGTGGCGGTCGCGGGCGGGCACAACCTCCTGTTCGTCGGTCCGCCGGGCAGCGGCAAGACCATGCTCGCCCGCGCGATCCCGTCCGTGCTCCCCGCGCTCACTTTCGAAGAAGCGTTGGAAATCACGAAGATCCACTCGGTGGCGGGCACGCTCGGCGGGGAAGGAATCGTGACCTCCCGTCCCTTCCGCTCCCCGCACCATACGGCGACGACTGCCTCGCTGTGCGGCGGGGGAACAAAGAACGCCCACCCGGGCGAGATCAGTCTCGCGCACGGCGGCGTGCTCTTTTTGGACGAGCTGCCCGAATATAAACGCTCGTCGCTGGAAGCGCTGCGCCAGCCCCTCGAAGACGGCGTGATCACTCTCTCCCGCTCGGGCGGCAGCGTCGCTTATCCGGCCTCGTTCATGCTCTGCGCGGGCATGAACCCCTGTCCTTGCGGCAATTACGGCAGCCGCGAGCGCCGCTGCGCCTGTACGCCGGGCGACATTCGTCGCTACCGCGCGCGCGTTTCCGGGCCTCTGCTCGATCGGATCGACATTCAGGTGGAGGTGGACGGCGTAAAATACGACGATCTGGTCTCCGGGCGAACCGAGGAACCGAGCGCGGCGGTGAAAGAACGCGCGGAAGGGGCGAGAAGGATCCAGAGAGCGCGTTTCGCGGGGAGCAGGATTAAGACGAACAGCGAAATGGGGGAACGGGAACTGAGGGAATACTGTATTCTTTCCAAAGAAGGGGAGGAAGTGCTCAAAGAAGCGTTCGAGCGCCTGCTCCTTTCCGCCCGCGCCCGCGCGAGGATTTTAAAAGTCGCCCGGACGATCGCCGACCTGGACAACTCCGAATCCATCGGCCCCGCGCATCTCTATGAAGCGATCTCCTATCGCACGTACGGCGCGCGGACGGACGACGAATTTCTGTTGTAGGGAGAAAAACGATGATCAGATGGATTTACGCGGCGGCGCTCGTCTGGCAGACGTCCGTTTTGGTTCTGCTCTTTCTTTGAAGTAGCGGGAGGAGAGAATTTGAAAGTTTATACGAAGGAAGAAAAAGTATATATCTGGCTGGACAGCTTTCCGCTCGACGCGGGCGAGAAAAAACGTCTCTTAAAAGAAGCGGGCTCTCCCGCGGCGTTGACGCGCGATTTTCGTCGATTTAGGGAAAGCCTGATTAAATCGGTCGGGGAAAGCGTATATAATAATATGCTCGCTTCCCTCTCCGACGGCGGCGCCTATTTCCAAAGAGTGGAAGCGGAACTCGACCGTCGGGGCACGCTCGCGATTCCCCGCGATTCCGAGCTATATCCCCCTTCGCTGTTAAATCTGAGGGAACCTCCGCTCGTCCTGTACGCGAAAGGGGACGCCGCTCTCCTCAAAACCCGTCTCTTCACGGTCGTAGGCTCCCGCCGCACGCCCGCCGCGGCTTTGAGAATCGGCGCCGAGATCTGTAAAGAACTCTCCGCGGCTTTCACGATCGTCACGGGCACGGCCGACGGCGGAGACAGCGCGGCGATCGAAGGCGCGCTCAAAGGCGGCGGGAAAGTGATCTCGCTCGCGGCGGGCGGCTTTTCCGCATTGCCGCAGGGCAACCTCGACCTTCTCTCCCGCGCCGCGAAAAGCGGCCTGCTCCTTTCGGCCTGTCCTTTCGATACGCCGGTGCGTCCCTATTCTTACGAAAGCCGCAACGCGCTGCTGGCGGCGCTGGGCGAAGGCACGCTGGTGCTGGGCGCGGGCGGGAAAAGCGGCGCGCTGATCACGGCCGGGTACGCAAAGACCGCCGGCAAACCGGTATTCGCCCTGCCGTACGCGCCGGGCTCCGAATCGGGCGCCGGCTGTAACGCTCTGATCAAAAAAGGCGCGTACCTCACCGAAAATTCGGTTGACATTTTCATGCGGTTTGGTATAAACTTGATAAAGGAAAAATCCTGTCCGCCGCTGACGAAGGAAGAAACGGCCGTTTTGTCCGCGCTGAAAGAGCTTGCGGAGGCGCACGTCTTTGAACTCGCCGAACGTTCGGGAGTACCGCTTTTTAAGCTGTACGGGATCCTGTCGTCGCTGGAAATCAAGGGCCTCGCCGTCCGTCTGGGCGGCAACCGCTACGCGCCCGTGTAAAATACGCTAAAATTTTCAAAAAAGGAAGATATATGGATTTAATCATCGTAGAGTCGCCCTCGAAGGCGAAAACCATCTCGAAATATCTGAAAGGCAAATATAAGGTGGACGCTTCGGCGGGCCATATCCGCGATTTGCCGGTGCACACGCTGGGGGTGGACATAAAAAATAACTTCGAGCCCAAGTATGTCAATTCGGAAGGCAAGGAGGACGTCATTCGCCGCCTCACCGAGGAGACGAAAAAAGCCGGGAAAGTCTATCTCGCAACCGACCCCGACCGCGAAGGCGAGGCGATCTCCTGGCATTTGCAGACGGTGCTGGGGCTGGACGGCGAGAAAGAAAACCGCATCGAGTTCAACGAGGTTTCGGCGAAGGCGATCGAAAAAGCGCTCGAACACCCGAGAAAGATCAATTATAACCTCGTGGACGCGCAGCAGGCGCGCCGCGTGCTCGACAGACTCGTCGGCTATAAACTGTCCACGCTTTTGAACCATAAGATCGACGACAGCAATTCCTCCGGCAAGCGCAGTCTTTCGGGCGGCCGGGTGCAGTCGGTGGCGCTCCGCCTCATCGTCGAGCGCGAGCGGGAGATCCAGGCCTTCAAACCGGAAGAATACTGGAATCTGACGGCGGAACTGCGCGATCAGCCCAAAAAATACGCCTCGTTTAAAGCCCTGCTCGAAAAGAAGGGCGCGAAGAAATATAAACCCTCGACAGCGGAGGAGACGGAACGGGTATTAAAAGAGCTCGAAACGGGCGAATTTGTCGTCGCTAAGGTCAAGAAAGCGATCGCCAGATCCCACGCCCCCGCGCCGTTCACGACCAGCTCGATGCAGCAGGACGCGTCCAATAAACTCGGCTTCTCCTCCCCCGAAACGATGAGCCTCGCCCAACACCTCTACGAAGGCATCGCGACGGAAAACGGCGACCATATCGCCTTCATCACCTATATGCGTACGGACTCCGTGCGCGTCTCCGCCGAGGCCCAGCAGAGCGCGCTCTCCCGGATCCGCAGCGTCTACGGCGACGAATACGCCCCCGAAAAGCCCAATTTCTACGCGACCAAGAAAGGCGCGCAGGACGCGCACGAGGCGGTGCGCCCCATCGACCTCGAAATGACTCCCGAAAAGGCGAAGGGTTTGCTGGATCGAAAGCACTACGCGCTCTATAAACTTATTTACGAGCGTTTTTTGGCCTCGCAGATGGCGGAGGCGAAATATAACAGCACGCAAATGGAGATCGACAACGGCGGCTATATTTTCAAGGCCAGCGGCAGAGTGCTGCTGTTCGCGGGCTATACGAAAATCTATCAGGAAACGTCGGCGAAAAAAGAGGACGAAGACGAGCCTTCTTCCGCAAAACTTTTGCCCGATCTCAAAGAAGGCGACATACTCGACCTCGTGTCGATGCAGAAGGAACAGAAATTCACCAAACCTCCCCTCCGGTATACGGACGCGTCGCTCGTCAAAGCGATGGAGGAAAAGGGGATCGGCCGTCCTTCGACCTATGCCACGATCATCTCCAAACTCAATCAGAAATATCTCAAAAAGGAAGGCAAGTACATGCTTCCCGCCCCCGTCGCCTACGACGTGGTGGATATGCTCGTCAAATGCTTCGAGGACGTCATGGACGTGGGATTTACGGCGGGCATGGAGACGAAGCTCGACGGCATCGAAGAAGGGGGCGTGGACTGGCACAGCGTAATCGGCGACTTCTATCCCGGCTTTGCGGATAAACTCAAAAACGCTTCTTCCTACGGCGACGAACAGACGGATATCGTCTGCGAAAAATGCGGCCATTTCATGATCCGCCGCATGGGCAAATACGGCAAATATCTCGCCTGTTCCAACTACCCCGAGTGCCGCAACATCGTCAGCGAGAGCAAGGAGGAGATCTCCTCGGTGCGCTGCCCCAAATGCGGCGAAAACATGATCGTCAAGAGCGGCCGGTTCGGTAAATTCCTCGCCTGCCCCAACTATCCCGACTGTAAATCGACGCTCTCCATGCCCTCGGACGAGGAGCCCAAACTCATCGGCAAATGCCCCGAGTGCGGCGCGCCGATGACGGCGAGAAAATCGAAAAAAGGCAAGATCTATTATAGCTGTTCGGGCTATCCCGACTGTAAATTCATGAGCTGGGACATTCCCACGGGCGAAAAGTGCCCCGACTGCGGCCAGCCGCTCGTGCAGACGGCCCGCGGCAATATCAAATGCTCGAATAAAGAATGTTCGTATAAAATCAAAGCCGAAAAATCGGCAAAGCCGGAAAAATCGTCCGCCGGCGAAGCGCCTCCGCTTGTGGAAGAACCCGTCTACGACGCTTACGACGAGGGCGGTTCGTCCGAGGGCTTCGACGATGGCGAATAAGACGTCTGCCGTCAAGGTCAAAGTGATCGGGGGCGGGCTGGCGGGCAGCGAGGCGGCGTATCATCTGGCGCGGCGGGGGATCCCCGTCGAGCTCGTGGAGATGAAACCGAAAAAATTCACGCCCGCGCACGAGAGCGCGTACTTCGCCGAACTCGTCTGCTCCAATTCCCTGAAAAGCAACGATATCTACGGCAACGCCTGCGGCCTTCTGAAAGAAGAGATGCGCAGACTCGGCTCTCTGACGATCTGGGCGGCGGACCAGACCTCCGTGCCCGCCGGCGGCGCGCTCGCCGTGGACCGCGAAAAGTTTTCCGCCCTCGTCACGCAGCGGCTCCGCTCCTGCCCCGGGATCGCTTTCACCTGCGAAGAGGCGGAAACGCTGCCCGAGCTGGGGGCGAACGAATACGCGATCGTCGCCACCGGCCCGCTGACGAGCGGCGCCTTAGCCGAAGACATAGAGAAAAAGACGGGCGGCAACCTGCATTTTTACGACGCTTCGGCGCCGATCGTCGCGGCGGAGAGCATCGATCTTGCAAAGGCGTTCACGGGCGATCGTTACGGCCGCGGCACGGGCGATTACATCAACTGTCCGCTCACGAAAGAAGAGTACGAAAATTTTGTGGACAACCTGCTCGGCGCCGAGCGCGCGAACTTGCACGAATTCGATAAACGGGACGTGTTCGAGGGCTGTATGCCCATCGAGATCATGGCCTCGCGCGGGAAAGACACGCTCCGCTTCGGCACCCTCAAACCGGTGGGGCTTTGGGACGAAGGGGGCAAACGCCCGTACGCGGTGTTGCAGCTGCGCAGGGAAAACGAAGCGGGCACGGCGTATAACCTCGTCGGCTGCCAGACCAATCTCAAATTTTCCGAGCAAAAACGTGTATTTTCGCTGATCCCCGCGCTGAAAGACGCGGAGTATCTGCGCTACGGCGTCATGCACAGAAATACGTATATCCAGTCCCCCGATGTTTTAAATCGCGATTTTTCGTTTAAGAATAAGGAAAGCCTTTCCTTCGCCGGCCAGATCACGGGCGTCGAGGGGTATGTGGAAAGCGCGGCGAGCGGCCTTCTGGCGGCGCTCCATTTGGCCGATAAACTGCTCGGCAGGCCCGCCCGCGTCTTCGACGAACGCACCGTCTGCGGCGCGCTGGAAAGGCATATCTCCACTCCCAATCGGGACTTTCAGCCGATGAACGCCAATTTTGGGATTCTCGCGCCCCTGCCGGAAAAAATACGCGACAAAAAAGCGCGTTATCGCGCTTTGGCGGAACGTTCTCTCGCGGCGATCGGGGAAGTAAAGGACTGAAAGACTCGACCGCTTTGTTTTCAGGGGAAAACAAAGCGCGTTTGGTCGAAAAAATTAAAGAGGTAAGCTATGACGGAATTCAGAGGAACGACGATTTGCGCGGTGAAAAAGGACGGCGTGACGGCGATTGCGGGCGACGGCCAGGTGACGATGGGCGAATCGGTAATTTTTAAAAACTCGGCGGTAAAGGTGCGCCGCATCTACGGCGGCAAGGTGATTTTGGGCTTTGCAGGCTCGGTGACGGACGCGTTTTCCCTCTCGGAGCGTTTCGAGGGCATGCTGAATAAATTCGCGGGCAATCTCATGCGCTCGGCGGTGGAGCTCGCCGATTTGTGGCGCAGCGACAAGATCGGCCGCAAGCTCGACGCGATGATGATCACGGCGGACGAGCATACGCTCCTGATCCTTTCGGGCACGGGCGAAGTCATCGAACCGGACGGCGGCGTGTGCGCGATCGGCAGCGGCGGCAATTACGCTTTGGCGGCGGCGCGGGCGCTGTACGCCGAAACGGACTACGACGCGGAGACGATCGCGAGAAAGGCCTTGAAGATCGCCTCGGAGATCTGCGTCTTTACCAACGACAATATCCGCTGCGAGACGGTAGGCAAAAAACCGGAGACCGCGCCGGCGAAGAAGCCGCGCGCCAAAAAGGAGGAAAAGTGATATGGATTTATCCCCCAAACAGATCGTCAATCAACTTGATAAATACATCATCGGCCAGAGCGACGCGAAAAAAGCGGTGGCGATCGCGCTGAGAAACCGTTATCGCCGCGCCCAGCTCCCCCCGGAAGTGCGCGAGGAGATCACGCCGAAAAACATTATCATGAAAGGTCCCACGGGCGTGGGCAAGACGGAGATCGCAAGGCGGCTGGCCAAGCTCGTCCGCGCGCCGTTCATCAAGGTGGAAGCGACCAAGTACACGGAAGTGGGCTACGTGGGCAAGGACGTCGAAGGCATGATCCGCGACCTCGCCGAATGCGCCTACCGGCTCGTCAAAGCGGAGAAGGAAGAAGAGGTCAAGGCGAAGGCGACGGCGGCGGCGGAAAAGCGCATTCTCAAAGTGCTCGTCGAAGTCAAAAAAGAGGATCGGGGGGAAACGCCGAAGGAGCTCTTCGAGGCGAATATCCTCGACGGGCTGAGAAAGGGCGCCTACGACAACGTGATCGTGGAGATGGAGGTCAACGACGTTCCCCAGGCGATGGAACTCGTGCCGGGCGGCGCGGCGATCAGTATCGGCAGCATCTTCGGGGATATGTTCTCCCAACGCAAAAAGAAACGCAAACTGACGATCCGGGAAGCGATGCAGATCGCGCTCGAAGAGGAAGCGTCCAAACTCGTGGACGACGACGCGGTGAAGGCGGAAGCGCTCTATCGCGCCGAAAACGACGGCATCGTGTTCATCGACGAGATCGACAAGATCGCGGGCAAGGGCAGTCAGAACGGCGCGGACGTGTCGAGAGAGGGAGTGCAGAGGGATATTCTGCCCATCGTCGAGGGTTCGACGGTGATCACCAAATACGGCCCCGTCAAGACGGATTTCATTCTCTTCATCGCGGCGGGCGCTTTCCACGTCTCCTCGATCGAGGATCTGATCCCCGAACTGCAAGGCCGCTTCCCGGTCTCGGTGGAACTGCAAAGTCTGAGCAAGGAAGATTTCGTACGGATCCTGACGGAGACGGAAAACTCGCTCACTTTCCAGTACGCGAAACTTTTAGGCGTGGATAACATCGATCTGCGTTTCCGGCCGGAGGCGATCGAGAGGATCGCGGAGATCGCCGTGGAGCTCAACGCGACGTCCGAGGACATCGGGGCGCGGCGGCTGCACACGGTCATGGAATATCTGCTCGAAGACATTTCCTTCAACGCGGGCGGCGGAGACTATCCGACGGTGACGCTCGACGTCACGAGCCGGTATGTGGACGAACATCTGAGCAAACTCACCAACGACCGGGATCTGAAAAAATACGTTCTCTGAAAAGCGACGGGAAAGAAATAAAGGATAAAAGCGATTATGATCAATATACCCAAGGGCACCAAAGACGTTCTGCCCTTCGAATCGTATAAATGGCAGTACGCGGAAGGGGTGGCGCGCGAGGCGGCGAAGCTGTTCAATTTGAAGGAGATCAGAACCCCGGTTTTCGAGCACACGGAGCTGTTCAGCCGCGGCGTGGGCGACACGACGGACATCGTGACGAAAGAGATGTATACCTTCCGCGACAAGGGCGACCGTTCGATCACGTTGAAGCCGGAAGGCACGGCGGGCGCGGCGCGTTCGTTTGTGGAGAACGGCATGGCGGGCGGCGTTCTGCCCGTGAAGATGTACTACCTCACGCCCGCGTTCCGCTACGAGCGGGCGCAGAAGGGGAGACTTAGGGAATTTCACCAGTTCGGCGTGGAGATCTTCGGCGCGAAGGGCGCGGACACGGACGCGGAAGCGATTCTCATCGCGGACAGCCTGCTCAAAAAATTCGGCCTGCGCGTGAAACTGCACGTCAATTCGATCGGCTGCCCCGCCTGCCGCGCCGAATACAATAAAGCGCTCAAAGCGTATTTCGCGCCCCGGCTGGGCGAGCTTTGCCCCGACTGCAAAGCGCGCTTTGAAAAAAATCCGCTCCGGCTTTTAGACTGCAAAGTGGACGAATGTAAAAAGATCAACGCGGGCGCGCCCTCGATTTTAGAATATCTCTGCGCCGACTGCGAAGCGCATTTTAAGAGCGTGAAGGAGTTCCTGAGCGGAGCGGGCGTCGCCTATGAAATCGATCCGTGCATCGTTCGTGGGCTGGACTACTACACCCGCACCGTGTTCGAGTTCGTTTCCTCGGACATCGGCTCGCAGGGCACGGTCTGCGCGGGCGGCAGGTACGACGGACTCATCGAAGAGATCGGCGGCCCGTCGGTGCCGGCGGTGGGTTTCGCGGCGGGGCTGGAACGGATCCTGCTCGTCATGGAAGAGACGGGCGTGCAGATTCCCGCGCCGGAAGGGCCGACGGTGTATCTGGCGGGACTGGACGCGGAGTGCCGGAAGAAGGCGTTCGGGATCGCGGCAAAACTTCGCGAAGCGGGAATCACGGCGGAGATCGATCATATGGAACGCTCGGTCAAGGCGCAGTTCAAGTACGCGGACAAGATCGGCGCGAACTACGTGGCGGTGATCGGCGGGAACGAACTGCAAGCGGGCGTCATGAACGTCAAACGCATGGCCGACTCGACGAGCGAAAGCGTCGCCTTCGACGACGCGGTAAACTATTTCAAAAATAAATAAGTAAAAGGAAAGGAGGAGATTTTTATGGTAAAATACGTGACTTCCAAGGAGCTTGAAGAGCTGTTGAAAGAGAGCAAACTGCCCGTCGTGTGCGATTTCTGGGCGAGCTGGTGCGGTCCCTGCCGCATGCTGGCGCCGGTATTCGAGGACGTTTCGGATAAAATGGAGGACAAAGCCGTATTCGTCAAATTGGACGTGGACGAGAACGAGGAAGCGGCGGTGAAATACGGCATCACATCGATTCCGAACGTGATCCTGTTCAAGGACGGAACGCCCGCGGCGAACAGCATGGGCTTTGTTCCGGAAAAGACGCTCGTCGATTTCGTGGAAAAGAATATCTGACAAAAAACGGCTTTTTCGCGGGGCGGCCTTTGCGAAAAAGCCGTTTTTCGTCGGCGTCCGGCCAAGACTAAGGCCGAATGGAGGGGAAAGATGAAATATAATCTCATTTATATGAGCAATATAGCCAGGCGGAAGGTAGCTTCTTTCGAATGCGAGGGGGAGCCTTTTGAAACGGCCGAAAAAATTTTGACGGAAAACGGATACAACATTATGGGTTTGCATACGATATTCGATCGCATGAAAATATGGATCCACCCCTCATCTTCATCTGGGATTATATCGTTAATAAAAAGGAGATAACAAAAGCTTACGACCTATTCCGGCAACCGAAATATCGGCATATCAAAGGCGTTAATTAATAAAAGTTCGGTAAAAAGATTGCGAAAAATAAAACCGATACAGAAAGCGCAAAACTGTCATTCTTGTGGCCGCAACCCTTGACGGCAAAAGGGTTTGCGGCTTATAATAGTCTCCAAAAGCCGAAAGGCCGAAAAAGGAGAATTTTCAAGAAGATGCCATCGACGCAAAAGACGGCTCAAAGCCGTTTGTCAAAAGGGATTGCGGCCAATAAGACGCCGCTTGTCCTCAACGCGCTTTTTTTCGCGCTTATTTTACTTTTCGACGCTCTCTATCTCGCTTCCAAATACGTGACCGAGGTCAAGGCGGTTCAGGACCTTCTGAAATCGTTTACATCTTTTTTATTCGTCCTCTGCTGCGCCGCCAATCTCTTCCTCGCGAGAAAATACGCCGGACGGCGGGGCGGCGCCTACCGCGTCCTTTTGTTTGTCGGACAGATCTTCGCCTGCGCGGGGGATATCGCCCTCAATTTCGATTTCACGATCGGCGCGGGGCTGTTCGCGGCGGGGCACGTGCTCTTTTTCGCCGCCTTCTGCTCGCTCGAAACGTTCACTTTCCGGGGATTTTTGGCTTCCCTGCTCATAGCCGCCGGCGCGCTGTGCCTCTTGATCTTTTATCCGCGCTTCGATTTCAAAGGACTCGATTTCGTCGTTTACGCCTACGCGATCGTCATTTCCTGCATGCTCGGCAAGGCGGTCTCCGTCGCGGCCTCGCGCGTGCTCGACAAACGGCTGCGCGCCGTCGTCTTTGCCGGAGCGCTTCTCTTCTTCCTCTCCGATTTAATGCTCGTCTTTCATCAGTTCGCCGGCGGCGGCAGGCTGTTCGACGCGCTTTGTCTCTTCCTTTACTATCCCGCGGAATTCCTCCTCGCCCTCTCCGTGCTCGCGGCGGCCGCGTTCGGTCTGACCAAAGAGGAAACACCCCGTTCCCGCATGCCTTTTTTTAAGCGCCTCTTTTGCCGCGGTTTTCAGTTCGTCTTTAAGATCGCCATTCCCTTTCTTCCTTACCGCCGTCCCGCGATCCTCAAAAGCGCCGCCGAAGCGACGGAGACGCTGAAAAGGGCGGGCGCCGACAAAATCCTTCTCGTCACCGATCCGGGCGTGTACGGGCTGGGGCTGACGGGGGAGCTGGAATCCCTGTGCCGGCAGGCGGGCGTTTCCGTCTTTGTCTATCACGACACCGCCGCCAATCCCACCGTTTCCGACGCGGAAGCCGCCCGGGAACTCTACGAACGCAACGGCTGCAAGGCCATCGTCGCGTTCGGCGGCGGCTCGGCGATCGACTGCGCCAAAGCCGCGGGCGCGCGCGTCGTCAATCCTAAAAAACCGCTCGCGAAAATGAAGGGCGTGCTCCGCATCTTCAAGAAACTGCCTCTCCTCGTCGCCGTCCCCACGACCGCCGGCACCGGCAGCGAAACTACCCTCGCCGCCGTCATCACCGACGACGAGACGAGGCACAAATACCCGATCAACGCCTTTTGCCTGATTCCGCGCTATGCCCTCCTCGACGAAAAAGTCACCTTCGGTCTGCCGCCCTTCTTCACCGCCGCCACCGGCATGGACGCGCTCACCCACGCCGTGGAAGCCTATATCGGCAATTCCACCACCCGCGAAACCCGCGCCGCGGCGGAGGAAGCGGTTCTGCTGATCTTCCGCTACCTCCCGCGCGCCTACGAAAACGGCTCGGATGCGGAAGCGCGGCGGGGCATGCAGCGCGCCGCCTATCTCGCCGGCGTCGCCTTTACGAAATCGTACGTCGGCTACGCGCACGCCCTCGCCCACGCGCTCGGCGGAAAGTACAATACTCCGCACGGGCTGGCAAACGCCGTCATTTTGCCCTATTTCCTCAAAGCGTACGGGCTGAGCGCCGCCCCGAGACTCGCCCGATTGGCGCTTAAAACGGGCATTGCGCGCCCTGAGGACGATTTTAAGACCGCCGCGCGGAAATTTATCGACCGGATCGAATCTCTCAACGCCAAAATGGGGATTCCCCGCACCTTAAACTGTATCCGCGCCGAGGATATTCCCGCCCTCGCGCGCCATGCCGCCAAAGAGGCGAATCCCTTATATCCCGTACCCAGACTGATGACCGAAGAGGAGCTTAAAACGATGTATTTCGATATTTCTCAAAAGAACGGCTTCCCCGTGAACGGGGAAGGAAAACCCGATTTCGACGGCGCGCTCGCGCGCCAGAAACAATTTTTCGCGAGCGGCGTCACCCTCTCGCCCGCTTACCGGATCTGCGCCTTAAAGGCGCTCTACAACGCCGTCAGGGACGCGGAGGAGGAGATTGGCGAGGCGTTGAAAGCCGACCTCGGGAAGAGCGCCTTTGAAAGCTATATGTGCGAAGTGGGCATGACGCTGGCGGAGATTTCCTACATGATCAAAAACCTGCGACGCTTTGCCAAAGACAGACGGGTGAGAACGCCGCTCGCGCAGTTCGCCGCGAAGAGCTTCGTCAAAAAGTCGCCCTTCGGCTGCGTGCTCGTCATGAGTCCCTGGAACTATCCCTTCATGCTCGCCATGGAACCGCTCGCCGACGCGCTCGCGGCGGGAAATACCGTGATTTTGAAACCGTCCGCCTATTCTCCCCACGTGTCGAAAGCGATCGCTTCGCTGGTGGCGCGCACTTTTCCCGCCGAGTACGTGACCGTCGCGGAAGGGGGGAGGGCGGAAAACGCCAAGCTGCTCGAAATGAAGTTCGACAAGATCTTCTTCACCGGCAGCGCCGCTGTCGGCAAAGAGGTGATGCGCTCCGCCGCGGAGCGTCTCGTCCCCGTCGCTCTCGAACTCGGCGGCAAGAGCCCGTGTATCGTCGACGAGACCGCCGATCTGCCGCTCGCCGCCAGGCGGATCGTCTTCGGCAAATTCCTCAATCTCGGCCAGACCTGCGTCGCGCCCGATTACGTATACGTCTCCGCCAAAGTCAAAGACGCCTTTTTGAAGGAAGTGGGCCGGCAGATACGCGTTCAGTACGGCGAAGCGCCCTTAAAGGACGAAACGTACGGCAAAATCATCAACCGCAAGCATTTCGACCGCATTTCCGGGCTAATCGACGGGAAAAAAGTCGTCTTCGGCGGGGGCAGGGACGAGACGAGCTTACAGATCGAGCCAACCGTCCTGGACGGCGTCACCTGGGAGGACAAGGTGATGGGAGAGGAGATCTTCGGGCCCCTCCTGCCCGTTCTCACCTTCGAGAGCATGGACGAAGTGATCGGAGAGATCAACCGCCGGCCTTCGCCGCTCGCCCTCTATCTCTTTTCTTCCGACAAAAAGACGGTCGCCCGCGTGCTCGCGGAGGCGAGGTTCGGCGGCGGCTGCGTCAACGATACGATCATTCATCTCGCCACCAGCGAAATGGCCTTCGGCGGCTTCGGGGAAAGCGGCATGGGGAGTTATCACGGCCGCAAGGGATTCGACTGCTTCACGCACGAAAAGAGCGTCGTCGACAAAAAGACCTGGATCGACTTGCCCATGCGTTACCGGCCGTATAAAAAATCGTCCGAACGGCTGCTGCGGTTCTTTCTCAAATAAGAGAGAAGATAAAAAGGCAAAAAAGGTCGAGCATGTTTCCCCCGGCGTGTGTTATACTTTATGCGAGGTGAAAAAAGAAATGGAAGAACAGATCTTCGCCGTGAGACGCATGCAGCGCTACATCGCCGAACACCTTTACGAGAATATTTCCCCCGACGACCTCGCCGCCGCCGCCCGATATTCTCCTTGGCATTCCTATCGGCTCTTTATCCGCTGGCTGAAAATCACGCCCGCGCATTATATCCGCCGGCTGCGGCTGTCCAAGTCCGCGCTGTTGCTGCGCGACGGGGACTCGACGATCACCGACGTCGCTTTTTTGGTCGGATTCAACAGCGTGGACGGATATCAGCGGGCCTTTTACCGGGAATTCGGCTGCAATCCCGGCGCATACGCGGAGAACCCCGTTCCGATTTTTCTTTTTACTCCTTACGAAGCGTATTCCAAAACTTTAAAGGAGAATAAAACAATGGAAAAAACATCGATCGTATTTGTGGAAACCGTCCAAAAACCGGCGCGGAAAGTGATCGTCAAGAGAGGAATCCGGGCTACCGAATATTTCGCTTACTGCGAAGAGGTCGGCTGCGACGTCTGGGGGCTCTTGCAGAGCATCAAGTCCCTCGGCGGCGAGCCCGTCTGCCTGTGGCTGCCCGATTCGCTGATCCCCCCGCATACCTCCCCTTACGTCCAGGGCGCGGAAGTGCCCCTCGACTATAACGGCGTCGTTCCCGAAGGGTTCGAGACAATAGACCTGCCCGCCGCGCAGTATCTTTCCTTCCGCGGCGAACCGTTCCGCGACGAGGATTACGAAGAAGCGATCATGCGGGTGCGGGAAGCGATCGAACGCTACGATCCCGCCCCCTCGGGGCTGGTCTGGGACAAAGACAATCCCCGTATCCAGCTCGAACCGCTGGGAGAACGGGGCTATATCGAACTTCTGCCCGTGCGCCCCGCGCGCTGAAAACGAGCGCTTTTCCCCAAAAAGAGCGGGGCAGGTATGCGGGGAACGCGAAAGAGCGGGGGAACAGAGGCGCGGGAAATAAAAAAGAACAGCCGGCTTTTCCGCCGGCTGTTTTATGATACGGTTTTCAAGGATCAATAGTTTTCCGCTCTGACCTGGAAATAGCTTTGAGGATGCGCGCAGACGGGGCAGACGTCGGGAGCTTTCTTGCCTACGCAGATATGGCCGCAGTTGGAGCACTGCCAGACCACGTCGCCTTCCTTCGAGAAGACGAGATCGCCCTTGACGTTTTCGAGGAGCTTCTTATATCTTTCCTCGTGCGTTTTTTCGATCGCCGCCACCCCGTCGAACAGTTTCGCGATCTCGTCGAAGCCTTCCTCGCGCGCTACTTTCGCGAAGCTCGCGTACATGTCCGTCCATTCGTAGTTCTCGCCTTCCGCCGCCATACGCAGGTTTTCCGCCGTGTCGGAGATCCGGCCGCCGTTGAGGAGTTTATACCACATCTTCGCGTGCTCCTGCTCGTTCTTCGCCGTCTCTTCAAAGATCGCCGCGATCTGCACATATCCGTCCTTCTTCGCTTTGCTCGCGAAATAGGTGTACTTATTTCTCGCCTGCGATTCGCCGGCAAACGCCGTCTGCAAGTTCGCTTCCGTCTTCGTTCCCTTCAAAGGATTCACTTCCTCGAACGCCGACGCGGGCGCTTTGCATACCGGGCAGGTCTCGGGAGCTTTGTCCCCTTCGTGTACGTAGCCGCAGACTTTACAGATGAACTTTTTCATGTTTGATTACCTCGTGTCTTTTAATTTTTTTATCGGTTTTTTTGTCAATCCTTATTAGGATTAAGTTTTATTAATGTATTTATAGTATAATACAAAAGAAAGGATTTGTCAATAGTTTTGAGGAAAATTTTTGAAATTTTTTTTATGGGGCGGAAAAAGGGGAACGGGAGCGGAAGGGGAAATAAAAACGGGGCGGAAAACGCGGAAAAAAGATTTCGGAAGCGTTTCAAGATTTATATGCGGACAGGCAAGTTGACAAACGTAAAAAAATCTGTTACAATCATAGGGTACGCAAACGCGGGAATAACGCGCGGGGGGAACGCGCCCGCGCGGGGTTAAGGAATACAAAGATGAAGTTCATGAACGAAAGACGTCAAAAAAGAATAGAGAAAAATATTCTCAAAAACCGGAGATACAAGGCGCTCATTTACAACCGGGTGATTCTCACCGTGGCTCTGGTGCTGCTGCAAATCGTCATCTATACCTTATTGATGGTACGGTTTTACAACGCCGGGCGCGCGGTGCTCATCACCGTGAATATCATCGGGCTGCTGTTCGTGTTATACATCATCAACCGCAACGAGAAGCCGTCTACCAAGCTCAACTGGGTGATTATGATTCTCGTCATTCCCATTTTCGGAGTCTCGCTCTATCTTTTATTCGGCGAGGGGCGGCCCACGCGCAGAATGAACAGACGGATCTCGCAGGCGAAGCGGGAAAACGCGGGCGTGATCGCGCAGGACGCGGACGTCAAGGCGCGCGTGGACGAGAGCGGGCGCGGCGCGCAGACTTGCCGGTATTTGATGAATTACGCCAATTATCCCGTCTATGCGGACGGAGAAGTGACCTATTATCCCTCGGGAAAAGAGATGTTCAGGGACATGCTCGCCGCCATGGAGAGCGCCGAACGGTTTATCCTCGCGGAGTACTTTATCATCGCCGGGGGGAAAATGTGGGACGCGTTCCGGGAATTACTGGTGAAAAAAGCCAAAGAAGGGGTGAAGGTGCGGTTGATTTTCGACGACGTGGGGAGTCTGTTTCTCCTGCCGCCCAAGTATCACAAGTATCTCGAAGCGCTGCACCCGAACATCAAATGTTTCAGTTTCAATCCCGCCGTGCCTATTTTCACCATGCGCATGAATAACCGGGATCACCGGAAGATTCTCGTCGTCGACGGCAAGGTGGGCTTCACGGGGGGGATCAATCTCGCGGACGAATACATCGACGAGAAGATCAAGCACGGCAAATGGAAAGACACGGGCGTGCGCGTGACCGGGCGGGCGGTGAGTTCGTTCACGATGATGTTTTTCAATCTCTGGAACGCCTTCCGCAAGGACAAGGACCGGCTCAAAGATTTCATCGTGCCCGCCTATCTCGACGAGATGAAGGCCGCCGCGGATACGAAATATTTTTTCAGCAGCGAAAAGATCGGTAAAAACGGTACGGAGATCGCCGTGGAAACTTTGGCGGGGAACAGCGGAGCCGGAGGCGACAACGGATTTTTCGTGCAGCCTTACGACGATTCGCCGCTCGACAAAGAGAGCGTGGGGGAGACGGTATATCTCGACATCATCAACCGCGCGGCGAGGTATCTGTATATCTTTACGCCCTATCTCATTCTCGACGATTACATGCGCGCGGCGCTCTGCAACGCGGCCAAGCGGGGAGTGGACGTGCGGATCGTGACGCCGGGGATTCCGGATAAAAAGATGGTGTTCCGGCTCACGAGGTCGAATTACGCGCCGCTCATCAAGTCGGGCGTGAAGATTTACGAGTATACGCCCGGGTTCATTCACGCCAAGAGCATGGTCTGCGACGACGAGTGCGCGGTCGTGGGCACGATCAATCTCGATTACCGGAGTCTCTATCTGCATTTTGAGAACGCGGTGTATTTCTCCCGCTGTCCCGCCGTGCTGGACGTGAAGCGGGACGGGGAGGAGACGTTCGAAGTCGCCAAGCGCATGACCATCGAGGACACGCGGCAGACGTTTGTCGGAAAGTTCGTCGATTCGGTGCTGCGGGTGTTCGAAACGCTGCTTTGAAGAAATTATCCGGGGAAGGAGCGACGGGGCGCCGGATAAAAGAGGGCGAAAGGGCGCTTCCATATAAACAAATACCCGCCGTCCGGAATTTTTCCGGACGGCGGGTTCGTTCGCCCGAGCGGGCGCTCAGACGATACGGCGATAGTAATAATATTTTTCGTCTTCGCCGATCTTCTGCATGACCGAGGAGAGCATTTTCGCGGAAGCGACGTTTTCTTTCAGGCATTTGCCGTTGATCTGCACGAGTTCGAGCGTATAAATGGCGTAATTGGCGACCAGTCCGAACGCGTATCTGCCGATTCCCTGCCCGTCCGCCTCGGGCAGGATCCGCACGCCGATCTCCGCGCCGCCCTTGAAATCGAAGTTATAGAGGATCGCTTCGCCTACGAATTTTCCCTCTTTACGTATGGCGAAATTCATCGCCATACGGTTGGCAAAGTCCCGTTTCTGGTCTTTATAGAAGTAGTCGCGCGAAGGCTTCGGGCAGTCCTCCCGATAGTCGTAGCCCCACCAGCGGTTGCGTTCGTCGTCCAGGCATAAACGATTGTACGCCGGAATGTCCTTCTCGCAGATCGGCGTCAGCGAAATACCGTTTTCGCCCTTGACGATCGGGATCTTTTTCAGGCGGTTGATCGCCGTCTTGACGTGGATCTCGTGCTTTCGGAGTATTTCGAGCGGCTGATATTGGAGCTTGGAAATGCGCAGGCCGCGGCTGCCCGCGTCGTCCTCGCGGTTGATATATTTCACGCCGCCCGCGAACGTTTTCGCGAATTCCTGCACCGTGGCCGGATAGATCCCCTCGTACTCCGGCAGGGCTTTTTCGATGTGGTCGACGAGCGTTTCGCCGCAGATCTCGCTCAGACAAAAGGAGATCACTTTTCCGTTTAGCGTAAAGCCGCCCGAAACGAAGAGCCCCGAACCCACGTAGTCCGTCATCGCCTGCGCGAATCTGAGCTCCGTTTTCGCGCCCGGCGTATCCTTGCCCGAAAATACTTTCCAGAAAGCGCGGATCCTCGGCGCGTCCGCTTTGCCGAATACCTCGAATTTCGCCTCCGGATACAGCGCATGGAATTTACGGATATGGTTGCGCTGGCCGGCGTATTTTTTGCCCTCGAATTTGATGAAATCGCCCGCGAGATAAAGATAGTCGTCGTAATTTCTCTGCACGCGGATCTCGATGTTGGGATAGCAGCCGAGCACGGTGCATACCGCGCAGGAGGGAACGTTGCAAAGATGAAAGGGTATGAAACGCTCCGCGCAGTATTCGCCGCAGGCCGTGAGCGCGGCGGCAATGTCCGCCTCGGGAGAGACGGGCACCGGATAATCGAAATAGTGCTGGCCGTTCCATTTTTCTTTGACGAGCAGACAGCCCGCCGCCTCCGCGTATTCGAAATTCGCGTTCTGCCACATGATCTTGATCCCCGCCGAATAGTCGCTGATCCGGTACGTACAGCGTTTATAATACCCGGCAAGTTTTGCTATATTGCTTTCGTCGATCGGGGTGAATTGCATAAGCTCCTTCTTCGGAATTTTATTTTCTTATAGATTATAGCAAATTTTTCCCCGGAATTCAAGTTTTTACCGCGGGGAAAATAATGGTTTTTAGGTGAAATCGCCGCTCGCCTGCTCTTATTTTGTTGCGGCGGCGGCAAATTTATGCTACAATAAGTCTGCAAGTCTGAGGAGGAATGATTATGGCGCAGAAAAAGACGTCGAGGGCGGAACGGAAAGCGGAGGAAGCGCGCGTCATCGCGGAAATGGACGAGGCGATGAAAAATTTGCGGGCGGAACAGTCCGCCGGCGAAAGCGATAAGAACGAAAAACCGCAACAGGCTCCCGCAAAGGAAGCGGGAAAAGAGCCGAAAACCGGCAAAGCGCCCGGGGCGGGCGCCGGCGCTTCCATGTCCGGGCAAATGCATTGCCGCAAGTGCGGAACCGTCATGGAAAACGGCGTCTGCCCCAAATGCGGTTATAAAGTCTACGTGCCGATGGACGAGAAAAAAATGCGCAGAATCCGCTGGATCGTCGGCGGCGTCTGCCTCGTCGGACTCCTTATCTGGCTGCTCGTCACCCGCCTCGCAAAATGATTGCAAAGACCGCTTCCGCGGTCTTTTTTCGTGCCGCGGACAGTTCAAAAAAGATATGAGATTTTACGAAAAGTTGTCCGAGAAACGTTTAAAAAAGGGGAAAAAGGTTTAAAAATATAAGGAAATACAAAGCCCTGTGCGGAAGGTCGAAGCGAGGGGCGGAAGGGACGGGGACGAAGGGCGGGAAAGAGCGCCGGCCGCGAGAGAAGTTGAAAAAATCGCGGAACGGGAACATTCGGCGCATGCGGGAAAAAGGGAGAGAAAACTTTTTTCCGGGCGCGGAAAGGATATTTAAAACGACGGGCAGCGAAAACTGCGGGAGGTATAGAACTATGGATATGCGGAAATTTACGGAAAAGTCGGCGACGGCGCTGCAAGAGGCGCAGGCGGTAGCCAAAGAATACGGGAATCAGGAAATCGGGCAGGCGCATCTCTTTTACGCCCTCATCACGGCGAACGAGGGGCTGATTCCTCAGCTTCTCAAAAAAATGGAGATCGATCTTTCCGCTTTGAGCGAAGCGGCGCAGGGGGAGATCGCGCGCTGTCCGAAAGTGAGCGGCGGGGAACAGTATATCGCGGCCGCGCTCGCGGAGGCGCTCGAAGCCGCCGAGAAGCAGGCGGCGAAGATGGGGGACAGCTACGTTTCCGTCGAGCACCTTTTCTTCGGCCTGACCGAGAAGCCGGACGCGATCGTCAAAAAGCTCCTCAAACGCTTTTCGATCGGGCAGAACGACTTTATGCGGGCCTTAGCGGGCGTGCGCGGCAGTCAGCGCGTCAACAGCGAGAATCCCGAGGATACTTACGACGTTCTCAACAAATACGGGACCGATCTGGTGGAAAAGGCGCGGCAGCACAAGATCGATCCCGTCATCGGGCGGGACGAGGAGATCCGCAACGTCGTCCGCATTCTCTCGCGCAAGACAAAAAACAACCCCGTTCTCATCGGGGAAGCGGGCGTGGGCAAGACGGCGATCGCGGAGGGGCTCGCCATTCGCATCATGAAGGGCGACGTGCCCGATTCCCTCAAAGACCGCAAGGTGTTTTCGCTCGACATCGGCGCTCTGATCGCGGGCGCGAAGTTCCGCGGCGAGTTCGAGGAGCGGCTCAAAGCCGTGCTCTCGGAAGTGAAAAAGAGCGAGGGCGGCATCATTCTCTTCATCGACGAACTGCACACGATCGTCGGCGCGGGCAAGACGGACGGGGCCATGGACGCGGGCAATCTTTTAAAGCCCATGCTCGCGCGCGGCGAACTGCACTGTATCGGCGCCACCACTTTGGACGAATACCGGAAATACATCGAAAAGGATCCCGCCCTCGAACGGCGCTTCCAGCCCGTCACGATCGACGAGCCGACCGTCGAGGACACGATCTCGATCCTGCGCGGACTCAAAGAGCGTTACGAGGTCTACCACGGCGTCAAGATTCAGGACAACGCCCTGATCGCCGCCGCCACCCTCTCCAACCGTTACATCACCGACCGGTTTCTGCCGGACAAGGCGATCGATCTCGTGGACGAGGCGTGCGCGATGATCAAGACGGAGATGGAGTCCATGCCCGCGGAAATGGACGAGATTTCCCGCAAGATCATGCAGCTGGAAATCGAGGAAAACGCCCTCAAAAAGGAGACGGACAATCTCTCGGCGGCGCACCTCGAAGAGATTCAAAAAGAGCTTGCGTCCCTGCGCGCGGAGTACGCGGAGATGAAGAGCAAGTGGGACAACGAGAAAAATTCGATCGGCCGGGTGCAGAAGATACGCGAGGAACTGGAACGGGCGAACGCGGAGCTGGAAAAGGCGCAGCGGGAATACGATCTCGAAGCGGCGTCCAAACTGCAATACGGGCGGATTCCGCAGCTGAAAAAGGAGCTTGAAGAGAGCGAGAAAGCCGCCGCGTCCGCCAAAGACTCCACCCTGCTCCGCGACCGCGTTACCGAAGAGGAGATCGCCCGCATCGTGGCGCGCTGGACGGGGATTCCCGTCTCCAAGCTCATGGAGGGGGAGCGGGAAAAACTGCTCCGTCTGCCCGAGACGCTGCACGAGAGAGTGGTGGGGCAGGACGAGGCGGTGGACGCGGTTTCCGACGCGATCCTGCGTTCCCGCGCGGGAATCGCCGATCCCGGCCGGCCGATCGGTTCCTTCCTCTTCCTCGGCCCCACGGGAGTGGGCAAGACCGAGCTTGCCAAAACCCTGGCGCGCTCGTTATTCGACGACGAGAAAAACATGGTGCGGATCGATATGAGCGAGTATATGGAAAAATACTCCGTGTCCCGGCTCATCGGCGCGCCTCCGGGATACGTCGGTTACGACGAGGGCGGACAGCTGACGGAGGCGGTGCGGCGCAAGCCCTACTCCGTCGTGCTCTTCGACGAGGTGGAAAAGGCGCACCCGGACGTGTTCAACGTGCTTTTGCAGGTTCTCGACGACGGACGGATCACCGACGGACAGGGCAGGACGGTCGATTTCAAGAATACCGTCATCATTCTCACCTCCAACCTCGGTTCCACGGCGATCCTCGACGGGATTCAGAGCGACGGGAGCGTGTCCGAGGCGGCGAGAGGGGAAGTGGAAAGACTTTTGAAAGCCTCCTTCCGGCCGGAATTTCTCAACCGGCTCGACGAGATCGTCTTTTTCAAACCTCTGACCAAAGAGGAAGTGGGCAGAATCGTCGAACTGCTCGCGGAAGATCTCAAAAAGCGGCTGCAAGACAAACAGCTTTATCTCACGCTCACCGAAAACGCCGTCGACTACATCATCGACAGCGGCTACGATCCCGTGTACGGCGCCCGGCCGCTCAAACGGTATATGCAGCATACCCTCGAAACCATGCTCGCCAAGAGTATCCTTTCCGGCGGCTATTCCGCCGGCGACCGTCTCGAAGTGGACGCCGGCGCGAACGGGCTCTTTGTCAGAAAGGCCTGACACGCCGTTTCGCAAAAATAAATTTTCCAAGGCCCCGGCCGCACGCGTTTTCGTGCGGCCGGGGCGTTTTCTTTATGCCTGCCCGCCGCATTTCGCCGCGTCTAATCAAAACCTTCCGCGAGAACGCTATGATAGTGGTATTATAACTCCGTCTTTGGAAAATTGCGCCTAAAATTTGCCTCTTACGGAGATAATACTTCTATAAGGAGCGTAAATATATGGCAGATTTGTCCGTTCTTGCCGAGAGGCTCGCAGAAGTGATGTTCGACAAAAAGATAAGCCCCTTTGGTCTGAGCCGCGCCGTTCGTGTTTCTAAATCTACCATTTATCGGTATCTGAGCGGGCAGCGGATCCCCGACACGGAAATCTTCGTGCGCATCGCCGACTATTTCGTCTGCACGACCGACTTTCTGCTCGGCCTCGAAGCGGAAAGCTACGGAAAAAATTTTTCCGCATGCCCGCCTTTTGCCGAGCGCTTCCGTTTTCTTCTGCTCACTTTCCCTATCTCCAAATACCGCCTCAGCCGCAAGGCGGGAATTCCCGAATCCATTCTTTACACCTGGCAGAACGGCGAATCCGAACCCAACCTGGAAAGCGTTCTCAAACTCGCCGCCTGCTTCGGCTGCACCTGCGATTTCGTGCTCGGGAGAGGAAATTGAACAAACGGACGCAAACTATTCCCCGCGGTATTTGTCGAGGATCGCCCAAAGTATCTTTTTGTCCGCGTCGCCCGCGCGGAGATAGAAGGTGAGAAGGTCCTTCACCTCCGCGGGCAAAGTGCCTTTTTCAAAAGGGTTATCCGTGACGCCCAGCAGATAGTCGGAGGAAACGTTCAAAATAAGGGCGACGTTCTTCAAAATGGTAAAATTTTCGGGGCTGCGCGCCCCGCTTAAATAGCGGGAGATCGTCGCCTCCGTCGTCTGCGCCCGCTCCGCGAGCGCTTTCTGCGATACCCCCCGACGCGTCATCGCCTCCTTCAACCTTTGAGAAAAATTACCGTCCGTCAAATCTCCCTCCCGTTCTTACCGGATTCTTGCCGCCCGGTAAGTTTTTTCTTTTATTTTACTCCTCGCCTCAGCGCGCTTTTTCGCTCTTCCCGTCGAAAAATGAAATTTTTGTGAAATGATAAAACGCCCCTTTCAAACACTTGACTTTATGTAGCATGCTTCCTATAATAAAAGGACGCACGTCGAAAGAATCTAGGGGCGGAAAGCCTGTGGGCAAAAGGTATTCATGGAAACACACGTAGGATTGCTTTTCAAAAAAATCAGTGAAAAGATGGAGCGCCGCGCCAACGACAAGAGCGAGAAAAGCGGCGTGACCTTCGCGCAGGGGAAGGTGCTTTGGTATCTGCACCGCCGGGGCGGGGACGGAGTGACGATGCGGGACATCGAACGATTTTTCGACGTCTCTCACGCCACCGTTTCGGGGATCGTTTCGAGGCTGGAAGAAAAGGGATACGTTTCCGTGGAGACGGACAAGAGCGACCGCCGCGCCAAAAACGTGCGCGTCACCGACAAGGAACGGGAGATGTTCCGGGAGATGAAAGCCCATCAGCGGGCGATGGAAGAGTCGCTTTTAAAGGGGTTTTCCGACGACGAGAGAAGGAGTCTTTCCGAGTATCTCGGACGCATCTACGCAAATCTCGAAGAGGAGAATTTCCCCGCGGCGCCGGCGGGAGAACGAAACGGCTGAGAAGCCGGTGCCCGGCAACCGGGCGGAAAGATAAGGGACGCGTACCGGCGGGGAGAGGCCGGGGAAAAAATAAAAGGGTTAAAAAGTTTTTAGAGGAGATAAAATCCGGTTATGGTAAAAACATTGGTGAAGAGTGTCCGGGAATATAAGAAGCAGTCGATTCTGACGCCTATATTCATGATACTCGAAGTGGTGTTCGAATGTCTGATTCCGCTGTTTATGGCCAGACTCATCGGCGAAGTGGAAAGCAGCGGCGACAATCTGACGATGCGGCCGATCTTAAAATACGGCGGAATACTCGTCGCGCTCGCGGCGTTTTCGCTCGTCAGCGGCTTTCTCGCGGGCAGGTTCGCCGCTACGGCGAGCTGCGGATTCGCGAGGAATCTGAGAAAGGATCTTTTTTACAAGGTGCAGAGCTTTTCGTTCGCGGACGTGGATAAATTTTCCTCGTCCTCGCTCGTCACCCGGCTCACTACCGACGTGACCAACGTGCAGAACGCCTATCAGATGTGTATCCGCATCGCCTTCCGCGTGCCGCTCATGCTCGTATTTTCCTTCGCTATGAGCTTCAAGCTCAATCACGAGCTGGCGCTCATTTTCGTGGCGATCATTCCCTTTCTGGCGGTCGCTCTGATCCTGATCATACGCTACGTGATGCCCTTTTTCAAGCGCATTTTCAAAAAGTACGACGCGCTCAACAACTCGGTGCAGGAAAACGTCAGCGGGATCCGCGTCGTCAAGTCCTTCGTGCGCGAGGAGTACGAGAAGCAGAAGTTTTCGAGGGCTTCGGACGAAGTGAAAAAGGATTTCGCCAAAGCGGAAAAGATCCTCGCCATCAACAGCCCGATCATGATGTTCTGCATCTTCCTCGCCTCTATCCTCATCTCCTTCTTCGGCGCGAAACTCATCATCGCCACCGGCGTTTTCGATCCCGCCAACAACTCCATCGTCAATTCCGAGGGGTTCGGTACGGGCGAGCTTTCCGCGATGATCACTTACGGCGTACAGCTCTTATCGTCTTTGATGATGCTCTCCATGGTCTTCGTCATGATCACCATGTCCGCCGAATCGGCGCGGCGTATCGCGGAGGTGCTCGAACAGGAGTCGGACATCGTCAGCCCCGCTTCGGGCGTCAAGGAGATGAAGGACGGGAGTATCCGATTCGAGAACGTCAGCTTCAAATATTCCAAGGCTGCGGAAAAATACGCGCTCGCGGACATCGATCTCGAAATTCCCTCCGGTTCCACGGTCGGTATTTTAGGCGGCACGGGCGCGTCCAAGACTTCGCTCATTCAGCTCATTCCCCGGCTGTACGACGCGACGAAAGGGACGGTGTACGTGGGCGGCAGAGACGTGAAAGAATACGATCTGGACGCGCTGCGTTCCGAGGTCGCCGTCGTCCTGCAAAAGAACGTGCTCTTTTCGGGCACGATCAAGGAAAACCTGCGCTGGGGGGATCCCAACGCTTCCGACGAGGATATCGAGCGCGTGTGCCGGCTGGCGCAGGCGGACGAGTTCGTGCGGCAGTTCCCCGACGGGTACGATACGTATATCGAACAGGGCGGCACCAACGTCTCCGGCGGGCAGAAGCAGAGGCTTTGTATCGCGCGGGCGCTGTTGAGAAAGCCGAAAGTGCTCATTCTCGACGATTCCACGTCCGCCGTCGATACCAAAACGGACGCTTTGATCCGCAAGGCGTTCGCGGAGGAGATTCCCGAGACGACGAAAATCATCATCGCCCAGCGCGTCGCGTCCGTCGAGCACGCGGATCAGATCCTCGTCATGGACGGGGGCAAAATCCTCGCCGCCGGCACGCACGAAGAGCTCATGCAAAACAGCGGGATCTACCGCGAAGTCTACCAGCAGCAGACCAAAGGCAAAGCCGTCGGGGACGTCATCGAAGAAGCGGAGAAAGAAATCGCGGAGACCTCGGCTTTCGCCGCGGACAGACAGGAAGGAGGTGACCACTGATGCCGGAAGAAAAAACGCCCGTTCCCGCGGGCGGCGTCAAGCCGCCTGCGCGCGGTATGAGAATGCGGGGCAAGGGCATGGGTATGGCGATGCCCAAAGGCGCTATCAAAAAGGGCACCATGTCCCGTCTGCTCAAATATTTATTCCACTATTACAAAACTCCTCTCATCGTCACCGTCGTTTGTATTCTGCTCAGCTCGATGGCGAGCATCGTTTCGTCGGTGTTCATGAAAAATCTCGTCGACGGCGTGATCAAGCCGGGCGTCGAGAGCCCCGATCGCTTCGAGGCCGTCAAGGGACAGCTCATTTCCCTCGTCTGCACGATGGGCGTGCTCTATTTCGTCGGGCTCGTCGCTTCCGTCGTCTATACCCAGATCATGGCGGCTGTGACGCAGGGCGCGCTTCATCATTTCCGCGAGGATATGTTCAACAAGATGGAGAGTCTGCCGATCAAGTATTTCGATACCCACGCGCACGGCGACATCATGAGTACTTATACCAACGATACCGACGCGATGCGGCAGTTGATCGGCCAAAGTCTGCCCGCCGTGATCAGCGGCGTCGTGGCGCTCGTCTCCGCCGTCTTCGTCATGCTCTTTTACAGTATCTGGCTGACTTTGGTCGTCTTTCTCTGCACGGGCGCGATGCTCTTCGTCATCAAGCGCATCGGCGGCGCGAGTTCCCGCTTCATGGTCGCTCAGCAGCGTTCCCTCGCCGTCGAGGAAGGGTTTGTGGAAGAGATGATGAAGGGGCAGAAAGTCGTCAAGGTGTTCACGCACGAAGCCGCCGCGAAGAGCGATTTCGACAAGCTCAACAAACAGCTCTTCGAGGACAGCGAAAAGGCGCACATTTTCGGTAATATCCTCATGCCCATTCTCGGCAATATCGGCAACTTTCTTTACGTGTTGATCGCCATTGCCGGGGGGCTGCTCATCTGTTTCAAGGCTCCGAACATCGCCGTGGAAAGCATCGCGACGGGCGTGGGGACGCTCTCGATCGGCGCGATCGTCGCGTTCCTCGGGCTTTCGAGGCAGTTCTCGCAGACGGTTTCGCAGTTCTCCCAGCAGATCTCCATGATCGCCATGGGGCTCGCGGGCGCGTCCCGTATCTTCGAGCTTATGGACCAGGAGCCCGAACACGACGACGGGTATGTGACGCTCGTCAATGCCAAAAAGGACGCGAACGGCAACATCACCGAAACGGAGGAACGCACGCAGCTGTGGGCGTGGCGGCATTATCACAAGGCGGACAACACCGTCACCTACACCGAGCTGCAAGGCGACATTATCATGGAAAACGTCGATTTCGGGTACGTGCCCGAAAAGCAGGTGCTTTGCGACGTGTCCCTCTACGCGAAGCCGGGGCAGAAGATCGCCTTCGTCGGCGCGACGGGCGCGGGCAAGACGACGATCACCAACCTCATCAATCGTTTCTACGATATCGCCGACGGCAAGATCCGTTACGACGGGATCAATATCAACAAGATCAATAAAAAGGATCTGCGCCGGTCTTTGGGAATCGTTTTGCAGGACACCAACCTCTTCACGGGCACGGTCATGGAGAATATCCGTTACGGCCGGCTCGACGCGACGGACGAGGAGTGCATAGAGGCGGCGAAGCTTGCCAACGCGGACGACTTTATCCGCCGTCTGCCCGAAGGCTACGGCACGATGCTGACCAACAACGGCTCCAATCTCTCCCAGGGACAGCGGCAGCTTTTGTCCATCGCCCGCGCCGCGGTCGCCGACGCGCCCGCGATGATTCTCGACGAAGCTACCTCGTCCATCGATACCCGCACGGAAGCGCTCGTGCAGGACGGCATGGATAAACTCATGCAGGGCAGGACTGTCTTTGTCATCGCGCATCGGCTCTCCACCGTGCGCAATTCCGACGCGATCATGGTGCTCGATCACGGGCGGGTGATCGAACGGGGCACCCACGAACAGCTCATCGCGCAAAAGGGCGTGTATTATCAGCTCTATACGGGGGCGTTTGAGCTTGAATAAAGATCGGAGAGGGGGCGGGCCGCGAAAAATTTCGCGCCCCGTCTCTTTGTGTCAATAGGTTTCGCTGATTCCTAATAAATAATTGGCGGAAACGTCAAGGACGAGCGAGATTTTTTTCAGATTATCGTAGCTCGGCCTGACTGAGCCTTGTATCCATTTGCTCACAAGATTTGGCTTGACGTTCACTTTTCTCGCGAAGTCGGACTGCGTCATTTTGTTATCGCGCAGGTATTCGGATAAAATTTCATGAAATTCAGGGAAAGTGTTCATATAAATTACCGCCTTTTAAAAATTTGAATTTTTTATCGGGTAAATTTATTGTAAACTATTTATTTATAAAACACAGACAAGCTCCCGCAAAATACAAGTAAAATAATTTATTTGGAAGTTTATCGGAAACTAAAACTCCCGCCGCGAAGTTCGCGGCGGGGGAAAAGACGCAAAAAATTCCAAATATACGTTTTTAATCGCTTGACAAGGGAAGAGGGGCAAGTTATAATAAAATCAAGCAACAGGGGTAAGCACCTGAGGCGGTCAGCACTTCCCGATAAAGGAGGTGGTTTTTATGAGGTTTGAACTTATCAGACTTCTTTCGGTTTTGCTGGAAGAAGGGTACATAATTTCTTTCCGCGTGACAAAGAGTAAAATCTACGTTGCAATAAAAAACGACCGCCGTTAAGGTTGCAGCCGTACGGTAGTCGTTAGATGAAGTAAAGGCTGACCGTTTAAGGTTCTCGCCCTTGTTGCGGTTTTATTATAGCATGACTTTTCGGAAATGTCAAGAAAAAATCAGAAAAAACTTCTTTCTTGGTATGTTTTCAAGGAATAACCCCCAGAAAAGAAAAAGTCTTGCATTTCCGAGGGCGATATGCTATAATCGACGGGAATCCTACAAAGAGAGCAAAGGCATGAACAACGAATTTTTTTCTTTTGAGCTGATCAAGACCGATCCCAACACGGGCGCGCGCGCGGGGATTCTGCACACGCCGCACGGGGACATCGAGACGCCCGTCTATATGCCGGTCGGCACGCAGGCGACCGTCAAGGGCGTATTTCCGCGCGATCTCAAAGAAGCGGGATCGCAGATCATTCTCGCCAACACCTATCACCTTTATATGCGCCCCGGCGACGAGCTTGTGAAAAAAGCCGGCGGGCTCCATACCTTCATGAACTGGGACCGCCCGATCCTCACCGACAGCGGCGGATTTCAGGTCTTTTCGCTCGCGAAGCTCAACAAGATCACCGACGCGGGCGTGGAATTTTCCTCCAACGTAGACGGCAGCCGGCATTTTTTTACCCCCGAAAAGGCGATGCAGGTGGAAGAAAATCTCGGCGCGGATATCATCATGGCTTTCGACGAGTGCAGCGAGTACGGCTTCAATCACGCGCAGGCGGAAGCCGCGATGATCCGCACGGGCAACTGGCTCGAACGCTGTTACGCCTATCACCAAAAGCCCGAACAGGCGCTCTTTCCCATCATTCAGGGCAACGTCTTCAAAGACCTGCGGGCGGAGAGCCTCGCGCGCTGTCTGCCGTTCGTTACCCACGGCATCGCCATCGGCGGCCTGTCGGTGGGGGAACCCAAGCCTTTGATGTACGAGATCCTCGACTTTTTAAAGGACAAAATGCCCACCGACGTCCCGCGCTATCTGATGGGCGTTGGCTCGCCCGACTGTCTCATCGAAGGGACGATGCGCGGCGTGGATATGTTCGACTGCGTTTTGGCGACGAGGATCGCGCGCAACGGTACGGCGCTCACCTCCCGCGGCAGGATCGTCGTGAGAAACGGGCGCTACAAAGAGGATTTCACCCCCCTCGACGCGGAGTGCGACTGCTATTGCTGCAAGCATTACACGAAAGCCTATCTCCGGCACCTCATCAACGTCAACGAGATGTTCGGCGCCATGCTTTTAAGCCTGCACAATATCTCTTTCCTGCACCGGCTGATGCGGGGGCTGCGCGGGGCGATCCTCGGCGGCTACGTCCGCGAATTCGCCAAAGATTTTTACGAAAAATACGGCGGCGAAGGGAAATGGTGAGCGGGGCGGCGATGAAAATTTTTCGCTTAACAAATGAAAAATGGGTGAAAAATGAAAAAATGTCATAATCCGACAGAGAATTACTTGCCAAAAAGACAAAAAAAGGGTATCATTGAATTATAAAACTTTGAAAACAATCGTAAGGAGAAGGAAATTATGTTTTGGAATTTATTGGCGTCCGAGAGCGGTGCCACCTCTTCGGGAACGACCGCGGGCGGCGGAAGCAGCTGGATGTCCTGGGTGCTCATCGGCGGTCTCGTGCTCGTCATCGTCGTCTTTATGGTTTTGAACAGCCGTTCCTCCAAAAAGAGACAGAAGGAAACGCAGGCTATGCTCGACGCTATTCAGCCCGGCAATAAAGTCAAGACCATCGGCGGAATCTGCGGTATCGTCGTCGACGTCAATCCCGAGGAAAATACTTTTATTTTGGAAACGGGTACGGAGGCGAGCGGAAAATCTTATCTGAAATTCGACAAGCAGGCGGTCTATCAGACGGACGCGGTCGCGCCCAAGACGGAAAAGGCGGAGCTGCCTCCTGAACAGAGCGAGGCCGGCGAAGCGCCTGCCGAAGAGCCGTTTGAGGAAGCCGCGGAGACGAAGAACGAAGAAAACAAGGAAAACAAGGACTGAGCGCTTTTTTGCAGGGCGCGCGGGACGTTCTCTTTTGAGAGAACGTCTTTTTTTTATAAAAGCGGCGCCGGAATCGAGTCGGAGAGATTCTAAACGGGGCAGATCCGAGCATAGGATAGTAAAGAAAAACGAAAATCTCGCACGGAGGTATTTTTTACTATGCAAACGGACAATTCTTTTGCCGCGCACCTGCTGCAAATCGCCAAAGCCGTCGTTTTATCTTTGCTCTTTTGTCTCGCCGCGGTGCTGATCTTTTCTCTGATCCTCAAATTCGCCTCGCTCTCCGATTCCGTCGTCAAGCCCGTCAATCAGTGCATCAAGGCGTTCGCCATTCTCTTCGGCTGTTTCTTCGCGATCCGCGGCGAAAAGGGCTGGCTCAAAGGGCTCGCCGCCGGAATTTTGACCGTGATGCTCTCCTATCTCATCTTCGCGATGATCGGCGGGGATTTCGCCCTGTCCTGGCTGATTTTCGCCGAGCTCGCCTTCGGCGCCGTCGCGGGCGTTCTGAGCGGGATCGTCGCCGTCAACGTGCGCCCCGATTGAGTCCGGGGGCTTCGGGCGGCGCGCTTTGCGCGCGGTTTTGCGGCGGAAAATAAAAAAAACGCCGCAAACCGCTTGCAATTTATGCGAACGTGTATTATAATAGAAATATATTTTATCAAGATTTTTATTATAGAGGAGATACTGCTATGATCAAAACGATTGCGAAACCCGCGGAAAGAAAAGTAACCGGCTGCGGCGAGTGCAGAAGCACCTGCCAGTCCGCCTGCAAGACCAGCTGCACGGTGGGAAATCAGTCCTGCGAGCGCATCACCCGCGAAGAGAAGATCGAGCGCAAATAAGGTTTTTCACGGCACAGACCGGCGTAAAGGCGCAGCGAAAGCTCGCGCCGTTTTTTGCCGTCGGCAAGGTATGCGGCGGAAGGACAAAAACGAGAATACACGGCGCGGTCGGGGGAGTTTGGTTACTCCCCTCGATTTTGCGTAAAAGGAAATTATGATACACGTTTTCAGTTATCGGGACAAAAATTACATCTACGACGTGGGCAGCGGCGCGCTGCACGAGTGCGACAGGCCGACGGCGGATTATCTCAGAGCCAAAGAAGAGGGGCGGGACGTCGACGTCACCTATCTTACGGACGAAGAGATCAAGAATATCCTCGCGGACGTCGAGGGGCTTACAAAGGAAGGTTTGCTTTTCAAAGAGGAAGTGAAAGCCTATCCGATGAAGAGCGACGAGGTCAAGGCGCTCTGTATCCATATCTGCCACGACTGCAATTTCCGGTGCCGGTATTGTTTCGCGGACGAGGGCGCCTATCATTCCGCGCGCGAGTTCATGAGCGAGGAAACGGCGAAGGCGGCGGTGGACTTTCTCATTGCGAACAGCGGTAAGAGAAAGGTGCTGGAAATGGACTTTTTCGGCGGCGAGCCGCTGATGAATCTCGGCGTGCTCAAAAAGACGGTATACTACGCCAAAGAGCAGGCGGCGAAGGCGGGGAAAAAGTTCCTCTTCACCACTACGACCAACGCGCTGCTTTTAAACGACGAGACGATCGAGTTTTTCAACGAGGAGATGGAGAACGTCGTGCTTTCCCTGGACGGGCGCAAAGAAGTGCACGACGAGATCCGCAAGACGGTGAACGGCAGGGGGAGTTTCGATTACGTGATCGGCAACATCAAAAAATTCGTCGCCTTGCGCGGGGACAAGAGTTATTACGTGCGGGGCACCTTCACGGCGAAGAATCTCGATTTTTCCAAAGACGTGCTCTTTATCGCCGACCAGGGGCTGGATTCGATTTCCATGGAGCCGGTGGTGACGGAACTTTCTGATCTTGAAATCAAGGCGGAGCATCTGCCCGTGATCGAGAAGGAATACGAGAACCTCTGCGACGAGTATTTAAAGCGCTACGCGGAGGGACGAGGATTCAATTTCTTCCATTTCAACATCGATCTGGAAGGCGGGCCTTGTCTTTCCAAGCGGGTTTCCGCCTGCGGCGCGGGCAACGAGTATTTTTCGGTCGTGCCAAACGGCGATCTTTATCCCTGCCACCAATTCGCGGGGGACAAGGCTTTCTATATGGGAAACGTGCGCGAGGGGATCACCCGGCCGGAAATTCGGGAGAAATTCAAAAATTCCTGTCTGTTCACGAGAAAGAAGTGCGGAGACTGTTTCGCGAAATTTATCTGTTCGGGCGGCTGCAACGCCAACAATTATCATTTCAACGGCGATATCGACGAGCCGTACGAGATGACCTGCGCGATGATGAAAAAGCGCATCGAATGCGCCATGCACATTCTCGCCGCAAAGAAGGCGGGCGGGAACAACGCGGAAGAGCGCGGAGCTTTATAGGCGCGGGCGCGCCCGTAGGGGAGCGGACAAGCCGTCGGGAAAAGAAAAAAACGGCGTATTTTTGTGAAAACCGTCAAAAAATTCAAGTTAGGCCGCCCTTATGACTTGACGGGCGGCGGCAGATAAGATATAATAAAACAGTATCAGTTTACAACTGAGTTTTTTATCCGAAAATCATCAGGAGGCTATTCAATGGGCAAGAAGAAATCGGTGGTATTGATGACGTTGCTTACCATCGTTATCGTCGCGTTGTGCGCGATGATCGTGGTCCCGTCCTTTACGCTTACGTTCCTCTGGAACGGCGCCGTAAGCGACTGGAACCCCGTCGTCAAAACGTACGACCTCGGCGCGGACCTCGGCGGGGGATACTATACTTACTATTACCCCGAAGGAATCATTTCCGAGAACGATTATAAATTCGAATGTGAAAAGGCGAAGGATGAGGACAAGCGTAAAGAGATCGAGGATTCCTACACCGCCTACAAGGGGTTGTATTTAAGCACCGATCCCGAGGATGGGATCGTCGAGGAAAAGGACGGGAAATACGTCGTGACGGACAGCTTCAAGACCTCCTTCGAAGCCGCGGCGAAAGAGATCGCCGCGCGTTATGAGAAGAAAGGATATTCCTCCTTCCGCGTTTCCGTCGTCGACGATTACGCGCTGAGAGTGGAGCTTCCCAAGTCCGACACGTCGGCCGCCGCTTCCTTCACCTATTTTGCCTATACGGGCGAGTTTACCCTCCACGACGGCAGCAATACGGTGTTTGAAGAGGGGAAAGACGTCGTTCCCGCCGATTATTTCAAGAGCTTTTCGCCCAAGACCAACCGCGACAGCACATACGTGATGGTCAAGCTCACCGACAAGGGCAGAAAACTCATCAAGGATCTGACGACGACGCTTGCCGCGTCCTCTTCGTCCGATTCCTCGTCCGGTTCTTCCGCCACCCTTTCCTTTAAGGTCGGCGACGAGTCGGTGATCCAGCTGACCGTGTCCGAAGCCATCGACGAAAAGACTCTCTATATCGGCGGCTCCGATACCTACACCTATCAGTCGGCGCAGACGGTGTCCATTCTTCTCAATTCCGCGGTGCGCGCGGGGGATCTGGGCATCGGTTTCAAAGCGGACGAAACGCGTACTTTCGATCCCGCCTACGGTTCCAACGCGCTGACTCTTCTCTATATCGCGATCGCCGTTATCCTGGTGGCTGCAATCGTACTGCCCATTATCAAGTATCGGGGCTTCGGCGGGGCAATGGCCTATTCCACTCTCTCCTATCTCATCGTCGCGGCGCTCTGTTTCGCGTTCATTACGAGCGGGGTATTCGAGTTTACGCTCGGTTCGGTGATCATCTTCCTCTTCGGACTGCTCCTGACCGTTCTTCTCAACGCCTATATCTACGGCGCCGTCAAATCGGAATTTGCGACCGGCAAAACGGTGGAATCTTCCGTGAAAGCGGGTTATAAAAAGACGCTGGCGGGCATCATCGACATCTACGCGGTTTTAATCGGCGCGGCGCTGCTGCTTCTGATCGGCGCGGCGGGGCTGCACACAATGGCTTTGCAGGCGTTGATCTGCCTCGTGACGGGCGCTTTCTGCAACCTGCTCTGGACGAGAGTGATCAATCACATGATGCTTTCCGCGTCGAAGAACAAATATAAGTATTTCCGCTTTGTAAGGGAGGACGACGACGATGAGTAAGCAAGTGAAAACAGTCGGTAAATTCAGACTTTGGGCGTTGATCAGCGCCCTGGTGATCCTGGCGGGGATCGTGCTCGGCATCTTCCTCGGCTTCAACGCCGATCCCACCGTTTCCGACGTGAAAACGCTGACGATCGAAGTCGATTCCGTCGTCTCCATCTCCGACGTGAAAACGGAAAAAGTCAAAGAGATCGCCGAACGGGAGCTCGACAAGGCGGGACTCAAAGACATCTATACGCTGCACGGCAAGCTCTCCGGCAACAGCGAAAGCGAACTCATTTACGTGTTTTCGGCCGAGGCGGACGAGGAAAAAGTGACCAAAGCGAAGGCGGGCGTCGAAACGGCGCTCAACGAAGCCAAGTCCCAGGAAGGCAACGAGTTGTACGGCGCTTTCTTCTACGTGATGGCCGGCAGCGAAAAAGCGTCGGCGGTGCTTTCCGCCGGCTATATCTGGCGGGGAATCCTCGCGGCCGCCGCAATCCTTCTCTTCGAGTTCGTCTACGTCGCGATCCGCTATAAGCTGAACATGGGCGTGACGGCGGCGGCAACCTCGTTTGTGAGTATACTGCTCACGTTGGCGCTCATCGTGCTCTTCCGTATCCCCGTCACCGGTTCCGTCATCTACGTCGCGGCGTTCGCGCTGCTTTATTCCGCGCTCCTTTCGATGATTATTTTCAACAGAATGCGCGAAAATTTCAAGACGGACGAATACAAGGATATGCCCGCGCAGGAGGCGATCGCGACTTCCGTGCCCGTCAAAGTCATTCTGGCTTTTGCGATTGTCGGCGCCGCGGCGCTGATCCTGGTGGGGGCGATCGCGGCGGCGAACGTGAGATGGTTCGCCTTAGCCGCTTTAACGGCGCTCGTCTCCGGCACCTATGCGGCGCTCTTATTCCTGCCCGCGATGTACTTGCCCCTGAAAAAGATTTCGGACAAGAAAGCGGCCGAACGCGCCAGATACGACTATAAGAAACCCGAGAAAAGCGAAAAGTCCAAAAAGGACGAAAAGCCCGCTCCGGCGAAGGACGCGGGTTCCGCGGCCGGATCCCAAAAGGCCGGGGACTGACGTATTTCCCCAAACTGAATACGGAGCTTTTGTCGGCGCGGCGTTGCCCGCCGGCGCAGGAAAACGGCGCCGCAAGGCGCGTATCGATCGAAGTGAGGCGGCGGAGGGGCTGGATTTTCCCACTCCGCCCTTTTGCTTTCAAAGAACGATTCTAAAAAAGAAAAAATCCGCGTTGCGTCCCAGGGCGGAGGATACGAACCCATACCGTAAGGAAAAATATGAAAAAAATTGTCCCCGAATACGTATTTTCGCAAGAACAATTAAATAACGTTTCCCTGCTTGCGAACGAGACGGGGCTGACGGAACACATCGCGCGGATCCTCTATGCGCGGGGAGTGGACACGCAGGAAAAGATCCGACGTTTCATGAACCCGTCGAAAGCGAATTTTCTTTCGCCTTTTCTCATGAAAGGCATGAAGGAAGCGACGGAACTCCTCGCCGCCGCCCGCGACGAGGGAAAGACGGTGGCCGTGTTCGGCGACTACGACGCCGACGGCGTCTGCGCCTTAGCGATCATGTATCACGCGCTCAAAGACTTCGGCGTCGAAGCGCACATTTACGTGCCCGAACGCGCGGACGGGTACGGACTGTCCGAGGAGGCGGTGGACAAGATCTTCGAGGACTGTCAGCCCGAACTTTTCATCACGGTGGACTGCGGCATATCCTGCGCCAAAGAGACGCAATATATTTACGAACTCGGCGCCGACGTCATCGTCACCGATCATCACGAACTGCCCGAAACGCTGCCCGACTGCATCGTCGTCAATCCCAAACTGCAAGACGATTATCCGTACGACAATTTATGCGGCGCGGGCGTGGCGTTCAAGCTCGCGTGCGCGCTCATCGGCGAGGACGCCTATCGCTATCTCGATTTCGCGACGCTGGCGACGGTCGCCGACAGCGTGCCCTTATTGGGCGAAAACCGCGACATCGTCACCGAGGGGCTCAAACTGTTCAATTCCCGGCCGCGGAGCTGTTTTTCCGCGCTCATGGGCAAGAACTACGACGGCGTGACGGCGCAGAATCTCGCCTTCACGATCGCCCCGCGCATCAACGCCGCGGGACGCATGGGGGACGCGCAGGCGGCGTTCCGGCTCTTCGTCTCCGAGGACGAGAGCGAGATTCTTTCGCTGGCGGCGCAGCTTTGCGCCTACAACACCGAACGCCAGAAGTGCTGCGACGAGCTGTACGCGTCCGCGAAGGCCAAGCTCAAAGAAAAGGGCGCGTACGGGTATGTGATCATGCTCTCGGACGAGAGCTGGAATTCGGGCTTCGTGGGAATCGTGGCGGCGAGGATCGCCGAGGAATACAACCGCCCCACTCTTCTCTTCGTCCACCACGGCGGCATGCTCAAAGGCAGCGCGCGCAGTATCGAAAACGTCAACATTTTCACGGCGCTGAAAAACTGTTCGCAGTATATCGAAGAGTTCGGCGGCCACGCGCAGGCGGCCGGAATCAATCTCACCGAAGAAAATTTCGATAAGCTGGAAGCGGCGCTCAACGAAGAGATCCGAAGCTCGTATACCGAAGAAGATTTCGAACAGCGCATTTACGTGAGCGAGGAGATCGTTGAGCCTTTTTCGGAAAAGTTCGCGCACGAACTGGCGGCGATGGAACCGTACGGCGTGGGGCACCGCCGGCCGATGTTCTGCATCAGCGCGGGCGCGTGTTCGGCGAAGCCGATCAAGTTCATGTCCCCGCACCTTTCGGTGAAAAGCGAGTATATCGAGTTGATGTATTTTTCGGGCGCGAAAAATCTCAAACTCGTCGAGAGCGACGTGGAGAAAAAGTTCGTCTTTGAAATCAATATCTCGCATTTTCGCGGCCGGGAATATATCAAGGGCTTTATCCGCGAACTCCTCTACGACGGGCGTACGGGGCGGAACGTGTCGGAGAGCATTTTCGCCAATTCGGTGGCGCGCTCCTACGCTTCGCCGATCGGCGTCAACGCCCTTCCTTTGACGACGGAAGAGACGAAAAAACTGATCGAAGAAAAGCGGAGAGAGTGCGCGTACGGGCTTTGTCTGATCGCTTCGGACCGGCGGACGCTGCGTTTTTACGACAATCTGGAAGGCTTCGGCTGCGACCTCTTTTATCCGTCGTCGAAGAATCTCGCCAACAATCTCGTCGTTTCGCCGTCGGCGGACGCGGATCTTAGCGGGTTCCGGGATTTTGTTTTTCTCGATACGCCTTCCGATTTCAATATCGCCGCGCTCGAAGGAAAAACGGTGTATGTGAATCGGGAGATCTGCGGCTACAAAATGTTTACGGGACTGGACACGCGTCGGGAGAGCCTGCTCGAAATTTTTGCCGCCTTGCGCCGGGGCGTGAACGCATTGAGCGGCGAGACGGCCGAGGAGCTCGCTTTTGCCTGCGACGCGCTCGGATTCGATAAACGGGAGTTTATTTTCGCGCTGAGCGTGTTCGAGGAACTGGGACTCGTGAATTTCGCCGAGGGACGGCTGATCGTCTATCGCGGCGTCAAAGCGGATCTGAACGATTCCGCGATTTACAGAAAAATTTGTATTTTGCAGGAGGAATGACGGGCGCGCTTTTTAAGAATTTTCAAAACGCGCGAAGGGAAAGACGAGGGATAAGCGATATGGATGCGACATGGAATAAGATCAATCAACTTTACGGCGACAGGGACCGGGAAATGCTCTTGAAGGCGTACAACTACGCCAAAGACGCGCACGCGAATCAGAAGCGCGCTTCCGGCGAGCCCTATTTTATCCACCCCTGCGCCGTCGCGAAAATTCTCATGGAGCTGGGACTGGACGCGGCCACCGTCGCGGCCGCGCTTTTGCACGACGTCATCGAGGACACGCCCGCCACGGAAGAGGACATCAAACGGGAGTTCGGCGACGAGATTTTAGAGCTCGTGAGCGGCGTTACCAAGCTCGATAAGATCGTATTTAAATCCCAGGAGCAGGAGGAGGCGGAAAATTTCCGCAAGATCTTCGTCGCGATGGCGAAGGATATCCGCGTCATCATCATCAAGCTCGCCGACCGGCTGCACAACATGCGTTCCTTGAATTTCCTCTCCCCCGAACGGCAGCAGAAGATGTCGAAAGAGACGCTCGACATCTACGCGCCGCTCGCGGGAAGGCTGGGTATTTCGCAGATCAAATGCGAGCTTGAAGACCTGTGTCTCAAATATCTCGATCCCGAAGCGTACGAGTCGCTCGTCGTCAACATCAACGAGCGTCTGTCCGAACGCCGGGAATTCGTCAACAGCATCGTCCGCGAGATCAAGGAAATGATGGTGGCGGACGGGATCGAAGGCGAAGTGTTCGGCCGCCCCAAGCATTTCTATTCCATTTACAAAAAAATGAAGAACAAGGGCAAGTCGCTCGATCAGATCTACGATCTGACCGCGCTCCGCGTCATCGTCAAGGACGTGCGGGAATGCTACACCATTCTCGGAGAGATACACGAAAAATGGAAGCCGCTGCCCGGACGGATCAAGGATTATATCGCTAATCCCAAGCCGAATAAGTATCAATCTTTGCATACCACGGTCATGACCAAATTCGGCCAGCCGTTCGAGATCCAGATCCGCACCGAGGAAATGCACCGCGTGGCGGAGTTCGGTATCGCGGCGCACTGGAAATACAAGGAAGGCCGGACGGAGGAAGAGAACACCGATTTCGAGAACAAGCTGACCTGGCTGAGGGAAGTGATGGAGTGGCAGGGTACGCTCAAAGATTCGCAGGAATTTCTCGACGCGTTAAAGACGGAGCTTTACAGCGACGAATTGCTCGTATTCACGCCGCGAGGTAAGGTTATTTCCCTGCCGCCGGGCGCCACTCCCGTCGATTTCGCCTATGCCATTCACTCGGAAGTCGGCAACCGCTGTACGGGCGCGCGCGTCAATTCCAAGATCGTGCCTCTGACGACGGAGCTTGAAGTCGGGGACGTGGTGGAAATCATCACCTCTCCCAACTCCAAAGGCCCTTCCCGCGACTGGCTGAAATTCATTAAATCGTCGAGCGCGAAAGCGAAGATCAAGCAGTTTTATAAAAACGAGCTCAAAGAGGACAATATCCGCATCGGCCAGGCGAAACTGGACGAAGAGGCGAAAAAGAAGGGGTATACCCTGTCTCTGCTGCTCACGGAAGAGAGCTTCAAGCGCATTTCCGAGCGGTATTCCTTCGGCGTGCCGGAAGAGATGTTCGCCGCGGTCGGGTACGGCTCCGTGTCCGTCAACCAGGTGCTCTTTAAACTCATCGATTTCTATAAGAAAGAAATGCCGCGCCCCTTCGAGGTCCACGCCGGCGACGGCGGCGGGAGAACGCCGGGCGGGGTGCTCGTCAACGGCCAGTCGGGGCTGTTGGTCCGTTTCGCGGGCTGTTGTTCGCCCCTGCCCGGGGATAAGATCGTCGGATTCACTTCCCGCGGCCGCGGCGTCGTCATTCACCGCGCCGACTGTCCCAACGTGCAGGGCGTGGAAGCCGAACGGCTCCTGCCCGCCGAGTGGCGGCGGGAGGCGAACGACAAACACCGCTACAACGCGAATATCCTCATTCGCGCGACCGATCAGGGCGCGGCGCTGTCCGTGCTTTCGGGGGTGGTGTCGGATATGAAACTCTCCATCACCGCCGTCAACGGCCGGATCGATAAAAACCGCGACGCGGTTCTCGAAGCGTCGGTGAGTCTCACGGACGTGGCGGACGTGGATATGTTGCTCAAAAAGCTGCGCGCGGATAAACGCATTTACGACGTTCATCGTCTCACTTCCCTCTCCTGAAAAAATTCGGACGGGGCAGGGGTGAGACGAACGGAAAAGTTATCCTTAAATAAGGTGGATAACCCGCAAGCGAAACAGAAAAGGAAGGGCGCATGAAGATAGAAAAAATTTATCCGCGGGGATTCGCCGCCAACACTTATATTCTCACGGCGGACGGCGAACGCGCGATCGTTGTGGATCCCGCGCAGCCGCGGATCGAAGCCGAGTTCCGCGCGCGGAATTTGAAGCCCGCGTACGTACTCCTGACGCACGCGCATTTCGATCACGTCGGCGGCGTGCCCGCTTTACGGGCGCAGGGCGCGAAAGTGCTTTGTTCGGAAGCGGAAAAAGCGCTCGTGGGCACGAGCGCGCAGCTTTTCGAGGAGTTCGGCGCTCCTCCCGCCCGGTTTTTTGTGGACGAAACGCTGCGCGACGGGGAGACGCGGGAGCTGTGCGGCATGACCGTCCAAGCCGTCTTTACGCCCGGCCACACCGCGGGGGGTATGTGCTATCTGATCGAAGCAGGCGGGGAACGGGCGCTTTTTACGGGCGATACGCTGTTCGCGGGGAGCGTTGGCCGAACAGATTTTCCGACCGGCGACGCCGCCGCGCTGCGGGAAAGTCTGAAAAAGCTCGCCGCGCTCGAAGGAAACCTGCCCGTCTATGCCGGGCACGACGAGGATACGAGTTTGGACGAGGAACGAAAAAATAATATATTTCTGCGGGATTGACGAAGAACGGACGAGGAAAAGGAAGGAAAAATGCTGACGACCGATTGCGGATTTTTGGAAAACGAATTGATGGACGTGGTGCGGCTGTTTAAATCGCGGCCTCAATCGGTGGAACATTTTTTTCGTTATGAAAACGGAGTTTTTTATAATCGTTTCGTCGTCGACGGAGAAGAGTACTCCTTTCAAGACGAGGGGCAGGTAAGCGGCGAGATCGAATACAAGCGTCTCGAACGCCGGTTCGGAAAGCTCGGGCTCTATCGGATTTTAAGCGATCGCTGCGGCGAAAAGATGCCCTGGGGCGCCCTGACGGGCATACGGCCGACCAAACTCGCCTATACGGAAAAGGAAGCGGGGCGGGAATTTCGGCCGCTGTTTGAAAAGATGGGAGTATGCGAGGAGAATATCTCGCTCGTGGAGGAGGTGCTCCGCGCGCAGGAGGGAATTTACGAAAAGAAGGACGGCAACACCGATTTTTTCGTCTCGATCCCGTTTTGTCCGACCAAGTGTTCCTATTGTTCCTTCATCACCGCGCCCATCGATAAGACGCGGGAATTTCTGTCCGACTATCTCGATTGCCTGGAACGGGAGATCGCCGCGTCGGCGTCCCTCGTCGGCACCTTGCGCAGCGTCTACATCGGCGGCGGCACGCCGCTCGTGCTCTCCGCGTCCGAGCTCGGACGAGTGTTGAAAGCGGTGGAAAAGATACGGAAAAACGGCTGCGAATACACGGTGGAAGCGGGGCGGCCGGACGTGTTCACGGAGGAAAAGCTCGCGCTTTTGAAGGAATACGGCGCGACGCGGATCTGCGTCAACCCGCAGAGTTTTTCCGATCGGACGCTCGAACGGATCGGACGCAGACATACCGCGGCGGATCTGTACCGCGCTTTCGAGATGGCGGCGAAGTATGGGTTCGACGTCAACGCCGATCTGATCGCGGGACTCACCGGCGAAACTTACGAAGAATTCGTTTCGAGCGTCGAAAAGGCGGTGGAGACGGGCGCGGAAAACATCACCGTGCACTGCCTGTGTTTAAAATCGGGCGCTAAGCTCAAAGAGGAGTGCGACTATCTCGAAAATCCGCTCGTCTCGGACATGGTGGAAGCCTCCCGCGGAATTTTGCGCGCGGCGGGGTATGTTCCCTACTATATGTACCGCCAGAAATACCAGGCGGGGAACAACGAGAACGTGGGCTGGACGAAGCCTGGGAAAGCGTGCGTGTATAACGTAGACATCATGGAAGAGACGGCGGACAATCTCGCCGCGGGCGCGAACGCCGTTTCCAAAAAGGTGTATAACGGGCAGAATCGTATCGAACGCTTCGCTTCGCAGAAGGATTTGAAGACGTATATCGGAAAAATCGACGAAATAATCCAAAGAAAAAACAGATTTTTCGGGCGAATTTGATTTACATTCCCGGAAGAATATGCTAAAATATTAATAACGGCCGCCAAGCGGGACGATTCTCCACGTCCGGCTTAGAGGTACGCCATTAACGTTCCATAGGAGGATAAACACAAATGGACAAGAAAGAAGTCATTGCAAAATTTGCAACGCACGAAGGGGACACCGGTTCCCCCGAGGTTCAGATCGCTCTTTTGACGGAGCGGATCAACCATCTCAACGAACACCTTCTCACCCACAAGCAGGACAACCATTCCCGCCGGGGGCTTTTGAAGATGGTCGGTAAACGCCGCGGTCTTCTCGACTATCTGAAAGATAAGGATATTGCGAGATACAGAGCGGTCATCGAAGCGTTGAATTTGAGAAAGTAAGCGGCACGAAAAGGGCGGGTGTTTTAATCCGCCCTTTTTTGTCGATATTCTTCGAGTCCGGATTCGGAAGAGATTTCAAGAGGGAATCTGTTTTCGGGCGGCGGAACGGGTATCGGCGCACCCCTTTTGCGAGCGGGCGCCGCAAAAGGACAAGAACAAAAAAGAATAGAAGCAAGGAGTATATTTTACAATGCCATCATTAGACAATTACAGGGTATTCAAAACGGACTATGCCGGCAGAGAGCTGGTAGTGGAAGTAGGCAAGTATGCCGAACAGGCGAACGGCGCCTGCCTCGTGCGCTGCGGGGACACGGTGGTAAACGTTACGGTGTGTATGGCGGAAAAACCGCGGGAAGGCATGGATTTCTTCCCCCTCTCCGTCGATTACGAAGAAAAGATGTTCGCCGTGGGCAAGATCCCCGGCGGCTTCAAAAAGAGAGAGGGCAGAGCGTCGGATAAAGCGATTCTCGTCAGCCGGCTCATCGACCGTCCCATTCGTCCGCTCTTCCCGAAAGGAATCTTCAACGACGTGGTCGTCGTCGCCACGGCTCTCTCCGTCGATCCCGACGTCGCGCCCGAACCCATCGCCATGATCGGCTCCTCCGTCGCGCTCTCCATTTCCGACATTCCCTGGGCGGGCCCTACCGGTTCCGTGCTCGTGGGCTGCGTGGACGGTAAGTACGTCATCAATCCCGGCCTTGCCGACAAAGAAAAAAGTACGATTTCCCTGTCCCTCGCGGGCACGAAGGACGCTATTTTAATGATCGAAGCGGGCGCGAAGGAAGTCACCGACGCGGAGATGGTCGGCGCGATCATGTACGGCCACGAGGAGATCAAAAAGGTCTGCGCGTTCATCGAAGGAATCCGCGCGGAAGTGGGCAAACCCAAGAGAGAAATGGAGTTCTATCACATTCCCGAGGATCTCGACGCGGCGGTCAAAGCGTATGCTTACGATAAGCTCGTCTGGGCGCTCGACACCTTCGACAGACAGGAACGGGAACAGAGACAGGCGGAAGCGGAGGCGGAGATCGTCGGGCATTTCGCGGAGATCTATCCCGATCAGACGCGCGAAGTCAAGGATTCTATTTACTATATCACCAAAGCGATCGTCCGCGCCAAGATCTTCGACAAGGGCGTGCGTCCCGACGGCAGAGGACTCAAAGAAGTCCGTCCCATCTGGTGCGAACACGGCGTACTGCCGAGAGTGCACGGCTCGGCTGTGTTCACGAGAGGCCAGACGCAGGCGCTTACCACCTGCACGCTCGGTATGCTCGACGAGGCGCAGAGAATGGAAGGCCTCGACGAAGAGGAAGAAAAGCGCTATATGCACCAGTATAACTTCCCCGGCTACTGCACGGGCGAAGCGAAGCCTTTGAGAAGCCCCGGCCGCCGCGAGATCGGCCACGGCGCGCTCGCGGAACGGGCGCTGCTTCCCGTCATTCCCTCGGAAGCGGATTTCCCCTACGCGATCCGCGTGGTTTCGGATATTCTTTCCTCCAACGGCTCTTCCTCGATGGCGTCCGTATGCGGCTCCACGATGGCGCTGATGGACGCGGGCGTACCCATCAAAGCTCCCGTCGCGGGCTGCGCGATGGGGCTCATCAAGGATCCCGAAACGGGAAAATACGTCATTATGACGGATATCCAGGGGCTCGAAGATTTCCTCGGCGATATGGATTTCAAGGTGGCGGGAACCGAACGCGGCATCACCGCCATTCAGATGGATATTAAGATCAAGGGCATTTCCGAAGAGATTATGCTCGACGCGATCGCGCAGGCTCAGGACGCGAGAAGACATATTCTCGGCAAGATGCTTTCCTGTATTCCCGAAGTCAAAGACGAGCTTTCCCCCTATGCGCCCAAGATCATTTCTTTCCAGATCAGTCCCGAAAAGATCGGCGACGTGGTCGGCAAGCAGGGCAAAGTCATCAATAAGATCATCGAGCAGACGGGTACGAAGATCGACATCGAAGAGGACGGCACCGTCTGCATCGCCTGCTACGGAGACGTTTCCGCGGCGGAGCGCGCCAAAGCGATCGTGCAGTCGATCGCGCACGATCCCGAAATCGGCGATATGTTCGTCGGCGTCGTCGTGAGGATTCTTTCCCGCGTGGGCGCGTTCATCGAATTTGCTCCCGGCAAGGACGGTATGGTGCACATCTCCAAGCTCTCCACCGAGCGCGTCAACCAGGTCGAGGACGTTTTGAACATCGGCGACAAGGTAAAAGTGGAGATCATCAAGATCGGCGAGAAGGGCATCGATCTCAAACTTCTCGAAAAGCTCGACTAAATTTTGGAAAAGATAAAAATCGACGGAACCGCAACCGCGGTTCCGTCGATTTCGTCTATATAAGGGAAGTCATCTTTTACAGCCCCGCCGGGGCCGGCCGGACATGCCGCCTCCGTCGCTCATAGAACTCATGGTCGTTTTCTTTTTCGTCGATATGCCGTCGTAATCCGTCGAACAGTCGCAGCAGTCCCCGCCGCTGCAATCGCAGCCGCAGTCGTCCGCTTCCAACAGGAGCAATAAAACGACGATGACGAGCAGCCCCACCGCGCAGGAGGAAGAGATCCCGATCGAAAAGAGGAGATCGTCGAAGGAATCCGCGTCGAACAAAGAAGCGAACGTGAAGAGTGCGGTGACGATGCTGAGGAGAGTAAAAAGCGCGGGGCCTTCGCCGTAACGATTCCAGAGAATCCCGCCCGCCGTAAACAGCCCCGCCGCCCACAGCAGAAAGGCGACGACGATGTAAGCGCGGCTGCGGTTGAGCACCGGGACGCTCAGAAGGAGCATAAACAGGAAGTAGACGCCGCAGGACGCGAGAAGGGCGTAAACAACCGTCAAAAAAGATAAGGGATTTTGCACGCCGATAAAATAAGAACCTATGAGAAGCCCGCAGGAAAAGACGTTGAGAACGAGGGTGACGACGGAGGACTTGGGGTGCTTTTTGTGGAAAAAGAGGGGAACGATCCCCACGAGCATCAGCGCCGCGCCGCCTGCGAAGAAGGGTACCCAATTCGCGCCCGCGCCGAGTACGGAACACAGCCACGCCGCGAGCGCGGAAAGAGACAGAACGGAAAACAAGATGAGAAAAGTCTGCCGCATTTTTTTACTATGCATATCCTATTCCCCCCGGTAAACTGCGTTTATTATAGCATATATGGGGAGACAATGCAAGAGGTTTTGAAAAATCGGGCGGCAAATGAGCAAAAACCGCGGGCGACGATTGACAATCCGCCGCGGATAGAGTATAATAGGAACAAAAATACGTGCTTGCACGAGCATTTTCGCGACCTGTTCAAACATAGCTTGTCTATGTTATAATAAACACAATGACACCGAGGAGAATGGCTATGCCCAAATATTCGCTGGTGATAGCGGCCTACAACGAAGAAAAAGTCCTGCCGTTATTCTATGAGGCGGTGACTCCGGTCATGGAGTCCTTAGGGGAGGAGTACGAGATCATTTTTATCAACGACGGCAGCAGGGATTCGACGAAAGAGATTCTTGTGGGGCTGGCGGGGAAGGACAAGCGGGTGAAAGTGTGCGATTTTTCGCGCAATTTCGGCCAGCAGGCGGGCTTTTTATGCGGTATGAAAGAGTCGTCGGGGGACGCCGTGATCACGATGGACGCCGATTTGCAGGATCCGCCGGAAGTGATCCCCGAAATGATCGCCAAGTGGAAAGAAGGCTTCGACGTGGTGCATACCCGCCGCCGCAAAAGGATAGGCGAAACGGCTTTTAAAAAGACGACCGCCGAATTTTTCTATAAAGTTATGCGCAAAATGACTTCTATGGATGTGCCTCTTTCGGTGGGTAATTTCAAACTCTGCGACCGCAAGGTCACGGAAGCGATCCTCGCCATGGAGGAGCACGACCGGTTTTGGTGCGCGCAGATCGCGTGGGTGGGATTCAGACAGACGATCATCGAGTTCGACCGTCCCGCGCGCGCGGCGGGAGAAACGCATTACACCGTCAATAAACTCGTCCGTCTGGCGGGAGACGGGATTCTGCCCAACTCCGACCATCCGCTGCTGCTTCCTTTGTTCCTCGGCGTCGCCGGCGGGATTTTAAGCCTGCTCTGTTTCGTCGTTTTCATCGTCCTCGCCTGCTGTAAAGTCTGGTTCGGCGGACTCGCCGCCTGGCTGTTCCCGACGATCGTTCTGCTCGCGAGCATACTGCTCGTCTGTCACGGCTTCTCCAATCTCTACCTTTCCATGGTCTATAAAGAGACGCAGAACCGTCCGCACTACATCGTTGCGGAAAAGATCAATTTCGACGAATAAAAAAAGCGTTCGGGAAATTTCCCGAACGCTTTCTTTTTACTTTTTCAGCGCCGCCAGATATACCATGAGCACGGACACGTCGGCGGGATTGACGCCGGAAATCCGCCCCGCTTGTCCGAGATTGAGCGGCCGCACGCGGCCGAGTTTTTCCCGCGCTTCCAGACGCAGCCCGGAAATCTTTTCGTAATCGAGATCGGGCGGCAGGAGTTTGTCCTCCAAACGCTTCGCGCGTTCGATCTGTTCGCGCCCCTGCTTCAAATACCCCTCGTAGCGCACGCTTATCTCCGCCGTCTCCCGAATGTCCTTCGGATAGTCTTTAAAAACGCCGAAATATTCGCATACGTCTTTTAAGGGGATATTCCGTTTGAGCAGTTCCGCATAGGAGACGCTTCCCGCCGGCGCGTCGTAGCCGTAACGCCCGATAAATTCCGCGGCGGCTTTCTGCGGTACCCGCTCTGCAAGCCGGGCGGTTAGCTCTCCGTAGAGCTTTCGGCGTCGCTCGAAATTTTGCCGGCGCTCTTGCGTTACCAGTCCGCAGGCGATGCCCTTCTCGGTGAGCCGGAAATCGGCGTTGTCCTGCCTTAAAAAGATACGGTGTTCGGCGCGCGAGGTCATCATGCGATAGGGCTCGTCCGTGCCTTTCGTCACCAGATCGTCGATGAGCACGCCGATATACGCCTCGTCGCGGCGCAATACGAAGGGCGGGAGTCCGCGGAGTTTCAAGGACGCGTTCAACCCCGCCATCAGCCCCTGCGCGGCGGCCTCTTCGTAGCCGGAGGTGCCGTTGATCTGCCCCGCCGTGTATACGCCTTCGACCTTTTTGAATTCCAGCGTGGGCAGTATGTCGAGCGTATCGATACAGTCGTATTCGATCGCGTAGCCGTAACGCATGATCTCCGCCCGTTCCAGCCCGGCGACGGACGAGTACATCGCCCGCTGCACGTCGTGGGGCATAGAGGTGGACAACCCCTGCGCGTATACTTCCAGCGTGTCCTCGCCCTCCGGTTCGAGAAAGATCTGGTGTCGCTCCTTGTCCTTGAACCGCACCACTTTCGTCTCGATCGAGGGACAGTATCTCGGCCCCGTCGATTGAATCGTACCGTTGTAAAGCGGCGAACGGTCGAGATGGCTTAAAATGATCTCGTGCGTCGTCCGATTGGTATAGGTGAGGTAGCAGGGGAGCTTGTTGGGGGGCGGGGCGGCGGAGAGGAAGGAAAAGGGATAGATGTCGTCGTCGCCTTCCTGGATCTCGCATTTCCCGTAATCGATCGTGCGCCCGTCCAGCCGCGCGGGCGTGCCCGTCTTGAAACGCCGGATCCGGAATCCGAGTTTTCGCAGGCTCTCGGTTAGCTCGGTGGCGTTGGAAAATCCGTTCGGGCCCGACTTTTGGACGACGGAACCCGTGATCGTTTCGGAATTGAGGTATACGCCCGTGCAGACGATCACGGCGCGGCAGCGGACGATGCCGCCGTACGTGGTTTTAACGCCCGCGCATCTGCCCTGTTCGACGAGGAGTTCCGCGGCTTCCGCCTGTAAAATACGGAGATTGGGCGTGCGTTCGAGCGTTTTTTTCATCTCGCGGTGATAGGCGTTCTTGTCCGACTGCGCGCGCAGGCTCTGTACGGCGGCGCCCTTGCCGACGTTGAGCATTCTCAGCTGCAAGGCGGTCTTGTCGGCGTTTATGCCCATTTCTCCGCCGAGCGCGTCGATCTCCCGCACGAGGTGGCCTTTGGCGGTGCCGCCGATCGAGGGATTGCAGGGCATGAAACCGATGCTGTCGAGATTGAGCGTCAGCATCACCGTTTTCATACCGGTGCGGGCGAGCGCGAGCGCGGCTTCGCAGCCCGCGTGCCCCGCGCCGATGACGGCGGCGTCCGCCGTGTATTCCGTAAATTCCGTAAAATTATCCATAGAGTGTATCAAAGCGCCCTATCGGGCGCGGGAAAGTCATTGTTTGAGAATGATGTTTTTGATGTCGTCCACTTCTTTCGCCATTTTCTCGTTGAGTTTGATGAGCTCGTCCACCTTATCGCGGGAATACATGATCGTCGTGTGATCCCTGCCGCCCATGAGGTTGCCGATCGAGATGAGGGGCAGGGAGAGCATTTCGCACATCAGATAGGCGCAGATCTGGCGCGCCTTGACGAGATCCGCCTTTTTGCCCTTGCCGAGCAGGTCTTCCCGTTTATATTTATAATATCCGCACACACTGGAAATGATGAGATCGGGCGTGATCTCTTCGGAGCTCTGGCCCTCGCTGACCGATTCGGAGAGCGCGAGCTTGGCGAGGCCTAAGGAAATGGGCTCCTCGTGCAGTTTGCTTGCGAACAGCACTTTCGTCAGCCGGCCTTCGAGCGTTCTCACGTCGTGGCCGGAATCGTTGGCGAGAAATTCGAGCACGTCGTCGGGCATGGGGCATTTGCGTTCAAGCGCCTTGCGCTTTAAAATGGCGATCTTGGTTTCGAGATCGGGCGGCTGAATATCCGCGATCAGGCCCCCTTCGAACCGCGTCCGAAGCCGCTCTTCGAGCGTGGCGATCTCTTTGGGCGGACGGTCGGACGTGAGCACGATCTGCTTGTTCTGGGAGGATAGCTCGTTGAAGGTGTGGAAAAATTCCTCCTGCACGCCGGGTTTTTTGGCGAGGAACTGGATATCGTCGATCATGAGAATATCGACGTTGCGATAGTGCAGTCTAAATCTCGCGCCCTTGTCCCGCGAGGAAATCTTTCCCGAAATCATCGAATCGATGAACTCGTTGAGGAAATTTTCGCAGGTGGTGTAGAGCACCCGCTTTTCGGGCGTGCGCTGGGCGATATGATTGGCGATCGCCTGCACGAGGTGGGTTTTGCCGAGGCCCGATTCGCCGTAGATGAACAGGGGATTGAAACTTTCCCCGGGGTGCTCGGCGACCGATTTTGCCGCCGCGTAGACGAATTTGTTAGACGAGCCGACAACGAAAGAATCGAAGGTGAAATTTTTATTGACGGGCACGGGCTTGAAATCGTCGATGACGTCCTCGCTCTCGTCGAGGGTGTACGTCTCGCTGCCGTCGACGACGAGCCGGAAATCCGCGATGCCGTTGTCGCTCTTTAAGATCGCCTCGCGCAGCGGCAGGGCGTGCTTTTTCATGATCGTGTTCGCCGCGAGGTCTGTGGGGGCTTTGAGCACGATCCGGCGGTTGACGACGTCTACGGGTTCGAGGTCTTTTATGAAGGTGTTGAAGGACACGGGAGGGATAATCCCTTCCGCCTTTTCCCGGATTTGTTTCCATAAAAAGAGAATCTGAGACTGTTCTGCCATTTTGCACGCTGCCTTAAAAATTATTTTCTCTTACCTTGCGAGAATGTTTTGTGTTTTTGAGAATTATTTGATATAATTATAATACAAAATTCATTTAAAAGAAAGTATTTTCGGCGGGTTTTTCGAGGATTATGCAAATAAAAAATTTGTCCCTTCAAAATTTCAGAAACTATGAAAACGAAAAATTCTCCTTTGCGGAGGGTTTGAATATCCTCTTCGGCAAAAACGCCCAGGGGAAAACCAACTGCGCCGAAGCGGTCTTTTACCTGAGCACCGGCACCTCGCTGAGAATCCGCCGCGATAAACAGCTCATTCGCATCGGCGAACCCGTCGCTAAAATCTCCGCCGAAGCGGAAAACCGTTACGGCAAAGTCACGATCGAAGCGGACATCTACGAGGATAAGCGCGAGATCCGCATCAACGGCGGTAAAATTTCCAAAAACGCCGATCTCATGGGCCATATCAACAGCGTCTTCTTTTCCCCCGGCGAGCTCCGGCTCATTCAGGACGGCCCCGACGAACGGCGGCGGTTCATGAATATGTCCATTTCCCAGACTTCTCCCGCCTATTATACGGCGCTCCTGCGCTATAATAGGATCCTCGATCAACGCAATACGCTCCTTAAAAACCGCGACGTTTCCCTGATTTTGGACACGCTGCCCGTCTGGGACGAACAGCTTTGCAAATACGCGGCGACGATCGTCAAAAAACGCGGGGAGTTTCTCTCCAAACTGGCGCCGTACGCCAAAGAACTGCACGCCTTTTTAACCGACGGAGCGGAGGAACTCGTCATCTCCCCCGAAAAGAAATACGAGGGCGGGGAAGAGGAGATCGCCGCAAAAATCAAAAAACAACTGCACCGCAACTATGAAAAAGACCTTCGGCTCGGCTTTACGACGGTCGGTCCGCACCGCGACGACATCGATTTTTTCATTTCCGGCAAGGACGCCAAAGCCTACGCGTCCCAGGGTCAGACGCGCACGGCGGCGCTCTCCGTCAAGCTTTCGGAAGTGGAAATTTTCCGCGAGCTTTCCGGCGAATATCCCGTGCTCATTCTCGACGACGTGATGAGCGAACTCGACCTGCCCCGCCGCAAAAAACTGTTGAAACGTATCTCGTCCGTGCAGACGATTCTGACCTGCACGCACGCGGAACGGGTGCTCTACGGCGCGGAGTGTAAAAAAATCCGTATCGAAGAGGGGAAAATCAGACGCGAAAAGGAGGAAAAGGAGTGAACATAAGAGCGGATCTCCATACGCACAGCGTGTACTCGGACGGTTATTATACGCCCGACGAGCTCTGCGAACGGGCCTGGAAAAACGGTGTGCGCCTCCTTTCTGTCACCGACCACGACACGATGAACGGCGAGGAAGAAAAGCGCGCGGCGGCAAAGCGGCACGGACTTTTATACGTCTCCGGCTGGGAGATCTCCGCGTACGCCGGCAGGAGCAAGATTCATGTGACCGGCTATCGCTGCGCGAAAAACGCCGCGTACGAAAAGTTTATGCGGGCGCGCGTCGAGCTCGGTTTCGAGCGCGCCGAAGACAGTATTTTCAAACTCCGCGGCGCGGGGATTTATTTCACGCTCGACGACGCGAAAGCCCGCCGCGCCGATCCGACCTCCCCCGTGCATACCATGCACGTCGCCCAGGCGGCGGCGAGCGTTTCGGGAAAAACGCCCGGCGAGATCTACGAAGAATTTTTAGCGCCCGGCAGGATCGCCCATTCCACGATCGGCCGCCCCACGCCCGAAGAGGCGATCGACTGTATCCACGCCTGCGGCGGGATCGCGTCCGTCGCTCACCCCGGCCGTATCGATATGGAGTTTTCCGCGCGCGAAAAAGCCATTCTTTCTTTGGCCGATTACGGCGTGGACGGTATAGAAGCCGTCTATACGACGCATACTGAAAGGGAGACGGAATACTTTCAAAAGCTCGCCGAAAAAGCCGGACTTCTGGTGACGGGCGGCTCGGATACGCATTACGAGAGCGGCGATCATAAAATCGGTATGCCGCCCTTTTATCCCTCGCCCGCGCTCCTCGCGGCGCTGGGCATAGAGGAAGAATAGAAGCGATACCCAGGTAAGCGGCGAGTTACATAAGACAAGAGCGGGGGCATGCGGTCATGGGAAGGAAAAAATTGCATAAAATCAGTTACGTCGCGCCCTTTTTTGCGGGCGCGTTTTTGTTTTTTTCGGCGCTGTTTGCGCCGGCGCCGCGCGGCGGAGGGGAAAATCTTCCGTCCGTCGTGACGGCGCAGGCGTACGCGGGAGACAGAGTCCCCCGCGGCGTGAAGGTGAACGGCGTGCTCGTGGGCGGCATGAACGTCAAAAAAGCGGAAAAACTGCTGCGCCGACTGCTTGCGGAACGCGTCCCGACGCTCACCGTCAAAACGCCGAAGGGGGAGTACGTCTTTTCCTATCCCGAAATCGGTTTTTCGGACGATATAGAGCCGCTGCTCGCCGCGGCGGAAAAAAACGGCGAATACAGCGCGCAGGCGAATTATACGCTCAACGCCGCGCCCATGCAGGCGGAATATATCTGCGCCAATAACGCGGTGAAAGCGCTGGACGCGGAAGCGCGATTTTCCTCCGAAGGTTTCGAATATGAAAAAGAGCGGGCGGGGATCGCCTGCGACAAAAAGCGGCTGTTGAAAGATTTGGAAGCCTCGATCGCGGCGGGGGCAAAGCAGGGGGAGGACGGCCGTCTGCATTTCCGTACGGTCACGCTCTCCACCAAGCCCACCTATCCGAAGATCAAGGAAACGGCGGTGAAGCTGGGTACGAAAAGAATCGCGTCCTTCACTACGTATTTCAATGCGGACGATAAGGGCAGGAGCGAGAACATCGCGTTGGCGGCGTCGCGCATCGACGGCTTGACGATCCGCCCCAACGAAGAGTTTTCCTTCAACGCGATGGTGGGCGCAAGGACGAAAGAAAACGGGTTCAAGGAAGCGAAGATCATTCAGGACGGGGAATTCATCGTCGGCACGGGCGGCGGCGTCTGCCAGGCGAGCACGACCTTGTATAACGCAGCGGTGCTGGCGGGCCTGAAAATCACTGCCCGCCGCCCTCATTCCCTCGCCGTGCATTACGTGGACCCTTCGCGCGACGCGATGGTCTCCTCGTACAGCGATTTCAAATTCAAAAACACCCATTCCTATCCCGTTTACCTCGCCGCCAAGGTCAAAGGCGACGGCATAACGGTGACCTTCTACGGCAAAGACGAGGGGTACAGGTACGAGATTGTCAGTAAAGTGACGGGCGACGTGCCGCCGCCCGATCCGATCGAAAAGACGGGCGATTTCGACGGCGTGCTCCGCGAAGGCAAACCGGGAATCAAAAGCGAAGCATACCTCGAAACCTATCTCTACGGCAAACTCGTCAAACGCGAAAAACTGCGCGCCGACACCTATGCGCCCATTCGCGGCATCGTCAGCAAAAAAGCGAATAAAAAAAGCCCGGCATAAAGCCGGGCTTTCTGCATGTTGCTTATTTAATCTTCTACCCCTAACAGATAATCGGTCGTGACTTCAAAGAATTTGGCCAATCCGACCACCACTTCCAAAGGCGGCACTCGCTCTCCCGATTCCCACCGTTGTATGGTGCGCTCGGTCACGTTGAACTCCTGCGCCAAAGTTTTGGTGCTCAGATTTTTCTCTTTCCGTAATTCCCGGATTCGTACGTTTAACTTTATCATAAAAATATTTTAGCACAAATTGCATAAAAATTGTTGACAACGACCAATATGGTCGCTATAATATATGTAAACAGTCGACCGAAGTGGTCGCGTGTAAAGGAGCTTTATTATGAGAAAAGAATGTATGAATTGCTGTTATTATGAAAAGTATTATACAAAAAGTACTTATTATTTTGAGAAACAGAGAAACGGTCTTTGTCAAGTCGAAAAGCAGTCCAAGAATAATCATGATGCTTGTGAACGTTGGAAGTGCAAAAACGTCAAAAATATGCGATCGCTGCGCCGGGAATTGTGCGCGAAAGTAATCAACGAAATGGCTTCCGACCTTTCCGAGATCAGGCAGATACTAAAAGAAGAGCGCGAGGACGAATGTGCGGAACGTGCGGCGGAAGAACAAAAAAATCGATAAACCGACAAAGAAAAGGTCGTGAAACATTTGTGTTTTACATAAAAAAATGTTATAATGAAAAAGTATAAAATCGGGAAGACTATTCATAGCGCGGACAAGCGTAGAAATCCCCGTGTAAAAGGCAGGACGACACAATGGAAAGGATTCGGTTAAAGGAAATTTATGCGCGTCTTTCAGAGTACGACGGAAAGACGGTGACGGTGGCGGGTTGGGCGAAGACCATACGCGACTCTAAGGCGTTCGGCTTCATCGAGCTCAACGACGGCAGCTGTTTCAAAAATACGCAGATCGTTTTCGAGCGCGCGAACCTCGGAAATTACGACGAGATCGCGCACGAGAACGTGGGCGCGGCGCTCGTCGTGACGGGTACAGTAGTCGCGACGCCGGAAAACAAACAGCCCTATGAAATCAAAGCGGAATCTATCCGCGTCGAAGGGGAGTCCGCGCCCGACTATCCGCTGCAAAAAAAGCGTCATTCCGTGGAGTTTCTGCGCGAGATCGCCTATCTGCGTCCCCGCACCAATCTCTTCAACGCGGTATTCAAAATCCGCAGCGAAGCGGCGTACGCCATTCATAAATTTTTCAACGAGCATGGTTTCGTCTACGTGCATACGCCCATCATCACGGGCAGCGACTGCGAAGGCGCGGGCGGTATGTTCCAGATCACCACGCTCGACCTCGACGCGCTCGCGAAAGCGAAAAATTTAAACGGCGTGGATTATAAAGAGGACTTTTTCGGCAAAAAGGCGAACGTCACGGGCTCCGGCCAGCTGCACGGCGAAACGTTCGCGATGGCGTTTGCCAACGTCTACACTTTCGGCCCCACCTTTCGGAGCGAAAAGTCCAACACCTCCCGCCACGCGGCGGAATTCTGGATGATCGAGCCGGAAATGGCGTTCTGCGATCTCCAAGGGGATATGGACGTCGCGGAAGCGATGGTGAAATTCATCATCGGCTACGTCTCGGAGACGTGCAAAGACGAGCTCGCTTTCCTCAACCAGTTTGTGGATAAAGGACTTTTGGAACGCCTGCAAAACGTCGCGGAGAACGAGTTCGCCCGTCTTTCCTATACGGAAGCGATCAGGATCCTCGCCGAGAATAAGGACGAATTCGACGATAAAAATATTTTCTGGGGCAAGGATTTGCAGAGCGAACACGAGCGCTTCCTCTCCGAAAAAGTGTATAAAAAGCCGGTGTTCCTCACCGACTATCCGAAGGAAATCAAGTCCTATTATATGAAGCAGAACGCGGACGGCAAGACGGTCGCGGCGGCGGACCTGCTCGTGCCGGGGATCGGCGAGCTTGTCGGCGGCTCCCAGCGCGAGGACGATTACGAGAAACTCAAAGCGAGAATGGCCGAGTGTAACGTCCCGCCCGAAGAGTGGTATCTCAATCTCCGTAAATACGGCGGTACGACGCACAGCGGGTTCGGGCTCGGGTTCGAGAGAATGGTGATGTATCTGACGGGCGTGACGAATATCCGCGACGTTATCCCCTTCCCCCGCACCGTTTCCAACCTCGACTATTGAGCGCATACAAACATAAGGAAAAAAATCATGATCAAAATTATCATCGATGCGATGGGCGGCGATTACGCGCCCGAACAGCAAGTCAAAGGCGCCGTCGAGGCGCTCGAAGGGGACAAGGACTTTTCCGCAATCCTCGTCGGGGACGAGGGGAAGGTGAGAGCGGAGCTTGCCAAGTATAAATACGACGCTTCCCGCGTCGAGATCGTGCCTACGACGGAGGTCATCACCAACGACGACGTACCGACGAAAGCGGTCAAGACGAAAAAGGACTCCTCCACAGTCGTCGCTTTCCGGCTTCTCAAAGAGGGCAGGGCGGACGCGTTGGTGTCCTCGGGCGCGACGGGCGCGGTGCTCACCGCCGCGGTACTTATTTTAGGCCGGATCAAAGGGATTTCCCGCCCCGCGCTCTGTCCTCGTATTCCCAACGTGCGCGGCACGGGCACGCTGCTGTGCGACTGCGGCGCGAATCTCGAATGCAAGCCGCTCAACCTGGCGCATTTCGCGATCATGGCGACGGCGTACGCGGAAGCGGCGTACGGAATCAAAAGCCCGAAAGTGGGGCTTTTAAACAACGGCACCGAGGACCATAAAGGGGACGCGATGCACCAGGAAGCGAACGCGCTTTTGAAGGAGCTGACCTGCGTCAACTATACGGGCAACGTCGAGGGGCGCGACATCATGGTCGGCGACGTGGATATCGTCGTAGCCGACGGCTTTACGGGCAATATCGCCTTAAAATCGGTGGAAGGCTGCGGAAAAGCGATCAGCACGATCATGAAGCGGGAGTTCAAGCGGAATATTTTCTCGAAGATCCGGGCGGCGTTCGTCTACGACATCATCGGCAAAATCAAGAAATCGGCAGACTATGAAACGATGGGCGGAGCGATGTTCCTGGGGCTTAAAAAAGCGGTGGTAAAAGCGCACGGCAATTCCAAAGGCACGGGATTCGCGATCTGCGTGAGGCAGGCGGTGGAAGCGGTGCGCGGCGATATGGTGGGTAAGATCGAAAGAATGCTTTCGGAAGTGGATCTCGACGTGGAAAACGCCGCGAAGGACGAGATTTCCGAGTAAGGAATCGGACGAAGAAGGATGTTGGAAGAGAAAAGATCGCAATTTGCGGACGCGGAAACGCGTCTTAAATATAAATTTCGCGACGGCTCGCTTTTGGAAACGGCGTTCACCCATTCCACCTACGCGAACGCGCACGGTACGGAGAGCAACGAGCGGCTGGAATATCTCGGCGACAGCGTTTTGCAGCTCGTCGTTTCCGAACTGCTCTATTTCCAGGAATCGGACGGCGGCAAGGGACTGAGCGAAGGGGAAATGACTACGCTGCGGCAGACGCTGGTGCGCAAAGAAGCGCTGCTCGCCGCCGCCGGGCGTTTGGAGCTGGGTAAATACCTGCTTGCGGAAGGCGGCGCGGCGAACGTGGGCGATAAGACGATTTCCAGTCTGTTCGAGACGGTGACGGCGGCGATCTATCTCGACGGCGGCTACGAAGCGGCGAAAACGTTCGTGCTGACCAATCTCGAAAACACGGACATTCGTTCGACGAGAAATTATAAGGGGCTCTTACAGGAATGGCTGCAAAAGCGCGGCTGTCCGCACCCGGACTACGAGGGCACCAAAACGGGCAAGGACAACAGCCCGGTGTTTGTCTGCACGGCGCGCGGCGGCGGCGCGGAAGCGGAAGGGACGGGCAGGAGCAAGGTGAGCGCGGAACAGGAAGCTGCGAAAAAGCTCCTGGAAATCCTGTCCAAGAACCGCGAATCATAGAGAATAAGGAAAGGAGCGACGATTTTGGATTTAAAGGAAATACAACTGGTCGGCTTTAAATCGTTTGCCGATAAAACGACGATTCGTTTCGACGAAGGCGTGACGTGTATCGTGGGTCCGAACGGCTGCGGAAAGAGCAACGTGGCGGACGCGGTGCGCTGGGTGCTCGGCGAACAGTCGGCGAAGAGTCTGCGCGGCACGAATATGCAGGACGTCATTTTCGGCGGTACTTTGGAACGGAAACCCCTGTCTTTTTGTGAAGTGACGCTCGTTTTCGATAACACCAATCACATTTTCGATCTGGACTGCGCGGACGTCGCCATGACGCGCCGGCTGTATCGCAGCGGCGAGAGCAAGTACCTGATCAACGGCCAGCCGAGCCGGCTCAAAGACATCGTGACGCTCTTCCACGGTATCGGCCTGGGCAAGGAAGGATATTCGATCATCGGCCAGGGCAAGGTGGAGCAGATCATGAACGCCAAGCCGGAGGACCGCCGGCTCATCTTCGAGGAAGCGACGGGACTCATGGTCTATAAATCCCGCAAACAGGAGATCGAGCGCAAGCTGGAAGATTCCAACTCCAATCTGTTCATCTACCGCCAGCGTATCGACGAGGCGGAGCGCCGTTTGGGGCCTTTGAGCAAACAGGCGGACGCGGCGAGGGAGTTCAACGAGTATTCCGAGTCGCTGAAAATCAACGAGGCGAATACGTACATATACCGCTACGAGAACGCGGAAAACGAGAAAGATAAGTTCAAAAAGGACATCGCGGGCATCTCCGACGAGATCATCTCCCTGAACGTACAGGTGGAGCGGGTAAACCGCCAGTCGGAGGAAAACCGGCATAAGATCGCGGCGGCGGACGAGGAGCTCTCTTCGCTCAACGACCGGCGCGTGGAGCTTTCCGTCGGCAACGAGCGGAAGGACGGCGAGCTTAGGCTCGCGCGCGAGCGCATGCGTACCTATCGCACGCAGATCTCCGCGGCGGCCGACGTACTCGAAGAGAGCAAAACCCGGATCGGGGAGATCGACGACGCGGCGGCGCTCGGCGCGCAGAAGCGCAAGCGCGACGCGGCGCGTATCTCGGTGATCGAGAACGAAACGGACGTGCTGCGCTCGGCGGTCGCGGCGCTCGACAATAAAATCGAGGTATTCGAGCGGCTGACGGACGAGAAAAGGCTGAGCCAGCTTTCTTCGGCGGAAAATCTTTCCGAGATCAAGAAAAACATCGGCACGCTTTCGGCGCGTAAGGAAGCGGCGCAGGAGCGCAGAGGAGAACTTACCTCCGCGCTCGATAAGAGCCGTCAGCGCAAAGAGCGGCTGCAAGACGAGTTGTCGGCGGTGCGCGGCGATCTCAAACGCCTCAAAGACTTCACCTCGACGGGCACGCAGGCGCTCGAAGAACAGACGGAAGAGATGCGGGAAATGCAGCTCACCGTCAATAATTTCAATCAGGAACTCTTCAACGCCAACGGCCAGCTGGCGTCCCTTCGCGACAGTCTGGAACTGTATATCAGTTTAAAGAACCGTTTTGAGGGGTATAAAGATTCGGTGAGAAGGCTGCTCTCGGTAGCGAAGACGAACCCGGACGTGGGCAACCGCGTCAAGGGCGCGTTGGCGGACATCGTGCGCACGGAACAGAAATACGAAACGGCGATTGAAACGGCGTTCGGCGGCGCGATGCAGAACGTCGTCACCGCGAGCTCGGACGACGCGCGCTATCTCATCGAATACTTAAAACGCACCAACGGCGGCATCGTTACCTTCCTGCCCGTCACGAGCATGCGTCCGAAGCCGGACACGCGCGAGATCCAGCGCGCTCTCAGCGAAAAAGGCGCTTTGGGCGTGGCGACGGAGCTTGTGCAGTACGACGACTATTACTATAACGTCATCAGCAACCTTTTGGGCAATACGCTGATCTGCGACAACATTTTCAACGCCAACGCGATCGCGAAGAAGTACGGTAACTCCTTCAAAATCGTCACGCTCGACGGCGATATCGTCATGACGAGCGGCGCGATGACGGGCGGCAGCCGCAGGAAGGACGCGGGCTCCCTGCTTTCCAACGAGCGCAAGATCCAGGAATGTAAGGAGAATATCGCCCGGAAGCAGAAATATATCGAGAAACTGAAAACGGCGATTTCGGAGAGCGAAGCGGCGAGAAAGGCGGCGGAAGAGGAAGTGGAAAAACTCCGCGCCAAGTACCAGTCCGCAAATACCGAGCAGGCGGCGCTCGAACAGCGCGAAGCCGCGGTGTTGCAGCAGATCTCGGAAGCGGACGGGGATATCGCCGTCTACGAAGAGGCTCTTAAAGAGCTCGAAGAGCGTTTAAAAGCGTTGGCGGACGAGGAAGCGAACTCTTCCCAGAGCGAGGAAGCGCTCAATTCCCTGCGCGCCAGCGCGGAAGAAGAATTGACGAGCCAGAAGAGCCAGTGCGAGCGCTTCAAGGAAGAGCGCGCGGAAAAGAGTAAAAAGCTCCACGATCTGGAAGTGGAGTACGCGGCGCTCCTCTCGTCCCTCGAAAAAGAAGAAGCGGACGAAAAACGTCTGGCGGCGGAGAAGGAAGAGCTTTTAAAGCGCATTTTCGACACGGAGACGGCGAAAGGAGACCTCGAAGAAAAGCTGCGCGCTCTGGAAGCGGAAGCGCAGGAAAAAGAGCTCACCGAGGAAGAGAAAAAGGCGGTGCAGGCGATTCTCGACAAGATCGCGGCGATCTCCGTGGAAAAGGAAGAAATCAACGCCCGCCAGCTCGAACTCGAAGCCCGGAAAAACGCCTTGCAGGAAAGCATTACGAAACAATCGGACAAGCGCTATAAATGCGAGATCGAGATCAGTAAGATCGACACCAACCTCGAAAATATGCGCCTGAGAATCGAAGAAGCGTACGCGATGGACTACGAAGCCTGCCTCGCTCTCCGCGCGGAGAATTTCAATGTCGACGAAGCGGCGTCCCTGATCAGCGTATTGAAGCGGAAAATCACCATGCTCGGCGCGGTCAATCCCAACGCCGTCGAGGAATACGCCGAGGAAAAGGCGCACTATGACGAAATGGTGACGCAGCGCGACGACTTGCAGAAAGCGATCGAAGATCTGACGGTCGCGCTCGACGAGATCCGCGGCGAAATGCTCAAACTCTTCGACGCCGGCTTCAACGAAATCAACGAAAACTTCAAAACCACGTTCAAGGAACTCTTCGGCGGCGGCAAGGCCGAACTCGAACTCGACTACGAGGAGGGAGAGGATCCCTTGAACGCGGGCGTGGAGATCGTCGCCTGTCCGCCGGGCAAGAAACTGACGAAAATCTCTCTGCTTTCGGGCGGCGAGCGCGCGCTGACGGCGATCGCCATTCTCTTCGCGATTTTAAAAGCCCGTCCCATGCCATTCTGTATCCTCGACGAGATCGAAGCCGCGCTCGACGACGCCAACGTGGACAGATTCGCTTCCTATTTGAAACGCTTCTCCGAAGAAACGCAGTTCATCGTCATCACGCACAGAAAACCGACCATGAACCAGGCGGATTCGCTCTTCGGCGTGACGATGCAGGAAAAGGGCGTCTCTAAGATCGTCTCCGTCAAACTGGCGGAAGTGGAACAGCGTCTCGGCGCGGGTACGGTCGAATAAAGGAAACAGTAAGGAGTCTCAAATGGGTATCTTCGGAAAGCTCTTCGGAGCGCTGAAAAAGACAAAAGATAATTTCTCGGAAAAGCTGCGTATGCTCTTTTCCAAAAATAAACTCGGCAATGAATTTTACGAGGAACTCGAAGAAATCCTTATCTCTTCCGACGTTTCCGTCTCTACGGCGGAAGAAGTGGTGGAGCGCGTGAAAGAACGCGCCATCGGCGAAAAGCTCAAAGACGAGGTCTATGTCACCGAGCTGCTTCGGGAGATCCTCGCCGATATTTTGGAAGAGGCGGAAGTTCCCGAGCTATCCTATCCCTGCGTGCTCATGCTCGTGGGCGTCAACGGCGTCGGCAAAACGACCACCATCGGCAAATTAGCCAACTATTTCGTGTCTAAGGGCAAAAGCGTCACGGTGGCCGCGGCGGATACCTTCCGCGCGGCGGCGGGCGAACAGCTCTCCGTTTGGGCGGACCGGGCAAAGGTCAGAATCGTCAAACACGAGGAAGGCAGCGATCCCGCGGCGGTCATTTTCGACGCGGTATCTTCGGCGAAGGCGAAAAAGACGGACGTCGTCATCGTCGATACCGCCGGCCGTCTGCACGTCAAGGATAATCTCATGAAAGAACTGCAAAAAATGGACCGAGTCGTTTCCAGAGAATATCCCGAAGCGGATTTCTTAAAACTCCTGGTGCTCGACGCCACGACCGGCCAGAACGCCATGAGCCAGGCCCGCGTCTTCGACGAGGCGGTGGAACTCGACGGACTTGTGCTCACCAAACTCGACGGTACGGCGAAGGGCGGCTTCGTGTTCTCGCTCGCTTCCGAATTGGCTCTCCCCGTCATTTTCGCGGGTACGGGCGAGAAAATAGAAGACCTGGAAAAATTCGACGCCAAAAGTTTTGTGGAGGCAATCCTCTGATAAAAAGAGACGGGCAGGTCTGCGATTACCGCAAAAGCAATTATAAACGGGCACACCGTGTACGCAATGAGTTTTTCGCGTACCGGCCGCCCGTTTTTTTGTTTTTTATCAAGAAGGGAGAGATTTTTGTTCGGAATATTGACTTTTCCGGTAAAGTGTGGTAAAATAAAAGCACTATGAATTGTCCGCGGCGGCGGACGAAGGAGAACTATGGAAAATATATTGGAGTGTACGAACCTGACGAAGGATTATAAGGGGCTCCGTGCGCTCAATAATCTGACGTTTTCCGTACCGGATACGGGGAGCGTCGTCGGACTGCTCGGCACCAACGGCAGCGGCAAAACCACCTTTATCAAAATGCTGGCGGGGCTTTTGGTTCCCACGTCGGGGCATATCTCGATCGCGGGCATGCCCGTAGGCACGGAGACGAAATCCATCGTCGCCTACCTCCCCGACAGCAATTTCCTCAACGACACGTTCAGCGTGGCGCAGGAAGTGGAATACTATCGTGATTTTTTCGCGGACTTCGATCAGGATCGCGCCTGGAAAATGATCGACGAGCTCGGCGTGAGCAGGACGCAGAAAGTGCGCTCCCTCTCCAAAGGCACAAAGGAGAAGCTGGGGCTGATTTTGACGCTTGCGCGGAACGCCAGACTATATATTTTCGACGAGCCGATCGCCGGCGTCGATCCGGCGGCGCGGGACTATATTCTCCGCACGCTGGCCACCAACCGCGCGCCCGATTCCACGATGATCATCTGCACCCACCTGATCGCCGATATCGAGCCGATCCTCGATTACGTCCTCTTCTTGCAGGGCGGCAACATCATTCTGCAAGGCTTCGCCAACGAAATCCGTAAGGGCGAAGGCAAGACGATCGACCAGCTTTTCAGGGAGGTATTCAGATGGTAACGGACGAAAATAAATACTGGTTTGACGACGATGACAAAACCCAGCCCAATCCGTCGGAGCCCGTTCGCGGCAATGAGGACGGGGATCTGTTCGGCGAGAACCCCGCGCCTGCGCCGGAACTGACAGCGCCTTCCGCGTCGCCCGTGTCCCCGTCCGCGCCGGACGATCCCCACGCGCGGCATTATCAGTCCGATTTCGCGGAGCGCGTCAATACGCCGCGGGGGGATCTGAATAAATCGGGGCGGATCAAGGCTCTGCGCGGCCACATGCTGAATAAGCTCCTGAAATACGACTACCGCGCGGTGTTCCGTTTTTTGGTTCCCTGCTATATCGTCGTCGTCGCGCTGGCGGCGCTTTGCTCGCTCTCGTTCCTCTTCACCAGGAACTTGGACAGCTATACGGTGCTCCGCGTCCGCTCTACGATCTACGCTCTGTACTCGATGAGTATTCTCGTGTGTGCCGGCGGCTGTACGATCGTCATCGCCACAAGGTTCCAGAAAAATCTTTTTTCGGGCGAGGGATATCTGACGCTTTCCATTCCCGCGACTCCGGAAGAACATATTTTTTCCAAACTCATCAGCGGCCTGACGACGATCCTTCTCACGTGGGCGGTGACCGGTCTTTCTTTCCTGATCGTCGCTCTGCCTTATAGTGGGGACGTTCTTGCTTATGTGAAACTTTTCTTTGAAAATATAGGCGCTTTGTTTGCCGACTATCCCTTGGATACGACGCTTAGCCTCTTCGAACTGCTTTTGCTGGTTCCGCTCGCCGCGCTCGGATCGTTGGAGCTCATTCATTGCTGTATCTGCGTAGGCCAGATGTTCACGACGAAAAATCGTACCGGCGCGGCGGTCTTGTGTTTCTTTATCTTTACCGTTATCCTGGAAACCGTCGCGGTATTTTTGGCGACTATCCCGGGAATCGGCAGCTTTTTCAACGCGCTGGGCGATCACGGCTCGATGTGGTTCTTCATCGCTCTTCTCGCGGGCTTCGACGTAGGTACGTTCTTTTTCCAGCGCTATGTGGTGAAAAAACGAGTGAATCTGGCGTAAAAAATAATGAGAATCGACATACTGACCTTGTTTCCCGATATGTTTTCGGCGCTGGGCGAGAGTATTCTCGGCCGGGCGCGGAAGGCGGGAAAAATAGAAATCAACGTCGTCAATATCCGCGATTACACCGAGGATAAGCATTTGAAATGCGACGACTATCCCTTCGGCGGCGGCGCGGGCATGGTGATGATGCCCCAGCCGATCGGCAGCGCCATAGACGCGCTGGATAAGGAGCATAAAGCCCGCCGTATCTATCTTTCGCCGAAAGGCGAAACGCTCCGCCAGCAGAAAGTATTTTCCCTGCTCGCCTACGAACATCTGATTCTGCTCTGCGGCCATTACGAGGGCGTGGATCAGCGCGCGATCGATCTCTTCATAGACGAGGAGATCTCGATCGGGGACTATGTGCTGACGGGCGGCGAACTGCCGGCGATGGTGCTCGTGGACTGCGTGTCGCGGTACGTGGACGGAGTAATCAGCACGTCGTCGCTCGTGGATGAAAGTTTTTCGGAGAATCTGCTCGAATATCCGCAGTATACGCGTCCGCAGGAATACCGCGGTCTGAGCGTACCGGAGGTGTTGCGGAGCGGCGACCACGCGAAAGTGGATAAATGGCGGCGGGAAGAGGCGCTGAAACTGACGAGGAAACTGAGGCCGGATTTGTTGGGTAAGTGAAGGATAAAGCGAAGGATAAAGTGAAGGATAAAGCGAAGGGCGGCACGGATTGACCGTTAAAGGACAATTTGCGCCGCCCGAGTATTTGACGAAGGGAAAAGCGAGAGAAAGAAGGAGAAGGAATGGCAAAGACGATCCAGTGGTTTCCCGGCCACATGACGAAAGCGATGCGGGACATGGAGGAGAAACGGGAACTCTGCGACGGAGTGATCTGCGTCCTCGACGCGCGCGCGCCGGCGGCGACGCTGAATAAGAATTTAAAGAAAATTTTCGGGGAAAAACCGATCCTGTATCTTCTCAATAAAGCGGACCTGGCGGACGCGCGGGCGGACGGTTTTGTCAGGCTCATCGAGGAGAAGGGGCGCGCCTGCGTCAAGTGCAACTCCGCAGATTCCTCGTCGAAGCGCGTCCTCGTGCAGCGGCTCGCCGCGTTGACGCGGGAAAAGCGCGAACGCGCGGAGGCGAAAGGGCTGAATAGGACTTTCCGTTTCATGGTAGCGGGGATCCCGAACACGGGCAAGAGCACGGTGGTGAATCTTTTGAGCGGCCAGAAACGGGCGAAGACGGGCGATAAGGCGGGGGTGACGCGCGACGTGCGCTGGCTTCGCTGCGGCGAGTTCGATCTTTTAGATACGCCCGGCACCATGCCCCCTTCCTTCGATAATCAGATCCTTGCGCGGCATCTCGCGTACATCGGCAGTATCAACGACGATATCCTCGATATGGACGACGTGGCGCTCGAACTTTTGGGCGAACTCGCGCAAAAATATCCCGCCTGCCTCACCCGGCGTTACGGAATCACCGATTTTTCGGAAAAGCTGGGCATGTACGAGACGCTGTGTAAAAGGCGGGGGTTCGTGCTCAAAGGCGGGGATTTCGATTACGAGCGCGGCGCGAAAGCGCTTATCGACGATTTCCGTAAAGGACGGATCGGCCGGGTGTGTCTGGAAGACGCGTCCGACTATCGGGAGCTCCCCTTTTAAGGAGCAATAAATAAACGGAGAATTTCAGATGCGGCGGAACGGGAACGTGACGATAGAAAAACTTTTTTTCGATAGGCGGTATCTCACGGCGGACTGCCGGTATCTCGCGGGGGTGGACGAGGTGGGCAGAGGCCCGCTCGCCGGACCGGTGGTCTGCGCGGCGGTCGTCATGCCGCTCGACGAAGCCCGGCTCATCGAAGGGGTGGACGACAGTAAAAAATTATCCGCCAAAAAGCGGGAAGCGCTCGCGCAGCTGATCAAGGAACGCGCGCTCGCCTATGCCGTGTACGAGGTGAACGAGAAAATCGTCGACGAGATCAATATTTTACAGGCGACTCGCCTGGGAATGAGGAACGCGCTTTTATCGCTGAGAATCCCGCCCGACGCGGTGCTCGCCGACGGGAATATGACACTGGACGTTCCCTTCCCGCAGCGCAGCATCGTGCGCGGCGACGCGCTCTCTTATTCGATCGGCGCCGCGAGCATCGTGGCGAAGGTATACAGGGACGCGCTCATGGACGAATTTGCAAAAACCTATCCCGTTTATGCGTTTGAACGGAATAAAGGGTACGGCACCGCGCAGCACATCGGGGCGATAAAGGAGTACGGCTTATGTCCGATTCACCGCAGGACGTTCACAAAAAAGCTCTCGGGCGGCGGGGCGAAAAGCTCGCGGAAGAATACCTGAAAGCGAAGGGCTGTAAGATTTTACATAAAAATTACCGCACCCCGTTCGGGGAAGCGGATCTCATCGTGTCCGACGGGGAGGAATTGGCGTTCGTGGAGGTAAAGACGCGCACGTCCGCCGCGTACGGTACGCCGGCGGAGGCGGTTGTGGAGGCGAAACGCCGCCGCTATCGCCGCATTGCGCAGTTTTACTGGTTGCAGACGGGCGGCGAACCCAACGCGCGCTTCGACGTCGTGGAGGTTTGGGCGGACGGCCGGATCGAACACTATACGTACGCTTTTTGAAGATTGTTTGTCGATAAAAAATTTTTTCATAAGTCTCAAAGTATGATAATAAAAGACAAAATATGTGAAAAAAGAATTTTCGGCGATATGATTTGACAAGTTTTTCACAATGTGATATATTTATGAAGAAGTCAAAACCGCTTGACTTTTTTCTTTTTTGAAGGTCGGACAAGCGAGTTTGGAAAAGGGAAAAAGGCGGGCGTCGTAAAAAAATTTCATACAGCCGATATAGACCTCCTAAGCGGCGGAGGCGTTTCTACCGCGATGCCCCGAAAGATAATCGCGACTATTGGACAAGCCCGGAAGAGGAAAGAAGGGAGATATTGGCGGAAACGGTTTGTTTGCCGCCTTTTTTACATGGTAAAGAAATGAAAGCATTGGAAGAAAAGATCGTTCGGGAAGGCAAAGTTCTTCCGGGAGACGTACTCAAAGTCGGCAGTTTTTTGAATCAGCAGATAGACACGGTGTTTTTGAAAGAGATGGCAAAAGAGACGGCGCGGCTGTTTTCGGGCGTTCCTATCACCAAAGTCCTGACGGTGGAAGCGTCGGGAATCGCGTTTGCGACCGCGGTGGCGCTCGAACTGAACGTGCCGATGGTCTTTGCCAAGAAACACCCTTCGGCGAACGTCACCGGCGAGCAGTATCAGGCGCCCGTGTATTCGTTCACGCATAAAACCACCTATACGATCGCGGTGAGCAAAGAATATATTACCAAAGAGGACAAAGTGCTGATCACGGACGACTTTTTGGCGAACGGCAACGCTTTGAAAGGTCTGATCGACGTCGTAAAACAGGCTGGCGCGGAAGTTTCGGGCTGCTGCACGGAGATCGAAAAGGGCTTTCAGGGCGGCGGTGACGAACTGCGGTCGCGGGGGATCCGCGTGGAATCGCTGGCGATCGTGGAAAAGATGGAAGGCGGAAAGATCGTCTTTCGTAGGTGATGGAAATTCCCCGTTGCATACCACCCGTGAGAGGGGGCATACTGAAAGCGGGGAACCGACAGGATAAAAAATTGTCCGAAGAAACCCGGACAGTAAGGAGAAAATTTTATATGAAGAAATTTTTAACCGTTGCACTTTCTGCCATGATGGCCGCGACAGCCTTCGTGGGGCTCGCCTCCTGCGGCAATGGGGAGAACGAGCTGAACGAAGTGGTTCTTCCCGCTTACGAAAACATCGAGGAACCCGACTATTCCGGCATCGAAATCCCCGCGGATTTTAAGTTCGGTTTGATCTGTCTCCACGACGATTCGTCCACCTACGATAAGAATTTCATCGAAGCGGCGCAAAAAGCCGTGAAAGATATGGGGCTGAAAAGCGATCAGTTCTTAATGCGCACGGGAATCGACGAAAAGGCAATCTGCAAAGAGACGGCGCTCGACCTCGCGGACAGCGGCTGCGATCTGATCTTTGCCGACTCTTTCGGCCATGAGAGCTTCATTTTGGAAGCGGCGAAAGAAAAACCCGACGTGCAGTTCTGCCACGCGACGGGCGTGAAAGCGCATACGGAAAAACTTCCCAATTTCCATAACGCGTTCGCTTCCATTTACGAAGGCCGTTACCTGGCGGGCGTCGCTGCGGGCATGAAACTCAACGCGATGATCGCGGAAGGAAAATTCACCGCCGATCAGGCGAAGATGGGTTATGTCGGCGCGTATGAGTATGCGGAAGTCATCTCCGGTTACACCTCTTTCTATCTCGGCGCGAAATCCGTTTGCCCTACGGTCACGATGGACGTTAAGTTTACGGGTTCGTGGTACGATGTGTCCGCTGAAAAATCTGTGGCGGAGAGCCTGATCAACGGCGGCTGCAAACTCATTTCCCAGCATGCCGACTCTTTGGGCGCTCCTTCCGCCTGCGAAGAAGCGGGAGTCCCCAACGTCTCCTATAACGGCAGCACGCTGGATTCCTGCCCCAATACTTTCGTCGTTTCTTCCCGTATCGATTGGACGCCTTATTTTAAGTATATCATCGCGCAGGCGGTGAAGGGCGAGAAGATCGTGGACGATTGGACCGGATCGATCAAGACGGGTTCCGTCGTATTGACGAACCTCGGCGGCAAAGCGACGGCCGAAGGTACCGTGGAGGCGATTGTCAAGGCGAGAACGGAGATCGCGAACGGCACGCTGAAAATTTTCGATACCGCTAAATTCACCGTAAGCACCAAAACGGATAAAATCAACGCCGGCGCGACGTTCGACGAAAACGGAAAGCTGACGAGCTATCTCGCGGACGTCGACGGCGATTACGTGGGCGAAAAGGAAGCCATCGAAAACGGAATCTTCCAGGAATCCTCTTTCCGTTCCGCGCCCTATTTCGACGTTCATATCGACGGCATTAAAATTATTTAAAGCGAATGCTTGTCGGGATAAATCATCTCGGGGCGGAGTAATGTTTACTCCGCCCTATGACGTTGGGGCTTTGTGCCGTTCAAAGGAGGCATAGGTGGAAAAACCCGTTGCAATACAACTGAAAAATATAACCAAGACCTTTGGCAGCGTCGTAGCCAATAAAAATGTGGATATGGACGTAAGACAGGGCGAGATTCTGGCGATTCTGGGTGAAAACGGGAGTGGAAAGACCACGCTCATGAATATGATCGCCGGCATTTATTATCCGGACGAAGGCCATATTTTTATCGGCGGGGAGGAAGTGTCGATTCGTTCGCCCAAGGACGCTTTTCGCTATAAGATAGGCATGATTCACCAGCATTTCAAGCTCGTGGACGTCTTTTCCGCCGTGCAGAATATCGTTTTGGGCGTAGAGGAGAAAAAATACGATCTGAAAACCTCGACGTCGAAAATTCTCGAAATGAGCGAACGCTACGGATTTCATATCGAGCCGGAAAAGAAAATCCACGAGATGTCCGTTTCGGAAAAACAGACGGTGGAAATCGTCAAGGTCTTATACCGCGGCGCGGATATTCTCATTCTCGACGAACCGACGGCCGTTCTGACGCCGCAGGAGATCGATAAACTGTTTGCCGTTCTCCGCGCCATGCGCGACGACGGAAAATCCATCGTCATCATCACCCATAAACTCAACGAAGTAATGACGATTTCCGACCGTGTCGCGGTCCTTCGCAAAGGCGAACATATCGCCACGGTCGAAACTTCAAAAACGGACGAAAAGACGTTGACGGAGATGATGGTGGGCAAAAAGGTGGAATTGAACATAGAAAGACCTTTGCCCGTCGACAGCCGTAAGCGCCTGGAAGTGAAAAACCTTACTTCGATTGACGCCGACGGCATCAAAGTGCTCGACGACGTGAACTTTGAAGCGTTCAGCGGCGAAATCCTCGGCATAGCCGGAATCGCGGGCAGCGGCCAGCGCGAGCTTCTGGAATCGATTGCGGGACTTCAAAAAACGGAAACGGGCAGCAGCATCGTCTATTACCCGCCCTCTCCCTCGGAAGACGCGTCCTCCGAGCCTACGGAACACGGAGAACAGCTGATCGGAAAATCCCCGGTGAAAATCCGGGAACTGGGGATCCGGCTCTCTTTCGTTCCGGAGGATAGACTGGGCATGGGGCTCGTCGGCAATATGGACATCATAGACAACATGATGCTCAGAAGCTATCGGAAAGGAAACTCCTTTTTCCTCGATCGTAAAGATCCCGAAGCCCTCGCCAATAAAATCATCGAAGAATTGGAAGTGGTAACGCCGAATACGCGCACTCCCGTGAGACGTCTTTCGGGCGGGAACGTCCAAAAAGTGCTCGTAGGGCGGGAAATCGCTTCTTCGCCGACCGTGCTTTTGGCGGCCTATCCGGTCAGGGGACTCGATATCAACTCCTCGTATACGATCTATAATCTCTTGACGGCGCAGAAGAAAAACGGCGTCGCCGTCGTCTTTGTGGGCGAGGACCTGGACGTATTGCTGGAACTTTGCGACCGGATTCTGGTGATCAGCGGAGGGCGGATTTCCGGGATTGTAGACGGAAGGACGGCGAAGAAAGAAGAGATAGGTTTGCTGATGGTTCAATCCGTAAAAAGAGAAAAAGAGGAGCAAATAGATGGCGAGTAAAGAAAAAAATATAAAAGAGCCTCTTTTTCATATCGTCAAAAGGGACGGCATTGTGTGGTGGAAATCCTGGCTGATCCGTGCGGGCGCTGTTTTCGCGGCGTTTCTCCTGTCGGGAATTTTGTCCCTGATCGTGTTGAAAAAGAATCCGTTGGCGATTTATAGCTCGATGTTTTCGGGCATTTTCGGCACGCAGAGACGGCTGATGGTATTTTTAAGAGAAGGCGCGATGCTCCTTCTGATCTCTTTGGCCGTGACTCCCGCGTTTAAAATGCGCTTCTGGAATATCGGCGCGGAAGGACAAGTCCTCATCAGCGCCTTTGCCTGTACAGCGTGCATGTTCTATCTCGGCGGCAAAGTTCCCGACGGCGCTTTGATTCCCGTCATGCTTGTCGCGAGCGTGGCGGCGGGGGCGATATGGGCGGTGATTCCCGCGCTGTTCAAAGCGAAGTGGAACACCAACGAAACGTTGTTCACGCTGATGATGAATTACGTGGCGATTCAGATCGTTCTGTGCTTCATCAAGATCTGGGTGCCGGGCGGAACGGGAAATATGGACGCGATCAAATACGGAAACTTGCCCAAGATCGCGGGCGAGGATTTCTGGCTCAGTATCATCGTCGTCTCGGTAGTGACGGTTTTGGTTTATATCTATCTGAAATTCAGCAAACACGGCTATGAAATTTCCGTCGTGGGCGAGAGCGAGAACACGGCTCGGTATATAGGAATCAACGTCAGGAAAGTCATTGTCCGTACCCTGCTCATCTCGGGTATATTATGCGGGATCGCGGGATTTTTGCTTGCCGGCGGCATCGATCACATGGTCAGCAGCGAAACGGTGGGCGGTCGCGGGTTCACGGCGATTCTCGTCTCCTGGCTGGCGAAGTTCGATCCCATATTCATGGTGGCGACGTCTTATCTGGTCGTGTTCCTGCAACAGGGTACCGGACAGGTGATGACGGACTGCGGGATCGCCAACTCGTTTTTCGCGGATATCGTGACGGGAATCATGTTCTTTTTCATCATCGGCTGCGAATTTTTCATTATGTATAAACTCAAATTCCGTAAATCGGTCAAAAAGGAGAAGAAAGAATGTTTGTAACATTTTTGACGAGTGCAATTCGTATGAGCGCGACCTTTCTTTACGGCTCCACCGGTGAGATCATTACGGAAAAATCGGGGCATCTCAACCTGGGCATACCGGGAGTCATGAGCGTCGGCGCGGCGATCGGCTGTCTGAGCGAGTATTATCTCATCAAATCGATCGGCACGTCCGTTCCCTTTCTCCTCATCTTAGTCCCTTTGTTGGCTACGTTTTTAGGCGGAGCGCTGATGGGGCTGCTATACAGCTTCCTCACCGTTTCTCTGCGTGCGAATCAGAACGTGACGGGGCTGGCGATGACGACGTTCGGCGTGGGGCTTGCGGGGCATTTGATCAATTCGATCAAAGCGCAGATAACGGTGATCACGCGTGCCAGCAAATATTTCACCACCTTATTTCCGGTGGGAGATAAGCTGGGCTGGTTCGGTCAGATATTTTTGTCGCACGGCGTGCTCGTCTATCTGGCGATCATCATTGCGATTGTCGCGCAGATCGTGCTGAGCAAGACGCGCGTGGGGCTGCATCTGAGAGCGGTGGGCGAAAATCCCGCGACGGCGGACGCCGCCGGCATCAACGTAACCTTATATAAGTATGCGGCGACGTGTATCGGCTGCGGAATTTCCGCAATCGGCGGGCTGTTCTGTATCATGGATTACATGGGCGGAAACTGGGAATATATCATCGAAGTATTCGGCTGGCTTTCCATTGCGCTGGTCATCTTCACCTTGTGGCGCCCGGGGCTGGCGATCTTCGGCTCGATCATTTTCGGCGGACTGTATATCGCCAGAGGATATATCGGCGGAATCACGTTCGCGCAGATCGAATTGGTAAAAATGCTCCCTTATGTCGTGACAATCGTCGTGCTGATCATCACGAGCATTGTGGGTAAAAAAGAAACGCAGCCGCCCGCGAGCCTCGGACTCAATTATTTCCGGGAAGAACGTTAAAAAATCCCCCTGCCGATCCCGGCAGGGGGATTTTTTTTACTTTTTAGCTTCGGGATCGAGCAGTTTAGGCTCGTTCTTTTGCTTGGGGAGCAAAAAAACGGTCGCTAAGGCGAGTACGGGGAAGATGATGGCGGACAGAAGTCCGATTTGCAGATTGTCGCCGAAAAATCCCGAAACGAACCCGACCAAAGTCGGCCCGGCGGTACAGCCGAGATCTCCCGCGAGGGCGAGGAGGGCGAAGAGCATCGTCCCGCCGTAGGGCAGCGTTTTCGCGGCGGTCGAGAAAGTTCCCGGCCAGAGGATTCCCACGAAGAACCCGCAGAGCGCGCAGCCGAGGAGATTGAGCACGGGCAGAGGCGGCAGGGCAATGAGCAAATAGGCGCAGATACAGCCGGCGGCGCTGACGATGAGAAACTTGCGCAGGGATACTTTTTGCAGAGACTTGGCGTAAAAGACGCGGCAAATTCCCATGAGTACGGCGAACGCCATAGGCCCGGCGAGATCGCCGAGCGTCTTGGAAATACCGAGACTGTCTTCGGCGAACGCGGACGCCCACTGCGTGACGGAGACTTCGGTCGCGCCCGCGCAGAGCATGAGAATGAATAATACCCAAAAGGCGCGGTTTTTCGCGAGCGAACGAAAAGTGGAGGGGCGCTCGTCGGCCGATTGCGGCAGGGAATAGAGGGGAACGAAACAAAAAAATACGGCGTTCGCGAGGGGTAAGACCGCCCAGAGACAGGCGATCAGCTTCCAGTGAGAGATTCCAACCACGGCAAAGAGAAGGGTGGAAACGAGAATGACAAAGACGCTGCCCCAACAGTAAAAAGAATGGAGGAGTCCCATGGACGCCTCTTTTTTCTTGGTCGGACAGGCCTCGACGACGGGGGAAACCACCACTTCGATAAGTCCGCCGCCCATCGCGTAGAGACAGGCGGAAACGATCAGTCCGGCGGTGGGATCGATAAGCCCGGGCAGTACGGCGAGACTGAATAACCCCAGAGCGCTGAAAATGTGCGCGGCGACGGCGCAGAACCGGTATCCCACTTTGTCCACGAACTTGCTCGCGAGTAGATCGGTGAAGATCTGTACGCCGAAACAAATCGTGGTGAGAAGGGTAATGCGGGAGAGCGACACGCCGAACTGCGACTGAAAGGTGACGTAGAGGAGCGGGACGTAGTTAATGATGAGCGCCTGCACGATATATCCGGCGTAACAGGCGAAAATCGTATGTTTATAGGTCAGACCTTTTTTGGAGAAGGACATATTTATCTTGTAATACTCCTTTGCAAAGCGCCTTCGGACAAATTTGCTCAATACCATCATTATATCGGAGACGGGAAAAAAAGGCAACTCTTTTTTCTTATTTTGTCGGTGTCTGTTCACGGGCGTTTATCCCTGGCGCCCGTCCTATCTGCTCGCCTTTGCAATTCTGCTTCGTCCCGGATTCCTCTTCCTCGGACGGCCGAAACGCCCTTATTTGGGATAAATCGCCGAAAATCGCGTTTTTTTTCGACTCCCCGGGCTATATAATATTCCTAAACTTCGCGAAAAGAGGGGTGGCAGAGTGGAGATATACATAGAATACGCCCTGGCGGAGAACTTCCTTTTGGACGCGATGCTTCTGTGGTTGGCGCTGAAAGCGGGGAAGCAGAAAATAAGCGTCTGGCGGATCGCGCTGGCGGCGGCGACAGGCGCCGTCTTCGCGGTGGTTTTTCCGCTTTTGAAGATCGGAACAGCGCCCTCGTACATACTCAAATTCGCCGTGGGAATCCTGCTTGCGCTGATCGCGGTACAAGGAAAAGGCATAGGCAGGTATGCGCTGACGTCCGCGCTGTTCTTTGGATTCAGCTTTGCGCTCGGCGGAGCGCTGCTTGGCGTTTATTCGGCTTTTTCCATCGACTACGGGATTACGGAAAACGGGTATCTGACGGAAAGCGTGCCGGTGGGTATGGTGCTGGGCGGCAGTTTCGTCTTTGCCGTCGCCGCGGCGATGCTGATCAAACGTCTGTACCGCCGCCGGGCGATGCGTAGGTTTATCTATCCCTGTAAAGTGACGCTGGGGGAAAAAAGCGTGAAGGCGGAAGGCTTTCTCGACAGCGGCAACCGCGCTGCGGCGGGCGGCGTGCCCGTATGTTTTCTTTCGTCCGATCTGGCGTTCGACCTTTTGGGAGAACAGACGATGACGGAAGAAATGACGATTCTGACGATGAACGGCGAGACGAAAATAAAAATTTTCCTTGCGGACAGTTTGGAGATATATTGCGGGGAAAAACCGAATATAATAAGGAAAGTATATTTTGCGCCGTCGGGAAATATACGCGCACGGGAGTATAAGATTATACTCAACGCGGCGGTGCTGGACTGACGAATACAGGCAAGGAAAACAAGGAACGGACGGGGAGGTCGGTCATGAAAATCAAGGAAATACTAAAATGTTTTTTACGGCAATTCGATGCGGAGAACACGGTGGACTATATCTGCGGCACGGAGGCGCTGCCTTTGCCGCTTTCGCCGGAAGAGGAGAGCGAAATGCTCGGCAAACTGGAACACGGCGAGGAGTCGGATAAGGTGAAAGCGGAACTCATTCAGCATAACCTCCGGCTCGTCGTATACATAGCCCGAAAATTCGACAATACGGGCGTGGATCCCGACGACCTCATTTCGGTGGGGACGATCGGGCTGATCAAGGCGATCAATTCCTTCAAACTGGATAAAAATATCAAACTGGCGACGTACGCCTCCCGATGTATCGAAAACGAGATCCTCATGTATCTGAGACGTACGGTGCGGCTTAAAAGCGAAGTTTCCTTCGACGAACCGCTCAATACCGATTTCGAGGGCAACGAACTGCTGCTCTCCGACATACTGGGCACCTCGGCGGAGAGCGTCTACGGCGATCTCGAATCGACCGCGGAGAAAGAGCTTTTGAAGGAAGCGCTGAGAAAACTGTCCGAACGCGAACGTAAAATCATGTTCCTCCGCTTCGGTCTTAACGGCGGCGAGGAAATGACGCAAAAAGACGTGGCGGACCTGCTCGGTATTTCCCAAAGCTACATTTCCAGACTGGAAAAAAAGATCATTCAAAGACTGAGAAAAGAAATCGCAAAAATGGTCTGAAAAATATCGGTTCTTTCACAAAATCGGTAAAGCCTTGATAAAAAGGCAAAAAACGGCACATACTCTATAAAAAGTTTTCCGATCCCTCGCTTACATAATCTTCCGTTCCGCAATCTGCGCCCGCCTTTATACATAACCTGCCCGACTCCGTAAGGGGTAAAGGGGGATATGTAGGAAGGAGGAAAAAAGTATGATGCAGAAAGTGGAAATATGCGGCGTAGACACGTCGGGATTGCCTCTTTTGACGGCGAAAGAAAACGAAGAGCTGATGAAGAAGCTGAAAACGGGCGATAAAGCGGCGCGCGAGAAATTCATCGTGGGAAATATGCGCCTGGTGCTCTCGTTGGTCAAACGCTTCTGGGCAAAAAACGCCAATGCGGACGACGTGTTCCAGGCGGGCTGCGTGGGGCTCATCAAGGCGATCGATAACTTCGATCTGAGCGTGGGCGTCAAGTTTTCCACCTACGCCGTGCCCATGATCATCGGCGAGATCAAGCGCTATCTCCGCGACGGCAACTCCCTGCGCGTGTCGAGAAGTATCCGCGACACGGCGTATCGGGTTTTGAAAGTACGGGAATCGATTGAGGGCCGGGACGAGGAGGCGACGCTGGAAAAAATCGCGGCGGAAATGGAAGTAGCCGTCAGCGAAGTCGTGTACGCGCTCGACGCGATCTCCGATCCCGTGTCGCTCTACGATCCCGTCTATAATAAAGCGGGCGACACCCTTCTTTTGATGGACCAGCTCTGCGACGAGAAAAATAACGACGAGGTCTGGACGGAACACGTAGCGCTCGGCGAGGCGATGGAGCGGCTGGGCGAACGTGAAAAACGAATTCTCTTTCTGCGTTATTACGAAGGCAAGACGCAGACGGAAATCTCCGAGGAGGTGGGAATCTCCCAGGCGCAGGTCTCCCGACTCGAAAAGAACGCCCTCAATAATATCCGCATGAATATTTCCTGACCGAACAAAGCGGTCCCCGTAAAGGGGACTGCTTTTTTTAAGGCTCGGAAATAAAAATATTTTTTCTTTCGCGTTTTAGAACGCACAAAACCTCTTTGCCGCCGCATATATTGTAGAGTGTAAGCGAAAAAAATAATAAAAAGAAACAAAAAAAGCGGAGGCGCGTCATGGAAATGAGCTATTCGGAACTTCGCACAAAAGAGGTAGTCAACACCGCCGACGGCCGGCGTCTGGGCAAAGTCTGCGATCTGGTTTTCTGTTATCCCGAAAACAGGATCCTCGGCATCGTCGTGCCCGGCAGTAAAGGATTCTCTTTCTGGAAGAGCGAGCAGTTCATAGAAATGAAAAATATCGTCAAGATCGGCGACGACGTCATACTCGTCAACTTCAATATGCCGCCGAAACCGTCCGGCCGTAAACCGGGGCGCGGCTGCGGTCCCACGTCCTGTCCTCCGCCTCCGCCGCCCCCCGGCGGTCCCGGTCCGTCCTATCCGCCGCAGAGCGAATACCCGCAACCTCCGTACCCCGGCAGAAGGAGCTATGAGGAATACGAATAATTTTCTCTTGCCGGCGCCCGATCCGCATAAGCGGGCACGCGGCGGCATATAATGAAAGAGCAATAAAAAAGGCCGCGGAAAACGCAGCGTCTGCGTGGCGGCGAAAGAGAAAGGGGTATTTCATGGACGATAACAAAGAAATGGAAATGCAGGACATTTCGCGGCTTTTCGAGGAAGCCCAGATGCAGAAAAAAACGGAACCCGAACAAGCGGAGCCGGACGCGGAAGGCTCGGCATACGAACCCGGGAAGGGCGGCAGCGCATGCGATTGCGGCAAAACCTGCGCTCTGGATATTCCCTATCCGAGTCTCGAAGGCATACGGGAGAACGCGGCGGCGCTGAAAATCATATCCCCGGCGTATGCGGGCGACGAGGGCGAACTCACCGCCGTATTGCAGTACATATACCAGCATATTTTATTCGATAATATGGGTTGTAAGGACTATGCCTCGACGCTGATAAAGGTGGCGATCACGGAGATGAAGCATCTGGAAATTCTCGGCAGCCTGATCTTGAAACTGGGCGCGGCGCCGGTGTATTCCTACCTGCCTCCCTATCCCATCAATTACTATTCGGCGCGCGCGGTGTCCTATTCCAAGAGCCCGCAGAAGATGATTCTCGACGACATAGCGTCGGAACAGTACGCGATCGACGCCTACACCAAGATCCTCTGCCGGGTGAAAGACGAACAGATCGCGGCGGTGATCGAGCGTATCCGCATGGACGAAGAAGAGCACCTCGCCGCGTTCAAATGTATCTTGAAGGAAATGACCTCGATGGGGGAATAAGGCGAGGGCAGGTATGCGTCGAACGCACCTGAAAAAAGTTTTACGTGCAAAAAGCGGCTTTGCGGCGGTTTCGCCGGGCCGCTTTTTTGCGCGCGGAATTTTCTTCGGCGGGCCGCTCGCCCGGCTCGCGCCCCGCCGCATGCCTACGGCATGCGGTGACCGTTTTGCCGTGAGGAAATTTTCTTCCATTACCTCCGATCTGTATACAATTTCTTCCGTTTGTGATATAGTAGAGACAATAAAAACAACAAGGAGAAAATCATGAAATTTTCAATCATGGAAGAGCTGATGCGCGGAGAGATGGGGCGTATCCTGGAATTTCTCTCCCCGGAAACAAAAGCCCTGCAACCTGCGCTTTTAGAGAAATACGACGAATTTTTAGACACGTTGACGCCGGAACAACAGACGTTGTATAAAGAATTAGAGGACGCGGAATTAGAAGGAATATACAGCGAACAGCTCAGACGCTTTCGCTTCGGCTTTCGTACCGGTCTGCTGTTAGGCCTGGAAATTTTTCAGATGAACATAAAAAAAGAATAACGTCAACAAAATTTTATCGAAATGGTTTTCATCTGACATGAAAGATAGGAGGAACAGATCATGAAGCCCATAAAAGCCATTGAAAATTTTCGGAACAATTTAAAAGATTTAATGAAAGAAAAGGATTTAAATTTTGAAACGTTAGGGAAAGAAACGGGAATCGATTCCAGCAGTCTGCGGCGTTGGCAAAGCGAGCGTGTGCCCAAAGTCGAATCTTTGGTAAAGATAGCCGACTATTTTGGCTGTTCTTGCGATTTCTTGCTCGGCTTTACGGAAACCTTTGAGTTTCACCCCGGTAAAACCCCTTCGGACTTCTATTCCCGGTATTATAAATTGACGAAACCCTTTCGCTTTAAGGATAGTAAAATCGCAAAACTGTGCGGGATCGGGAAAGGGACGGTCAGCAAATGGCGGCAAGGAAGCATACCCGACGTCTACATACTCGTCGAATTATGTGAAATTTTGAATTGCAGCTTTGAATATCTCATCGGCAGAAGCGACTGTTAAAAAGAGCCATCACTTTAAAAGGTGAGGCTCTTCAATTTTCCGGAAACTCGATCTCTTCATACTGTTTTTCGGGCATGAACTTCCAATACCGCACGGGCATGTATCCCTTCATCTGCCGCGTATTCTTGCGGGAGGGGATATAGACGGTGTGATAATACTTTTTCCACAGCCCCAAAAAAGCCTCTTCGTCCTCGGAGAGAACGATCTCCGCCCGCGGGGCGGGTGCGACGAGCCATTCCGCGCCGTTGTAAATGCCCGCGATGCCCCGCGAGATATCGTGGATAACGAACGCGGAAGTTTTGAACCGGGCGGCAAAGTGAGGCATCAACAGCTCGACGACGTCGTTGTCCGGCGAACAGGGCGCGTAAAACGCTCCGCTTTTCGTCTCCTGAAAGCGGAGAAACCCCGATAATAAATGCCGCTCCGCGCCTACTTTGCTCGCGAGATCGACGGCGCGCCGCACTTCGGGGAACGTCAGCATCTCCCGCACCGGCGCGCGCTTTTTCACTAAGAGACGAATGTATAGGAACGCCGCCTGCTCTTTGTCCGCCTCCGCCGTGCGCAGAACGCAATCGATCTCGTATAAACTGTTTCTGTCGATCGCCCGCAGCTTTTTCACCACCCGCGCGGCCTTTTCTTCGCTGGACGCGACGGAGATAAAAGTATCTCCCAACGCCGTCTGTAAGGCGCGCGAGGAGGTGAGGAAAGCATATTCGTCCGCATAGGCGTCGAAAACCGCCGTGAAAAATCCCTCGGGAGAACCGTCGGTATAATAAATATTCCGCATAGTCGAATACCTGCCCCCCTCAAAGCTGTCCGGTGAGGGCGGAACGGGCGACCTCGGCGGAGGAATGGAGCAAAAACTGTTTCTCTTTGGGCGAAGCGAGCAGGGAAAGCGCTCCCGAAGACGGCAGGAGCTGGGGCCGGGACGCGTCGTCGAATAGGGAAAGCTGTTTCGCGCCCTCCGTGCGTTCCGCGAGAATGAGCTGTGTGCGCACGCGGTCCGCGCCTTCGAGCCCGTAAAATTTCCCGTCGCAGGTGATGAAATGCCGGGCGCGTTTGAGTACGATCCGCATTTTTCTCAGATCCTCGAAATCGAGCTTCGCGTATTTTCTCGCCGCGACGATCTTGTAAGCTCCCTTCGCCCCGATCCCCGGCACCCGCAGGAGCTGCTCGACGGGCGCGCGGTTGATCTCGACGGGAAAATACTGCATGTTGCGCAGCGCCCAGGCGCATTTGGGATCGTACTCGGTGGGCAGATTTTCCCCCGCGGGCGAGATCTCGTCGCAGGTAAACCCGTAAAACCTCATCAGCCAGTCCGCCTGGTATAACCGGTGCTCGCGCAGAAGCCCCGCCCCCGCGTCGGGCAATAAGGGATCATGCACCACGGACACGTAAGAGGAATAATAGACTCTTTTCAGATCGTATTTCCGGTACATAAATTCGCTCAGTTTGAGGATCTGCCCGTCCGTTTCGGGCGACGCGCCGACGATCATCTGCGTCGTCTGCCCCGCGGGCAGAAACCGTCCCGTTCCTCTCCGCTCTTCCCTGCCCGTGCGCTTTTTGTGTTCGAGCGCCAAAGCCCGCTTTTCCTCCGACAATAATTTCATGGGCGTGAATACGCTCTCTTTGGTCTTTTGCGGGGCGAGGAGTTTGAGACTCTGCTCGCTCGGCAGCTCCACGTTGTAACTCATGCGGTCGGCGTAGGCCGCCGCCTTCTCGGTGAGCAGCCGGTCGGCGTGCGGAATCCCTTTGAGGTGGATATACCCGTTGAATTTGTACGTCTCCCGCAGCATCTTGATCGTTTGATAGAGCAGTTCCATCGTATAATCGGGCGATTGACAGACGGCGGAGGAGAGGAAAAATCCTTCGATGTAATTGCGCCGGTAAAACCCCATCACCAATTCGCACATCTCCTCGGGCGTGACGGACGCCCGCGGCACGTCCGCGCTTCTGCGGTTGGGACAATATTTGCAGTCGAAAATACAATCGTTGCTCATGAGCATTTTGAGCAGGGAAATACACCGCCCGTCCTGCGTGAAGGAATGGCAGATCCCGCCCACCGAGGCGTTTCCGATCCCGTCCTTCGTATTCTTCCGCCGCGATCCCGACGAGGAACAGGATACGTCGTATTTCGCGCCGTCCGTTAGAATTTTCAGCCTCTCTTCGTCGATCATTGTCTTTGTCCCTCTCTTTTCTCCATTAGTGTACCATCTTCTTCCTTAAAAGTCAAACATTTGTTCGTAAAAAAATAAAAAATTTTGCGAAAATTTCACGGAGTGAGTGAGGGCTTGACAAAAAGCGAAAAATGCGCTATAATTGTGAAAATTTCATTTAGTTTTCACGATGCTTTGTTGTAAAGTTAACGCGCGGGGGGTATATTTTAACTAAATGAAAAAATAAATCGCAGAGGAAATTCGCATGAAAATTTTGATTGTAGACGACGAAGAGATGATCCGTGGCGTATTGAAAGAATACGTGGAATTTGAAGGCAACGAAGCGTTTGAAGCGGCGGACGGCATGGAGGCGGTGAAACTTTGTAAGGACAACGACTACGACGTGGTGCTGATGGACGTGATGATGCCGCGGCTGGACGGTTTTTCGGCGGTGAAGGAGATACGGAAGTTCAAGGACGTTCCGGTGATCATGCTTTCCGCGCGCGGCGAGGAATACGACAAGTTGTTCGGATTCGAGATCGGCGCGGACGATTATGTGACGAAGCCTTTTTCGCCCAAGGAAGTGATGGCGCGGATCAACGCGGTGACGAAACGCCGGGCGGCGAAGAAGAGCGAAAGCGGCAACCAGATCCTCAAATTCGAGGGGCTGGAAATCGATATGGCGGGGCGGAACGTGTACGTGGACGGCGAAAAGGCGGAGCTTACGCCCAAGGAATACGAACTCTTGTTCTATCTCGTCCGCAATAAAGGGATCGCGCTGACGCGCGAGAAGCTCCTGTACGACGTCTGGGGTTTTGATTTTTACGGAGACGACCGCACGGTGGACACGCATATCAAAATGCTGCGCGGCAATCTCAAAGACTATCGTAAATTTATCGTCACGCTGCGCGGTCTCGGATATAAATTCGAGGCGTAAATTCCGAAGCGGAAACGGGGCGGGCGTGCACGGCTGTCGCGGGTATAGGCCCGCGATTTTGCCGTAGAGGAAAGGGCGGAGGTAGATATGGCGCGGCGGAGGAAAGCGGAATCGTACGCGAAAAAACAAAGAAGCGCGAGCATTTATTTTTTGCTTTGGGCGGCTTTTTCCGCGTTCGCGCTCCTCATCGTGCTCCTCTTCGGACTGACGCAGAACCTGTTGATGAAGCAGAGCTATAAGGACCAGATCGCGGGCAGCCTCGCCGCCAACGGCAAAGCGATCCAGAAAGAACTGACGATGTATCCTGGCCCCAATTACAGCGCGTTCGTGCGCTATCAGGCCTCGCGGTACGATCTGAGAGTATATATCGTCAACCCCAAAGGCGAGATCATCTTCCCGGTGGAGGAGGATGCGGAGGGGGTGGATCCCGAGTTTTCCGCGCAGACGGATTTTCCCGAACGGGTGAGCCGGCTCATCGAACGCCTGGACTCGGCGGGGCACACGGCGGTCTTGTACGAGGACTCCGCAGCGGGCGATTACGTCTACGGCGCGCAGTTTACTTATGAAGGGAAGCCGATCTATCTCGACGGCCAGCCGATGTATCTGTATGTGTGTAAATCGCTGAAACTCATCGAAGACGTGGTGTCGCAGATGAATACGCGCACGCTTTTAATGGCGATTTTCGTGCTCGTTTTGTCGTTTACGGTATCGAGCGCGATCTCGGGGGTATTGACGAAGCCGATCACGGAGATGACGGAGAAAGCGAAGCTGCTCGCGAAGGGAGATTTCTCGGTGGACTTCCACGGCCAGTCGTACGGAAGCGAAATGGAGGCGTTGGCGGAGACGCTGAACTTTGCCCGCGACGAGATTTCCAAAGCCGACCAGATGCAGAAAGAGCTGATCGCGAACGTATCGCACGATTTCAAAACGCCGCTGACGATGATCAAAGCGTATGCTTCGATGGTGCAGGAGATCTCGGGGGATAACCCGGAAAAGCGGAATAAGCATACCCAGGTGATCATCGACGAAGCGGACCGGCTGACCTCGCTCGTCAACGACGTGCTCGATCTGTCGAAGATCCGTTCGGGGATCGATTCTTTGAAACCGGAGGTATTCGATCTTTCGGAATACACGTTCGACGTGCTGGAAAAATTCGAGTATTTGTCGGAGACGAAGGGCTACGCGTTTGAATCGGACGTGGAGGAGGGCTTGTATACGGAGGCGGATCCGATCAAGATCGGGGAAGTATTGTATAATCTGATCGGCAACGCGGTCAATTATACGGGCGAGAATAAGCTGGTGCGGGTGTCGCTCAGACGGGAAGGGGACGGCACGATCCGTTTCGCCGTGGCGGACACGGGCAAGGGGATCAAGGCGGAGGAGATCACGACGATCTGGGACAGATACTATCGTTCCTCGTCGTCGCATAAGCGTCCGGTGAAGGGGACGGGGCTGGGGCTGTCCATCGTCAAAACGATCCTCGAAAAGCATAATTTCCGCTTCGGCGTAGAGAGCGTCGTGGGCAAGGGCAGTACGTTCTACGTGATTTTCCCCTCCCGCACGCCGGACGAAAGAGAAAAGACAGGGAGAAAAGTATGAAAGAAGACGCAGGCGCCTTTGAGGGCGGGATCACGCCCGAAAACCTTTGGGAAGCGATCGCTTCCATGCAGGGAAAGACCTTTTACACGGCGAAGAAGCTCCCCTTTACCTATACGGTGAAAGGCGGGGAACTGTTCGCGGACCGTCGTGACCGTTCGGTGACGCGGAGCACTTTTGAAAAAGCGTATGCGAAGATCCTTGCGGATCCGGCGATCAAGGGCCCGAAGCGTTTAAATATGTACGGCGCGCCCTATGTGTTCGCGGTGCTCAAAACGATCGGCGCGATACCCGTTGCGGAAGAAGAGGAGGGGCAGGGTTGAAACGAGACAATATCTTTGCGGGTTATGATTCTTTTTTTCTCGCGGAGGAAAAATATACGCAAGGAGCGGCTCTGCAAAAGCTGCGGGAAGAATTGCGCGCCTTCAAGGGAATCCACTCCGGCTTTTTGAAAAGCCTCGAACGGGACGAGGCCTTTTGCACGGATAAGTATTACATACCCGTTTACCGTCTTTCGGCGACGGCGGAATATACGTGGCGGAGCGCGGCGCGTTCCGCCGCCGCCACGTCCGAAAAGAAGTCCCGCCGGCAGACGTACGCGGAGCACCGCGAAGAGCGGAAGATCGAATGTCTGCGCTTCCGCGCCCCCGAACGCCTCGATCCGAAATCCCGGCAGGACGGGCTTCGTCCGCTCGCGGAAGAAAATAAAAAATCCGTATTCGCTTCCCTCTACCCCGACAGCAGGCTCACTTTAAAAGAGAACGCGAAGGAGCTCAAACGCACGGCGGCGGACTATTCGCCCGACAGCGGCGCGCAGATCCTGCTCGGCGATATAAAACTGGAAGTGATTTTCGTGCCCGTGCTCCGCGCCGTCTGCAAGTATGAGGAAGAAGAATACGCGTGCTTTATCAATTTGCACAACGGCGCGTGTACGCTGGAATACCCGGTTTCGGCGCGGGTGGAGGAGGAAGTGGAGCAAGCGCTGCAAAAATTGAGCCGCGCGAAACTTTGTATCGGTTTCTCGGCGCTGTTCATACTCGTATTCGCCGTTTTGTCGCTGATCAAATTCCTGCGCCCGGAAAAAGCGGTGGCGGCGGCGACGGTGGCGGTACTTTTCGCCCTCCTGCTCGTCCCGTTTCCGGCGTTTTTGAAATGCCTCGGCTATAACCGCGAAAAAATGATCAAAAAAGCGGGCGGCACGGGAAAAGCCTCCGGCGTCCTGACCGCCGCCGTCTTGATTGTTCTCTCCTGGCTCGCGGCGGCGGTCTCGCTCGTCGTTTTCGCTGTGTACGCGCTGTAAAATTCCCCCGGGCTGTTGACAGCGCCCCGGGATTGTGCTATAATAGAACCGAAAATATGTGCTTGAATAAAGAGGTAACGTATATGATCGATATGACCGTCATCAAAAATTCCGATCCCGAGCTCTACGCGGCGATGGACGCGGAACTCAAACGTCAGCAGGGCAATATCGAACTGATCGCCAGCGAAAACGTCGTTTCCCCGGCGGTACTGGCGGCGGCCGGCTCCCACCTCACCAATAAATACGCCGAAGGTCTGCCCGGAAAACGTTATTACGGCGGCTGCGAATTTGTGGACGTGGCGGAAAACCTCGCCCGCGACCGCCTCAAAGCCCTGTTCGGCTGCGAGCACTGCAACGTCCAGCCGCATAGCGGCGCGCAGGCGAACTTCGCGGTCTATTTCGCGATGCTCGAACCGGGCGACACGATCATGGGCATGAACCTTTCCCACGGCGGTCATCTGACGCACGGCTCCCCGGTGAATATTTCGGGAAAATATTTCCGGATCGTCTCTTACGGCGTTTCTGAGCAAACGGAACAAATCGATTACGACGAAATGGAAAAAACGGCCCTCGCTAAGCGCCCCAAACTGATCGTGGCGGGCGCGAGCGCCTACCCCCGCGTCATCGATTTCAAGCGTATCCGCGAGATCTGCGACAAAGCGGGCGCGTATATGATGGTCGATATCGCCCATATCGCAGGATTGGTGGCGGCGGGGCTGCACCCTTCGCCCGTGCCTTACGCCGATTTCGTGACGACGACCACGCATAAAACGCTGCGCGGTCCGCGCGGCGGCGTCGTGATGTGTAAGGAACAGTACGCCAAACAGATCGATAAAGCGGTATTCCCCGGCACGCAGGGCGGTCCGCTCATGCATATCATCGCGGCCAAAGCGGTCGCTTTTAAGGAGGCTCTCTCTCCCGAATTTAAAACGTACCAGAAACAGATCCTCTCCAACGCGCAGGCAATGGCGAAGAGACTGATAAAAAACGGAATCCGACTGGTCTCGGGCGGCACGGATAACCATCTCATGCTCCTCGATTTAAGGGATACGGGGGTGACGGGCAAGGATCTCGAAGCGATGCTCGATCAAGTGCATATCACCGTCAATAAAAACACGATCCCCTTCGAGACGGCGTCTCCGTTCATCACGAGCGGGATCCGCGTAGGCACGCCCGCGATCACCAGCCGCGGCATGAAGGAGGCGGAATGCGAACAGATCGCCGACCTCATCGCGCGCGTCGTAAAGGAACGGGAAAGCTGTTTCGCGGCGGTGACGAAGGAAGTGGGGGAACTTTGCGCCCGTTTTCCCATCTATGCGGGGGATATTCTTTAAAAAAATGCAAAAACCGCGCCTCGGCAGTTGACAAACGCGCGAAAAAAGAATACAATAAACGGGAACAAGTAAATATTCTTTGGGGCGAGGCGCAATTCCTCACCGGCAGTAAAGTCTGCGAAGGCCGCGGTAAAAAACCGCGCGTCCCCGAATCGGCGCAATTCCGATACCGACGGTATAGTCCGGATGAAAAAAGAAAAAGGGCAGAGTGTTTTTAAGCCGCTCCGAAGCGAAGCTCGGAGCGGCTTTTGTACGCTTCGCGCCTCGCCCGAAGCATAAACCGCGATACCCGCGAAGAATATTTTACGATAAAAATATTTTTTCAAGGAGTGTCACTATGTCGTTACATACCCCAGAACCCGACCAAACGCAAGAGGCAGGTCTGCAGCTATCGTCCACCCAACCGCAACCCCGTCCGAAAAAAACCGCAAAAGCGCGCGCGAAGGAAATGTTTTCTTCCAGACGCCTGGCGCTCATGGCGATCTTCACGGCGCTGAGCTTCCTCGTCAGTCTTCTGGAATTTCCTGTCTTTCCCAACGCCGAATTTTTAAAACTCGACTTCGGCAACGTCTTCATCATGCTCATCGGCTTTCTGCTCGGCCCCGCGGAAGGGGTGATCGTCTGCGCGCTGAAAGAAACGATCCGCATCACCGTAAGCTCGACGGGCGGCGTGGGCGAGCTCGCCAACATCATCGTCACTTCCTCGTTCCTGCTCCTGCCGTCGATCGCCTATAAATTTCATAAGGGGCTGAAAACGGTCGTGCCTTCGATGATCGCCGCCTGCCTGATCGCGACGGGCGCGGCGCTTCTCGCCAATCGCTATATTTTATTCCCGGCGTTCGGCTTCGCGGCTCCGGCGGAAGTTTTCCAAGGCACATGGAGCGTGATCCTGGGCTTCAACCTCATCAAGACGGCGTCCGTAAGCGTTTTGACGCTGCTCCTTTATAAACGTCTCTCGACCGTTCTCAAAAAAATGAAAATTTGAAAGAGACGCCGCAAATCATTGCAAAAAATCGCCGTACGTATTATAATATACGTATGGCTGTTTTTATATCGAGGTCGCGCGAGGAGACGCTGCTCTTTGCCGCGCGCTATGCAAAAACTTTATCTGCCGGCGATACGGTGCTTTTAGACGGGGACATGGGCGCGGGAAAGACGGTGTTCGCCAAAGGCGTCGCGAAGGGGCTGGGGATCGAAGAGGAAGTGACGAGCCCGACCTACGCCTATATGAACGACTACGACGGCAGACTCTTTCATTACGATTGTTACCGGATCGAATCCCCCGATCAGGCGGAACGCCTCGGCCTTGCCGACTATTTCGAGCTGGGCGGGATCTGTCTCGTGGAGTGGTCGGAGCATATTCGTCCGCTGCTTCCCGAACATGCGAAACGGGTACGGATCAAAAAAATCGACGAAAATACAAGAGAGATAGACTATTGAAAAACTTTCTGGCAATCGATACGAGTTCCAAATATCTCACGGTGCTGGCGGTCAAAGACGGCCGCGCGTACCACTCGCGCCTTACCGACTGCGCCATGCGCCACTCGACGCTGTTGATGAGGGAGATCGACCGGACGCTGAAAGAGGCGGACGCGGGAACGGCGGACTTCGACTTTTTCGCGGCGGTCGTGGGCGCAGGCTCGTTCACGGGTATCCGCATCGGCGTCGCGACGGCGAAAGGCTTCGCTCTCGCGGCGGGAAAACCCACGCTTCCCGTCACCTCCTTCGAGGTGGCGGCATATAATGCCTTAGACGGCGAAAAGCCCCTCTGCGTCGTCGACGCGCTCCACGGCCGCTATTACGTCTGCGGCTTTTCCGAAGAAAAGAAACAGACCTTCCCGCCCTCCTATCTCACCGAGTCGGAAGTATTGTCTCTCGCCGAAGTCGGGGGGTATACGCTCTATGCCCTCGAAGAGCTTCCGCTTTCGGAAAAGACGTCCGTCAAAATAGCCGATCCCGTGCAAGGTTTACGCCTTGCGGTCTCCGCTTTGAGCGAAAACGCGGCAAACTTCGGCGAACTCAAAGCTCTCTATATCCGCAAGAGCCAGGCGGAGGAAAATCTCTCCGCCGCCAAATCCGAACCGTAACTTTTTCCGCCCGGCCCGCGCGCCGTTCCTTTCCCCGCCCCTATACCCCGCGCAAAGAATAAAGAGAGAAGAAGAATGATCTATCGCGAATGGAAATACGAAGACATCTTAAAAATTTCCGAGCTTGAAAAGGAGTGTTTCGAGGATCCGTGGAGCTACCGCATGTTTGCGGAAGCGTTCTCCTCGAAGCTGTTTTGCGGCGTGTGCGCGGAGGATAACGGAGAGCTGGCGGGGTATGCGTGCGAGACGGTGCTCTTTGAAAACGCGGAGATCGATAACGTCGCGGTGTCGCCGCTCTGGCGCCGGCAGGGGATAGGAACAAAACTTCTCGACCGCCTGGAAGAGAAAGCGAAGGAACGGGGAGCGGAAGTGTCGCTGCTGGAAGCGCGCGTCTCCAATTCCCCGGCGCTGCTTTTGTATCTCCGACGCGGCTATCGGGGGATCTATACCCGTCCCCGTTACTATCCCGACGGCGAGGACGCAATCGTCATGCAGAAGGATCTGAAAAAGAAATAGACGGGAGGGAACGCGCGACGGAAAGCATCGATTTGAGCGAAGTGTCGTATTTACAAAAGGGAAGCGGAAAGGATCTGGTGTTTTTCCACGGCTATCTTGCCTCTAAGGAGAGCTTCACGGCGCAGATCGAATATTTTTCGAGGTTTTACCGCGTCACGGCGTTCGACTTTCTCGGTTTCGGCGAGAGCGCGCCGCTCTCGGAGCCTTTTTCGGTGGGGGATTACGCGCGCTGGACGAAGGAAGTCCTCTCGGCGCTGGGGGTGTCCCGCCCGCACGTCGTCGCCCATTCTTTCGGCTGCCGCGTAGCGGTGAAAATGGCGAAAGAGGACGGGCAGGTATTTGATCGCATACTTTTGACCGGCCCCGCGGGGATTATCCTCAAACGGGGAATCGGATATAAAATCAAGGTAAAGACTTACCGCGCGGTGAAAAGAATCGCGCCGCGGTTCGCCGAAAAGCATTTCGGCAGCGAAGAATATCGTTCTCTCTCGCCGGTGATGCGGGAGAGCTATAAAAAGATCGTCAACGAGGATCTGCGCGAAGACGCGCGGAGCATTGAAAATGAAGTCTTACTCGTCGAAGGGGAGCGGGATAAAACGACGCCGCACGAAGCGGCTGTGATTTATGGCTCCTGCCTTCCCAACGGCCGGATAAAAACGATGGAGGGCGGACATTTCGCGTTTGCGGAATATCCTCTCGCCTTTAATCTGATAGCGGAGGAATTTTTCTTTCATGGGTGAAGTATTGTCGAGGATCGCCGCGTGCGTGGTGTGCACCTGCTTTTTTTACGTAGCGACGTATAAGTCGTTGGGCGCCATGCAGCAGAGCGGCTATAAAAACGGAAAATTCTCGCGCTGGCTCAGACGGGGCGACAATCTGTACTATAATCGTCTCGCGCTCTGGGCGGGGCTGTCGCTGTTGTCCTCGGCGCTGTTCGCGCTCTGTTTCTCTTTTGCGGGCACGAAAGCGGCGCTCCTTCTTTCGGCGGTGCCCTTTCTCTTTTTCTGCGGGTTGTTTTGCGTCGCGGACAGGAAATACGCGCTCAAAGTCTCGGTCAAAAACACGGGGCGGGTAAAACGCCTCAGCGCCGTCTACATTCTTTTGACGGCGTGCGTTTCCTATCTCGTCGTCGCTCTCTGCGCCTTTGCGGGCAAACTGATCGCAAGCGATCTCTACTCGCTCTTTCAGTACCTTCCCTTCGCGCTGATGCCGCTGCTTTTGCCGTGGCTGCTGTGCGCGGCGAACGCGATCGACTCTCTCTACGAGACGCCGCGGAATCGGAAATACGTCAGACGCGCGGGACGGGTGCTCGACGAAACGAAAATTCTCCGCGTGGCGGTGGTGGGCAGCTACGGCAAAACTTCCGTCAAAAATATTTTGAAGAGTATCCTTTCCGCCAGGTACGCGGTGGTGGAAACGCCCGAATCGTACAATACGCCGATCGGCGTCGCCAAGACGGTGGAAAGCCCCGAATTTAAAGGCAAGGAAGTATTCCTCGCGGAGATGGGCGCGCGCCGCGTCGGAGACATAGAGGAACTTTGCAGGCTGGTGAAGCCGGACTTCGCCGTCTTTACGGGCGTGTGCGCGCAGCATATCGAAACGTTCGGTTCGGAGGAAAATATCCTCAAAGGCAAGAGCGAAATTTTGAAGAGCACTGCGAAAAAGGTCGTCTGCGGCGGCGAATTGAAGGAAAAGATCGCCGCGCTGCCGTTAGACGAGTTCACGCTTTCCGAAAAGGAAAAATGCGTGTACGCCGACTACGCGTCGCTGATCTCCGACTTGTCGCTCGACGCGGACGGCACTTCCTTCGCTCTCCGCCTGCACGGCCCCAAGTCGCCCGCCTTGCGGGTGCGCGTCCCGCTCCTGGGCAGACACTCGGCGGAAAACGTGGCGCTCGCGGCGCTTTTGGCGGCGGAGCTGGGACTCACGGACGAAGAGATCGCCAAGGGAATGGAAAATATCCGTCCCATACCCCATCGGCTCCAACTCATCGAAGCGAACGGGGTGCACATTCTCGACGACAGCTATAACTCCAATCCCCGCGGCGCGGCGGAGGCGGCGGAAGCGCTGAAACGTTTCCCCGGCCGCAAGATCGTCGTCACGCCGGGGCTCGTGGAAACGGGGATCCTCGACGAAAAGCTCAACGGCGAACTCGGCGCGGAATTGACGGAACTCGATCTCGTGATTCTGGTCGGCGACACGCTCGTGGGCGCGGTCAAAGCGGGTTATCTCGCCGCGGGCGGCGACGAGGAAAAGCTCGTCGTCTTCCCGACGCTCCGGGAAGCCCAGACGCATTTGAGCGAGATTTTGGAGACGGGCGACGCGGTGCTTTTCCTCAACGATTTGCCCGATGCCTACTAAAATGTGAAAATGCCTTCTTTCCCTTATGCCGTAAGGGAAATAGCCCGCTTTTTGCGTCGATTTGCGACAGCGTTTTTCCCCGTTTTTCAAAAAATGAGAGTAATTGCCCGCAAACCCTTACGGCATAAGGGATTGAGGATAGTTGACAAGAAGAAAAAGACGATACACCAAAGCGAAAAAATCTTCTGCGGAGGTGTATTTTTATGCTTAGAATTGCAATTTTATTCGGCGGAAAATCTTGTGAAAACGAGATTTCCGTACTGACGGGCGTATTCGTACTCAATCTTTTAGACAAGGAAAAGTACCTTCCCGTGCCGGTGTATATCCATACCGACGGCAGTATGTATACCTCGGCGAAGATGATCGATCTGAACGTTTTCAAGAAGCGGGACTATTCCTCTTTCGAGCGGATATTTTTCGACGGAGGCAGCATGTACGCGTTCAGCGGCAAAGCGAAGGTGAAAAACCGGGGGAAGATAGACGCGGCGATCAACTGCTGCCACGGCGGGCTGGGGGAAGGGGGCGGGATTTCGGCGCTCATGCAGCTCAACGAGATCCCGCTCGCCTCGCCGGAGCTTACGGCTTCGGGCATGTTCATGGACAAAACCTTGACGAAGCTGGTGGCGAAGGCTTTGAACGTGCCCACGGTAGAATACATACGCGTGAACGAGAGCGATTATAACCGCCGCGGCAGATTTTTACTGAAAAACATCGAATCGCGCCTGAAATACCCGGTGGTGATAAAGCCGGCGCATCTGGGCTCGTCGATCGGGATTTCGGTGGCGGAAACGGAGGAGGAAGCGGCGCAGGCGATCGAAGCGGCGTTCTATCTCGACGACCGCGTCGTCATCGAAAAGTATCTGCGCAATAAACGGGATATAAACTGCGCGGCCTACTCTCTCGGGGGGGATATCTACGTTTCCGAACCGGAGGAAGCGGCTTCGGGGGATAAGATCTATTCCTTTGCGGATAAGTATTTGAAGAGCGGCGAACGTCCTCATTCCGTCGGCCGTCCGACGGTATACCCGGAGCAGGGGAGCGACGACGAAGATGCTGATGCACAGATTGCCGCCGCGGACGCGGGCGGAGGCGAGTCCGCGGAAACCGTTCCTTCTGTCCAAAAAAGCGCGGGCACGGCCGCGGCGATGGCGAATTCGACGCGGGAAACGATCCGTTCGTACACGCGGACGTTATATAAACGCATGAATCTCAAAGGCATCGTGCGCATGGATTTTCTGCTTTGCGACGGCAAAATTTATTTGGGCGAAGTCAATACGGTTCCCGGCTCGCTCGCCTATTATCTGTTCTGCGAGCATATTTCCGACGCGAAAAATCTCTTTTCCGCGCTTCTCGACGACGCTTTGAAAAACGCCGAGGAGGGGCAAAAGCGGGTGATCACCACGGGGATTCTGCAATCGGTCTCGGTGAGCGGCAAACGCGGCGGCGTGCGTTTATAATCGAACGAAAAAACTCTCCCGGCGCTTAAAAGGGCGCGGGAGAGTTTTGCCGTCAGGCAAGGCGGACGATGAGCAAAGAAGCGTTGACGCCGACGGCGCCGGCGGCGTTCACGGAGAGCGTGACCGCGCTGCCCGTCTCGTTGACGAGTTCGAGGGTGCTGTTTGCCGCCGCCGTAACGACGGCGAAGCCGGGAGTGAGTATGCGAATGGCGGGGCCGGTCGCGCCGGCCGCGGAACCGTAACTCGTACCCGGGACGGGGGCGCCGTCGAGGGAGAGGGAAAATTGATTGGCGGCGGTGCCCGTAACGCTGAACCATACGCCGTACGTCCCCGCCTCCGCGATCGTGACCGCCGTGCTTCCCGGCGTATGTTCGATACCGCCGTAAAGGGCGCCGTTATTGCCGAACGCGACAGGTTGGGCGGTGTCGACCGTCTGCGCGGCGTTATTATAAAGATACGCATAGGCAGGTACGGGAACGGGGTTAGGCTCGGGCGCCGGATTCACCGCGCTTCTCGCCGTTTGATACACGATTCGGCAGCGGGGCGGCGGGCACGGGCGACAAGGAAAGCAGGGACAGGGCGCGTAAGAGACGCACCAACCGTTGCGTGAAACGGCGCCCGTATCCCCGTCCGCGGCGCGGGGCTCTTGTCCGAACCGCTGCCTTTTGCGGAGATTCCCGAAATTATTGATCATCTTTGAAAACCTCTTCTTTGGAATATTCGGCCGAACAGCGGCAAAAAACTGCCGCCGCAAAATTTCGGCTCACTCTATTCTATTCTCCGCCGTGGCCGCCGCGTTCCCAGCCGAGGCGGGGACGGACGGAAAGAAAAAACGAGGCGCGGGTTTTCGGGAAAGATTATGCGATATTCCGCTCGAAATCATTGCTTTTTCCGCGTTTTTTTGCTATACTAAACATAAAGAGTATTTTTAAAAGAGAAGGAAAAATATGGCGAACGGTGAATTTACCGATAAAGTTAAAATTTTAATCAAGGCGGGCGACGGCGGCGACGGAATGAATTCCTTCAAGGCTTACAAAGGCAAGCCCGCGTGCGGACCGGACGGCGGCGACGGCGGCCGGGGCGGCGACGTCTATTTCGTCGGCGACAAGGATATGAACGATCTGTTTTCCTTTCGCTTCACCTCGAAGTTTTTCGCCGAGGACGGCGAACGGGGCGGCACCAATCAATGCTTCGGCAGGGGCGGGAAAAACGTATACATCAAAGTCCCGCTCGGGACATTGGTGCGCGACGCGGAGACGGGCAGGCTCATTTGCGACGTGTTCGAGGACGAAAAGGAAATCCTCGTGGCGCGGGGCGGGAACGGCGGCAAGGGCAACGTCCGCTTCACCACCGCCCGGCGGCACGCGCCGAACTTCGCGCAAAAGGGCGAAAAGGTCAGGCAGCACGCCGTCGTGCTCGAAATGAAAGTGATCGCCGACGTCGGACTCGTCGGCTTCCCCAACGTGGGCAAGAGCACGCTGCTCAGCAAGATCTCCGCCGCCCGCCCCAAGATCGCCAATTATCATTTCACCACCCTTTCTCCCAATCTCGGCGTCGTCCGCTATTACGACAAATCGTTCGTCGCGGCGGATATCCCGGGACTCATCGAGGGGGCGGCACAGGGCGCGGGGCTCGGTCACGATTTCCTGCGCCATATCGAACGCACACGTATGCTCTGCCACGTCGTGGATATTTCCGGCTGCGAGGGACGCGATCCGATCGAGGATTTCCGGAAGATCAACGAAGAACTCAAAGATTACAGCGAAAAACTGGCGGCGCTGCCGCAGCTGATCGTCTGCAACAAATGCGACGTCTTCGGCGCGGAGGAAAATCTCAAAACTTTCAAAAAGAAATACGGCAGAAAGTACAAAATCTTCCCCGTCACCGCCGTCACCGGCGAGGGGACGCGCGAGCTCATCGAGGGGATTTTCGACGTGCTCAAAGACCTGCCCCCCGTCGAGCCTGTCCGACCGGACGAGGAGTTCGAGTATACCTCCAACGACAACCTCGATTTCGAGATCTACCGGGACGAAAACGGAGCGTTCGTGGTCGTCGGCGGTTTGGTGGACATGCTCTGCCGCAACGTCGTCCTCAACAATCCCGATTCCATGCTCTATTTCCAAAAGGTGCTGCGACTGCGCGGCGTCATCAAAAAACTGACCGCCGCCGGTTGCAAGGAAGGAGACACCGTCTCCATCGGCGACGTGGAATTCGAGTTTGTTCCCTGACGGGAGTCCGGTTTTTCCGATCGGGAGCGTGCGGACGCTTTAAAAGGGAACGAAAAAAATTTACAAACGGAGAAACCCCGGAGAGGGAAAAATTATGGAAACAGGATTGAAGGCGTTTTTTTACGATTATAAATATTACCTCCTGCCCGAGAACTGCGAAAGCGTCGAGGACGTGAAAAAACTCAGAAGTACGGAAGTCAGGCGTTTGAAAGAAGAAAACTGCATGGCGCCCAATTTCGTCTGCGAGAGTATCGAGACGGAATTTTTGACCATCGAGGTCCCCGACCGCGTTTTTGCGGCGACCGTCAATCTCTGCACGAGAGAGGAATACGACGTTCTGCTCGGGAAACAGGTGGAAAAGCGCTGCCCAGGCTGTGCGAGATTCGGCGGCGGGGCGGACGATCTCACCGGACATCACCGGGAGATGTCTTTGGAAGGGGTATGTTATTCGCGGGAGACGAAAGGGGAAGCCTATTCGTTCGGCCGGTGCGCGCGGTGGTTCTCTTTCGAGATCGCCGAGTCGGTCAACGTCTTGGCGGAATACATCGACAAGGGAGATCAGAAAAGCGTTGGCAAGCTCGTAAACGGGCTTCTCACGCAGTTTTTTCCGCCTGTCGACGTATACGGCGGCGTAGCGGAAGGAAGATACTGTCTTTGTCTGAGCGAAAACGCCTATTCCCGGCACGGGGTGCGTCTGATCGTGAAGATGCTCGCGGACACCGCGAATCACCCTTCTTCGCCTCTCGCGCAAGCGGGCTGGACGGTGTATCCCTATTTCCCCAAAGGCATCTATTTCCCCGCGCTGCGGCCGAATTATTTCAAGCGCCCGCCCAAACTTTTTTACGCGGATAATCCCGAGGACGACGGCGCGGAAATCGTCGTTTACGAAAAGGGCTCCGACGAGTGGAGCCCCCGCAGGGCGGCGAGCCGCAAGAGCGCCCTCTACAAATTTTTATGTCACTATATCGGAGAAGATATCCTGCTTGCGGGCAGTTCTTCCATCTCCGTCACGGGAACTCTTCCCGGGGACAAGCGGGCGGCGGACGCGGAAGAGCTTGCCCGACTGGTGGAAGCGCGGGCAAGGGCGTTTTTCCAAAACGAGCCTCTCTTTCCGCCGCCCCTCTATCTGCAATCGGACGGGGCGCAGGTCGACGCCCTGCCCTATAAAGAAAATACGCGCACCTGGGTGACCTTGTGTCCCGAATTCAGCCCCGAGCGGCTGCCCGAAGAACCCGAGTCCAACAATACCGTTTTCGAGGCTCTCGGTATCGTCTACGCCTATATCTATCTCCCCGGCAGATTCATAGACGGGCTGGATATGGAGAAAAAAGAAACGCTGGACTGGTATCTCGGACATGCCGGGGAGTATCCCGAACCGATCACGGAACCCGGTTCCTGGGAGATATTCGTCAAAGGCGCGGGATTCGTGCTCATGCCCGACGGCATGTGCAACGATTATATGGTATTCGACGAAAAGGAATTTTTCCGTGTCCTGCGCAATCTCGCGCCCGTCCTCGAAGGGCTGCACGCCAAGATCGTCACGGTGAAAAAGGACGGCGTGATCGTCTATGAGCCCGGCTATGTGATCCGTCCCGAGGATTCCGGAATTTGCAGCTGAAACGGCCGACGGGAAAAAATTATTGTCCATTATCAAAAAGGCGCGGGGCAGGGCTGCGTTCACCGGGAAAAACGGGGAACCTCCTTTTTGTCCCGCGAAACATAAACCATCAGGAGAAAATCAAATGACGGAACATACGGTTACCGGTAAACAGATCACCAGCAAACAGAGAAGCAGGCTCAAAGCCATCGCGGCGAATTTACAGCCCGTGACGCAGATCGGCAAAGGAGGGGTGACGGACAATCTCTTGAAAACCCTTTCCGACGCGCTCGAAGCGCACGAGATCATCAAGGTGAGCATTCTCTCCAACGTCGACGAGGACGCGAAAAATCTCGCGGAAAACGTCGCCGATCTCCTCGACGCGATTCCCGTCGCGGTGATCGGCAGAAAAGCTATCTTTTACCGCCGCTCTTCGCGGGATAATTTCCTGCACCTCGAATTCTGAGGCCCGGCTTTCTCGCTTTTCGCGTTTAAAAAGGAAAAAGTTGCTTTATAAATAAAACATCGAATCAAACAAAAAGGTGAGTGCTATGAACGATTGCGAAAATAAACAAGATTATGAGGAATGCGTAACGGCGGAAAAAGAAGGAAGAAGCGAGGCGCGGCCGGCGGACGCAGAACCGCAGGCCGGGGCGCAGACGGACGGGACGCAGGCCGGACAAGAAAACGCGCCGGCGGCCGGGGAGACGTGCGAACCCGCGGAGGAGGAGACGGCGAACGGCAAAGAGGGCGAGGACATGGAGAAACCGGACAGAGAAGGAAAGGAGAAGGGACGCGGCCGACGCGAACTGCAACAAGCCAGGGAAGAAGCGGAAAAGTGGAAGTCGGAAGCGGAGGAGCTGAAACGGAAATGGTACGCCGTGACCGCGGAATACGATAATTACCGCCGCCGTACCCAGAATCAGGCCGCTCAAAAATACGCCGAGGGACGCAGCGACGTCATCGCCGCGCTGTTCGGGATCGGAGACAATCTCGAACGCGCCCTTTCCGCCTGCGCCGATCCGCAGACGCGGCAGGGCGTGGAAATGGTTCTCAAAAGCTATAAAAAAGTGCTCGAAGGCGAAGGCGTCGAAGAACTCGATCCCACCGGGCAGCCGTTCGACGCCGCCGTCGCCGAAGCGATTATGGCCGTTCCCGCCGAAACGGGCGAAGCGGCCGGCGTCGTCAAACAGGTGTACGTCAAGGGCTACAAGCGCGGGGAGAAAATCCTCCGTTACGCGCAGGTCATCGTCACTCAATAAGCGGCCGCCTATTAAAACTTTCCTGAAAAAAACCTCCCGCGCCGCTTTTTTCGGCGGGACGGGAGGCGCATTGTTTTTTTGGACGCGCGGCGCGCAGAGCGGACGGGGAAAAGCTTTTTTAAGTCCGAGCGGACGGGAAAACGCAGGCGGCGCGGGAATCGGGAAAGCTGCCGCCGGGCGTGCGAAAACGCCGGCAGCATCTACGCGAGGTCAGCAGTCGTCGAGGCCGAACAGTTCGTTCGGCGTGACGCCGAAGTGCGTGTAAAGAGCCAGAATATTTTCATAGGAGGGTTTCTTTTTTCCGCGCAGCCATTGCCCTACCGTGGTTTGATTGACGCACAATTCCCGCGCCAGTTTTTCCTGGCTCAGATTGTGCTCGATCATCAGCTGCTTTATCACTTCGCTGTATGTCATCGTCTTTGGAGAAAGATCTTTTTCAAGGACAAGATCTTCGATTACCATTTTACCAAATTTTGGAAATTTTGGCTTGACATAAGTCAAAAGACCTGATATAATGAAGTAAGAAACTTTTCCTTGAAAGAAAACGAACAGACAACAGAGCGTAGGCCGGAATTTGTTTTCGGTGAATCCCCCGTGTTCCGCGGGATTTACGGGAAAATCATAAATCTGTCCATACATAAAATTCATTGGTTTAAAGAGTCGGCGTATAGAAAGCGAATTTCTATGCGCTTCTCTTTTTTTACGGGCGTCGCCGCGAGCACAAAGTCCTGCGGAGCGAAAAGAGGAGGAATTTGCAAAAATTTTTTTGTTCTTTTTGTTTAAGCGATATTGCGGAGGGTTAAATATAAATGTAAACAAACGGCGGCCCTTCGGCCGCGGTACTTAAACTTAGAAAAAACAGTGCAAGGAGTGAAATAGGAGCGTTATGGCAGGTAAAGTAATCGGTATCGACTTAGGTACGACAAATTCGTGCGTGGCGGTGATGGAAGGCGGGGAACCCGTCGTCATCACCAATGCGGAAGGTTCGAGAACCACCCCTTCCGTGGTATCTTTTCAAAAGGACGGTTCCCGCGTCGTCGGGCAGGCCGCGAAGCGTCAGGCCGTCGCCAATCCCGACAAGACCGTGATCTCGATCAAGAGACACATGGGATCCGATTTTAAAGTGAAAATAGACGACAAAGGATATTCTCCGCAGGAAATTTCCGCGATGATTCTTTCCAAGCTCAAAGCGGACGCGGAAGCGTATCTCGGTACGAAAGTGACGGAGGCGGTCATCACCTGCCCCGCCTATTTCTCCGACAGCCAGCGGCAGGCGACCAAAGACGCCGGCAAGATCGCCGGGCTCAACGTGCTTCGTATCATCAACGAGCCGACGGCCGCCGCGCTCGCCTATGGGCTCGACAAAGACAAGGGCGGCAAAGTCATGATCTATGACCTCGGCGGCGGTACGTTCGACGTTTCCATTCTGGAAATCTCCGACGGCGTTTTCGAAGTGCTCGCCACCAACGGCGACACCAAGCTCGGCGGCGACGACTGGGACAACAAGATCATCGAATACCTGGTGGCGGAGTTCAAAAAGTCGCACGGCATCGATCTTTCCAAAGACAAAATGGCCATGCAAAGGCTCAAAGAGGCCGCGGAAAAAGCGAAGATCGAGCTTTCGGGCATGAGCTCCACGAACATCAATCTGCCCTTCATTTCCATGAGCGCGGACGGGCCTCAGCATCTCGATATCAATCTCACCAAACAGAAATTCGAGGCGATGACCGCCGATCTTTTGAACCGGACGGTGGAACCGATGCGGCTCGCGATGAAGGACGCGGGGCTTTCCTATAAAGACATCGACAAAGTCATTCTCGTGGGCGGATCCACGCGTATGCCTTCCGTCGTCGAAAAGGTGCGCGAAGTCACGGGCAAGGAGCCTTTCAAGGGCATCAATCCCGACGAATGCGTCGCGATCGGCGCGGCCGTACAGGGCGGCGTGCTCACCGGCGAGGTCAAGGACGTGCTTCTGCTCGACGTTACCCCGCTGTCTTTGGGTATCGAAACCCTCGGCGGCGTATTCACGAGGATCATCGACAGAAATACGACCATTCCCGTCAAGAAAAGCCAGGTGTTCTCCACGGCGGCGGATAATCAGACGAGCGTGGACATTCACGTCCTGCAAGGCGAACGCGAGTTCTGCAAGGACAACAAGACCTTAGGCAACTTCATGCTCTCCGGCATCGCGCCCGCGCCGAGAGGGATTCCGCAGATCGAAGTCACTTTCGACATCGACGCCAACGGGATCGTGCACGTGACCGCGCAGGATAAGGGCACGGGCAAGTCCACGGACATCACCATCACTTCCTCCACCAATCTTTCCGAGGACGAGATCGACAAGGCGGTCAAAGACGCCGAAAAGTTCGCCGAAGAGGATAAGAAGAGAAAGGAGAAGGTGGACAACAAAAACAAACTCGACGGTATGATCTTCTCGGTGGAACAGACGATCAAAGAGGCCGGCGACAAGCTCGACGAAAACGACAAGGCCGCTTTACAGGCCGCGGTGGACGCGGCGAAGAAGGAGCTCGAATCGGACGACGACGAGAGGATCAAGGCTGCGTACGATACCTTGATGAACGCCGTACAGCCTATCTTTGCCAAGTTATATCAGGCGAACGGCGGCGCCGGCCCCGAAGCGGGAGCGGGCGGCGCGGGGCCCGACGGCGGAGACACCGAGTTCCATCAGTAAGATCGTTTGTCAGCAAAATAAGCCGGGAATTACGTCCGGCGGGAAAAAACGCAATCGGGTTTGGCGAACAGCCAAACCCGTATGGCGTATAAAAGACCGACGAAAGCGGCGAAAGCCCCGCCGCAACGGTTAATAAACAAGACATCGGAAAAAAGAGAGTTTGGTTATGGCAGAAAAGAAAAATTATTACGAAATTCTCGGGGTAGACAAAAAGGCGAGCGCGGAAGAGATCAAAGCCGCGTACAGAAAGCTCGCCAAGCAGTACCACCCCGATCTCCACCCCGGCGACGCCGCGGCCGCGGAGAAATTCAAGGAAGTCAACGAGGCGAACGAAGTCCTTTCCGACGCGCAGAAGCGCGCCGCTTACGATTACGAGCTCGAACACCCCGGTATGGGAGGCATGGGCGGCGGGTTCGAGGGCGGATTCGGCGATTTCTCCGATATTTTCAGCTCGATTTTCGGCGGCGGGTTCGGCGGATTCGGGGGCGGCGGCGCGCGCGCCCAGCAGTCGAGCGTCGGCGACGATATTCAGCGGGAAATGACGCTGAGCTTTATGGACGCGGCAAAGGGCTGCGTCAAGACTTTTTCCTATATGCGCAACGAGCCGTGCGCCGCCTGCAAAGGCACCGGCGCGCGCGGCGGCACCGCGTACAGCACCTGCTCGCGCTGCAACGGCAAGGGCGTCGTGCAGACGGTGCAAAACACCATGTTCGGGCGCACGATCCGCCAGAGCGTCTGCCCCGACTGCGGCGGGACGGGACGGGTGATCACCGACAAATGCCCCGACTGCAAGGGCAAGGGCTCTATAAGAAAAGAAACCACCGTTACCTTGAACGTGCCCGCGGGCGTGGACAACAACAGCTATATGAAAAAACGGGGATACGGTCAGGCGGCGCCGGGCGGCGGACAGCCGGGCGATCTCATCGTCGTTTTCAAGATCGAGCCGCACAAGATCTTCGTGCGCAACGGTTTCGATTTACAGGTAGATCTGCCTATTTCCTTCAAAACCGCCGCGCTCGGCGGCACCGTCCGGGTGCCCGCGATCGACGATACGTTTGAATTCACCGTTCCCGAAGGGACGCAGAACGGACAGGTGTTCACCGTGCGAGGCAAAGGGATCCGCTCGAACCGGGGAACTACCGGTAATCTCGTTCTTCGCGTACTCGTCGAAGTGCCGACGCGGCTCACCCGGGATCAGAAACGGGAGATCGAGAATATGGATTCCGATCTCGAACTCAAACAGTACGACAAAATGAAAAAGTTCTCCGACAATGTGGAGAGCTTTTACGGGAAAAAACCTTATTGAATAAAAAGCACGCCTGCAAAACGCAGGCGTGCTTTTTTTATTTTAGAAATGATTCCTGCCAGCCTTTGCAAACGTCCACCCAGGAAAGAAAGGCGGAGTGTTTTTCGAGCTCGGGGATCGTCAGTTCGACGGCGCTGTTGGAGCTGCCGCAGGCGGGAAACACCGTTTCGAAGCGTTTTAAAGAAACGTCGAGATAGATCTCCACGCCCTCGTTGACCGCGAACGGACAAACGCCGCCCACCGCGTGGCCGATCCGCGCGAGCGTTTCCTCCGGCGCGAGCATTTTCGCTTTCGCGGCGAACTGCGCTTTGTATTTTGGATTATCGATCTTGGCGTCCCCGGCGGCGACGACCAGCACGGCTTTGTCTCCGACCGCGAAAGAGAGCGTTTTGGCGATCCTCTGCGGCGCGCAGGAGAGAGCCGCCGCCGCGAGCTCCACCGTGGCGCTCGACGTGGAAAACTCGTGTATGCGGTCTTTAAGGCCGGAATCTTCAAAATATTTTTTCACTTTTTCAAAAGACATTTTTTTCTCCGCTCCCCCGGGAGCCGTTTCTTTCTATTATAGCACACGGTTTGCGGGAGCGCAAACGATTTTTTCCGTCTTTTGACAAAGAAATTGTTTACCGCAAGAAATTATTTTGAGCAGAAGGGTTGAAAATTGCGTTCGTTAATGATATAATATCCGTTGAGAGGTATTATTTCATGAAATTTATCGAACTGACCGTGCATACCACGACCGAAGCGAGCGAGCTCGTCGCGGACGTCATGTGGAATTATACGAATTACGGCGTCACGATCTGCGACGTGAACGATATCATCGCTTTACAGCGGGACAAAGATACCGCGTACTGGGATTACATGGACGACGATCTGACGGAGGAAGGGCCGAAGGACGTGCTCGTCAAATGCTATATCGCCGAGGAGATCGCGGAGGAGACGATCCGCAGCCTTCTCGCGGATATTTTCGCCGCGAAGGAGCGAAGCGGGGGCTGTATTCCCTTCGGTACGCTCGAAGACACCAAGCGGGAAGTGGACGGAGACGACTGGATCGACGTCTGGAAAAAACATTTCCGGCCCATTCCTCTCGGCAAAATCGTCGTCGTGCCCGAATGGATCCGATACAAGCCCGTCGGCGACGAGCGCGTCGTTTTGCTCGACTCCAATATGGCGTTCGGCACCGGCGAGCACGAGACGACCTCCATGTGCGTCGAGCTTATGCAGGAATATGTGACGAGCGAGTCCGTATGCATAGACGTGGGCTGCGGCAGCGGGATTCTCGGCATTTCCGCGATCAAATTGGGCGCGAAAAAAGCCTATCTCACCGACATCGACTACGTGGCCGTGACGAGCGCCACGCACAACAGCCTTTTGAACGGCGTCGCGGAGCAGACGGTGGTGGCGCACTCCAATCTTTTGGACGACGCGGATATCCAGGGGGACGTGATGATGGCCAACATCACCGGGGAGATTTTAAAACTTCTCGCGCCTTCGATCCCCAAAAATCTCAAAAGGGACGGCGTGCTCATTCTCAGCGGCATCATCGAAAGCCGGCTGCAAATGGTGAAAGAAGCCTACGAAGCGGTGGGCATGGAAATCGTGCGCGAGCGGAAAAAAGGGGAATGGTTCGCCCTCGTGCTCCGGCACAAAGAGGCGTGACATGTCCGCTTTGAAAAGATTTTTCGTCCCCGCCGTGGGCGAGGAAACCCTCCTCGAAGGAGAGGAATTCGAGCATGCGAAAAACGTGCTGCGCCTCGGCGCGGGCGACGAGGTGATCCTGCTCGACAACAGCGGCAAAGAATACGACGCCCTCGTCGCCGCCGTCGAAAAAAGGTGTATGAAACTGCACGTTCTCCGAATAAGCGAAGGGAACAGGGAAGCGGCGAACGAAGTCGCGCTCCTTTTCGGGTACTTAAAAAACGCCGACAGGAACGAGTTTATCGTGCAGAAAGCGGTGGAGCTGGGCGTGAAAAAGATCGTGGCGTTTTCCTCCGAGTATTCCTCGGCGTATATGAATGCCAACAAGCTCGAACGGCTCAACAAGGTGGCCAGGGAAGCGGCGAAGCAGTGTCTCCGCTCGATGGCGCCGGAAGTCGGGTATAAAGAAAATCTCAAAGACGCGCTCGCAGAGGCGGCGGGGTATTCCAACAAGCTCTTCGCCTGCGAGTTCGCGGACGCGAGCGGCGCGGACATAGCGGCGCTTCAAGGAAGCGCGGCGCTCGTCGTCGGCAGCGAGGGCGGGTTTTCCCGCGAGGAGGAAGCGCTCGCGAAAGAGCTGGGTTTCGCCTCCGTCACGCTCGGGAAGCGCATTTTACGCGCGGAAACGGCGGCGGTCGCGCTCACGGCGATCGTGATGTTTTCCCTCGGCGAGCTCGGCGCTCGGCCGGGCGGGGCGGAAGAGCCCGGGGAGAAGCGGGCATGAAAGCGGTCGTGTTCACGCTCGGGTGCAAGGTCAACGACGTCGAGAGCGGGGCGCTGATCCGAGGTCTGGAAGAACTGGGGTACGACGTCTCCCGGGAATTGGAGGCCGCCGATTTCTATATCGTCAATACCTGCGCGGTGACCGCCGAGGCGGAGCATAAGAGCCGGCAGGCGATCGCCAAAGCGCTGAAATTCAATCCCGAAGCGAAAGTGGCGGTGTGCGGCTGCGCGTCGCAGAAGAATCCGCGGGCGTTTGCCGAAAAGGAGAACGTGGTCTTTGTGGCCGGAACGAGACGGAAGGACAAAATCCTTTCCCTCGCGGCGGCGGGATTTCCGGGGGAGCTTTGCGGGGTGCGGATTGCGGAAGGCGGCGCGGTTTACGACGAGCTTTTGACGCCGCACTGTCTCAAAACGCGAAACTTCGTCAAGATTCAGGACGGCTGCAACCGTTTTTGTTCCTATTGCGTCATTCCCTACCTGCGCGGGCGGAGCCGTTCGCGTTCCCTCGAAAGCGCGGCGGAAGAGATCCTCGCGTCTTCGGCGCAGGAAACGGTGCTGACGGGGATCGATATCTCTTCCTACTTAGACGAAAAGGGGCGGGATCTCGCCGATCTGCTTTCCGCCGTCAAGGACGCAAAAACGAGGATCCGGCTGGGATCCATCGAAGTGAGTCTGATCACGCCCCGGTTCCTGAAAGCCGCCGGAACGGTGAAAAGATTCGCGCCGCAGTTTCATCTTTCCCTGCAAAGCGGTTCCGACGCGGTGCTTAAAAGTATGAACAGGCATTATACGCGCGCGGAGTATCTCGAAAAATGCGCGATGATCTACGACTATTTCCCCTCGGCCGCGATCACGACCGACATCATCGTCGGATTCCCCACCGAGACGGAGGAGGATTTTTCCCGTTCCCTGCGTATCGTCGAAGAGGCCGGATTCGCGCAGATCCACGCCTTTCCCTATTCGCCGCGCGAGGGGACGAACGCCTACAAAAGATATAAGGAACTGCCGTTCGCCGTCAAAAAAGAACGGCTCGGCCGGCTGCTCGAAAAGGGCGCGGCGCAGAAGCGGAGATACATGGAGAAATTTATCGGCGCCGTTCTCGAACTCGTGCCCGAGAACGTTTCGGACGGGTATACGGAAGGGTATTCGGAAAATTATATCCGTCTTTACGTGGAGGGAGCCTTGGAAAAGGAGCCTGCGCGGGTGCGGGGAGTAAGGCTTTTTAAAGACGGACTGCTCGCCGAGCGCCTGTGAACTTCATCAGATACGCCGCGGCCGCGGTGTAAAATAAATAAAAATCTATAAGGAGAAAAGGAATTATGAACTCGCAGGATTGTATTTTCTGCAAAATCGTACGCGGGGAAATTCCTTCGGCGAAGTTGTATGAGGACGAAGATATGATCGTCATCAAGGACATCGAGCCGAAGGCGAAACTGCATTATCTATGTATCCCCAAAGAGCATTTTGCGCTGTTATCCGAACTCGACGCGCAAAGAGCGGAACTGTTGAAACGCTGTCTCGTGAAAATTTCCGCGTTGCAAAAACAGCTCGGTTTGGAGGACGGCTACCGTCTGATCGTCAATCAGGGCGAAAACGGGGGCCAGAGCGTGCCGCATCTTCATATCCATATCCTCGGCGGCGAACCTCTGACGGGATTTTAAGACCGGAACATAAAGAACAAAACAGGGACGTCCCTGTTTCTCCGTAATACTGGACATATTACGGAACTAAAAAGTAATGAATCGGAGAAAATTATGGATAATCAGGAATATATCAAGGTTTCGAGAGAGATCAGAAATTACAAGATCGCACGCATGAACGTGCTCATCTTCATCGCGTTCACTATTTTAAATTTCGTCATGGTCATCGCCGCGGAAAGATACATGCTGTTCAGTATTTATACCTGTCTCAGTCTCGTTATAGCAGGGATAGCATACGACATACTCGCCGGTATGCTCGTCTGCGCGATAGTCGTACTCGCCGTCTATGGGGCGATGTGGTTCCTTTGCAAAAAGCATGACTGGGCGATGATCGTTCTGCTCGTGCTTTTTGCGCTCGACTGTGTCTTACTCCTCATCGACGTGATCCGCGCGCTGATGAATAAGAATTTTTCTTTGATCGTCGACGTCGCCATTCACGGGCTCATGATGTACTATCTCATTCTCGGCGTTAAATCCTCGCGCGCGCTGAAAAAGCATTTTCCCCAGGGCGTTAAACTGACGATGGAGGAACTCGACGAAGCGTATCGACTCGAAAACGGCATCGATCCCAAAACCGGCGCGCCCGTATACGCGTCCCAAAACGGCGCGGCGACGCCGCAAAACGGCGCTATGCCCTATGCGCCCCAGGCCGGTACGCTGCCCGTCGGGGAAGCGACCGCCGCCGCAGGCGGGGAACAGACGATGAACGCGGAGGCGGGGACGGAAAACGGCTTTGCCGCGGCTGCGCCCATCGCGCCCCCCGCGCCCGCGAGACCGGATTCCCCCGTCCTCGGAGAGGATACCGCCAAAAATAAGCCGGTGGTGCAGGCGGCGTACAATAATTCGCAAATCTGCGTAAAACTTACGTTTACGGGAAAAGCCAGCCTGATCGTGGACGGAAAGATCTACGCGCAGGGAAAGACGGGCGGCGGTTTTTCCGCGGCCGCGCGCATCTCCGCCGTCGTCAACGGCGTGGAGTATACTTACGAGTATCAGTACAAGTATCCGCATATCGATCATCTGCTCTATGCCGACGGTATCATGATCGCGCACCGCACGAATTACTGAGCGGGAAAAGTTTTTGTTATAAGATCCGAAAAATGTGTCAATAATCCCTTCTGCAAGGCGACAGGGCCTGCGGGAGGGATTTTTTTATGCTCTACGGCATCAGACAATTTATCAAGGCGGCTGCGGCGCTTCTCGCCGCGTTGGGCGCGGCGTTCTGCGTCTATCTCATGCACGCCGTTTCCTTCTCGGGCGGCGAGAGCGCCTATTATCTTTATTCCGCCTCCTCCCAGGCCGAGATCAAGGAAGCGTTGTCCCTGGCGGAGCTCGCGCACCTCAAAGGCGAGAGCGCGGTGTACGTATTCGGGAGTGCGGACGGGGAATCGGCCGCTTCTGCGGCATACCGCGGAGAGTCCTGTCTTGCCGCGGAAGCGGCAAAGGAGCTTATGGCAAGTTACCGCGCCCGCGTGCGGTTTACGGAGGAAGTGGGCGGCACTGTATCCTATTACTGTTATTCGCCGCTCCTCAAAGGCGGCGTCATACTGGACGGTAAAAAGATCAATCTGCATGTCGCCGTGCGCGCGGACAGCCTGGCGGTGGGGAGTCCGATTATTTTCGGCGGGTATTGACAGGGGATCATACGGAGGAGGAGACGGGGAAAGGGCGAGAGCGGGAAAAGAAAAAAAATTGTTCTTTCGGAGTATAAAAGCGCGGGGACGCGGCAACAATTTACATACCAAATACATTTTTTCGGAGGATTTCAAAATGAAAGAAGAAAATGAGAACGGAAAGTCGCATACGAGCGTAAAAAACAAAAAGCTCTATTTTTATATCGCGCTCGGCTGTGCGGCGATCCTGCTGGCGGCGGCGGTCATCGTCACTTCCGTGGCTCTGGCGAATCGGAACCGCGATCAGATGGGCGGCGGATCGAGCATCGATCAGGGCGGTACGTCCGACGGAAACGACGACGGGCCTGTGGACAACAAGCCCGAAGAGTTCATCGCGCCCGTCGCCGTAGTGAGCGTGATCAACGAGTACGGGTTCTACCATAATCAGACGCTCAACACCTTTTATGAACACAGCGGCGTCGACTTCAAGGCCGACGCGGGCGCGGAGGTATTCGCGGTCGCTTCCGGGACGATCGAAAGCGTCTACACGTCCGACGTGTTGGTGGGAACGCAGATCATCATCGATCACGGCAACGGCGTCAAGAGCGTTTATGAATACGTCACCGCCAAAGAGGGACTCAAAGCGGGCGATACCGTGAATCAGGGCGACGTCATCGCCACCGTCGCGGAAGCGAACGGCAAAGAGTACAAGGACGGCGCGCACCTGCACTTCGAGGTGTTTGAAAACGATAAAAACATCGATCCCGCCAAATATCTGACTCTGGAAGAAAAGTAAGCGGAACGCGAACCTGTCCGCCGAAGAGTCATAAAACAAGTCTTCCCAGCATAAAATAACCTGCTAATACTTTTTAGGGGTTATTTTTTTATGAAACGCTTTCTTTGCTTTTTACTTTCCGCCGTATGCCTCTGCGCATTCGCCGTTTGTTCGGTCGGCTGCAAGGACTCCAAAAACGAGGGGTGCAGGTATGAGATCAATGCCGAATACGTCCCCGAAACCGCCACTCTCAACGCCATGATGAAAGTGGAGTACAAGAATACCACGGACAACGAGATCTCCGCGCTCAAATTCAACATGTACCCCAACGCCTACCGCGAGAGCGCTTCTTATAAGCCCGTTTCGCCCGTCTATTCCTCCGCCGCCTATTACGACGGCAAAAGCTACGGGGGCATGGAGATCGCCAGCGTGGACGGGGCGAAGAACTGGGAGGTCACGGGCGAGGACGAAAACATTCTCTGCGCCTATCTCGAACAGTCCCTCTATCCGGGGGATAAGGTCACCCTCGATATCGCTTTCCTCACCAAGCTCGCGAAGATCAATCACCGCACGGGGATCACGCAGAAGACCGTCAATCTCGGCAATTTCTTCCCCATTCTCTGCGGATACGCGAACGGGGAGTTCTACGAGTGCGTATACTACTCGGACGGCGATCCCTTCTTTTCCGAATGCGCCTCTTTCAACGTCAAGCTCACCCTGCCCAAAGACTATACGGCCGCCGCGACGGGCAAGGTGACTTCGGAAAAGACGCTGGAAAGCAAGAAAGAGTACACCATGTCTGCGAACAACGTCCGGGATTTCGCCGTCGTGATCTCCGATTGTTTCGAGATCGCGGAAAGCAGGCGCGGGAATGTGGAGATCAAATATTATTACTATAACGACGAACAGCCGGCCGCGCATCTCGCCGCCGCGCAGGAAGCGCTCGATTATTATTCCTCCGCCTTCGGGGAGTATCCGTACGAGACCTATTCGGTCGTGCAGACGGGATTTTGCTACGGCGGTATGGAGTTTCCCGCGCTCGTGATGATCAGTGACGCTTTGAGCGAAGAAAACTGCGCCTACACCATCGTTCACGAGACGGCGCACCAGTGGTGGTACGCGGCCGTGGGCAGCAACGAAGTGGAAAACGCCTGGCAGGACGAGGGCTTGACCGAGTATTCCGCCGCGCTTTTCTTTGAAAATCACCCCGATTACGGGTTTTCGCGCGAGAAGATCGTCGAGGACGCGCTCGCGGAATACCGTTCCTATTACAACGTTTACAGCCAGGTATTCGGCGAGGCGGATACGCGCATGACTCGGTCGCTCAAAGATTATTTAAGCGAATACGAATATCGCTGTATCGCTTACGACAAGGGCGCGGTGTTGTTCGACACCCTGCGTAAAAGCATCGGCGACAAGAAGTTTTTTGCCGGGCTCAAACACTATTATTCGAACTATAAGTTCAAGACGGCCGAGCCTCAGGACCTCATCGGCTGTTTCGAGAAGTCGGGCGTGGACGTGAACGGATTCTTCGATTCCTTTTTGAGCGGCAAGGCGGTCATCTGATTTAAGAAAGATATGTGAGTCGCAATCGAGGAAAAAGTCTTTGAAAAAGGAAAAATTTTGAAGGTTTTTTTGCGGCAAAACACTTGCCAAAAAACTTTTCGCGGCGTATAATAGAATAGAAACCGAATGTCGAAAGCGCGGCGCGGATTTTTTCCGCACGGGTTTTGGGCTGGGAAGTTTAAGCGAAGGAGCAATTATGGACGCTGTCCCCGACAACCGAAGTAGTATGGCGACAATTCAAGGAAACCCGCAGTGCGTATGACACGAGGTACGATTTACGGAAGATTAATTTTGTATTGACCTTCAAAAAGTAGAAGTACGAACGCACGGGCGGTTTTTCCCGTGCGTTTTTTTCGTGCTTTTTTTCGGCCGTACGGCCGGATTTTCGCGGAAAAACGCCGAAAAATTTCCGTTTCAAAATCTTTAAGGCGGTACGAGTATGATCAGATTCTACAAAACCGATGAAAATCTCCGCATTGTGCCTATCGACGCGTTCGAGCGGCGCTGCTGGGTGGAGATGGTGAACCCCACCGACGACGAAGTGGACGATATCCGCGAACTGAGCGGGATTCCCGAAGAGCTTTTAAAAGCCGCGCTCGACGAGGAAGAATCCGCGCGCGTGGACACCGACGAGGGCGCTACCATGTATATCGTGGACAGCCCGATGATGGTGGACACCGAGGAGGGGGACACCTACACGACGATCCCCGTCGCTATCCTTTACAACAACAAGTGTATCGTGACGGTGTCCCTCAATCCCAACCCCGTTCTCGCCAATTTCAGTTCCAACCGCGGGCGCATTTCCACCCTCAAACCCGTTGGATTTATTCTCAATTTCATGCTGGAAAACGTCAAGCGCTTTTCCTACTCCTTGAAGCAGATCGATAAAAAGTCCCTGAGGTTACAGGCGGAGCTGCATAAGTCGATGAGGAACCAGGAACTCATCGAGCTGCTCGGATTACAGGACTCCCTCGTCTATTTCTCCACTTCTTTGAGCGCGAACTCTTCCGTTTACGGCCGGCTTTCGCGCATGGAGCCCGTACAGTCCAATCCCGATTATCAGGATCTTTACGACGACGTGCTCATCGAGACCAGGCAGGCCGTGGAAATGTGCAGCATCTATCGCGATATTCTCAAAACGACGATGGACGCGTTCAGTTCCGTCATTTCCAACAACGTCAACAACGTCGTCAAAAGACTGACGATCATCACTATTTTGGTGGCGATTCCGACGCTGATCGCGGGGCTTCTCGGCATGAACGTCGATCTGCCCTTCGGCATGGGGCTGCACGGCGACAACGCCGCCTGGGAGTTCTGGATCATTCTCGCCATTTCCGTCGTCATGACCGCCGTATGTTCCTTTCTGTTGGGAAAAATGACCGATTCGGTGAAGATCCGCACGCCCAAACAAGTGAAAAAGAAAAGGAGGCGCGGTTGATGCCTATTTTACAATACAAATGCAAAAAATGCGGAAAGAAATTCGAGGAACTCGTCAAATCGCATACCGATCGGGTGGTCTGTCCCGACTGCGGCGGCGGGACCGAGCGCGATTATTCCGGCCCCGTCTATTCCGCGACGGGGAAAAAGGGCTCTTCCTGCACGGGGAATTGTTCGACCTGCGGCGGCTGTCACTGACATTTCGGGGCGTTCGTTTAGGCGGCTGTACGTCTCACGCGCACGCGCGACTATATTATAATTATGACGGGGCGGATCTTTTTTCACGCCGATTCCGATCAGAGCTCTATCCGTCAGGGAAAAAGTCTGGATTACACGCTCACCATGTATCCCGAAGACGCGACCGCCAACGTTTTGAAGGAGCCGGTCGAAGTCGCCGTGCGGGAAACCGAGCTTGCGTTCTTAGAGAAAAACGCCGACGTAAGTTCGACGGTTACGAAAATTATCGACGAGGATATAGCGGAAGGGGTTTTGGTTTCGGGTATGCGGCTTTATGCGTCGGAACTCGCCGTTCCGGGCACGGAAGTAGAAGTGGCGGCATTTGTCAACGGCATACAAAGCAACGTGTTAAAATTCCGCGTCGTCGCAGCAGAGGAGACAGAGCCGACGACTTTGGATACGGCGGAGAGAAATCTGCAAACCTGCTTTCCATTTCAAAAAGAAAGGGATAAAAAATTAAAAAATTTCAAAAAAGTCAAAAAAACACTTGACATAATTTTTCCTAAGTGCTATTATGTATAAGCTGTCACCTAAAGGGGTATCCTCTTTAATGACAACTCCTTCTTTTGAAGGAAGCAAAGAAGATTGACAACTGCATAGCAATAGAAAAGTTTTTCTTATGAGCTTACGAAAGTGAGCAAAAGAAGAGAGACGAGTACGAAAGGCAAAATTTTCATATTGAGAAATCATGAAAGTAAAGCTAATAGGTTAATAAAAGCACAAGAACGGAAGGACAATTTGAAAGGTCTGAAAGGAAACTGCAAGAAA
>DBFWLO010000009.1:0-307245 GCA_048465415.1 Candidatus Scatosoma sp.
ATCCGTCCCCTCGATATATTCGTATTTCGTCTTATGTTCGCCCGTCTCGTCGAGTTCCGCACTCGTCTGACCGTTTTCCGCATACTCGCTTTCTTGATAGAATTTGGAAGAGGTGTCCAAGCTGTTATACGTAAACGACTTTTTAACGTTTCCTTTCTCGTCGTAGACCGTCTCTTCTATATCGATTCCGTCATCGTTTATTACATACTCATTTTTACTGTTCTTTTCTTCCGTATAGCTTTCCGTTTTGACCGTCAAGCCTTGGGCGTTGTAATAATATTTTTTATAGCTGTAAACATTATCTTTCCCCGTCACCGCCACTGTCGTTTTCTCTTCTGTTACTTTTTGATTATGATCATAACTGTAATCTACCGTGATCGTCTGCGTAACGCTGCCGCTGGCGTTCAATTTTCTCGCGTTCGTAACCGTTCTCAGAGGATTGTTAAAAGCATTCAACGTCGTGCTCTCCGTATCCCCCGCAACGAAATCGAAACTTGAAAGAGCCGTCTTATTCAAAGTATCTTTTCTGGCGTATTGAATATTGTTTCTCGAATACGGTACATAATCATACATTTTCGCGCTTACGACCTTACCGCCCTCTTCATTCAGTTCGCCTACGACAAATTCATTGTCGTTGAAAAGATATTTTACCTTATTTCCTTCCTGATCGATAATTGTTGTCGTAACCTCGGTATAACTAATGATGCTATATCCGAACAAGATAGTGTCGCTCACCGTTACGTCTCTATGTTTTATACTGCTTACCATCGAATAGTCGTAGACGCTTATTAATTTCCCGGCATTATAATTTAAGCTCGTTTTGAGTTTATCGTTGGAGATTACCCCATAAATCTCATATTTCAGATTTGTGTTATCCCGTATATAGGTAAACTCGATCGTTTGTCCTTTGGAAGACTCTACTTTTGCCAATCGATCGGAACTCGCAACGCTTACCGCGCCATTTATAAGAGTCGGCGCATCGTAAGAAAATTTAATATTTCTCCCTCTTGCGTCCGTTATACTTGTAAGCCTGCCATTAGAATTATACGCAAAGGAGATTACTTTGTTTTCTCCGTCATATACTCGTTTTATCCTGTTCGTCGTGCTTGCGTTATCGGCATACTCGATGTTCAAAGCGTTATTGTAGCCGTCAAAAATCATGACAAGGTCTCCGTATTTATTAAATCCTTTATAGAGGGTACCGTCCGTGAGATAGTTTACGGGCAAATGCTTTTGTGTCTGCTCCAATCGGAAATTCAAATTGACATATTCTTTATAATAGTCGTTAAATTGTTTAATCTTCTGATCCCTTTTATCTTTTATTACCTCAATTTGTTCTTCGAGTTGTTTCTTCTGATCTTTGATGTTCTCTTTTGCTTCGTCGATCTGATAGACCATTAAATTGCGCTGATAGAACATTTCTTCTATATCTGTACCGAATACTTTTCTTGATTGATCCTTATAGTATTCATATTCGTCGTAGTCTCCTAAGTCTGTAAATTTCCACGCTTCTACCTTTCTGTCGGCATTTAAATCGTCTAGCGTATCGTCTAAACAGGAATTATTATCTTGATATTCTTTCAATTGTTTGGTTAATATCTCGTAAGACTGTTTTAATGACAATAATTGTTTATTTACATAACACGATTTTTCAGGGAACATGTCTTCACACCAAACGTCATTCAGCTCAATCAGTTGTTTTCTTAAGCTGATATATTGCAGGGCTTCCGATTTCAACAAAACCAAACAACAGGCCGAAGGATCTTTTAAGGCGTTATACTTGCTCTCCGAGATGGGAGTATCATAAGAAATTTGATAGGTATCTTGATTGAACAACACATAATCTTCCAGAACGTTTTTATATTCTTGCACCTGGCTTTCCAGCTGTTTTAATTCCTCACTGCGCTGCTCGACAAGTTCCGCATTTTTTACGTTTTCCAATTTCGGAATTGCCTTTAAACCGGTTGAAGACCGATATTCCGTCTGCACCTCGTAAGTTTTTCCACCAACCTGACAGGTCAATTTTCCGTCGATTCCCGCCGTAATCATAGATTTTAAAACGGACTGCCTGGCATTACTATCGTCCAAGTAATAATAATACTCGGAAAATGCGATCTTTGTCCCGCTCGGATCTGTATAATCACAGTTTGAATAATATTTAATAAATCTTTCGTGCAAATTCAGTCTGAAATTTTCTCCCATTCCAAAATCGGTAGTGGATTGCTTATAAATATGACTGATTGCATAAGGAATACTCATATCGTTTGCGGATACGGTCTCGAAACTCGTTACGAGTTCACCTGTTCCCGCATTGAAAGTTCCCTCTGCTACGCCCGCCAAATTAAAGATCTTTAACATCGGCTTGTCGTTATTTCCCAGATATTCTATTTCCAATTCCGGCGCATTGCTTCCGCTGGCGTAAAACAATCCGTTAACATAATCATTATAAGGCTCGATGGTGATATCGAATGTAGCCGTATCTGAATACGCTTTAAACATATTGGTAATATTTACGATGATATCGCCGGAACCCATATACGTACTTGCGCCGTTGACTAAAACGTATCCGTATTGACTGACGGAGTATCTTTTAAGTTTCAATTTTACACTGTTTATCGTACTGTCTAACAGACCGATTTTTGATTTATTTATTTTAATAATAGTTTTGTAATCGTTGCTGCTGTCCCTGGAAACCTTTATGTACTGTATGCCGGACACAAGATTCCAATTATAGGTATATCCGGAACTTCCGCGTGGTTTATAATATACCTGATGCGAGGTAATTTCGTCGGCATTAACGATCACCTGCGGATCTATCACAACCGGAAACGCTCTCTCGGGCGCGTCAAAATAATCTGGCTCGGCGACTACCTGGATAGCTAACGCTCCGTTTTCTTCTTGTATTTCGTAACTTACCAGATCGGAATAGTCGCCGTTCGCGTCGTACATAACGGGACTGGGAATTTTAAATACGATCTCTCCCGTCTCTTTATTCCTTAATTCCAGAGTCCTATTGTCCTCCGTAACGGAAATATCCAAGTTCGTCAAGTTTATGTCAAAATCAAATATGTAATTTTCCTGACGTTCTTTAACGATAATATTTTCTTTGATTCGGGTTGGCTCTACCTCGTATTCAATATCCACTCCTGCTTTTACGTCTTTCAAAATCGCTTTATTATTCGTTTCATCTTTTAACTGTTCAATAACTGTGCTACTCTTTGCCGCATCTTTGGCGATTAAGGTAACGTCGCAATTATTTTTTTGCATGGAGTAAATTTTTCCTTGTTCTGCCTTAGTATAAAACTTCGTCGCGAAAATATTTTCTTGACATTCCAGATTCCCGTCGGCATTTTTGCATAAACAGGTTCTGATTTTCCTATGTTTATTGGTTTTTTCGTCGAGATAATTTTTCGGCACGCTCGATATGATCTGTCTCGTCGTTCCGTCATTGAATTTGAACACGTTTTGATAGGCATTTTCTTTTCTCTTATTTTCATATAAGGCTTCTTTGGGTAAATTTTCTTCAACTTCCTCGATTCCGCCTTTTAATTCCATTCCTTCCTCTTCTTGTTTCTGAAAACTTTCCTGCGACGATGTCATTTTTTCCTCGCTTGTTTTCAATTTAATTGTTCCCATTTGTTTTTTCTCCTTGTTTTTGTTTTTAAGTGTCCGACCGTTCCTGTTCCAAAGTCACGGCAAAAATATGCATAAACATATTATCCGGGAAAATGATCTCGCGGATCGTTTTGCCCGACTCCACTTCACTTATACAGTGATGAAAATAGATAGCATGGATCAACCTTCCCGTCGAAAGCATTGCTCCCGCCGGAAGAAGTTCGTATTTTTCAAAGAATCCTTTCGCAAAGGAATCCTCGATTTTTCCGTGCGACCAGTCTAACAAAGCTATGCCGACGTCTTGCTTTTCGCCGTCGCCGTAAACGATTTTAAGATTTTCCTGCGCGTCTCCCCAATACCCGAATCCGAGAATATGCAGTCTGTCCGCACTGTCGTTTACTTCCAGCCTCTGTCTTTCGCTCACCATATTGTCATAATTTCCCGTTTCGATTTTAAATTCCGCTCCGTTTATTTTCTCTTGCGCTTTGTATTTGAAATTCTCTTGCAGAATACAGATATTATCCAGGCCGAATTCCTCGTCGGCGCCGGGTAATTCCTCATACACGAGTCTATGGTTCATCAGCGGCGCGAGATTGAGTTTTTTATATATTTTCATTTGCCGCCTCCTTTAATTTTTCGTACACCCATGCTTCCGCATTCTCCGTTTCTTCGAGCTTTCGCTCGATCCTCTTCAAGTGTTTCCGGGCAAAGCTATAATCACGCTGTCCGCTCATCTTCCAAAGCAAAGACAATAAATTAGAATAATTATAGATCGCCTCCGACAATTTCTTTTCATTTTCCGGGTGTTCCCGAAATATTTTCGCTGCCGCAATACAGTAGAGCGACATTCTTATCTGCCGTAGATAATCGGTAATTTTTTGCGCGTTCTGTTCCAAGACGCTTACGTCTCCGGAAAATATCCTCTTCAATTCACAAAGATTTTTGTGCGAATATTCCCTGCTTGCCTCCATCTTTCGCGGATCGAACTTGCTTAATATATTTAACTCTCCCGCGCTTCTCCTTTTTCTTTTGAGCACCCGGCAGGTTTTTTCATGCGTCATTTTCTTTGCGTACATCGCGTTCGCTTTCAGCAAATTGTCCAGGGAAATCACTTTCTTTGTATACTCGAAACTATTCAGATAATTGTGATCCACCACATTGGCCGTTCTCTTCTCCAAATCATATCCGTATGCGAGAATAAAATGCGGGGAATGGGTGAGCAAATACGTTTCCGCACGGCTTTCCAGATAATAGCAGTCCACGCCTACGATCACGGGATTTCCGCGGCCGATATTTTTGATCAGTCTTTTCTCATCGACGTTGCAGGCTACGTTCGTATATCCGGCCTCTTTTTCAAAGCGCTTCCAGGGAATCGTGCTTTCCCGGAAAATCGTAAATTCGGGGCCGACCAGCATAAACCCGTTCAATAAAACGGCTTCCTTGTCTATTCCGAGTCCGGATAATCCCGTTATCAACTGATGCCAATAACAGCTTTTATACAAAAAGTCGTTGAACGGTTTCACGCCCTCTATTTTATAACTTTTGCTCTTCATTCCTTTTCTCCTCCACGACAAGTATCAGCTCTCCCACCGTACTCCAATTTTCCATATTCAGTTCCTCTAATTCAAACTCGATCCCCGTCTCGGTCTCTATTTCTACGACGATTTCCACAAACGACAGACTGTCCAGACTCAACTCTTTAAAGACGCTCTCTTCTGTCACTTCTTCTTCCAGAGCGCAACGACTTTTGACGATGCGAATGATCTCCTCTTTCATCGTCTCACCTTCTTCCCGCTCGCCGTCCGTTCCAATCTCTCCGCGCGCTCGATTCTGTTGGGCATAAAATGCGCGTCCAGGCTTTCGGCGAGCCGCGTCCGCAGCGCGGAGGGAGCGCATTCCCCCGTATATTTCAGACAAAGTTCGGTGATCCCGTCCTCCCCCGTCCTGCCGTACGCCGCGCAGTCTTCCACGCCCGGACATTTTTTCGCTTCTTCCTCGATCTCTTCGGGAAAAATATTCATTCCCGCCCGAATGATCATATCGTCCTTTCTTCCGTCTATGTAATAATACCCCTCTTCGTCCCGGCGGGCCATGTCCCCCGTATGCAGCCAGCCCCTTTCGAGCTTTTCTTCCGTCCTTGCGGCGTCCTTGAAATATCCCTTCATTACGCAGGGAGATTTTATCAAAAGTTCCCCGTCCCTAATCTCGGCGCATACCTGCCCTATGGTTTTCCCGACGCTTCCCGCTTTCCGCAAAAAATCGTTCGGCGTCAGCGCGCATACCCGGGGACTGTGTTCGGTGAGTCCGTATACGTTGTAAAACTCCGTTTGGGGGAAAGTCTCGGAAATCTTTCTCGCCGCGGACTCCGTCAGTCGTTCCCCGCTGATCGCGCTCACCTTTACCGGGAATCCTGCCGTCCTGCCGTATTTTGAAAGCGTCAGATATACCGTCGGCGTCGTACAAAACACTTCGATTTCCCCTTCCCGCAAAAACTTCGTCAGCCTTTGCGGCAAAAACGCCTCTTCGTAAAAGTAAATTTCCATGCCGCAGATAAGCCCGTATAAAAGTTCTCCCACGAGAGCCGAAACATGGACGAGCGGCCGCATAATCCCCAGACGTTTCCTGCCTTCCAGCCGGAAATAGCCGGAGATATATTCGAGATTGGCGACGACGTTTTCATGCGTGAGCATGACGCCCTTGGGAGTTCCCGTCGTTCCGCTCGTAAACAACATAAAAGCCAGATCCCCCCACTTCTCTCCCTCCCCTTCCCCAACCGCCTTACGGATCTCTTCATACCGTTTATCCCCGTACTCCCTCGATACGGGCACCGCGGCGTTTCCTTCCGCGATGCAGCGGATAATATTCAGCGCCTGCTCCTCCCGCGTATTCCCCGTACAAAGTTTTAAACCGCCTCTGTCCCCGGCCTCGTATTCCATATTCAGCAGCTCGCGATAGGTCGTTCCCGTTCCCGCAAACGCGACTCTTTCCGCATAAGGACGCATTTTTTCTTTTAAATATTCCCAAAGTCTCATACTCTTTCTCCTCGCCCGGTTTCCGGCCTCCCTTCGTCCGATTCCGTATGTGCGGTGATTGCGAAAATATGCGTCCACTCGCAGTCGGGAAGAACGATTTTGCGGACGTATTTGCGCGGGACTTCCGTTTCCGAATAATACAGATATTTTTTACCGTTGTTCCATAAAATTTTGTCGTATACCTTGCAGCTTCTCAATTCCAGCTCTTTTTTCCTGTCGAATACCCAGGAATACTTCGTAAACCAATTCTTGTCGTGCAATTCGATATAGCCGGGTATCTCTCCGTCGTCCGTGATGAGCGCCACGGGATGACGGAACACCCCGTATTCGGAAAAGCCGAGCACGAATATCTTGTCCGCCCAAGCCTCTATTTCTATTTCCCGTCCGTCGCAGCTTATGTTGTCAAAGCTTTCTCCGTACTCCAAAAGAAAGGGGATCCCGGCGCGGCAGACGATTCTTCCCGAAGGATAAAAGCTCTCCTTTAAGATATATTCCCCCAATTCCCGCTGCGGATTGCCGATCGCCTTCTCGTTGAAATATTTTTTCAGTTTTATAAAGCTGTCCATGTTTTTTGTTCCTCATATAACGCCCGGTTCAATTTCTTTTGTTTATCGTCGAGGTCTTCTAAAAGAAGAATCAATTTCTCCCTGATCTCCCCCCGCATTCCCAGCGCCTGGATTTTCGTAAGCGTCGCCCAGATTTTTCTGACGTGGTTGACAAAGTTATTTACCGCGTCGTAGCCTTCTTTTTTGCCGTAGATCCGGAATATATAACAATAGGAAACGTATATCCAGCTTAATTTTTCGAAAAAGGCTTTTTCCGCGCTCACCTCCTCCTGTCCGTCTCTCAGCTTCGCCGCAAAGCCTTGCAGATACCCGCGCAAAAGTTTTTCGTCCCTGTCGTAGTTTTTCCGGCTTTGAAACTCTCTTTTTTTGCCGTCCGGGGTGTACCAAAAAAACGTAAATCGGTCGGGATTGGTTTGCGTATAGGCACGATAGGCTTTCGTGAGATCGAGAACGGACACTTTCTTTTTCTCAAACTGATAGCTTCCCCAATATTTATGATCCACTATGTCTACAACGCCTTTTTCCACGTCGTATCCGTAGACGCAAATATAATGAACGATATGGGTTTTCAGATAAGTGTCGTTGCGGAAAGGAAGATAAAAACTATCCGCCGCGACGATCACGGGCTGCTCTGAATCGATGCGCCTTTTTATCGCTTTGAATAATTTCGCTTCCGATCTGCGTCTGTGCTCTCTAAGTCCCTCCACTTCGTTGTAGCGTACGAATCCCCCGTCGACCACCTCAAACGTCCCGTTTTTATTTTCGTAATGAATAAAACGATTGCGGACGTAGTTCATGACGTCGCCGCCGTAGTATTGAGCCACCGCCAGGAACGCATGATAAAAACAACTTTTAAACCAGAATTTGTTAAACGGTTTTATGTTTTCCAATTCCTTTTTCATTTTTTCTTTTCCTCCCGCCTGATTCCCCCGCGTCCGAAATCCGTCCCTTCTTGATCACACGTATTTCCCCGTCAGCTTCGTCAGATCTTCCAATGTCAGCAGTTTCTCCGGCTGTAAATCGTCTTCTTCAAAAAAGAAACCGAACCGTTCCTCGATCCCCGCGATCACGCACACCAGCGAGAGACTGTCGAGACCGCTCTCTTTCAGGGTTTCCCCCGCCTTCAATTCCGCACCCGTCGTCTCCCGCGCGATCCCGCGGATTTTTTCCGCCATATCTTCCTTTCTCATTTCAACGCCTCCTTCCAGGCCTTCTCGTACCCGAGGATACTTTCCATTTCTTCTTTTGTTGTCGACGGAGCGGCTTTCACGCCTTTTTGCTCCTGCAACTGTTTCAGTCTCGCTTTTAAGTACAGCTTGTCCAAAAGCCCGATTTCTTCTCGGAGAATTTTCGCGGCTCCGCTATCGCCGTAATATACCGCCAGACGTTTCCGCGTCATGCGCAGCACTCCCAAGGCGCTCTCGAAATTCTTCAAAGAGATCTTCGGCGGCGCGCTGAAATTCTGAACTCGGATCGCTTCCCTGTCTTCGTCCGGCGGCTCCGCTTGCAGATCTTCCGTTTTGTACCGGCTGACGCCCCCGTCATACACTGCGCAAAATTCCTCTTCGCCGAATTTCCCTTCCGTCAGCGGATATTCGTTCACCCAACCGAGATCTTTCCCAACGCAGATATAGTGATCCTCCCGCCAGGAAGCGCGCTTGAAATTCACAAAAAATCGCGTGTTCACCCTTACGAGGCACAATTCGTCTTCGCTTTGGTTTCCGATCAATTCGAGCGCTTCCTTAGGGGAAGCCGCGCTGTACGTATGGCTGACGATTCCGTACTCCTCCGCGATATCCTGCAATCTCGGAAGATAGCAATAATTCTCATACGTGGCGCCGCGGGCAAAGTCGTCGAATACCCGGCTTATGCTTACGAATGAATTTCCGTATAATTTTTTTACGTCGTAGCTTCTGTTCAGCCACGCCAAGAAATATTTTTCCACGCACGATAATCCCAAAACGTTTGTCAATTCTTTTTTATCAATCATTTTCTTCCGTCTCTCTTAAAAATTCCTTCGCATCGAATCGGCAAAGCCTCTCCCGCTCGTCCGCCGTCCAACGATATTTTTTCTTATGCTCGTAATCCACGACCTCCGGGCGCGTCTCTCCGTATTCCGCCGCGGCCGCCAGCATTTCTTCGTCCAAAAAGATCCGTCCCGCTTGTCCTAAGACCGTGCCCGTCTCTTTGCTCACCCCGTGCCCGACAGCCAGTTCTTTCAGCCTCTCTTTATCGAAACAGTCCGCCTTCCAGAGATAATAGATATCCGCCAGCTTGTAAAGATCCAAATCTTTGCTTCGTTCCGCCATAAAATACAGACAGCTTTCCTTGTACTGGTGCATGATCAGATGCAGGAAGAACAATTCCTCGTCCGTCACCCGCATGCGCACGATTCCCTCGTATACTTTGCTCGCCGAGAGCAGTTCCGACAACAGCGAATCCTTTTCCCCGGGAATATTTCCCAGCGAAAAATTGATATCTGCTTCTATATAGGGGACCTCCGGATTTCCCGTCGCTTTCAAAAACGGCGCCGTCTCGCCCCTGTTCATGCGCCGTTTCAAGATCTCCAATCTCGGAAACGGAATCACTTTTCCGCTGCTCGGCTCATACCTGCCCTGCACGAAGCCCAAATCTTGGAGACACTTTTCCACCGCCGTAATCCCGTCCGGCTTCACTAAAATATCGACGTCGTTCGAGATTCGTTCTCCGTCTTCGTAGAGAGCGTTTTCCGCGAGATTGCTCAATACGCTCCCTTTGAGGAAAATATGCTCCGCGTTTTCTTCCAGGAGTTTTTCACTCACATCCCGGAGCTCTTCCCGCATATATGCCACGCGCCGCCGCTGAGCCGCGTACGTCTCCCCAAGCTGTTTTTTGATCTTCCAGGGCAAAAGAAGCCCCTGTTTTTCCGCCCGATTGTAAAACAGTCCCGCGATCTTGTGGCTATACAAAAATCCCAGCGTTTCATACCACTCGGGACGGCAATCCGGTTTTTCTCCCTTCAATACGCTCACGACGTATTCCAGACTCGTTTTCGTCATTCTATTCCCCTCGCTTTCAGCGTCTCTTTGACCTTCCCGAACGCGCGTTCCGCTTCCGCGTCCGTTTCCACGACGATAAATTTTTCTTTTCTGGAAAGTTTCAAAAATTCTTTCGAGACGTTTCTCAGCAGCGTTTCGTCCAGATAGCGGTCGCATTCGCTCGGCCGGCTTTTGATGCGTCTGATCGCCGTCTCCGCCGGCACGTACGCCAGAAAGACGACGTCCGGTTTGAGCAGATGTTCCGCCGCTTCGTAAAACCATTTTTCCTTCGTATATCCCCGCGCCAGCATATTCGCCAGCGACGTGTATATGTATCTGTCGCAGACGACCGTCTTTCCCGCTTTCAGCGCCGGTTCGATCTCCTCGAAGCCGTGCTGCACCCGATCCGACATCGTCAGAAGCTGCACCGCGCGGTAGTCTATATCTTCGTGCGAACCGCTATACATCATCTTCTGAAAGAGTTTGGTCTTTCTGGAAAGATCGGTAGGCTGCTTGACGCACAATATTCCCCCGCCTTTCCTTTCTTCGAGGTACGCTCTCGTCATCTCGATCAGCGTCGTCTTTCCAGCCCCGTCCGTACCCTCGAATACGATCAGTTTGCCTTCATTCCTGTTCTTTCTCAGTTTCAGTCCCTTCATTTCTCTTCCCCCCGAGCACGATCTTTTTTAATTCTTTCTTTTCTTCCTCCGGCTTTTCCGCAGTCATTCCCGCAAGTTTTCTGATCTCTTCGAGCAGTTTTTCGTTGGCCTCGATCTCGTAGTCTTTGAGTACTTTTTCCTTCGCGGGAAACATCTTTTCAAAGACCGCGTACAGCGTCAGACTCAAACTGCTCGCCGTCAGCCAGAGCGTCATAAACCCCTTGTCGAACGCCACTTCTCCAAAGCGGATTTTCACATAAACGACCGTCAGCACAAAGCCTAAGGCCACGGGCAGAAAGACCAGATACCTCGTCAGCTTTGTTCCGTCTTCCAGTTTTTTCGCCCATGCCTTTACGGGCAGTTTTATAAGTCCCGTCAGCACGTTGATCGCTATCGCCAACAGCGCCGCTTCCAGACCGTACTTCGCGATCAGATTCAATACTTCTCCTTCCATTTTCTTTTCTCCTTTTCTTTTATTTATCGTCTATCGTCACTCCCAGGACATACATGAGTATGTTGTCGGGAAATACGATTTCTTCCAAGATCCTTTCCTTGTTTTCGATTTCTTTTTCGCTGTAATAAATATAACGCTTGCTCCCCTCCGCCGTTTTTTCGCCGAAGATATTCGTCGAAGTCAGACGGTCTTTCGTTTCCATGTCCATCGTCGGTTTGATGATGACGTCCATCGGATAACGGACGTCCGAAAAACAAACCCGGAATTTTTCGCCGCTGCCGTCGGAAAATTTCAAAATAAAATCCTCTTTGAAATATCCGAAGATACAAAATCCCGCGATCGCGATCCGCAGACAGTTTCGCCCTCCCGTCTTTATCGTCTGCCCCTCGCAGACGATTCCGTCACGCCCCATGCCGTCCTTTTCAAAGACGAAAGATTCCCTGCCCGACCATTCCGGCGTTCCCAATCGGAAACTCTCTTCGTCAAAAAAACGTTCCTCCTCGGGAATTTCTTTCATACGGCCCCGTGGACAGAGGACGCGCGTATTGTAATAAGGGCGTAGTTTCACATACTCTTTCATTCGTTGTTCCTCCCGAGATAGTAGTCGTGGAGGATTCGTTCCGCCCTTCCGATCTCTTCGCACCTCGCTTTCAATTTTTCCGCAAAAGCTCCCGGCGGCGCGTTCGTCCTGATTATCCTGACGAGAATCCCGTAGATAAAAATGTAATCTTCCAAAATTCTGTCCGTCAATTCCGCGTACCTGTCCTCGGAGATATTCTGTAACTGATATTTCTGAATCGACTTTTTCGTCCGCACTTTTCCCAAATATTCCAGATGGGCGTTTAACCGTTCCGCCTGCTTTGCGCCGCCCGCCGCGTCATCTTCTATCCTTTGCAGAATCTTCACGCACGCCTTTGCGCTGGCGGCGATTTCCGATTGACAGGAGCGATAAAACTTTTCAAATCCGCTCTTTAAAAACGCTTCCGCCGGTTCCCCCCTTTTGACCAGTTCCAGCATGCCGAAGCCTTTTTTCTCCCGCAGAAGCAAATCGAAACTTGTGTACCCGTCCATCAGATCCCGAAAAGAGATCCGGCGTTCGTAATACCGCGGACTGTTGAAATACATGTGCTCGTTGACGATAAACTCCCGCCCCGTTGTGTCGTACCCGTAGACGAGCAGAAAATGCGGCGCGTGTTTTTTTCGATAGGTGTCTTCGCGATAGGACAAACTGTAACAATCCACCGCGACCAGGCAAAGCCGCCCGCGATCGATCGCCCGTATCAGTTTGCCTATTATATCCTTCGCCGCCCTTCGTTTGATAAGGCGTACGCCCGTATCCCGCTCCGTTTCCGTTCCCGCCAGATACATGATCTCCCCTATCCCGAAATTTTGTTTTTCTTCGTCGTATTTATAAAGGGGCAGATATTTTTCTATAAACAGGTTTTTATCCACTCCGAAATAACCGTAAGCGGAGATGAGCTGTTGATAATAACAACTCACGAAATGAAAATCGTTAAACGGCTTTACGCCCTCCAACCGCTTATATCCTTCTCTAAGTTTTTTCATGTTCCGCCTCTCCGCCCGGTTATTCGTAGATCGACCGTATATATTTTTCGTCCAGTTTTTCCGCCAGACGTCTATTTTCGCTGCCCGATACTTTCGTCGTATCTTCATACGACAAAATCTCGTTATCCCGGATAAGCCCCGCGTCCGAACTTATCCATATCCCGCAATCGCTCACGTTCCTGATGATATTCCCCCTTATCAGATTCCCTTTGACTCTTTCGCCGCCCGCATAGATCCCGCAGCCGCTTCGGCATTCCTCTTTCACCATCAGCACCTCCATGAGATTCCCCGCGATGATGCAGCTTTCCGCGTCGTGTTCTATCAGTCTCGCGTTGCGGCTGGTGGAAGTGAGAATATTCCCGTCGATACTGCTGTTGTTCCCGTAACTCCTTACGCTGCGGCCGCAGATCGTATGCGTGGCGAGAATCTTGTTCGACGAAATTTTCGCATACTCTCCCTTTGTTTCCAGCCCCACGCTCATGCCCGCCCACTCGCCCACGATATTGTTGGAAGTGATGATGCTGTATAATCCCTCGTTGATAAATCCGAAGGCATGCGCCTGTTCTCTGTGTTTGCCGATGTTATGCGTTCCGTTCGCTTTGACGTTGTTTCCCACGAAGCGCCCGAACCGTCCGTTCGTATATACGCCTACCGCTCTTTGAGCGCTTCCTTCCCCACGGTTTGTCGCGTAAATATAGGTGTTTTGCAGGGAAATGCTGTTTGCCAAATTGTTATAGAGTCCGTATACCGCGCTCTCCTTCGGAAACTCTTCCGGCAAACATTCCACTTTGATAAAACTGTTCGAGACGACGAGATTGTCCGCCCGCGTCTCCATGTGCGTGTCTAAGTTCCCGTTGTTGTATACGCCCATGAGATTTAACTGCTTGTCCGCATACACCTCGATGCGGCAATTTTCCAGTTTCAACCCGAACGCCGTATTGTAAATCGCCGCAAACAACCGCGTCGTATGCTGCGTATTATTGACGCGCACCCGGATCGTGAGATTTTTCAGCGTTACGTCCCGCGCCGACGGGTGCACGAAAAACAGCGCCCAATCGCTGTTCGTGCAGTCCTCTATCTCCGCTTCGATCTCTCCGTTGCTGCCGTCGATCACAATATTCGGCTTCATGACCGCAACGATCCCCTTCACAAAATTGCGCCCGATCGTAAAACTCTGGCTTTTGCTCACGTCCAATCTGATCGTCCCCGCTAACTTTATCTCTTTCGGACTCTCGGCGCTGTTTATCAGTTTCTCTAATTCCGTCTCCATTTTCTTTTCTCTCCCGTGCTCTTTTTGTTTTGATTTATATTTGATATACTAATATTATCACACAATTATTAGTTTGTCAAGTCTTTTTGGATATATTTTCCAATTTTTTCCAATTATTTTCTTGACTAATTTTTTTAGTTGTGTTATAATAGGATCAATAACGGAGGCAGTGGAGACATGAATAACATCAAAAACGCGAGAAGAGAGAGAGGACTGACGCAGACGGAGCTGGCGAAGATGATCGGAGTGACGCAGGGAAATCTGTCGGCATGGGAAACAGACCGATGGAAACCGGACATGGACTCGCTGAAAAAGTTATGCGAGGCGTTGAATTGTTCGGCGGATTATCTGCTCGGTCAGCAGCCCCTTGCCGAACAGGGGAGCGTCAATAATATTTACTTTCATCTGGCAAAAGAGATGGAAGAGATGCGGCTGCCGGAATCGGACGTGGAAAAGATTCTGGAATTTGCCCGCTACATGAAACAGAAAAACGACCAGATCAAAAAATAAGATATTTGGGGGAAATTCCGGTTTGTTATACGATAAACGCGCGCTGTATGCACGTCTGGAAGCCAAGCGGAAGGAGCTCGGCGTTTTTTACGATTTTCCTTTCGACGTAACGGGGCTGGCGAAACGGGAAAATATATCGATCTCCTTCACTTCTTTTGAAAGCGAATCGATCGGGGCGATGCTTTATAAAGATACGTTCAGCGCCATTCTCATCAATTCCAATAAATCCCCTCTCGATCAACGCTTCGACTTAGCGCACGAACTCATTCATTTCTGGTTTCATCCGTCCCAGACCTCGTTCAGTTTTCAGAAACTGCATTTAAGGGACAAAGAGAAAGAATGGCAGGCGAACGAAGGCGCGGCGGAGCTGTTATTGCCCTTCCGGGATTTTATTCCGAGATTTGTGCGCACGGCAAGATATGTCGAAGAGAATTACGAACCGCTGGAAGAAGTTTATACCGAGCTGTCCCGATTTTACCGGGTGGCGCCCGTCGTCGTCGATTACAGAATCCGCAATCTCGAATCGGAAATCCTCCAATACATAAACGGCACGCCCGTCGAACGTATCGTTCTCAATCATTTGTCCGTCCGGCTCAATAAGAACAAAACGCCCGTCGTTTACCGTTCGCTTATCCGTAAAGTCGGCGCTTAAAAAATATAATTCTATGAAAAGCCCCTCCGTCCGAAAATTCGGGCGGAGGGGCTTCGGCGGATATTCTGTACGAAAAAAATCAAAGCCCCCGCTCGCAAAGAGCGGGGGCTTTTCCCTTGTAAAAGACAGAATCGATCACTTCGATTTTTTGATATAGGGAGCGATGACGCGTTTGCCCGGAGCGAGGCCTTTCACGGCGCACCACCCCTCTTCGTCCCATTGCAGGCGGGACATCGCCAGGTATCTTCCCTTTCCCGTTCCCTCGTCGTCCACCCACACGTGATAGACGATATAATAATAGCCGAGGTCGTCGATCAGAATGGAGTTGTGGCCGGGGCCGACAAACATTCCGCCGTCGCCGAGAACCAGATCTCCCACGTTTCCGGCTCCGGCAAGCGCTCTGCCCTTCGAATCGAGATAAGGCCCGAGCGGATCGCGCGAACGTCCGACGCGAACGTGATAGGTGCTTCTCAGTCCGTCGCAGCAGGTGCCGCTGGAACCGAAATAATAATACCAGCCGTCCCTGTAAATGACGTAAGAACCCTCGAATGTGGAACCGTCCCACGGCCCCACTTTTCCCGCGACGAGGACTTTATTTTCACGCGCGTAGTCGAGACCATTTTTGAGTCCGAGTCCGTCTTTGGTCAGTTCTACGCCGAAACAGCCGCGGAAACTGCCCCAGATCATATATACGTTTCCGTCCTGACCGGTAAAGACGCAGGGATCGATGGAATTATCGACGCCGATCTCTTGGGAAGTGAACAGTTTTCCGTGGTCCACCCACGGCCCTTCGGGGTGATCCGCGGAGGCGACGCCAATGCCGGGATTGGGATCATCCCAGACGGACAACGAATAATAAAGCAGCAGTTTATCGCCGATTTGAACGATGTCGGGCGCCCAGAATCCCGCGCCGGAAGTACCCCACTTGGGCGAAATATCGACCTTTCCCACTTCCGTCCAGGTCGCGCCGTCGTCCGACCGGGAGATCTTTCCGCCCGTCGAATAGATATACAGCGAATCTTCCCAGCGAAGGATATGCGGATCCGCCATATCGCGCTCGACAATGGGATTGTTGATATATACGGGGTTCGGTTCAGGTTCGGCGGAGGACGACGAATCTGATTCCGAAGATGTCGCGCCTCCTGTCGCACAGCCGGCTAAGCCGAACGACAGGGCGCATAAAACGCAAAAAAACTGTGAAAAAAACTTTTTCCTCATATATACTCCTTTGGCGCGGCCGAAACGCAACGCATGCGGCGCGCAATATTCACGGCTGACGGATCCGCCCGTTCTCAAAGACTATGGGACAAAAACACATGCGTCTGTCCGCACTGGGATTGGAGGGATCGGTATGAACGTGAAAAACGCAGTAATCCGTTCCGTCCGCCGCCGTCACAACGCAGTTATGACCGGGCCCGCTGATATTTCCCTTTGAATGTAACAAGGGATTATCCGCAGATTTTTGGTAAGGCCCGAGCAGATTTTTGGAAACGGCGTATCCGGTCGCGTAAGTCGAAGCCGCGTAAAAGCCCGACGAATACATCAGATAATAGATACCGTCGCGCTTGACGACAAAAGGACCTTCGTTCCACCGCGTGTCCCCCGTCACCGTCTCCCACGGACAATCTGGAGCGGAAATGAATACGGGTTCGCCCACCGTTCGGGTGAGCGAATCGTCGAGACGGACGGCGAGAATATGGCTCTCCCGCCTGCCCTCCACGAAGTGCTGGGAACAATCTCTCGAAAAGAAAAGATATTTCTCTTTCCCGTCGCAGAACACGTGTCCGTCGATCGCCGCGTAGCCGAAATCGAACATCGGTCCGTCCGTCACATCGATAAAGGGACCTTCCGGCCGATCGGCGACGGCTACGCCGATCAGCAGCGTATCGTCCTTTTTGCGGCGCGCCGTATAATGCATGATATAGCGGCCGCCGTGAAAGACGACTTCGGGCGCCCAGAAATCGGCAGAGCCGAAACTGCGCTCCCCCTTGACGTATGCCTTTTCGGGGGCGGACCAATGGACGAGATCGTTGGAAGTGCGGCAGTCAAACCCGTCCGAGAAAGAGGTTGCATAAAGATAGTAAGTGTTGCCGACGCGCAGGACAAAGGGATCTCCGATGTTCGTAACGTCTGTTGCGGTAATTTGCGTAATATCCATAAAATCTCTCCGATACAGCGTTGTCAGGATTTGGAACCGGTGTTCGCCACGCTCTCGATAACCTTGTTCTGCAAGAACAGATAGACGACCAGCGTAGGCAGCATGGAAGTAACGGCGCCCGCCATGGTCATGCCGTACTGAATGTTGTTGTCGCCGAGCAGTTTGGCGATGCCGAGCGGCAGAGTGAGATACTTCGTGTCGACGCCCGCCAAAGCGATGGACGGCCACAGATAGTCGTTCCAGCTGCCGATAAACGTCATCATGGCCGAGACCATGAACACCGACTTGCAAAGCGGCACTACGATGCGCAGGAATATCTTGAACATGCCCGCGCCTTCCAGCTGCGCGGCTTCGATGAGCTCTTTGGGCACGGACATGAAATACTGACGGATCAGCATCATATACAATACGCCGCCCAGCCCCGGCAGAATGAGCGCGAGCGCGTTGCCGTTGAGGTTCATGTCGGTGATGAACTGATAGAGGGGAACGAGGTTGATGATGTTGGGGATCATCGCCGTCGCCAGCAGAAGCCCGAACACGACGTTGCGCCCTTTCCACTCGGCCACGCCGAAGGCGAAGCCCGCCAAAGCCGCGATCACGAGATAGAGCACGGTGTGCACGCCGGAAATGAGGATGCTGTTGAGCATCCAGCGGAACACCGGCGCTTCCTTGTTGGAAAAGAGCTGGATATAATTGTTGAAAGAAAATTCTTTGGGAATGATCGACATCACGTCGGTCAGAGCGTTTTTCTTAAACGACGTGCCGAACGCCCACAAGAGAGGCAGAACACACAGCGCGCTGATCAGTATCAAAAGAACAAGCGCTACGATCTTGCGGCGGCGTTCTCCGCTATTGAGTTTTGTCTTTACTGTCTGTGTCATATCACTCTTTGCTCCTTCGCCGCGCAATGGCCGCCTGTCCCAGACTGATGACGATCATGATGACGCCGAGCATCAGCGCCATGGCCGCCGCCACGTAAGGACGATCGAACAGGTTGTCGATGATGACCATGAGAAGCACCTGCGTACTTCGGTTGGGCCCGCCCGACGTGAGCAGCGCGGGCTGTCCGTAGACGTTGAAAGAAGCGAGCAGCGTCATGATGAACACGACGAAGATCTGCCCCATCATCAACGGCAGCGTGACCGAAAAAACCGTCCGCACATAGGAAGCGCCGTCAATCGACGCCGCCTCATAGACGGCCTTGTCGATATTTTTCAGCCCCGCGCCGAGAATGACGATGTTTGTACCCATCGTCCACCAGACGGTGACGACGAGGAGCGAGATCCACGCCCACGGCTGCGAACCCAAGAAGTTGATCTGATCGAGGTTGAGCGCTTTGAGGAATCCGTTGATAAAGCCCGTTTCCACTTCGAGGACGCGCTTCCACATGAGAATCACGGCGGAAATGGAAAATACCGTCGGCATAAACAGCAAAGCGCGGAAGAACTTATAGCCCACGGGCTTGATATCCAGCAAAATGGCTATAAAGAGCGGAATGACGATTAAGAGCGGCACGGAAAACACCACGAAGGTCAGTGTGTTTTTAAGTCCTCGGAAGAAATCGGCGCTGTAAGTGAAATCGGGATTAATAAGAATATTTTTGTAATTCTGAAACCCGACGAATTCACCTTTTCTGTTAAGAAAGCTCTGCACTATCCCTCTGAAAAACGGGTAGATAAAGAACATGGCGAAGATCACCAGGAAAGGAACCGCAAACAGAAAACCGTAGAATTGCCTTTTAAAAAGCACCAGCTTTCTGAGAACGGGTTTCTCAGACGCATTCGTGTGTGTTGATTTCATAGGAGCCTCACCTCATATACGCATTTTCCGGTTTAACCGTACATTTCGGTATTGACCGCTTTTTTGGCTTCTTCCTCCGCCGCTTTCAGCTGCTCCGCGATGTTGGAATTCGCGTTCGTCATGATCGTCGTCACATACTGGAACACGGTCTCGTAGCCCGACTCGAAATAGGTCGCGGAGGCCGCGGTGCGGAATACGCTCGGATCGCCGAACTCGTTCACATAGGGCGCGTTCTTGAACTCGTCCGTCTCGCGCGCCGCATTGTAAGCGGGGATCTGTCCCGCGCCCGACCATTCGGCGGAATTTTCACCCATCCATTTGATAAAGGTGACCATCGCTTCCTTTTTGCGCTGGCTGATCTTGCGCTTCTGCTTGGCGACGGTGAACACGTGCGAACGCGCCATCACCTGCTGGCTGTTTCCGCCCGTCTTATCGGTGAGCATGCCCGAAAGGCTCATCACGCCGAGGTTGTCGCCGAGCGCTTCTTCGAGGGCGAGGAGAGACCAGCAGCCCTGAATGTGGAAGGCCGCCTTGCCCTGCGTAAACAACCCGAGATCAGCGTCCGTCTGCAAATTCGCGGGCGACACTTTGTACTTATAGATGATGTCGCGCAGTTTTTCCGCCGCCTCGGCGCCTTCCGCAGAGTTGAATTTGGGCATACTCGTCGCCGTATCGATCTCTTCGCCGCCCGCCTGATAGAGCGCGGTGGTATAGGTGAACTCGGTCGGCCAGAGCGGGCAAATGGGCAGTCCCCATACGTCGCCGCCCGTCAGCTTCTGCGCCAGCGTCATCAGTTCGGTGTAGTTGGCGGGAAGTTTGTTGTCGCCGACGATCGCCTTGTTGTAATAGAGCACGATCGGGTGAATGTCGAGCGGGAAGCCGTAGTAAGAGCTTTCGCCCTCGACGAGGGTGGACATGACATTGTTCTGATAACCGGCGGGATCGATGGTCTCTTTCGTGAAGAAAGAGCTGTCGATGGGCACGATGTAATCGTTTTCCGCATAGTTTTTAACGAGCTGGCTGTGAATGATCGCCAGGTCCGGCCCGTTGCTGGGAATGTTGTTTTTCAGATTCTGGTAATGCGTGTCGCGCACATTCGGTTTGTGATCGACGAAAATTTCATCTTTGTGGCTCTGATTGAATTTCGTGATCATACGATTGAAGACGGTGAGATCGGCGCCCGTGATCGGCGTCCAAAGTTCCAGCGAAACCGTGCCGGTCGCGCCGCTCTCGTCTTCGTCGCCGCCCCCGCCGCATGCCGTAAGTCCGAAGACCAGGGTGCCAGCCATCAAAAGAGAAAGCATACCTGTGAGAAATTTCTTTTTCATAATGACCTCTTTAAAAAATATTTATATTTGTTCTGTCGGTTGTCTATATGACAAAAAACGCATCATAGAGACGGAAATTCTCCCGCGGCGATCGCTCGCCGCGGTCTTTTGTCAGTTGACTTTCGGAAGGGGCATACCGCTCGTACCGGCGATTTTATCTTTGGTCTGCGGGAAATCACCGTTCCAATCGAGTTTATCGATGAGCAGCGTGCGGCGGTTGGAATTCCCGTACATCGAGTCTTCCGCGGTATCGAAGCCGTGGTAGAGAATATACCAATCCCCCGCCTTGTCCCGAATGACGGCGTTGTGTCCCACGCCGACGAATTTTTCGCTTGCCTGCACGACGATCGCGCCGCGGGATTCGCCGCACATGTCTTTTCCGGTATCGTCGTAATAGGGGCCGAGCGGGTTTTGCGAACGCGCCACGCGCACGTGATAGGTCGAATTTACCCCTTCGCAGCAGGAACCGCTGGAAACGAACATATAATAGTAGCCGTCTTTATAGACGATATACGGCGCCTCGTAAGTGGAGATCGTGAAGGGGTGAGAAGTATCCAGCCCCGCTACGAGCGTCTTGTTAGCTTTTGCTTCTTCCAGGCCGCCTTTAAGAGCGAGTCCGTCTTCCGTGAGCTCAACGCCGTAGAGTCCGCGGAAGCTGCCCCAGATCATATAGAGCTTGCCGTCCTGGCCGTGAAACACCGCGGGATCGATCGAGTTATTGACGCCGATTTCGCTCGACGTGAAGAGCTTGCCCTGATCCGTCCAGGGGCCGAGCGGGTGGGAAGCCGTCGCGATGCCGATGCCCGGATCGGGATCCCCCCAGATCGAAAGAGCGTAATACATGACGAACGTATCGCCGATCTGTACCACGTCGGGTGCCCAGACGTTCGCGCCGTACGTCCCCCAGCCGGGTTTCTGCGAAGCGTTGAACGCGGCTTTCTTGAAATACCAGTGCACGAGATCGTCCGATTCGAGAATGGGTACGATCTTCTTGTTGGACTCGTATTCGAGAGGATCGTCGCTCGGCTTCCATTCGCCGTAATCCTCCGTGGCATACGCGTAATATTTGCCTTCGTACTCGATGACGCAGGGATCGGCAAACACCGGCGAATAAACGGGATTGGAATATTCCGTCGACTCCGGCGCCGAGCTCTGGGAGTCCGACGGTTTCCCGCAACTCCCAAAGCCCGCTATCAGCATGCAAGCAGCCAATAATAATGTCGGAATTTTTTTCATCGTTCTCCTTTTCAATCTTTATGCCTGTTCGGCGGGAACTTCGACGATCTCAAAGCGATAGATCTTGAACGTAGAATCCTTGATACCGGCGCCGCCGAGCAGCAAGCCCACGCGCGAACCCTTCGTATCGATCGTAGGCGTAAATTCATACTCGAATTCCTGTACCTGCGAGGTAAGATGGAATTTGCTCGAAGCGCTCCAATCACCGTTGTTGGGATTGATTTCGAAGCTGACGTCGCGCTCGACGCTGGAAGAAGCCTTGACGATGAGCTTATATTTCACGCCCGCCTTGAACTGCTTGGCGTCCTGGCGAAGCTGAATATTCCAGCCCGCGCCGGTGTCTTTCTCGAACGTCGTCGACACATACGTGCCGTTTGCGTCGCTGCCCGCGGTGAACGTCGTGCCTTCGGAGCCCCAGTTTTTCATGCCCTGCGCGAAAGTCGGGTTGATCATCTGCCAGGCTTCGTACTGCGTCTGGTCGGGATTCTTGACGATCTCCACGGAATCGAGCCAGATGACGCTGTCTTTATTGGCCGTACCGCCGCCGCCAAGCAGGAAGCGGAAGCCCGTCGTCTTGGCGGGAGCCGTATAATAGATCTCCTGGTCGGTGTATTCCGTACCCAGATTGATCGTGTAGGAAGGCTTACCGCCATCTGCCGTGTTGAGTTCCAGGTTTATCGAACGATTGACGCTCGCTTTCGCACGAATTTTGATGATATAGTTGGTCTTCGCGTCCATCGAGACGTCCTGACGGAACTGGATATGCCAGCCGTCGGTCGAGGGATTTTCAATCGTGATCTTGGCCGCGCCTTCGTTGTTGTCGCCGGCGGCCCATTCAAATTTCGCTTTGCCGGGGTTCTGCGCGTTCACGTCCTGCGTCCAGTAGAGAATATTCTGATCGAACTTGCCGTTGACGAGGCTGTACGGGAATTCTCTCATGAGACGGACGGAGACGGTGCGATAAGCGATCGCCGCGGGGCCATTGTCGTTTTCCACGACGTAAGCAAGCGTGTAGTTGGTGTTCTCCAAGACTTTTTCGGAAACCTTACCCATCACTTTGATACGGTCGGTAAGATCGGTCTCGCCCTGCATCGCTTTGACGCCTTTGGTCGGATCCGCGATGAAGTCTTTGAGTTCTTTGGACTCTGCGTCGAAGGAAACCTTGTCGACGCCCGTGAACGTTACTTCCGCGCATTTCTGGACTTTTTCGATTCTGATGCTGTCGAGCGTCACGTCGTAGCTGGCAGCCGCGTCTCCTTCGAGCATATAGCCCATATAGAGCACCGCTTTGGCGTTCGTATAGTCCTTATTCGCCGTGTAGTAGCTGACGTAATCGGCGTAGGAATCGGTGAGGGTGTAGGCGGTAAGGCCCTGCATCATCGCATACCCATTCGCGACGTCTTCGAACCCGAACGCGACCGATTTTCCGTTGGAGGATTTGGCACGGATGGTGATTTTATACGTCTCGCCCTCTTTGAGATTGCAGGAAGAGATGTATTGCAGGGCATACCAGGCGTTGCCGATGCCCGTGATGTTGAACTTGGGTTTTTCGACGCCGTTTTCCTTCACTTTTTCGAGCGTCGTGCCGCCGCCGGGAACGTCGAGCTGCCAGTTATAGAACCCGGTCTTATTGACGATCGAGAAATCGCCGTTGGCGATGTTGTGCTGCTGGGTAACGGTCACTTCGCGATTTTTGATCTCTTTGGTGTCTCCCTCCGTAGCCATGTAATAGACCGTATAGGCGCCGGTGAGATTATAGTTGAAATCCTCGAAGTCCTCGTATACGCCGAGATCGGTGAGCTCTTTCTCGTTCTCGTCGAGCGTGAGTACCACGACGCTGGACGTAATATCCGTGCCTTTGGAATTCTTGACGGTGATGCCGTCCATGAGGTCGTACGGATCGCCCGCCGCCACCGTCACGTTCGTCAAGCCCGTCCAGGTGAAAGCGCTCGTACTGCCGCTGTCGGAAGTTTCCGTTTTTCCGCATGCGCTCAAAGTGCCCGCCGTCAGGAACAGACAGAGCAGGGAAGAGCACGCGATCTTGAAAGTTTTTCTCATAAATTGCCTCCTACAATATAATTTTTAATTTGAATCGAAATTTCGGGTCCATTTGAAAACCCCTTTGCGCTCCGCCTGATCATCGGCATGAAACCGGCGCGAAACGCAGCTACGGATCTATCTCTATCGAACACAGTATCCGCTTCCGTCATGTCATACATCGTCCTCCTTGCTCTATTTTTTCTTACCCCTTGTCGGGCAGATTTTCCGATGATTCGCGCTCCCGCGCTCAAAGCGCACCCAACCGGCTCCCCGTCGCCCCCGCCTTCCGTTATCGTTAACGGAAACACAAACGCAAACAGCTTCGTTATTTTCATGTTTTCGGAAGGGGGGTAACAAGCCCAAACGGCCGGCGTTACGACAAACGGTTTTCAACCAGGAATACTTCGAAAGTCTCCGCGACGGGCCTTCCCCTGCCGCTCTCTATCCGTGAGACGAGTATCTCCGCCGCCCGTTCCGCCATTGCGCGCTTATTTGTACCTATCGAAACAAAACGATTGGGAATGTGCACTTCTTCCTGGATATCGTCGAAGCCGACGACCTGTACTCCCGTGATCCCCGATCTTTCCAACAGGCACAGCACGTCGAGAGCAAGCATGTCGCTAAAACAGAAGAAAGAATCGGGCGTAAATGTAGTATTTGCAAAAAGTGCAGAAAAATGCTTTTCAAAAGGAACTGATGCATCTATAACGAGAGGTTTTTCCAATCCCGCGCCTTCCCACTCCCCGTAAAAGCCCGCAAACCGGTCGTATGCGCAGGAAGCGGTGGCTCCGATGCCGACATAGACGGGACGTTTACAGCCGTGTTCCAAAAACCAGCGCGCCGCCAGCCTGCCCCCTTCTTCGTCGTCGGTACGGACATAATCGATCGAGGTCATCTCCGTGCGTCTGCCAAAAAGCAAGATCGGAACGACAAAACTTTCGAGCATATCCGCGATCTCTTTGCTCGGTTCCAAAAAACTCACGACTCCCGCGGCATTATGCGCTATGGCGAATTCGTAAGCGGAACGGTCGAGCTGGTGCTGCGTAACCGATAACATCAGTATGGAATAATTTCGTTTTTTAAAACAGGCCTGCAAATAATCGATCATAATGGAAAAGTATACGTTGACGAGATGATCGTAAATGATGACGATCAGCCTGCTGTTTCCGCTGCGCAGAGAAGTTGCCGTATTATTTTTTACATAATTCAGTTGAGCGGCAATCTTCAATATCCTTTCCCGCGTCTCCGCCGAAACTTCGGGCGCATTTCGGATCGCCCTCGATACAGTCTGCGGCGTTACCTGCGCCGCCCGCGCCACGTCCCGCACTGTCACTCTCATTTTTTTCATTGTTCAACCCGTTTACAGTACCCGTGACACAAAATGCTTTTTCTTCCTTTTTTCCTGTATTACTGTTGTCGTTATCGTTAACGGAGAGTTATTTTTTACCCGGATCTACTCTTTTTTCACTTTCGATCGGGTTAACACAAGGTGATAAAAATTTTATTTCCCGCGTTTTCGTCGTTTGAACGCGATCGTGATTTTCTCTCCGTTCGCTCATGAAGCAATACTATCACGCAAATAAATAATATCACCCCCCCCCGTCTCGTCAAGTGCTTTCACCTATTTTTCATCTTACTTTCTTAATATTATCACATTTAAGACATTTGATCGGTTTTTAGTCTGTGTTTATGGACGGCAAAGCCCGATTTGGAGAATTTTAATTGCAAATAGCTTCGATATTTTTTCAAAAAGTTTAGCAGGAAAACTTTTTCATAGTTTATCTTCCGCGGTTTCTTTCGCTTAAAAGCATTATGTGCAAAAAGAAAAGCACTATACTTTGCGGGAATTTTAAAATTCCGTAAAATATAGTGCCTGATGGCTGGGGTGGCTGGATTTGAACCAACGAATGACGGAGTCAGAGTCCGTTGCCTTACCGCTTGGCGACACCCCAATATTCAGATTGTCCTTGCTTTTACTTGTGTTATTTTAGCAAAGTTTTTTGCTTTTGGCAAGCGTTTTTATATGCCTTTTTAAAATTTTTTTAAGTTCCCCGGTAAATTTCGCACACGGACTCTTTTTCCGCTCTTTTCCCCAAAAAACGAGCGCAAGAGCAGACTTTTTCAAAGAGACTTCTCTTGCGCGTTTCCTGCGGGACAGAAATTTATTTTCAGTGCTCCCTGCGCGCGGAGGCGTCGGGGAGAACGGGGAATTTTGCGTGCGGTTCCGTCTGATACCAAAAGGCGACGGACGCGACGTCCTCGGCGTTGTACTTATATTTTCCCCCCTGCGGCCAGCCGAGCGTCTGCACGGTCACTTTGATATTTTCCTTAAACCCGATGCCGTCCTGCATATGAAAGCGGTACATGCCGATCTTTTTCGGACCGAAGGAAGAATTCGTCTTAGCGAGCGGCACCCCCAAAAAGGGGGAATGAAAGGTTTGTTCCGGCTTGTCTCCGAGAACGCCGTAGCCGCCGAAATTCCAGGCCCCGCCGAAATAATCCTCCGTGCCGTTATCCGCGATCGTAGGGTATTCCTCGTCCCCGTCGAGATAGAACTTGACTTCTCCTTCCCCCCACCAGCCCGAACTCAAAACCGTCCAGGCGAGATAGGTGCCCACATATACGCCTTTGCCGCGCACGCCGTCGAGGATCGTGTGCTCGGGAAACTCGCGGCTCGTCTGCGTACGGCGGTACTGCGCGTGAAAATAACCCGCTTCCGCCGGGACTTCCCGAAGCTGATAGAGAATTTTATAGGCCAGAATCTGCGTCGCCGTGTCGCTCTGATTTTCGATCTCGATGCGCGCCCGCTTACGAAAAGGCATCGCCCAGTAAGCGTTGCAGCCCGTATGCGGCGCTACGACCACGGGCAGGGAATACACGTTATGCTTACAGCAATCGTGCCCCATACAAAAGAACGCGCCCAAAGGACATTCGACGGAAGGCTCTTCTTCCCCGTCCCAGTAAATCCGCAGCACGAGTTCCGAAAAGCGTTCTCTGTCAGAAGTCAAAAAGATTTGTTTGATGACCGCCGGGCCCGCTATATCCGCCAAAAGCACGGCGGCGCGGGGCGCGATACGGATAAAGGGCCGGACTTTCCAGCCTTTCTCTTTGGCGTTTTTGCTCCAATAGTTATCGGGCGATTCGGGATCGACCTCGGCGCGGCAGGCGCCGCCTTTTGCTCCGGTGGGATTCTCCGCGGAAATCATGCGCGTTTCCACGCCTATTTCGTAAGGCAATTTGTCGAGCATATTGTTTACTCCTTATAAATTCCATATTTCTTCGACTTCGCGGGCGGTGGGAATGGAAACGGCGGCGCCTCGTCTCGTCACCGTGATCGCCGAGCATTTGGCCGCGTACGCGATCGCCGTCTCTATCGTCTCTCCCCTACACAGCTTTGCGGCGAGCCCGCCGATAAACGTGTCGCCCGCCGAAGTCGGATCGACCGCTTCCGCCCGTTCGGCGGGGAAAAACTTTATCTTCCATTCCGCGGCGTAGACGCAGCCGCGAGCGCCGAGCGTGACGATCGTTTCTTTCGGGCCCCTGCGCCGGAAATACTCTCCGACCGCCTGCGCGTCCGCTTGCGTCTCTATCCGTATCCCGGTATAGAACTCCGCCTCCGTCTCGTTGGGCACGATCAGATCGACGCGGGATAAAATTTCCGAACCGACCTTTGCGGCGGGCGCGGGATTGAGAATCACGTACATACCCATTTCTTTGGCGGCGGCACAGCCGGCCGCCACCGCGTCGAGATTGATTTCGAGCTGAGTGACGAACAGATCACCCGCCGAAGCGTTTTCTTTCAGATATTTTACGACCTGCCCTGCGTCCACCTGCGCGTTGGCGCCGAGGTCTACCAATAAAAAATTGTCCTTCGCCTTTTCGTCCACGATGATCATGCAGGTGCCGCTTCCCACTCCCTTTCTGCGCCGCACGGCGTCCGTGACGATGCCGTAGTCCGCAAGAGAGCGTACCAGGTCTGCGCCGAACGCGTCCGTCCCTACCGCGCCCAGAAAATGACATTCGCAGCCGAGCTTGGCGCACGCCGCCGCCTGGTTGGCGCCTTTGCCGCCCTGTGTCGCGACAAAGCCGTGCCCCACCACCGATTCGCCGAGCCTGGGCATTCGCCCGGCGTACATTGTCAGATCCATATTGATGCTGCCGAGAACAAACACTCTCCGCATACCTGCCCCTCCCTTTTTATTCTTCGCCCTATAAACGCCGTCAATTTACTATTTCCAAAAGCACGACTTCGCGTTCCGCAAGCGTCAGATCGATCTTCGCCTTTCCTTTCTCCACGCGCGACAATTCTTTCTTTCCGTCCATTGTCGTGAGCGTGACCGTTCCCTTCTCTATTCCGTAATCGCGCAGAGCGTCGACGATGAATTTGAGCGGCACCCGGTTGTCCGTGACGTTGGCGAGGAAAATACCGATTTTACCGTCCTTGCGATAAGCGGCCGAGATCACGTCGTCGAAGCGCGCGTACCCTTCTTTTTTCTTCGTTCCCTCGAAGCGCGTCAGCGCGTATTCGTAGAGCATGCTCTCCGTACCCGTTTTAGGCGGTTTCACCATGTCGCCGTAGACGAGGTACCCGTTGCCGAACGTTTTGCGCATTTCGTAGAGATCACCGAGATACTCCATTCTCCCCGCCTCATAGTCGCCCGGTTCGAGATAATCCTTTTTCGTGAAAAATTCGTAGTTATATTCGGGAATACCGCCGTTCAAGACGGTGTACGCGGCGACGTAATAGTATCCGTCCCCCACGACGGGATCGGCGGTGAGAAATCCGTCCAGCCTTTTGGCGCCGTAAGCGCCGTAGACATAATCGAAGAGACTGACTTTCTCGCACTCTTCCTGTTCGAGGAGACTGCGGACTCGATCACTTTCCATCCAGCCGAGCTCCTCCGCGTTGGCGCGCGCCTGATAGAAATCTATGTAGGGCAGCATCTGCTCGAAAATCAGTTCCTGGCCGTAGATCCCGCCGTTGTTCTTTTGCGCCAGGTCGCGCGTCAGCCGCATCTGTTCCACGTAATCGGAAACGACATTGACGCGGGTGCCGTGCGCGTGCGCGGTGTTGAAACACTGTTTGGGGTGCACCGCCGCCACGCCCACGTCGTGATAGTAGCCGCTGACGCCGTACTTTTCAAAGTAAGACTGTTCCTTTTCCAAAAACCGATCGAGATAGTCGCGGGAGGAAGCGCACTCGTAAAAGTATAAAACTCCGTTGACGTTGTAGATCGTTGAAGAGGTATCGGCGGCAAAGGTCCTGACGGCGGTCTGCCACTCGGCGGGATTGGCGTTTGCCGAGGCGACGGAATGAAAATCGGGGAACTCGAAAAAGACGAAATAATCTTTATTTTCCCGCGATAAATTCAACAGTTTATCCGTATAATAATCCGGGTTACCGAAGGCGACGTTGAGAATCCTGCCGCCCTTTAAACTCCCTTTCGTCGTCTCGTAGAGCGCTTTTTGCTTCGCCTCCGTGTACTCGCCGGTATAGGGGAAACAGAAATTGCACATCGCTATGTCTTCGTAGAAAGTTTTATCGACGTCGGCGCGCTCGGAAAGTTTGCCTTTTTTCGTCGCCCAGTCCTGTGTAAGCGCCCAGGCTTTATACTTTTCCGCCGATTCGTACCATACGCCTTTGGTGAGGTTGCCGATGGAGACGTCGTAATCGAAGGAATAGTGCTTCTTTCCCACGTCGTCGAGATAATGATAGATCGACGAGCGGATTTTGCCGTTTTGTCCCGTGAAGGTGAAACTCTTGATCGTATCCCCGCCGTCGCGCGTCAGAAACTGAAAACCGCCGATCCCCTCCGAAAAATAGCTCTGGAACTGCATGGGGTATTCCCAGCCCGACGGATAGAGTCCGTAATTCTTGGTGATCCCCGGAAAATCCCCGTTAAAATTTTCGATCGGGTTATGGAACAGGTATCCCGTCGTAAACGGACTGAGAAAATAGTCCGTCTCTTTTTTATAGAGCGTGTCGATATTGTTGATGATCGGATATTCGACGTTGTAGACGCAGGCGGAGGGAACGCCGTCCTTCGTTTGCAGGACGTTATTCTCTACGGCGAGCCGGAACACGATTTCGTTCGCGCCCTCGCTCAATCCCACGGTAGCGTTCACCGCCACGCCGTCGCCGTACGTCCATTTCATTCTCACCGCCTTCCGGCTCTGGGAATTTTCCGCAACGGCGTACTCGAACGAAATATAATTCGTATCGGAGACCTCGTAACCGCTGCGAATGCGGTTGATACGCACCGGTACGGCGTCGCCCGTTTTAGTCAGATACACCTTGCTTTCCTTGTTGACGAGCTCGGAGACCGCGCCGTTTTTGCGTGCGAGCACGATACGGATATTTTCGTTTTCGAGAATGATTTTATCCGCGCTCTCTTCGAGGTACAAGGCGTCGATCCCGCCCACGTCGCGGTCGGCGAGCGGATTCGTATACTTTTCCTCGTAGTACCCGCCGTCGTCCTCCGTAGCGCACCCGCTGCCCGCGAGCGACACGGCGGCGGTCAGAGTCAACGCCGAAAGTTTATAAATCTTCTTTCCGTTCATCTTCTTCCTCCCCTTTGCGGATATATTCTCTGAGTTCCGTCATTCCTTCCCCGATCGTCGCTCCGCGGCGGAAGACGCTGCTCGTCCCCGCGACGAACAGGTCCGCGCCCGCTCTGCGCATGCGCCGCGCGTGGTCGGGACTCACGTTGCCGTCCACTTCCACGATCGTGTCCTTACGGCCGAGCGAGTCGAATTTTGCGCGCACGGCGCGAATTTTCTTTATCCCCGCTTCGATGAGTTTCTGGCCGGCGAATCCGGGATTGACGGTCATCACGAGTACGGCGTCTATTTCCTCCGCGACCGCATCCAGGGCGGAAACGGAGGTGGCAGGGTTGAGCGCAACGCCCGCGAGCGCGCCGCGGCTTTCAATCGCTTGCAGCGCTTTATAGAGGTGCGGCGTACTTTCTATATGGACGCTGACGAGGTCGCCGGGGCGGATATCGAACCAATCGAGCTTATTTTCGGGCGTCTCGACCATGAAATGCCAATCGAAAGGCAGAGAAGTCGCCGCGCGCATGGCGCGGATCAGTCCGTCGAACATCATCAGATTGGGCACGAAATGTCCGTCCATGACGTCGAGGTGCAGATAGTCCGCGCCAGCCTGTTCGAGTTCCGCCAACTGCGCTTTGACATTTAAAAAGTCCGCGCACATCATCGACGGAGAAATTTTCGCTTTCAGCATTGTTTATCTCCCTTATGTTACCGGTACAAGGGTCCGAACGCGGCGCACGCCCGATAGTCCGCGCCCTCCGCGTCGTCGGTGCCGTACGCGCCCCAAACATGGGGCCGGAAGATCCGTTCCGCGGGGACGTTGTGCATGCTTACGGGGATACGGAGCATAGAGGCGAGGGTAATCAGATCTCCGCCGACGTGACCGTAGGTGAAGCAGCCGTGATTGGCGCCCCAGTTCGCCATGACGTCGTAGACGCTTCTGAACGCGCCGCGGCCGGTGAGCGTGGGCACGAAAAAGGTGGACGGCCAGGCGGGATCGGTACGGTTTTCGATCTTCGCGAGCAGATCGTCGTCGAGATCGACCGTATACCCTTCCGCGAGCTGCAAGACGGGACCGAGACCTTTGACGCGGTTGAGCCGCGCAAAAGTGACGGGCATTTCTGCGCGCGTCACGAAATGGGAACTGAATCCGCCGCCGCGGAAATATTCGAGATTGGCCGGCGGCCATTCCGTCGCTTTAAGCGAAGCGGCGATCTCCGCTTCTTCGATCTCCCACCACGGCTTCATCGCAGGCTCGCCGTTTTTTAACATAACGCCCGCGCCGTCGAGCGCCGCCGCGCCGCTGTTGTTGAGATGGATAAACCCGTTCGCCGCGCGTCCCGCCAATCTGCCGCCGATCCTTTTCACCGCTTCGGGGCTCCAATACGTCCTCACGTCCGCAAATACGCTCGCTTGGTTGGTGAGCAGGTGTTGAAGGAGCATAGTCATACCGTTGAGGGTATCGTTTTCGGTCGCAAATATGTACGGCGCGCGCGGTCCGGCCCAATCGAAGGAAGAATTGAGAATACTTTCGGCAAAATCCGCGTTGGGCATGAAATCCGTCCACTGCCTTTGTCCCTGGAATCCCGCCACGATCGCGTTGCGCCCGAAACTTTCCTCGCGGAAGCCCATTTTTTCGAGCGCGGGATTGCCGCGCATTAAATCCTTGAAGATGAGCGCCATCTTCACGCACGTTTCCCAGTCCGCGTCCTTCCGCGCCCGCGTGTGCCGGACGGAAGGCCCATTGTAGTATTCTTTGCCCTCCCGGATATTCTCCCGCACCCAGAGCGTCGCCTTCTCGTATTCCTTTGCATCGTAAATATTTTTTTGCAGCCGCCTTTGCACTTCGCTCATATCCACCCATTCCGCATGCATGCCGAAATAATCTTTGAGGAGGTTGGGTTCGAGGAAACTGCCGGCGATCCCCATCGCCACGCCGCCGATCGAAAGATAGCTCTTCTCCCGCATCTCCCCCACGGCGAGCGCGCAGCGCGCAAAAGCGAGTATTTTCTCCGCCACGTCGCCCGGGATCTCGTCGTCGCCCAAATCCTGTACGTTCTGTCCGTAAACGGAGAACGCGGGCAGACCATACTCCGCGTATCCGCTCATCGCGCAGGCGAGATAGACCGCGCCCGGACGCTCCGTACCGTTGAAGCCCCATACCGCTTTGATCGTGTGGGGGCTGAAATCGAGCGTCTCCGTGCCGTAACAGAATACGGGCGTGACGCTGAGCGTCGCGACTACGTTCTGAACGGAAAATTCCGCGTCCACTTTCGCCGCCTCCGCGCGGCAGCTGATCGACGTGGAACCGATCAGACACTCTACGGGTTTCCCGTCCGTGCCGTAGACGCGGGACTCGATGAGCCGTTTTGCGGCCAGAGCCATATTTGCCGTCTTTGTTTCCAGTTGTTCCCGTACCGTTCCCCGCCCGTCGATAATGGGACGGATCCCTATTTTTATACGCATGATAAATTCCTTTTCTCCTTGTTTCCCGGCCCGCAAACGCCGAAGTTTATTTAAGTCCGGTGATCGCGATCCCCGCGATGATTTTCTTCTGAAACACGGCGAACACGCCGATGGGAATGATAATGGAAATCAAGGTCGCCGCAATGACGACGCCGTAACCGTGCCTCGCCACGAGACTGCTTTCCATGAGTTTGATGATCTGCATGACCTGCGTCAGGTTCACGTTGTCGTTGATCGTGAGCACCGGCCAGATATAGCTGTTGTAGTTTCCCATAAAACACCCGATCCCGAGCACGACCAAAGGCGTGGCGCTGATGGGAAAAGCGATTTTCAAAAAACTTTTGAATCTCGAACAGCCGTCGATGGCGGCCGCCTCTTCCACGCTGACCGGAAAACCGAGATAGAACTGCCGGAAAAAGAAGATCTGATAGCTGTTCGCCGCCGCCGGCAAAATGAGCACCCAAGGGGTATTGATCATGCCCAGGGAAGAGACGACCTTGATAGAGGTGAGCTGAATCGTAATTCCCGGCACGAACATGGAGACGATGAAATAGATCCATAAAATATTCCGGCCTCTAAACTCGATACGCGCGAACGCGTAGCCGGCGAGGATATTCACCGTCAACGCAAGCACCGTCGCGGCGACGGAGACAAGCGTGGTGACGACTAAACTTCGCACATAGCTGTATCCGTTGAGATTCATCTGAAAAACCGCGGAAAAATTGTCGAGCGTCGCCTTTTGAGGGAAGAAATGATTGGGCAGGGCAAACAGCTCTCCCCGAGGTTTGAAAGCGGACGGCACGATCCAGATGATGGGAAAGAGAATGAGGAACGCGACGAGAGCGGCGACGAGCACGGACAAGCCTTTGAAAAAACATTTTTTGATCTTCGCGCCGTTTTTCCCCCCTATGCTCTTTACAAAAACAGAGTTTGTTTTATCCACGTCAGTCCGCCTCCGATTTTTTAGAACGTATGAGCAGGAACACAACGCCGTTGATGGCGACGATGAGCAGCATCACGAGCAGAGCGCCCGCGATGGTCACGTTCGGCGTACGGCTCGAATCGCGAAAGCTCGCGAAGAGAAAAAGCGCGGGCGTGATCGTCTGATTGTCCGGCCCGCCGCCCGTAATCAGATAGGGAATATCGAGCATCTGCATGTACCCGGTCACGAGATTGACGAGCATGAGCACAAAATAGTTGCGCATACAGGGGATCGTGATGTGAAAGACAAGATGCAGCTTCCCCGCCCCGTCCAGCCGCGCCGCTTCGTAATAGGATTTCGGTATATCCAAAAGCCCCGCGAGCATGACGAGCGTATTGTAGCCCAGCCCGCCCCAAAGCGTCGGCACGATGATGCACACGTACGGCCAGAAACCTTCTTTGGTGAGAGCGATCGGTTTAAGGCCGAGTTTTAAAAGAAGCGAAGTGATGAGCCCGCCCCCGTAATTCATCAAAAAGGTGTAAATGATCGCCGTGACGACGCCCGAAATGATACAGGGAATATAGACGAGAATCTTCACGGCGTTTCCAAACCGCCGGGGCAGTTTCACAAGCAGATGCGCGAAGAGGAAAGAAAGCACCATCATCGCGATCACGCAGATTCCGCCGATGAGGAATACGTTGCGGAAAGATTTGACAAACGTGGCGTCGGAAAGCACTTTCACGAAATTATCCATTCCCGCAAACAGCTTAGTGTTGTAGTCCCGGAAACTTCTGACGATCGCCATGAGGAGCGGAATCGTTCCGAAGGTACAGAGAATGCAGAACGCCGGCAGAATCATCAGTACCGCCGTTTTCCATTCCCGATAGCGGAATTTGTCGGACGGTCTGAATGCAAAATCGCGTATTTTCATTTTCTTCCCCTCCCTGTTCGAGCGGCCCCGCCGCCTACGGCGACGGGAACCGATTCTTTTTACTCCGCTTTGACTTGCGGATTGCTTTCGTATCCGCTCTGAGAAATCGTGGCGCCGATATTGTCCTTCACTTCCTTGATCTTTTCCCGGAACATAGAATCGAACGTCCTGTTTTCTCCCGCGTGATTGAGCATGTATTCAAAGAGCTGTCCGAGCTGATTGGAGATCGACCAGGCGCAGCGGGGCGCGGACTCGGCCTTTTGCGCTACGTCGTTGACCAGTTTCACCCATTCCGGTTTGACCTCTCCCGGATTGGTTTCCAGGTAAGTTTTGAGGCTCTTGGTCGTAGGCGCTTTGCTGTTATATGCCTCCTTAAAATAACGGGCGGCGTTTTCCGTATCGCAGAGCAGCCAACGGATAAACTCGGAAGCGAGTTTGTTTTTCTCGGTCCCCGATTTTCCGCTCAATACATACGTCCAGCCTCCGTTGGTGGAAGTGACGCCGCTTTGATCGCCGTCGTAGGTAGGCACCTCCGCGACGCCCATCTTATCGATCATCTCGGGATAGTAGTTATAAAATCTCGCAATCGTCCACGATCCGCCGAGGCACATAGCCAGCTTGCCTTCGCATAAAGCGTCGGATACGTCCGTATACCCGTTGGGAGTGAGATTCGCGATGGGGGAATATCCGTTCTTCGCCAACGTATACCAAAGCTCCGCGCATTTTTTGAAATCCTCTTCGTTCGTTTCGATGCGCGACTGCGTCCAGGTGTCGTCCACCGCGTACCCGCCCGTCGTATTCTTGACAATCCCGTACGTGGTCCAGGTGAGCTCGACGGCGTTGGTGGGGATTCCGAGCGGGAATTGATTGAGATTGGAGTCCATCACTTTCGTGAGTTTGGCGCAGGCGTCGTACAGTTCGGGCCAGCTCGTCGGGACCTTTTCCACGCCCGCCTGGCCGAGAAGGTCTTTGCGATAGAAAAACATCATCGCCGGCTCTTTCAGCCAAGGATACGCGAACATCTTTTCCTTTCCGTCGGCGGGATCGACATACGTCACGTCCTCGCGCACCGAGTCGAGGAAATCGTTCAGTTCCGCTTCCGTGAGGTAGTCGCTCATCGGCGCGACGTACCCGGCTTTAAGATAGGTGTAAACCCTGTCGTACTGCGCCATAAAAATATCGGGCGCGTTTTCGTTTTCAAAGCCCGCAGCGATCGCGGTGTCGTAGGCGTTGTCGTCGCCGTAAAATTTGAGATCGATCTGAATCCCGTCGTCTAAGATCGAATTGAATTCGCGGACCTGTTTATCGAGCAGATTATCCGCCCAGTCCTCGAAACTCCGCACCCAAAGTTTGAGGACGGTCGCGCCCTCTTCCGTGGGATATTTTTCCTTCCCGCCGCAGCCCGCGAGCGCACCGACGCTCATCGCCCCGCACAGGAGCATGGCAATCCATTTCTTCATTTTTTCCTCCTTTTCCCCTTGTTATCTGGTCTTTTTCCTAAACAGTACCAGCGCTGCCGCGGCCGTCGCCACGGAAGCGAGCGCGAATCCTGCCGAGAGACTGCTCTTGCAGCCTTTACAGCCCTTTCCGCCGCCCTCGGAACCCGAGTTTTCGCCGACGACCGTCACCTCCACGCTGCCCGTCACTTCCTGTCCTTCCACGGTCACTTTCGCCGTCAGAGTCGCTTTGCCCGCCTTCTTCCCGGCGAGATAGTTGGTATTTCCCTTCTGGGCGATGATCGTGTCGTCGGACACGGAATAGACGACATTTGAAGAGATCGTTTCCGTACTGCCGTCGCTGTATTTCAAAGTCACCGTGATTTTCTGATCCCGCCCTTCTTTGACGGTGTTGTCCGCGCCCACCTTGACTTCGAGCGATTCCGGCACGGGCAGTACGGTGAGGGTATACGTCTTATCGAGCGTCAATCCCCCGTATGTACCGGTCGCGGTGATCTGCACCGTTCCCGCTTTCTTGGCGACAAGCTTGCCGTTTTCAACGGCGGCGATACCCGGATCGGCGCTTTGATAAGCGGGCGTAAAGGCCGCGCCGAGATCTTTGCGGAAATCGTGCACATACACCTCATAGGCTTTTAAATCCACGCTTTTGCCGACACGGAGCGTCGCGGGCACGTTCGTATCCAGCCCTTGCGCCTGCGCTCCCTCCTTGACGTCGGCCACTTCGAGAAGCTCCCAGTTGTCGAACCACCAGCCCGCGCCGCCGTCGTGACCGGCTTGGGCGCGGCCGTAGGCAAACAGCCGGATTTCGCTCAGCCCGCCCGTATAGAGATAGGCGGTCACGTGGGTGTAATTTTCCCAGGGATTGACCGAAACGCCTATATCGGGCGTCGCGATCGCAAATTCCTGCACGGGCGTCCAGATATCTTTCGCGTTCGGATCGCGATAACCGACGTACAAATCGTTTTGTCCGTTGGGTACGCCCGCCCAGTTAAAGACGATGAAAGATACCTGATAAACAGTGTTCGCTTTGACTTTTACGTCCTGATAGAAACCGGGAAAGTCGTCCTCCGTGAGTCCGCTCTGCCACCGCCACGTGATTTTTCCGCCCGTGGAGCCGTCCAATCCGGCTTTCTCTTCGGTATTCATCCAGGTGCCGATTATAGAGCGCCAGTTGTCCGCCTTTTGCGTGTGGTCGCTCGTCGAAGTGTCCATCGCCGCCGCCTCGAAATCGCCGTTGTAGAGCAGATTCTCACCCGTAGTCACAAAGGGCAGATCCTCTTCCTCCGCGTCGAGATAGACGTTCTCGTCGGTGGGGAAAATGCAGCGGATCTTCACGCTCGCCGTTCCCGTCACTTCCTGAGCGCCGATCGTAGCCTTTGCCGTCGCCGTCACGACGATCGGACCGAGTTCCGTGCCTGCCGTGACAAGCCCGGCCGCCGTGACCGTGCCCACGTCCGTATTCGCTTCGGAGGCGAATTCGATCGTCACGTCCTCTTCCGTCAGGCCGAGATCGGCGAGATTGGTCACCGTCGCGGTCACCTGCGTCGTATTGCCCTCGTCGCCTATGTATACATAATTGTGCAGGCCTTCGGCTATGCCCGCTTCCAGATCGAGACTGAGCGCCGCCTCGCCCGTAATTTTTTTAAAGGATACGTCGTCGAGGAAAAAGCCGCCGAACTGATTGTCTGCGGGCGGCACCAGATACTGCGTTTCAAAACGCAGCCGCACCGTCTCGTAGTCGCCGGAGTTGAAGGCGACATAGTAATTCTGCGCTTCTCCGATCCCCGCGACTTCGCATTTTTGTCCCGCGAGATACGACGTCCAGTCGGTTTCCTCTCCGCCCTCGGCTTTCGCCGCCGGATCGGATAAACCCACCGTCAGCGCCCGTCCCGCGTCGAGTTTTGACTGCGCGGCGTTGAACGTCAGATAATAGTCGGTGTTCTTTTCCACAGTCACGTCCTGATAGATACCGATCGGCAGTCCGTCCACCATATCGTGCAGCCACGCATAGGTGATCTTGCCGCGTTCGTTGTCGAATCCGCCCCAGCCCTGATCTTTCCAGCCGCAATTCTCGTCGGCGAAATTCTGAATCTTAAAATCGCCGTTGACGATCGTTTCCGGACTGTTTTCCGTGACATACATCGCCTTTTTCGTCACCGTCGCGGTGTTGACCGTCAAATCTTCCCCGCTCGCGCCGACGCTCCTCCCGCCTGCCAACAGACCGGACGCCGTCAACGCCGAACACAGCAGCACCGTCAGGCCCGCTCTTTTCAAAGTCTTGCTCATAACTTCCCTCCCCGAATTTAATTTTTATCTGCCGCGAGGCTTTTACGCCTCGTGAGTGCCGTTTATGCCGACGTCGTATAGAGCGACGGCGTAACCTCGTATGGCGTCTTTACGGCGTTCTTCGCCCCTTCCAAAGCCACTTTTTTTCTTTTTTCGTTCAATACCTCGAGGCAAAACACATCGTCGGTCAAATCGAGTCCCGTCAAGGCGTGTACCAGAGTGAGCCCCGCCACATATCGGCCCAAACTGTAATTGAGATGAAACCCGTCCCTCGTCAGCGTATCCCCGACAAAGGAAGTCCTGACGTTCTGAATCGCCGTCCCCACGGGGATCACGGCCGAAAAAACGTCTTTGGAAAGGATCTCGCTTTTCACCGTTTCGACGATCTTCCTATACATGGCCGTCTGATCTTTGTCGTAATTTTTGAATTCCGCGTGCGTGGAATCCCCCTGATACGCCCAGGTCATATTCCAGACCAGCTTGGTTTCCGCGCCGGCAAGCGATTTCACGTATGCCGCCAGCTCTTCGAGACGGGAATAGGACGCCGGAACCCCGCTGACGCCGCTCGATTGCTGCAAGGAAACGAAGTCCCAGTCTTCGGAGACGATCGCGTCACCCATCGCCCAACCCTTCTCGTTTTTCCACTCGTCTTCGGCGTTGGTCCGGTATTCGTAGACGGGCCGGCCGCTCATCGCGTTTTCATAATGCGTATCCAGCGAACAACCGCCAATGAAAAGATTTCCGAGTTTTATATTTTCGACGCCTAAACTGCGTGCGATCTTCCACACGTATTCCATCGTATCGTCCGAAAAACTGTTTCCGATCGTCAGAATTTTCAGCACCTTATCTTTTGCCCAGACCGGTGTTTCCGGCTTCTCTTCGCCTTTGGAACAGCCCGCGGCGCCTCCGCACAACAACGCGCCCGCTAAAAATAACGCCAACTTTTTCATAATTTTCCCCTCCGTCCATAAAAATGAAACGTTTCATTTTATTTCCAAAAAAAATCTACAAACGGAAATGTAGATTTTTGTGTGTTTACTTTCTGTAAGACGTGGAATCGTTGATGACGAAATTGCAAGCGAGTTCGTTCACGCGATACTCGAAAACACTCTGTTTTAAAAGCTGCATGATGCGGGTGACGGTAAGCTCCGCAATTTGCCCGATCGGTTGGTCTACGATGGTAAGTTTGGGGTGAAAGACGCGTGTAAACATCATATCGTCGAACCCGAGCAGGGACAATTCGTCGGGAATCGCCACGCGCAGTTCGTTGACCGCGAAGATCGCGCCGTAGGTATTGGGAAAATTGGACGCAAAGAGAGCGGTGCAGCGCTTTTCCTGCAAGATCTGTTTGATGACGCGGTAAGCGCTGTCCACATTTTCTTCCACCCGATAACAGAGGGACTCGTCGACGGCCAGTCCCCGCGCCCCGAACGCCTCCCGGTAGCCGCGCATGCGCTCGTCGGAGGTATATACCCCCTCGGGCGCGCCGACAATGGCGATTTTACGGTGTCCGCAGCCGAGCAGATACTCCACGGCTTTGCGGGAAACGGCCCGGTTATCGACAAGGACGAATTCACAGTTCAGCCCCGCCACGTAATGATCGAGAAAAACGACGGGAACGGCGATATCTTTCAGATATTCGTAATCTTCGGCTTTCTTTTGGCAGGGTACGACGACGATGGCGTCGATACGCCGCGCCACGAACCATAAAATGCCCTCCCGTTCTTTCTCGGCGTCGCGGCGGCTTTCCCGCACGGTCACCGCATAACCGCAACCGCTTAAAACCGTTTCGATATCGGAGACGATCCGCGCGTAAAACATATTATCGAACTCGGGCAGCAGCACGCCGATCGTCTTGGTGCGATTGGTGATGAATCCCCGCGCATACTCGTCCACATGATATCCCAATTCACGCACGGCCCGATCGATTTTTTCCCGATTCGCCTCCCGCAGCGTCCCTCCGTTCAGATATTTGGATACGGTGCCCAGCGACAACCCCGTCGCTTCGCATACGTCTTTAATTGTCGCTTTCTTCATCACGCACCCTACCCTCGTCTCTTTTCGCCTCCGTCTCCTTCCATCTTCGCTTTTTAAGATAAAATGAAACGTTTCATTTCTGTTTGTGCTTTGATTATAGCACAGCTTTCTTTGTCTGTCAAGAGGTTTTTCAAAAATTTTTCACGTTTTTTTCGGCGGCAAGACGGGAGATAGAGAAACGAAGAAGGAGCGTAAACGCTTTTCTTTGGCGAAACTCCGACAAAAAAATCGTATATTTCCCTTTTTTTTCCACATGGACGGGCGTATGATAGAATATATGAAAATCATCATGTTCGGAGGCTACTCATGTTACTCAGCGAAATCGTAGGCAAAAACGTCTATTCGGGAAAAGCGCTGCGGGGCGTTTGCCGCGGCGTGTGCCTTTCCTTAAAATCCCGCGCCGTCAAGTACTTGCTTTGCAGCAGCGGGCCCGTCCAGAACGATTATACCGAATTTTCCGTCGGAATCGGTTGTATCGGCGAAGTGGAGGACGCGGTGATCCTCAAACGTCTGCGCACCGCTATTCCCCGCAACTGCGTGCGCTTTTTCACCGGCCGCCCCGTCTATTCGGAGGAGGGCGTTTATCTCGGGATCACCTCCGATCTGGTCATGGAAAATTTTACGGCGACCAAACTCGTGACGGACACGGGCAAAACTTATTCCACCGCCGCCATCGCCGCGCTTGGAGACGCGGTCATACTGCGCAAAGAGCCCCTCTTTCCGCTCGGCGCGCGCGTAACCAAAGACATTCCCGCGGAGCCCGTTCCCATTCGCGAAGGCACTTTGGTCAACCGAGGCACTTTGCGAGCCGCCATGGCTTCCGGCCGGCTGATCAGACTGACTTCTTCCCTCCTGCCCTTGGAGACCCCGGCAACCGCCGATTGAACGACTAAAAACGCGCGCCTTATCGGGCGCGCGTAAATTTTTATTCGTTCGTCTCTCTCCCGTTCCCTTCAAAGCGCGTATTTCGCGGTCATTTTGAGGATAGCGGACAGACAGTCGTTGAGATCCCGCACTTCTTTCGTCGTCAGTCTGTTTTTCGTCGCATAGAGAGTAATGAGGCGGGAGATTCCTTCCGTTTCCAGCCGATCGGAGGGGGACAGAGGCGCCGCTTTAAGTTTTGCAAGCATTTCCCGTACGTGTTTCAAGCGGAGCTTGCTCTCTTCGAGATCGTACTCCCCTTCTTCCTCTTGCGGTTCCTCGTCCGCGCGCAAAGAAGTGTTCAGACGATCGCGCACGAACGTATTCTCTTTGTCGGGCAGGGTGAACACCGCCCGCCGCCGTTCCTTCGCGCGTTCTTCGCGCCTTGCACGGCGGCGCTCCTTCGCGCGCAGCGCCGCGAACAAACATACGTAACAGAGAGCGGCCGCGATGGCAAGCAGGAGCGCGTACACCGCGGCGTCCGTTTGCGAAAACCGCGCGGAGAGCAGCGCGGGCAGAAAACACAGCCCGCCCGTCAGCAAAGCCAGGGCGGCAAAGACGTTTTCCCGCTCTGCACGGAGGGCGATCAGGAAATCGATCGCCAAAAGGGCAAGGCCGACAATGACGATGATAGAAGGGTGGATTGCGTCGAACACACCGTCTAGAAACTGAAATACGCGCATAAAAAACACCTCGAATCGTTGTGTTAGTAATTATACCCCGATTCTCGGCGCCCTTTTTTCACGCTTTTGCGGATTTTCCGCCTTTTTTGTCGATTTTTACTTAAAACGGGCGCATTATCCGATCTCCACTTGGAAATCGCGGCGAATATTGACGATGGTGCAGCGAATTGCGGACGGCGCAACCCGCATAATCTTCGCCACCGCTTTTTTGTAGAGGTCGAGCTGCGGCGCGTAATGGCGGCGCAGGTATTCCTTATCGCCGCGGGAATATTTGTAATCGATAACGCGTACTTCCCCCGACTCGCCGACCGCGAGAAGATCGACGGCGCCCTGAAAAAGCACCTCCTCGTCGCCGCAGTCTCCGCAGGCGGCGGTTTCTTTTTTCCAAATCTCCCGTGCCGGCAGAGCGACCAGAAATTGCTGTTCTTTATACAGTCTCATGCCGGAAAGTTCGTAAAACACAGAATTCGACAAGATCCGCGCCAGCTTGCTTTTATCGAGCAGCGCGAGCTGTTCCTCCGGCAGAAGTTTTTCCCGGCGCAGGCGTTCCATATTTTCCGCCGCCAAGTCCGCGAGCGCTTCTCTGTCGTTCCTTACCGGTTCCAGCAAAGAAAAATCGAAATGTTCCAAAAAAGCGTGATAGGCGGTTCCCGCGAGCGGGCCCGATTTCTCGTCTCGTTTCCTTCCCGCGTTTTCTTCCTTCCATTCCGTTTCTTCGGGCTCTTGGAATAAGGCGGGGACGGAAAAATACTCCTGTACGTACGGCCGGGGTTTATCCTCGTCCTCCGCGCTCAAAAGAGCGGTCGCGGAGCTCTTGACGGCGAGATTTTCGCTGCCCGCAAAGGGGTATTTCCAGGAAAAAGCGCGTACGATTTCGTCCGTCAATTCCCGGTCGGGACTGGTGACGAGGGCGGTGCGTTCCTGATAGGGAAGTTCAAAAACCCGTTCCTCGGAGACGTATTTTTCCCAGACGGAAAAATCGACGAACTGCGCGAACGATTTCGCGTAGCGCACGTCGGGCGCCGGTGTGCGCTCGGTGAACATCAGATGCAGGGCGTATTTCGCACGGGTGAGCGCCACGTAAAAGAGATTGAGCTCGTCCTTGACGCTGTCCTCCTGACTTTTCTTTTCGCAAAGCCGCCGCAGGACGGTGGTCGAAACGGTCATCGATTCGGGCGAATAGCATTTCGGCGCCAATCCGAATTCTTCGCTCAAAAGCACCTCGTCCTTGTCCGCGCCGTGGAAGGGAAGACTCAGATCGTCGAGAATGACGACGGGATATTCGAGACCTTTGGACGCGTGCATCGTCAGTACCCGCACGGCGTTTTCCCCGCCGTTTTCGCTGTATTCGATCCGATAGCCGAGCGCGCGGAGCCGGTCGAGAAATTCATGCACGCTCAAAGGCTCCGGCACGAGCGTCTCGGAAATCAGGCGGTGGATACGTTTTAAACAGCCCGCGCCGTTGTCGCGGGAAAGAAGCCGCGCTTCCATGCGGGTTTCGGAAAGGATCTTCGTCAAAAGCTCGCCCGCGTCGGCGACGGCCGACAATGCGCGCAGTTTAGAAAAATATTCATAAAATAATTGAAGTTTATGGGCGAGGAGGTCCTTTTTTTCTTCCGCGTAACTCCGGCAGCAATTTCTGAAAAAATACTCCTGGGGATAGGCGAGACGAATCTTCGACAGATCGTCCGCCGTCAGTTCCCCGAGCGCGGACAAGAGCGCGGAACAGAGCGGAATGTCCTGGTCCGCATTGTCGATGAGACTCAAAATATCGATGAGCGCCTTCACTTCGGGGTAATCGCAGATGTTGACGGCGGCGGAAGCGGTGACGGGAATCCCTTCTTCGGAAAGCGCGGCGATCACGTCGGTGATCCGTCCGTTCTTTTTGCGGGAAAGGACGGCTATGTCCGCATACTCCACCCGCTTGTATACGCCCGCGTCGGGATCGTAATAACGGGCGTTGCGCTCGCTCTCGATGATGTGGCGGATCTGTTTGGCATAGGCGGAAGCGGCGTTTTTTTCTTTCAGCCAGCTCGCCTCCACCGAATAGATTCCGCGGTTCTCCGTTTCTTTTTTCGCGCTCTCTTTGGGCACGAAATGGATCTGCACGCGGCCGCTTTGCGCCTCGTACCTGCCCCCCTTTTCCATATACGAACCGCGCGCGTATTCGAGATCGGAATTTTCTTTTGTCATCGCGCGCAAAAACTGTTCGTTCACCGCTTCGAGCACGGCGTCGGAGCTTCGGAAATTGCGCGTCAGATAGAGAGAGTTGCTTCCCGCGATCGACTCGAACTCCTTTTGTTTTTCCGCGAAAAACACGGATTTACTGCCGCGGAAACCGTAAATGGACTGCTTGATATCCCCGACGAGGAATACGTTTTCACCGCTCACCGTCGAAAGGATTTTTTCCTGCACGGGATTGACGTCCTGGTATTCGTCCACGAACACGTATCGATATTTCGCGCGCAGCTCCTCCGCGATCTGCGGCATGGATAAAAGCTCCAAAGCGATATGTTCCAGATCGTTGTAATCGAGCAGCGCCTTTTCCCGTTTCAAGGCGCCGAACTTTTCGTCGAAGCGAAGCAGATACTTGGAAAGACTTTCGGCGGTTTTTCCCGAACAGAGATAATTTTCGAGTTCTTGCTCCCTGCTTAAAACCTCCGCATTGTCTTTGACGAAAATGTTTTTTACTTTCTCTTTGACGTCGGCAAGAACCGCGACGTGGCTCGCAAACTCCGGCGAGTCCTCCTTTTTCAGCCGTTCCTTCGCGGAAAAGGCGGGGCAGGGCTGAGCGCACGCCGAAAAATAATCCTCCGCGGCGATAAGCCCCGAAAGAGCGTCGATAATCTCTTCGGCGTTTTTCACCGATTTTTCCCGTCCGATTTCCTCGAAGTATCTTTTCTCCGCCTCGGCGCGCGCGGAATAATAACGGCATTTCTCTTTGAGCCGCTCAAAGAGCTGCGAAGAGATCTCCTCGAATTTTTCCTCCGTAAAGAGCGCGGCGCTTTGCAAAAACTCGCGGTAATCCGCCCGCATGCGCAGAGCGGAATAAGCGCCCGAGAGAATCCCTCTGAGCCGGTTGTCGCTCTTTTTCCGCCAGTATACGGAAAGCAGACGCATGAAACTTTCCTCGCCCTCCTCGTACGCTTCGTCGAATACTTCGTCCAAAGCCTTGCTTTTCAGCTGCGCGCCGTCCGCGTCGTCTTCTCCGATCACGGAAAAATCGCTGTCCACGCCCGCCGCGAAAAAGTGCGAACGAATGAGCTTGGAACAAAAGGAATGAATGGTGGAAATATCCGCGCCAGGCACTTCCGCGAGCTGATTTTTGAGCAGCGTCCGCTGCTGCGGGGCAGTATCCGGCCCGTTGATGGCTTTGATCAGTTCCTTTCTCAGCTTCTCCTTCATCTGCGCGGCGGCTTTTTTAGTGAAGGTGACGGCGAGGATTTCCTTGACGTCCGTCCCGGAAACGATGAGCCGGAGTATCTTTTCGATCATGACGGTGGTCTTGCCGCTTCCCGCGGAGGCGGAAACGATCGTCTTCCCCTCCGCTTCGATCGCGGCGAGCTGTTCCGGCGTAAAATTATTCATGAGTCGTCTCCTCCGCCTTTTTTTCTTTGTTCTCCCCTTCCGGGCCCCTGTTTTCCGCCCCGTCCAGTCCCTCTTTGTGCCTTCGCGCGATCTCCGCGATCGTCTTGGGCTTGATGCTCTCTTCCACCCGCTCGGGCGTCAGATCGTAATTGAACCCGCACATGCCTCCGAATTTGCAGTAAGTGCACTCTCCTTTATAGGGCGAAGGCGCGATAAATCCGTCTTTGAGTTCTTTGGCGCCCTGCCGCGCTTCGTAGATCGCATAATCGAGAAAATAGCGGAACGTTTCTTCGTCCATAACCTTATCGAGCCGCGCGTTGTCTTTGAGATGCGCGTCGAAAAACTCGCTCTTTTTCCCTTCCCGTAAGTCTTTGTCGCCCGAACGGAGCGCTTCCTCTTCGCCGTTGAGAAAGCCCTTCATGCGGAATCTGCCGTCCGCTTCTTTGGCGTAGGAAACGGAAGCGGGGAAATAAAAGACGCCGGCGGGAATACGATCGCCTTTGACCGCGGACATATAAAGCTGTAATTGCAGTTTGCGCCCCGTGTAATAGGAAAGAGGAGTGTCGTCGATGCTCCCGGTCTTGTAATCGATGACGCGCACGAACCGCTCCGTAGCGTCGACGCGGTCGATCTTTCCGCGGAAATGTTTCGTACTCACCGCTTTTTCCGTTTCCTCCACCTCGAACGCCGAACCTTTGATCTGTCTGTATACCGCCGCCGCGACCTCCGTGCCTTCATGGAGCAGGCTTTTCGAAGAATAGCTTCCCGCGGCGGTATCCGTCTGCGCCGCATAGAGGGGCTTTTTGAGAATCTCTTCGCCGACGCTCCGCGCATACGCCCGCGCCGCGGCTTCCGAATCGAACTCCGCGAGCTTTTCCGTCGTTTTTTCTAAAAGCTCGTGCACAAAATTGCCCGAGTCGGTCGCCATCACGACCGTTTCTTCCCGCTCTTTAAGTTTCAAGCCCTGGGTGCTGAAATTGCAGAAGGGACAGCAGAAATAGCTTTCAAGCATGGTCGGAGAGAGCTGCCCGTCCCGGAAAAACAGTTCCTCTCCGCAGTCGATGCGTACCTGCCCCTCGCATTTTTCGAGATAGTCGTCCTTTTCCCGCACGCTGAGCGTTTCCAGCGCCAGATACAGCGAGGAATATTCCCGCCGCGTGTCCTCCCGACAGCGCTCATACTCGCTCTTTTTCAATAAGAGTTCCCGGATCGCTGGCGAAAGCGCGGAACATTTATACTTGAAATCGGCGTCGGGAAGTTTTTTCTCGGCCTGAATACGCATTCCCTTCGCATCGCAGAACAGCCCGTCCACGTAGCGGAACACCTCGCTCAAAGCAGGCTCCGAACCGTCGGCGGCCAGAGGATAGGAAAGAAATAATCGCTCTGTGAACGTGCATAAATTGAGCGCGACGCTTTCCCGGCACCTTAAATTGACTTCCGCGACGGTGGGTTCGAGCAAAGTCTTGACCTCGGCGAGCCGCTCGATCTCCCGATCGGAAACGAGCGCCGTGTCGTCGGCGTTCCTCGGCACTTCGTCCGTCATGCCCGCCGCGAATAGGACGCGCACCATCTCGATGCGGCTGTCCGTGATATCCCCGACGAATACGGCGTCCGCTTTCAAGGGAATCAAGGAGATGTCCGTCGCGTCCAAACCGTCCGCGAGCACGGCCTCGAACTCCGCGGCCGTCATTCCCCGTTCCCCCGTGAGCGTCTCCGCCTCTTCGAGCACCCGATTCAGCGCTCCTGAAATTTGGCCGAGGTAACTTTTAAACGCCACGTCCCCGACTCCCTCGCTCAATTTTTTCAATTTTTCTTCGGCGTCGAAATCTTCGAGGATCTTCCTCACCGCCCGGCAGTAATCTCTGCCCTGTCCCCGCCGCGCGATCCCTTTCGTCGCTTTTAAGAGCCTTTCCCGCCCCGATTCGAGCGCCGAACGGTCGTAGGCGGAAACAAGCTCCCCCCGCTTGATCTCCCGCCGCGCGCCCCCCCGGTAGTTGGCGAATTTCAAAAGATAATTCCGGTAAGCGTCGCTCTCGCCGAAAAATACGTTCTGCGTCAGCGACTGCACGGCGGAGGGCGAATATCCCTCCCGTACCACCGCGAAACAATCGAGCAGAAACCGGCTCAACGGGTGCCGGCGCAAAGACTTTTTCTCGTCGAAAAAATAGGGAATCCCGTACTCGTCAAACGCCTTTTTAAAGGGTAGGGAATACGCGCCCCCGTCCGGCACGAGCACCGCGACGTCCCGATAGCGCAAATTTTTGTTCTCCGCGAGCAGTTTGCGGATATTTGCGGCGATATACTCCGCTTCGCCGCTCTTGTCCTCCGCTTCGTAAACGCGGATCTTATCCGTTTTCACCCGTTCCCCCGCCAGACTTTCGGGATTGAAGAGTCCCTTGCGCAAGACCTCCGCCTCCCCTTCCAACACCGTGCCGAGCGAACGGACCGTCACGTTCCCGCGCTCTTCGCAGGTTTTGGAGAACGTACGGAAGGCGCGGTTGGTGTAGAGTTCCTCTTTGCCGGAACAGAAAATTCCGACGAGGTTGCCCGCCACCTCCGCCGCCGCACGGATCGCCTCCGCCGCCTGCGCGGTGAAGGAGGTGAAACAGAGGAAAAAGATATTCGCTCCGCGTAAACTTTCGTCTTTGCGGATACTGTCGGGCAGAAGCGCGAGATACCGGCTCTCGTCCACGTACCCTTTTTCGCGTAAAAAATCGGTGTACTTTTCATAGATAGCGGCAAGGTCGGCAACTTTGTTTTTGAGCATATCCTCGGGCAGAAGCGCGAGACTTTCCCTAAGCGTTTCGGGCGTGACCTCGGACGCCGCGAGCTGCGCCACCGTCTCGTAGATGCACTTCGCGTTGTTCTTGATCCCGGCGGCGGAGGTGAAGCATTTGAGCGCCTTTTCGCGCTGCAACTCAGCCATGATCCCGCCCACGGCCATAACGGAGCCCTGTTTGGTGAGGAGCTTGGCGTCCGTCTTTAAAAATCTCGCGAACGTGGTCACGGACGTAAAAAAAGTCCCGCCCATTTTTCGGGTAAGCGCCCGTTCCGCGATCAGCGTCAGCCTGTCCTCGCAAAAGATCAGATTTCTGCCTCCCGTCTCTTCGTAGGCCGCGGCGTACTCCGCCATGATTTCCATGCACTCCGAAAGCGTATACGCATTCAATACCGCCGTCATATTTTTCCGCGCCTCCTTATTTTAACTTTCGCAACCCGATTTTTCCGTGAATATTATCCGAACCACTTCGCGCCTGCGCGCTTTCTTTTCTATTATAGCATATCCGCGCGAAAAATTTCAGCTCTTTTTCACAACAATTTTTTGCAAATCCCTATTTTGTTTTTACAAATCGGTAAAAGTATGCTATAATAAAAAGGATCGAAAGCAGAACTTAGATAAAACCGGGACGCAGGAAAAGCCGAAAGGCTGTTCCCGCGCTCCGCCGGAGTGATCCCATGAAAAAGAAAAAACTGTTTGTTTTGACGTCCGCGGCGCTCTCCGCGATCCTTCTCTCTTCGTGCAGCACCGCGTCTATCACCGGTTTCAGTTCCAACTGGTACGCGAATACCGCCATTCCCACGGTCGTCGAAGGGACGAGCGAAACGTTGTCCTACGCCGTTTCCATGAAACCGGATTCGAGCTATAACAACGTCTATTCCGTTCTCTATTCCAACGGTACGTACACGACCACCCTCGCCGCCGAAATGCATGAAGGCGAGCTGATCTATTCCTATCAGATCAGATTTACGATTTCCGTCCAGTATACCTTCCAGTCGGAGACTTCGGAACTGTTCACGGACGTTCTCACGTCCAAAGTGCGCTTTAAAAACGCGCAGGCGGGGCTTCGTCCCGTGTATTCCGAACGGGAAGTGGAATCTCATTCCCCTTCCGGTCCGACGCCCAAATCCATCGAAGATACCTACCGCCACTATCATTATAAAGTCGTCACCGAATATCCCGACGCTTCTTCCGGCAAGAGCACCTTCACCAATCTCGATCCCGACAATCCTTCGGAAGATATCAAAGAATTCTCCGTCTCGGACAAGTATTCCTTTGTCGACGCCGACCAGCTTCTCTTCGCTGTACGCGGCATGGAGTTCACTTCCGCGCACGAGATTCGTACGTTCAGTTTCGCGAGAAGCACCAAGAAGGAAGAAACCACGCCGGTGAAGATCAGCCCTTCGGGCGAAGCGTCGGACGAATTTTCTTTCAAAATGAACGGCAAAGACGTCAAGGCTCCGATCGCCTATTACCCCGTGACGATCGCTTACCAGGTCAAATTGCCGGGCGGGGCGCAAACGGCATGGTATGCAAAAACGACCGATCCCACCGCCAATACCTACCGCAACGTGATGCTGAAATACGAAAAACCTATCGATTACAGTCTGGGAACACTGGTCTACACGCTGACTTCCGCCGACTTCGCGGACGCGTAAAAAATAATTTCAAAAAAGCAGAGGAGCCGGGGCTTTCGTCGCCGCCGCTCCTCTTTTTTGTCCGCCTCTGAAATTGTCGTGTCCGCGGAACAGACGAAACTTCAAACGCCGTCGGCGTCCTCCGAGACCAATCCCCGCATGAACGAACAGCAGATTCGCGCCATCTCCTCGGGCGTTTCCCGCTTCGGAGAGCGCAGCCATTCGATAAAGACGTTATACATAGCGCCGGAAAGGAAATAGAGCCGATAAGAAGTCTCCGCCGTCTCCTCTTTATGCAGGTGAGGAAAGGCCGAGCGGTTGAGACATTCCAAAATGATCTGCTGCTGTCCGGCGGCGATAATCGTTTCCAAAGCGGAGGCGTACCGGTCGGCATAGGTGAACATAGTCAGCCAGAAGCGGCGCCAGTCCCCGTTGCGCCTGTCCTCGTGACAGGCGGGATTGACGCTTTGAATGATGTAATCGATGAGGCTGGCGAGAACGTCCGACTTCGTTTTGAAATGGCGGTAATAAGTCATGCGCGAAACGCCCGCTTCGCGCACGATGTCCGTCACTTTGATCTTTTCGTAAGGGGTTTTGCGCATGAGTCTCAAAAGCCCCGTTACGATATAAGTTTTGAATTCTTCGCCGCCCCCGGCGGTCTTTTCTTTTTTCGCCATAAATCGGATACCGTTTTTTAAGCTCGCTGCCGCTTAGTTCTCGTAAACGGAGCGTTTGAGTACGCCTATGTAAGGGAGATTGCGGTATTCCTCGGCATAATCCATGCCGTACCCCACCACGAATTCGTCCTCGATGACGAAACAGGTATATTCGGGCTCCATAGGCACTTCCCGGCGTTCGGGCTTGTCGAGCAGCGTCACGATGTTGACGCTGGCCGGCGAACGGGAATTGAGCAGTTTTTTGAGGTTGTATAAAGTGTTTCCCGAATCGATGATGTCCTCGACGATGAGCACGTCGCGGCCGGAAATATCGGTGGTGAGGTCCTTGCGGACTTTGAGCGATCCCGAAGAAACGCTGCCCGTACCGTAAGAAGACACCGCCATAAAATCGAGTTCCAAAGGAGTGCGCATATTGCGGATCAAATCGGAGAAAAAGAGCACGCTGCCCTTTAAAATACAGACGACGACGGGCCTTCTGCCCTCGTACAGTCTGTCCAGCTGCGCCGCTACTTCCTTGACTCTCGACGCAATCTGTTCCTCCGTAAGCATAATTCTTTCCAGGTCTTGATTCATTGGTCTTTCTCCTCTTTCGTTTTATTCAGCACGATCGTCATGGGCCGTAAGGTCCCCGCCGCAATCTTCACGCAATCGGCGATCTCCACGCCGCAGACGACGAACACTTCGTGCCCCTCCCGTTCCGCGAGTATGGGCCGGTTTGCCCGCGCGTCCGCCGGGATTTTTTTATCCGTCAGATATTTTTTGAGGCTCTTCCTGCCGCCGCCGAATTTTCCGAAGACGTCCCCTTCCCGCGGCAGCCGGAATACGGCGTTTTCCGGCACCGCGTCTCCGTCTATTAGCAATTCCGCTCTTTGGATATACGGCAAATTCCCCGCGCGCCGCTTTTCGGGACAGATTTCTCCGCTGCTTCGCGCCACGACTATTTCATAATCTCCAAAACCGAACCTTCCTTCGCCGAAGGGAACTTCGCCCCCGCTTTCCGACAGCTTTTCCCACGCGGCGAGACGATAGAAAACGATTTCGTCGTAAATTCGCCGCGCTTCCAGTCCCTTCGGCAGCGTCGCTTTACTGCCCGTCTGTAAACGGCGCAGCCGGGCGACGCTTTCCAAATGCAGCGAGGTATAGTCTTTTTCCACGCCGAGTTCTTTGAGAACGGTCAGACACGCCCGCTTGAAAAGCGGCGATTTTTCGGCTTCCGTCCGGTCCAGACGGAGACGATACCCCGTATCTCCCGGCGTCCGCGGCGTTCCCCGCACGATCAGCGATTCCGATAATTCATACAGGAGCGCGTCGTCCTCGGCGGCGATGCGCGCGAATCGCACGAGATTCCCGGACGCGCCCGGCACGGCTTTCTCCAATTCCGGCAAGACGTTGAGCCGCAGACGGTTGCGGGCGAAACCAGTGTCGGCGTTGCTCCGGTCTTCGCAAAAGGCCAGAGCGTTTTCCCGCACGTAGGCGAGAATTTCTCTTTTCGTGAGATCGAGAAAAGGCCGCAAAAAAGCCCCCCGCCGCGGTTCCATACCCTTAGCGCCTGTGAGCGACGCGCCCCGCGCCAAGCGGAAAAGCACCGTTTCGGCCTCGTCGTCCAGATGATGCGCGATCGCGATAAAATCCGTTTTTCCCTCGTTTAAAAGGTTTTGGAAACAGCGATAACGAAAATTCCGCGCCGCGGTTTCCAGACTCGTTTTTTCTTGTTTCGCCTCGGCGGGACAATCGGCGCGGAAGAGAAAGAGGGGTATGTTCCACTCTTTGCATAATTCTTCGACGAACCGTGTGTCTCCGAGACTCTCTTCGCCGCGGATCCCGTGTTCGCAGTTGACGGCGGAAAGAAGAAAGCCGTACGCCTCCGCCTTCGTTTTTAAAAAATGCAGAAGCGCAGTCGAATCGGCCCCGCCCGACACCGCCGCGCATATTCTTTTTCCCGCATAATCGCTTAAATCCATCATAATTTCAGTATAGCACACCCAAGCGGATTTTGCAAGAACTTCCGTCGCCTTTCTCTCCGTCTATTCGCACTTTCCCCCCGCCGCGTCGTTCAAGGGCGGTGTGTCTTTGGGCTTTTTGAGATATTTGGAAAAAGAGATACCAAACAGCGTCGCCGTCGTCGCCACGGCCAAAGTATCCGCGATCGGCTCGGCGAGAAATACGGCGATTACCTTATCCGCCGTGAAGATATGCGGCAAAAGGAAGATCAAGGGAATGAGCAGAATCACTTTTCTCAATACGGCGAGGAAAAAAGAAATTTTGGCGTTCCCGAGCGCGACAAAAGTCTGCTGGCAGGCGATCTGCGCGCCGAAGATCAGAGACATCGCCATATATACGCGTAAAGGTTTCAACGAATACGCCACCCATTCTAAATTGCCGGTAAACGTCTTGGCGAACATCTGCGGAAAGATCATGCAAAGCGCCCAAAGCGCCGTCGAATATATCAAACATACTCTCAGCAGAATGAAAAAAGTCTTTTTGACGCGTGTTTTGGAGCCCGCGCCGTAATTGTAACTGACGATCGGCTGCGCGCCCTGCGTCAGCCCCTGTAAAGGCAGCAAAGCGAACTGCATAACGCTCGTTAAGATCGTCATGGCGCCGACGGCGATATCTCCGCCGTACTTCCGCATGGAAACGTTGAAACAAACGGAAATGACGCCCTCGGTGAATTGCATGATAAACGGCGAAGCGCCCAAAAATACGCAGGGCAGGTATGAGGCGAGCGACACTTTGAAATACTTGGGCTTGATTTTCAGCACCGTTTTCTTGCCGCAGAGGAACGCCACCACCCAGACGGCGCTCACCGTTTGGGAAATCACGGTCGCGATCGCGGCACCCCTTACGCCCATGTGGAAACCGTAGATGAGCAGCGGATCGAGCGCGATATTGACGACGGCGCCGATGACGACGGATAGCATACCGATGAGGGAAAATCCCTGCGCGGTGATGAAAGCGTTCAGCCCGAGGGCCAATTCCACAAATATCGTTCCCAACGCGTAGATACGCATATATTGGAGCGCATAATCGATCGTATTTTCCGTTGCGCCGAACATGCGGAGAAATTTTTCGAGAAAAATCGTAAAGATCAATGTCAGCGCCGCGCCTACAACGACGGTGACGACAGTGCAGTTTCCGAGGATTCTTTCCGCTTCTTCTTTATCTCCCTTGCCGAGCATGATCGACGCGCGGGCCGCGCCGCCCATTGCCGTCAGAGCCGCGAACGCGGCGATGACCATGATCAAAGAAAAACAGACTCCCATCGCCGCCAAGGCTAAATGTCCGTCGCCCGGCATGTGCCCGATATAGATTCTGTCCACGATATTGTAGAGCGCATTGACGAGCTGCGCCGCGATCGTGGGTACGGAGAGCCGAAACAATAGCTTCCCCACCGCCTCTTTCCCGAGTTTGGAAGTCTGCGCGCCTCGGAGCGGCCCGTTTCCGGCGTCCCCGTGTTCCGGGCCCGGAAACACTTCCTCTTCGGTCGGCTTAGGCGTTTGCGTATCCTTTGATTCTTCCTGTTCCGACATTGTCGATCCCGCCTTTTTCTTTCTTTGCTTCTTTTCAAACGACCTTCTTATTTTACCCTTTTCCGTAAAAAAAGTCAACCTCTTTCCGCCGCAAAAGCGGGAAAACGGGGTTGACTTCGTTTTCTTTATACGAACGCCGCGCGGCAGTTCTCTGCTTAGGGCAGATCGATCTCGTAGAGCTCTTTGGGCGGGATCTTCTTCGTGGAATTTGCCACGAAGTTCTTGACCTCCGAGGTCGCTTTCTCGACGGCGATATTGGTGCCGGCGCCCGCCACACAGCCTCCGGGACAAGCCATACCCTCGATCAGACAGCCGTTCTTTTTTCCGATCTTGGCAAGGAGCAACATCTTTTTACAGGAATCTAATCCTTCGGCATGCTCGATCTTCACCTCGACGCCCGGGTAATAGGCGTTGACGCACTGCTCGATGGCGGCGGCCACGCCCCCCGCGCACGCATATCCCCGTCCCGCGCCCGTCGCTTCGTGGACGGAGGACTCGTCGGCATAATTGGAAAAATCGATATTCTTCGCGTCGAACATGCCGGCGAGCTCCTCGAAGGTGATGACGAAATCGACGTCGCTGCGCACGGAAACGCGGGACGCTTCGAGCTTTTTCGCCGCGCAAGGCCCGATGAATACGACGCGCGCTTTCGGCGTTTTTTGTTTGATACTCCTCGCCGTCGCCACCATCGGCGTGAGCGCCTCGGACACCTCTCCGATGAGCTGCGGGAATTGTTTCTTCGCCAGCATCGCCCAGGACGGACAGCAGGAAGTGAGCAGGAACGGCAGTTTCCCCGTCGCAACCTCTTCGACGTAATGATGCGCTTCGGTCGCCGCGCCCACGTCCGCCCCGCTCGCCACCTCGTGCACTTCTTTGAACCCGAGGTCTTTGAGCGCGCCCTTGATCTGACCGAGGGAAACGCCCGCGCCGAATTGTCCGATGATCGCCGGCGCCACTTCCGCGACGATATAATCCCCTTTGCGGATCGCCTGAATGAGCTGAAAAATCTGCGACTTATCGGCGATGGCGCCGAAGGGACAGCTCACCATGCACTGCCCGCAGCCCACGCACTTTTCCGTGTCGATCTTCGCTCTGCCGAGCTCGTCGGAAACGATCGCCTTAATCCCGCATGCCTGCGCGCAGGGGCGTACCTTGTGCGCGATCGCGTCATAGGGACACGCCGCTTTGCACTTGCCGCAGCGGATACACTTCGCGCGGTCGATCACCGATTTCCCGTCGACGATAGAGATCGCGCCTTTGGGACAGGCGGCGACGCACGCCTTCGCCACACAGCCCCGGCACTGGTTCGTCACCTCGTAGACGTTTTCCTCGCAGGCGTCGCACGCCGAAGGGATTACCTGCATCAAAGGCGGCTCGTAATATTTGTCGGAAATATTGCTCTGGTCGATTCCGCTCGTGATATGTACGGGCTTATCCGCGGGCCGCAGCGACATGCCCATGGCAAGCCGTACCCGTTCCGACGCGATGGCGCGTTCGCGGTAAATGCTCTCGCGGTACTGCGGCACCTCGGTGGGCGTAATCGCGTACGGAATCGCTTCGATGTCGTTATTGATGCTGGCCGCGTCGGAATTGTAAGCGACTTTGGCAACCTCTTTGAATACTTCATGTCTCAGCCGGACGACCGAAGTTTCCAGTCCTCTCATAATATCTCTTCTCCTTGTTCGTCATTCTCTTTCGATAGACGCCGTATTTTTCTTCCTGAATATCATACCGCAAACCCGCGAAATTGTCAAACGGATAAAGCGTCCCGAGCCTCTTTTTCTTTCTTCTTTCCTAAAAGGGCAGAGCCGCGCTCGCCGCAGCCCTGCCCCGTCCGAATCGGATTTACACCCCTTCGTGTTTCCCGTAATAGGCGTTGAGATACATTTTTTTGATCTCCGAAATGAGCGGATACCGGGGATTCGCGCCCGTGCACTGATCGTCGAACGCGTCTTCGCTCATCTGATCGAGCGTAGCGAGAAAATCCGCTTCCGTTCCCTTGTCGCCGATTGCTTCCCGGATCGTTCCGGGCTGACCGACCGCTCTTTGCAATTCCTTGATCTTTGCGATCAGCGCCTCCACAAGCTCGTCGTCCGTCTTGCCCTTGCAGCCGATATATCTCGCTACGTCCGCATATCTTCCCTTACATTCGGGATAGGCGTACTGCGGGAACGTACCCATTTTGCGGGGCGCTTCGGCGCTGTTGAAGCGAACGACCTGTTCGAGGAGCAGCGAGTTGGCCATACCGTGCGGCAGATGCCAATAGGAGCCCAGTTTGTGCGCCATGGAGTGACATACGCCGAGGAAGGCGTTGGCGAAAGCCATGCCCGCCATGGAGGAAGCGTTGGCCATCTTTTCCCGGGCAAGAGGCGCGGCGGCGCCTAAGTTATACGCGTCGGGCAGATAATCGAAAATGAGTTTGATCGCTTCTTTGGCGATCCCGTTGGTAAAATCGGACGCCATCACAGACGCGATCGCTTCGAGGGCGTGCGATAAAGCGTCGATGCCCGAGCAGGAAGTGAGCCCTTTGGGAATATTCATCATCAGTTCCGAGTCGATCACCGCCATATGCGGCATGAGTTCGTAATCGGCAAGCGGATACTTCGTGCCCGTGCGCTCGTCGGTGATGACGGCGAACGGCGTCACTTCGCTGCCCGTCCCGGCAGTCGTGGGCACGGCGACGAACATCGCCTTTTCGCCCATGTGCGGGAAGGTATAGACGCGCTTGCGAATGTCCATGAAGCGCATGGCGAGATCCTCGAAATCGGCGTCCGGGTGCTCGTACAGCACCCACATGATCTTCGCGGCGTCGATGGGCGAACCGCCGCCGAGCGCGATGACGACGTCCGGTTTGAACTCCTCCATCTGCTTCGCGCCCGCTCTCGCGCAGGCGAGCGTGGGATCGGGCGTCACGTCGAAAAATTCGGTGTGCGTCATGCCCATTTCGTCGAGCACTTTCGTCACTTCCTTGATCATACCGCTCGTGTAAAGGTACTTATCGGTGACGACGAACGCTTTTTGACGGCGGTATACGCTGCCGCCCAGTTCGTGCAGGGCGAGACTTAAACAGCCGCGTTTGAAGTATACTTTTTCGGGAGCCTGGAACCAGAGCATATTTTCTCTCCTTTCGGCAACGGTTTTAATATTGATCAGCTGTCTCACGCCCACGTTTTCGGAAACGCTGTTGCCGCCCCAGGAACCGCAGCCGAGCGTCAGGGAGGGCGTCAGGCGGAAATTATACAGATCCCCGATCCCGCCCTGCGCCGCGGGCGTGTTGACGAGGATCCGGCAGGCCTTCATGACGCTTTCAAATTTCGCCAGTTTCTCCCCTTGCGTCCGTTCGTCGAGATAGACGACGGCGGTATGCCCCATACCCCCGTCTCTCACGAGCCGGTCCGCTTTGACGAGCGCGTCCTCGAAATTTTCCGATTTATACATCGCCAGCACGGGCGAGAGTTTTTCATGCGCGAACTCTTCGCTCAGATCGGTGGAAACGACTTCGCCGACGAGCACTTTCGCGTCCTCGGGCACTTCGAAGCCCGCGAGTTTCGCGATCGTGTGCGCGGTCTGACCGACGATCTTGGCGTTTAAGGCGCCGTTGACGATGATCGTCCTGCGCGTTTTGTCCGTCTCGGCAGGCGAAAGGAAATAAGCGCCGCGCAGCTGCATTTCTTTTTTGAATTCTTTATAGATCTCTTTATCCACAATCACCGACTGTTCGGACGCGCAGATCATGCCGTTGTCGAAGGTCTTGGAATGGAGAATGGACGAGACGGCGACGCGGATATCCGCGGTCGAATCGACGATGGCGGGGGTGTTGCCGGCGCCGACGCCGAGCGCGGGCTTGCCGGAAGAATAGGCCGCCTTCACCATACCGGGACCGCCGGTAGCGAGAATGGTGTCCGCTTCTTTCATAATCATACCGGAGAGGGGCACGCTCGGCTCGTCGATCCAGCCGATAATGTCTTCGGGCGCGCCTGCGGCGACGGCGGCGTCGAGGACGACCTTCGCGGCGGCGATCGTGCACTTTTTAGCGCGCGGGTGCGGCGAGATGATAAGGCCGTTTCTCGTTTTCAGGCAAATCAGCGCTTTGAAAATCGCCGTGGACGTGGGATTGGTGGTGGGAATGACGGCCGCCAGTACGCCGATAGGCTCGGCGATGCGGGTATAGCCGAACGCCTCGTCGCGTTCGAGAACGCCGCAGGTTTTTTCGTCTTTGTATTTGTTGTAGATATACTCCGCGGCGTAGTGGTTTTTGATCACTTTATCCTCCACAACGCCCATACCCGTCTCTTCCACGGCCTGTTCGGCGAGAGGAAGGCGGGCTTTGTTGGCGGCGGTCGCGGCCGCGCGGAAAATCTTATCCACTTGCTCCTGGGTATATGCGGCGAATTTTTCCTGCGCCGCGCGCACCTTTTCGAGCATTTTGGCGAGCGATTGTTCGTCGTTGACAATGAAATCCTTCATAGGACACCTCCGTTATATCGATAAAAACTTTTTTACTATTTTTGCTTTCGCCTAAGCCCTGCCCTTGCGGTTTTAAAAAGGTCAGTCCCTTCGTTAAAGATTGCCTTTGGATAACTCCCCGGCCAAGAGAGCCAGAGACGCGGAAAGGTCTTCGTTTTTGAGAATGACTCCTTTGGGAGTATGGAGCGGAGTAGGCGCGAAATTCCAGACCGCTTTGATCCCCGCCTTCGCCATACGGTCGAGGGTTTCCTGCGCCGCGGCTTTGGGCACGGTGATGATGCCGATATTGATTTTCTTCTCGCGCACGAATCTCTCGAAATTGTCCAGAGGATAGACGGTCTTTCCGGCAATCTTTTCGCCGATGACTTCGGGCGCGATATCGAACGCGGCGACGATATTCAGTCCGTTGTTCTTGAATCCCTCGTAACCGAGAAAGGCTTTGCCTAGACCTCCCGCGCCGACAATGACGGCGTCCGAGAGATTGTCGTAGCCGAGAAATTTTTCTATATCGGCGATTAAACGCACGATCTCGAATCCGAGCCTCGGCCGTCCGGGCTGCGAAGAGACCAATGCGAGATCCTTTCTCACCAACACCGCCGATACGGGAATATTTTGTGCAATAACGGCGGAAGAAATGTATTTTTCTCCCCGCGAATTCTCTTCCTGTAAAAAGCGGAGATAAAGCGGCATGCGCCCGATCGTGGCTTTGGACATCTCCTGTGCGTTCATTCGTAAGCTCCTTCGATACCGATATTTTTATATCGATATAATTATATCAATATATTTCATATAAAGTCAAGCGGAGTGCTCACAGGAGAAAATATTTTTCAATTTTGATAATTTTTCACATTTTTGTTTTATTTGTCCACAGTTTTCCATAAAAAAGGAGCCGGACCTTTTGTCCGACTTCTTTTTCATGAATGCAGTTTTTCTTTTGCAACCCTCACGGGTTGCGACGCAAAACGTGTATCAAAGGTAACTGTAACGCTGAATTTCAATTCACGCAATCCTGCGGGTTGCGACCGGAATTGAATTACACAACTCCGTCAGCGATATGATTTCAACTCACGCAACCCTGCGGGTTGCGACGACATATTTATCCGTTCGGGTGGTATTGTCGGTCATTTCAACTCACGCAACCCTGCGGGTTGCGACCCCCGTAGATCGCTCGAAACTCTGCTCGCCTTTATTTCAATTCACGCAACCCTGCGGGTTGCGACAAAATCACACGTTTTCATAATTCCTCCGTAGTCATATTTCAATTCACGCAACCCTGCGGGTTGCGACTAGATCGTGCGATACGAAATAATGCCCCGACGGAATTTCAATTCACGCAACCCTGCGGGTTGCGACCAGCGGGTTAACTTTGGACTGCTTGCAGTCCAAAATTTCAACTCCCGCAACCCTGCGGGTTGCGACAACTGAAAACAATTTTTAAATTATCGTTTCCCGTCATTTCAACTCCCGCAACCCTGCGGGTTGCGACAGCAATCCCAGTCGCTCACTGGGCGCCGGGCGAAATTTCAACTCCCGCAACCCTGCGGGTTGCGACAGCAATCCCAGTCGCTCACTGGGCGCCGGGCGAAATTTCAACTCCCGCAACCCTGCGGGTTGCGACTTGCTTGCCGATAATCTTCGAAATCCACAAACGCATTTCAACTCCCGCAACCCTGCGGGTTGCGACTGAGGACAAAGACACCCCGGCAAAACCAGGTGCAATTTCAACTCCCGCAACCCTGCGGGTTGCGACTCTACATATAGTGTCCTATACTACACTAATCACAACATTTGCCGTTTCTATATTGATTTTCCTTTCTCTTCCTACGCTTTTTCCTCCTTTTTTCTGCGAACCTGTCTATCTTTTTATTTTACTTCCCCTTCGAGCCAATCTTAAACCTATTATAACACCGCTTTCCTTCTCTGTCAATCCCTTTTTTTCTACGTTCGCCTAAAAAGACGCTCCCCGTCAAGAGAACGTCTTTTTTGCTTTCCCGTATAAAATTCGATCGCTTAAAATTCGGCGAGCTGCGCCGCGAATTTTTCCTTCATATCGAGATACTTTTTCAATTTCTCCCGTTCGTCTTCCACCAACTTTTTCGGCGCTTTGCTGACAAAATTCTGATTGGCGAGCTTTCCTTCCGCGCGCTGGATCTCTCCCTCCACCCGTTCGATCTCGGCGGCCAAACGCGCTTTTTCCTTCTCGATGTCTACAAGCTCCCCAAGCGGCACGTAAATCTCGGCAATCTCCGTCACCTGAGATACGGTCTTTCCTTCCACCGCCGCCCCGCTTTCCACAAATTTCACCGCGCCGGCGCCCGACAATTTCATAATACTGTCTTTGTTCAGCTGTACGAGCCGCCGGCTCTCGGTCACCAGATAGAGTTCCACTTTTTTCGACGGCGGACACTCGGCGGCCTTTTTCATACCGCGCACCACCTTGATGATCTCCATGACTCCCTCGAACGCCTTCGCTTCCTTCTTGTACGCCATGCGGGAATTGTAACGCGGGAACGAGGAAACCATAATGCTTCCCTTCCGCCCGGGCAGATTGCCGTAAATTTCTTCCGTCACGAACGGAATAAACGGGTGCAGAAGTTTGAGCGCGTTTTCGAGCACGAAACACAGCACCGCCAAAGTCCCCAGCTTCTTGTCCTCGTCCTCGCCGTACAGCGCGGGCTTGGATAACTCGATATACCAGTCGCAGAAATCCCCCCAGACAAAATCGGTCGCAAGATCACTCGCCACTCCGAGCTCGTATTTGTTGAGATTGGTCGTCACTTCGCGGATACAATTTTGCAGCCTCGAAATAATCCACTTATCCGCCGGCGCAAACCGCACCGATTCTATGGCGGGGATCTCTTTCCCCTCCGCGTTCATGAACACGAACCGCGACGCATTCCATAATTTGTTGATAAAATTCCGGCACGACTCCACCTTCGTATCCGAATACCTGGTATCGTTTCCCGGCGCCACGCCCGTCAAAAGGGATAACCTCAGCGAATCCGCGCCGTACTTTTCGATGATTTCGAGCGGATCGATCCCGTTCCCCAACGACTTGCTCATCTTCCGTCCCTGCTCGTCGCGGATAATCCCGTGAATCAACACGTCGTGGAAGGGCACCTTCCCCGTGTGTTCCAGCCCCGAGAAGATCATTCTCGCCACCCAGAAGAATATAATATCATACCCCGTCACTAAGACGTCGGTCGGATAGAAATATTTATAATCCTCCGTCTCCTCGGGAAAGCCCAAAGTAGAAAACGGCCAAAGCGCAGAGGAAAACCAGGTGTCGAGCACGTCCTCGTCCTGTTTCAAATTCTTGCTCCCGCAGACGGGGCAAGCGACCGGATCCTCTTTCGAGCAGATCACCTCGCCGCAGTCCCCGCAATACCACACCGGAATCCGGTGCCCCCACCAAAGCTGCCGGGAAATGCACCAGTCCTTGATGTTGTCCATCCAGTTGTAGTAGATCTTGGAAAACCGCTCCGGCACGAATTTGACTTTGTTCTTCATCACGGCGGCGATCGCGGGCTTGGCGAGCGGCTCCATTTTCACAAACCACTGCTTGGAAACGATCGGCTCCACCGTCGAATGACAACGATAACAATGCCCCACGTTGTGTACGTGCGGCTCAATTTTTACAAGATACCCCCCGGCTTCTAAATCGGCGACAATCTTCTTTCTCGCGGCGTATCGGTCCATACCCGCATACCTGCCCGCCTGTTCGTTCATCGTCCCGTCGTCGTTCATGACTCGGATCACTTCGAGATCGTGCCTCTTTCCAACCTCGAAATCGTTGGGATCGTGCGCGGGCGTGATCTTCACGCACCCCGTCCCGAATTCTCTGTCCACATACTCGTCGGCGACGACGGATATCTCCCGCTCCGTCAACGGCAAACGCAGAGTCTTTCCCACGAGCGCAGAATACCGCGAATCCTCGGGGTGCACGGCGACCGCCGTGTCTCCGAGCATCGTCTCGGGCCTCGTGGTCGCAACGATCACGCCGTCGCTCCCGTCCGCGGCCGGATACCGGATATGCCAGAAAGAACCGCTCTCTTCCGCATACTCCACTTCCGCGTCGGAAAGCGCCGTCTTGCAGCAGGGACACCAGTTGATGATGCGGTCCCCCTGATAGATCAGGCCTTGATTGTAGAGATTGACGAACGCGTCGCGGACGGCGTGCGAGCACTTTTCGTCCATGGTGAACGCCTGGCGCGACCAGTCGCAGGACGCGCCCATTCTCCGCTGCTGTAAAGTGATACGCCCGCCGTATTGGCTCGTCCACTCCCAGGCCCGCTTTAAAAATCCGTCCCGCCCCAGGTCCTTTTTGGTAATCCCTTCCTCTTTGAGCTTTTCGACAATCTTGACTTCGGTCGCTATGGAGGCGTGATCGTAACCCGGCAGCCAGAGGGCGGCATACCCCTGCATTCTCTTGAACCGGATCAGGGTGTCCTGCATGGTCGCGTCCATCGCGTGCCCCATGTGTAACTGCCCGGTGATGTTGGGCGGGGGCATCATAATGGTGAAAGGCACCTTGTCGTGATCGATTTCCGCACGGAAAAAGCCGGCTTTCTCCCAGTCGGCGTAGATCCTGTCCTCGAAATCCTTGGGGTTGTACGTCTTTTGCATCTCCATAATCTTCCAGTCCTTTTACTCTCTCGTTTTCTCTAAAAAGCAGTATACGTTTTCATTATATTCTTTTTCGCCCCTCTTGTCAATTATTAACGCCGGCTCATATAATATATTATTCTATTTTTTTAACGGAGTTAACCCACATGAAAAAAATTTCAGCAATCGCACTTTCCGCGTGTTTCGCACTGCTTCCCCTGACCGCTTGCGGCGGCGGAGGCGACGGACTCACGAAAATAAAACTGAACGAAGTGACACATTCCATTTTCTATGCGCCCCTTTATCTTGCCGACGCGCTGGGCTATTTCAAGGACGAAAACTTAAAGATCGAACTCACAAACGGCGGCGGCGCGGATAACGTCATGTCCGCGGTGCTTTCGGGCGACTCGGATATCGGCTTCTGCGGTCCCGAAGCGGCGCTCTACGTACTTACGGGCGGCTCGAACGACGTACCTTCGGTGTTCGGCCAGCTCACCAAACGCGACGGCTCCTTCCTCGTTTCGAGAAAAGACGAACCGAACTTCAAATGGACGGATTTAAAAGGCAAGGAAATCCTGGCGGGCCGTCCGGGCGGCGTTCCGGCAATGACGTTCGAGTACGTCGTCAACCAGAACGGACTGAAAGACGGCACGGACGTGACGCTCAATTTCGACGTCCAGTTCAACCTGATGACGAGCGCGTTTGAATCGGGCACGGGCGATTATTGCACGATGTTCGAGCCGGTGGCTTCGGAATACGAAGCGGCGGGCAAGGGCTATGTCGTCGCTTCCGTCGGCGAGGCTTCCGGCGAGGTGCCCTATACCTGTTTCATGGCCAAAAATTCCTGGATCAAGAAACATGAAACGGAAACGAACGGCTTCCTGCGCGCGGTCACAAAAGCCGTCAAATATATCAACGACACGCCCGTAGCGACGGTCGCGCCCTACTTAACCTCGTATTTTGAATCGACGCCTGTCTCCTCGATCTCGGCTTCCATCGAAAGCTATAAAGCGATCGACGCGTGGATGACCAATCTTGCGATGCAGGAAGCGAGCTTTACCAGGCTTCAAGATATCATCGATAACGCGGGCGAGCTTCCCCGCCGCGTCGGCTTCACCGAGCTAATCAACACTTCCTATGCCGATAAGGCGTATAAGGACGTTTATAACTGATCGTAAACAGGGTATCCGGGCGGCTTTCATGGCTGTCCGGTATCCCGATTTTTCCTCTCCGCGGCGGACAGCGCGCCGTTCGGCGAAGGAAGCGGCTGCGCCGCGGGGAAGAAAGGCAGGATAAACAAACGAAGGTCAACCAATGAAAGAAGTTTTACAATTTGATAACGTATCGATGCACTATCACACCAAACAAGGAGAAACGGTCGCCGTCGAAGACTTGAATTTTTCGGTCGAAGAAGGCGAATTTGCGGCGGTCATCGGCCCGTCGGGCTGCGGCAAAACGACGCTTCTTTCTTTGGCGGCGGGCATACTCAAACCCACGAAAGGCGAAGTGAAAAATTCGGGCGTCTCGTTCGGCTATATGCTGCAAAAAGACGAACTGTTCCCCTGGCGGACGATCGAAAAAAATATATTTCTCCCACTGGAAATCAAAAAAATGGACACGGCGGAAAACCGTGCCCGCGCTCTTGCTTTGGCGGAAAAGTACGGTCTTAAAGACTTTTTGAAAAGCTACCCTTCCGCTCTTTCCGGCGGCATGCGCCAGCGCGCGGCGCTCATTCGCACCCTGGCGGTCGATCCCGACGTACTCCTCCTCGACGAGCCTTTTTCCGCGCTCGACTATCAGACCAGATTAAGCGTCTGCGACGACGTTTATAAGATCATCAGGAGCGAGCATAAGACGGCGGTTCTGATCACGCACGACATCAGCGAAGCCGTCTCGGTGGCGGATAAAATCGTCGTACTTTCCAAACGCCCCGCGAGGGTGGTTTCCGTGCATGCGCTTTCGTTTCCTGAAAACGAGCCTTTGAAGCGTCGGGAAAATAAGGAATTTTCGACGTGGTTCGAGCTGTTGTGGAGGGAATTAAACGTATGAAAAACAAACCCGAATATTCGAGAGAACATATCCTCTATTTACGTAAACTCAAACGCACGAGCGCGACGGTCCACATCGTGCGTTTGGCGATCCTCTTTTTCTTTTTGGCGCTCTGGGAGATCTGCGCGCACTTTGAATGGATCAACCCCTTTATTACGAGTTCCCCCTCCCGGATCTGGAAAACGCTCGTTTCCCTCTATCAGAACGGCACCCTGTTCTACCACGTGGGCACGACGCTCTGGGAAACGCTGCTCGGCTTTTTCATAGCCGTGGTCGCGGGATATGTCATAGCGCTCCTGCTTTGGTGGAGCGAAGTATTCCGCAAGATCTCGGAGCCTTATTTCGTCGTCCTCAACGCTCTGCCGAAGATCGCGCTCGGCCCGCTGATCATTATCTGGTGCGGAACGGGCAGTAAAGCCATCGTGTTCATGACGGTGCTCATCGGTCTGATCGTGGCGATCCTGAATATGCTCAACGGCTTTATGTCCACGGACGAAAACAAACTTCTGCTGCTGCGTTCGATGGGCGCGAATAAATGGCAGATTTTAAAAAAGCTGGTGGTGCCTTCCTCTCTTCCCGCGTTCATATCCATGCTGAAAATAAACGTCGGCATGGCCTGGATCGGTTCCATCATGGGCGAATACATCGTGTCGAAAGCGGGTATCGGCTACCTGATCGTCTACGGCGGCCAGGTATTCAAACTCGATCTCGTCATGACCTCGGTCGTCATTTTGTGTATTTTGGCGGCGGGCATGTACGCAATCGTGGCGCTCATCGAAAAGGCGGTCATCAAGAACAGCGACCGCTGAAAGGTCGCTTTGAAAACGAAAATAATCGGAGCTTAGCTCCGGGGCGAGCCGGGAGGAACTTCCTCCCGGCTTTTTTTAAAGCGCGCTACGCCCGCGTCTCGTGCCGCGTACCGCGCCACCCCCGCCCCGCACGCGGCGCGGGGACTCGTTTACTTTTTACTTTTGGGCGGCTTTCTCACTTTGTATTCTCTCATAAATTCGTCGGTGAGAATCCTGTTCACTTGCGTGTCCAACACCAACGCGATTAAAAAAGGCGCATGCGCAAAAAACAATCTTTGATTATTTTCCCCTCTTAAAAATCTTTGCGCATAGGGAAGAGAAAAATTCGCTTTTTCCGCGAACATTTCCTCATTGATCCCCTTTTCCTCCATGATTCTCTTTACTTTCTCCACATCGATTGTCTTGATTTGCAGTCTTTTTCGATTATTTGTCGACTTGACGAGTTTTCTCGATCTTTTTACACGCGTCATAACTTTCTCCTTTGCATATTTTTTTGAAGAGTACGCTTCGTAAAAACTATTCTATCATAGTCACTTAAAAAAAATCTGTTTTCCTCAAATTTGGGAAAACTAAAAAAACGACCGTTCCTCACGGTCGCCTTTAATCTTTTTATTCATAATCGCTCAATCCCACTCTTTGAGCGCCCTTTCGTATCGTTCCGTCAGGTCGGAATCTCCTTCCTCAATCTCTTTCAATCCGCACTCGATAAAATCTTCTATCGTCAAATAAAAATACCGTACTATTTTCAACGCTTGCGTCATCGACGGCGTATTTCTTCCGCGTTCATAAGTGGATAACGTTTGAAAAGGAATATCGAGAACTTCCGCCAACCCTACTTGTGTAAGATTTTTGTATTCCCGCAACTTCTTCAAACTTGTCCCGAACGCCAGCAGAATCTCTTCGTCTGAAAACGCCGCGAAATATTTCATATTCACCCCTATCGACTCCACTGCTTTTCTCATGATATTTACAGTATACTAAAATTTTAGAAATATTTTTATCGCTTCTGAAAATTTAGAATAAATGCTTGACTTTCTTTCATTTATAGGGTATAATGAATTGGTTCTAATATTTTAGAAATACGCGGAGGAAAAAAATGGACGAAATTATGATGAAAGACATTCTGTCGAAACTCTCGATAGCGGACAGCTTGGAGGAAATGGAGCCGTCACAGGAGGCAGAGAAGCAGAAAAAAGCGAACGAGTGCTATGCAAAATTAAGCGCTTCTTTGAATGAAGAACAGCAGGAACTGCTCCATGATTATTGGCAAGCCATGAGAGAAGTGGTACAGGCGACGCAAAAAAGCGGATATGAGTTCGGGCTTCGTCTCGGTTTAGCGCTGGTCAAAAAATTGATAAAACAGCAGAATCGCCAGAAGAAAAAGGAAAAGGACGAGAACAAGAAGAAATAAAAAAAGGCGGCCGTCTTTCGACGGCCGCCTTGTTCCACGCATATCTGTTCTATTTTTATTCGACGCTTTTCACCGCCCGCCGGAAATTGCCGCCGAGCGCAAGCCCCACGAGATAGGTGACGGCTTCGGTGATCGGCATCACCCACCAGAGCGCGCTCCCGCCGAAGATGGCGGGCAGGGCGAAAATCAGAACGCCGCTCACCAGAATCCCGCGCACGATCGAAACGGTCAGAGAGGCGGCGGGACGCATCACCGATTGATAGTAATAGGTAAAAAAGACGTTGCGGGGCATGAGCAGGAAGGAGATCGCGTAAATGCGGAAAATGGCGGGCGCGATTCCGGCGACGCGCTCGGAGTCCTTCATAAAAATGCGCACGATGGGGAGCGGAAAGAGCTCCACCGCCGCGAAGATACATAAGGCGACTACGAACGCCGAAACGATCCCGTATTTTTTCACCCGCGCGATGTCCTCCGTTTTCCCAGCGCCGTAACTCACGGAAATGATCGGCTGGGCGGCCTGCCCGACGCCGTAGGAAATGCTTTGCGCCAACATGAAAATATTCGCGAGAACGCCGTAGACCGCGAGCGAATCGTTGCCGAGATATCTCGTGATCTGGTTGTTGAAAAGCATGGTGAGAATCCCCATCGCCAGATCGACGATAAAGACGGAAAAACCGGCCCATAAGATTTTGCGCATATCCTCGAAAAAGGGAACGGTTTTGGCGGGGCGGACAATGCGCAGGCTGTTCTTTTTAGAAAAGAAATGGGTGCAGAGAATGAGAATACAGAGCACCTCGCCGAGCGCCGTCGCCAGCCCCGCGCCCTCGATACCCATATCGCGGACAAAGACGAAATAATAATCGCCGAACATATTGAACACGCCGCCGGCGACGACGGAGATCATCGCTTTGGCGGGGGCGTTGTCGTTGCGGATAAAGGTGACGAAAAATTGTCCCATCGTGAAGAGCGGGACGGCGAATTTCAGCCATTTGAGGTAGCCTTTGGCGAGCGGGAGCAAAGACTCGTCGGCGCCGAAGAGCCGCAGCAGCGGCGTCTCGAAAAAGACGAGCAGCGCCCAGACGCTGAGCGTAACGACGGTGACGCAGATCAAAGCGCGGGTGAATACTTCGTCCCCCCGCCGCTTGTCGCCGGCGCCGCGCGCTTTGGACATGAGCACGCCGCCGCCCACGCCGAAGAGAAGCCCGAGACTTAAAATGATCGTCCAGATCGGCATGACGATAGACAGCGCGGAACTGCCGTCCGGGCCTTCGTACTGCCCCACCATCACGGCGTCGACGAGCGAATAAATGGAAACGACGATCGCGCTTCCCAGCCCCGCGAAGAGATAGCGGAGATAAGTTTTTCTCAATGATTTTTCCTTAAAAGTCATACGTCCCTCAAAAAAACACCGGATAAGCAGTCGGTTTGAGGCCGACCATCTTATCCGGTGCATAAACTCTTGTTTATGTCACCCTCCGATGATTTCAGTATCGGATATTCTAACAGAAAACAGAGGCAATGTCAACGATTTGAGGGGCTTTTAAGAAAAATTTTTTCCCTTTTTAAAGATCGCTGACGCTGACGAGACGGCGGTAATCGTTCAGTTGCAGACCTTCTTCGCCGTAAGGGAGAATCGTCTCTTCAAGCTCCTCGATACGTTCGATCTTGCCGGAAAGATAATCTTTGAGCCGTTCCTTGCAGGAGGTGACGCGCAAAATCACCCCGCCCAGACGCGCTTCCTGGACTTCCCAGCCGAACGGTTTGTTTTCCTGGAACCAAAGCTCTTTAAAAGCCTCGTAGAAGGCTTTAAGACGGCCCGGAAGCACGGCGTAGTCCTCTTTGGCCAGGACTGCCAGGGTGCGCGTGTCTCGCGTCTGATAGGCCTTGCGGGTGCGTACGCCGAGGTCGGCTTTAATTTCGAGTACGCGGCAGAGTTTGGCGAGCGCGCGGAAGATGTACTCGAAGTCGCCGGCGGCCGCGGAAGCGGATTCGAGGGCGGCGGCGTATTCGCCGTAGGGGATTTTGCCCTCTTCTTCCGCCGCGTGGTCCAAAATGCCGAGGAAGCAGTCGGAGAAGAGGAGGGATTTGCAGGGATTTTGTATGACGGCGCCTTTGGAATTGCCGCGCGTGCGGTTGGGCAGGTCGAGGAGCGTCATATCCTCGAATTTGACGCCGAACGTCTCGAAGAAGCCGCGGGAGATCGCCGCGTCGTCGAAATTCCCGTCCGCGTACTGCCGGATCGCGTAGAGAGCGGGCAGGACGGCGAAGAAGGAACATTCCTTGCCGTTGTCCCCCCACATAGTGACGAGGACGTTTTCGACGCCGTTTTTGCGCACGCTTTCCATAGCGGGTTTCATGCTGTGCAGGGAATAGGCGTTGAGGGGCGCGAAACCGTTCCAGCACCACGCGCCGCCGGCGAACCAGAGCTGGCGGCCGAACTCTTTGTGCGAAGCGATCATGGCGTCGTAATCTTCCCGTTCGGTATGGTAGTAGTCCCAGTAAGTGAGCGCGACGGATTCGGGGACGCGGGCGCGGACGGATTCGGGGACGTGCAGGCCCCGGCCGTAGTATTCGCCGTGGTTGCCGAGCCGGAAGAACATATCGCTCCACATGTGGGGGGCGAAGCCGTATTTTGCCGCGATGGCGGCGACTTTTTCGAGGTGCCTTGCGAGCAGCTCGAAGCGGTCGCAGAAGCCGTGCTTGTCGAGATAGGCGCCCAGTCCCACCATGTGCGCCTCGTCCATACCGATATGCACGCGGCGGCTGGTGAAGTTGGCGGCGAGCGAAGCGAATAATTGATCGATGAGCGCGTACGTTTTTTCCTCGTCGATGAGGAGAATGTCGTTGACGTCCACGACTTCGCGATAGGCGGGCAGTTTGACGGGCGCGGTGAAATGCGCGAGCGTCTGGATACAGGGAATGAGTTCGACGCCGTGCGCCGCGGCATAAGCGTCGAGATCTTTGAGCTCCGCGGCGGTATAGCGGCCGCGAAGATACCCGAAATAAGGCTCCCCGTCCACCTCGTAGGTATCCTCCGTGTAGAGTTCCAAAGCGTTGTAGCCCATTTTTTGCAGGCAGTCGATCATGCGTTTCACGGCTTCGGGTTTCATCACCGCGTTTCTCGAACAATCGAGCATAGCGCCGAAATAACGGTACGTATTCATCAGTTTCCCCCCTTTTTATAGGATCTCTTGGCATAATCATATCACATTCTTTCGCGGAAATCAATCAAAATCTTTCTTTTTTTTGACGAAAAATTTTTGTCCTGCGCCGCGAGTTTCCGCTTTCGTCCGCGCGGGCAGGCTCCGCCTCTTTTTTCCGCGGAAAACGGTCTTTTCGAGATAGACGGCGGCGCAGAAGATCGTCATCGTCAGCCCGAAGATGCCGAGCGCGGGGTAGACGTTGGCGACGATGCTCTTGAAGCCGATGAAGGAACAGCACTCGGTGAGCGCGAAGAGCGCGAATTTGCCCGCGGTGCCCCACCGCCTGCCGGCGAGGGAATAGAGCGGATAGAAGGAGGAAAGGAGCGTGGTGAGCATGCCGCCGCAGGCGAGCACGGAGAAGAATTTCGCGCCGCCGAGGATATAGGAGAGGGGCAGGTCATAGGCGAAGGAATTTTTATCCGAGCACACGGCGGAGAGAATGAGTCCGATCGCGGCGGCGACGATAAAGGTGGAGATCGCGCACAAAAGGGAGGCTCCGCTCTTGATCTCGGCGCCCAGATCGCAAAGCACGGGCAGGGAAAGGAAAGTGTTCATCGCCACGTAGAGGAGAATGGAAAGAAAGAGCGGGAACTCCGCCTCGGGCGGTTCGGAGGGGGAAAGCGCGCCGCCTTTGAAAATCATCGCCGCCACGGAGACGAGCAGCACGGGCATGACGATGCAGTTGATCGTGCCCACGCCCTTGATTCCCTTTTCCGAAACGAAGCAGGCGAATACGAGAAAGGCCAGCGTCAGAAAGGGTTTCGCCTGCGGAACCAGCGAATTTAAACCGGAAAGCATGCCCGCCGACGAGACGAACGAGCCGAACAAAATCACCGCTTTCACCGGTTTCGAGCACTTTTTGAACACCCCTGTCAGCACCCCTTCAAACCCGCCGTACATCTTTCCCAGGCGCAAAAAAAGCAGAAAACAGAGGAAAAATAAAAGCCCCGCGAAATAAACGGCGGAAACCCTGAATCCACCGAAGAATTGCAGCAGTTCACGGCCCGAAACGAACCCCGCTCCGATCACCGTTCCCACCATCGTGAATAACGTCCGCAATCCCTTTGGTTTCCTCACATTCAGCCTCCTTTCGATGCGGCGAAAAAAACAAGAAAACGCAAAACGCGCAAAAACGCTTTTCCCCGCTTCGCTTTTCAACTGCGTTCTTTCCCTTATCCCATAAGCGTTTGAGGCTTGTTTTTCTCACTCTATTAATAAACGCGAAAACCCGGCGGTTTAGAACACCGCCGGGCAAGTTTTTATTTTTTTGCGATTATCTCGCGCCGCCGCCTCCGCCGCCGTGACCGCCGCCCGAGAATCCGCCGAAATGGCCGCCGCCTCCGCTGCGGCCGACGCCCGATCCGCCCGACGAGGGGCGCGACATCATCGAGATCGTCGCCCGGCGCATAATGCTGTTGAGGATCACAAAATCGAATACCGTCATATTCGATCCCACGTACCAGGAAGGCGGTTCGAGCAGAATGTTCCTGAATTTATCCTGCCACTCCTTCGTTACCCCCAAAACCTGCGCGTACGGCAACAGCTCGTAAAACAGTTCCGGGTTCTCCTCTAACATGAATTTGATCTTATCCTCGGAGGTCACCACGATAAATTCCTTAAAGCCGAGAATCTCCCCCAAAAGCTCGTTATATCGCTTGGTGCGGGAAATCGTCGCCACGCCCGCAATCAACGCCGCCCAGGCAAAAATCGCCGCCGCAAGTTTTTCGTACGGATTCAAAAGATGTTTCGCCGTAAAGAAACAATAAAACACGGTGGCGGCAACGATCACAATCAGTACGCCGACAAACATTCCCGTCTTTGAGCTTTTCTTCTTTTTATAGCGCATATCCACACAGCCGCGCAGCAGAAAATAGACCAATACCACGGGCGCCGCCATAAAGAGACCGAAGAAATAGAGATACCCGCCCCCGACCTGCGTCAGCCCCGTAAAGAAAGGCAGCGCGAAAAACAAGAGCGCCGCGAGCGCCGCGCAGATCCACGATACCCTCTGCGTGCTCTTTTCATAGTGCGGAATGTCTTTGCTATGCACCAGCGTCCGCGCTTCGTCCGCCGACGTATAAAACCGATTGGCAAGCCCGGAGATCGGCATGGAATCTTTGCCCGAAAACAGCCCCTTAAAGAGTACGCGCTGATGGACGGGCGCCCCGTCCGGCAACTCTTTCACCCGGCGCAGCAGCACCGGATCGTCCGCCTTTTCCATGTTGATCATCAGATACCCCTGCGCCGCGAAATAATAGATCATCGAGGTGAGATCCTCGTTATCCACGCGGTTATCGATGAGTTTGCCCATTTGCAGCGGATCCATCTTGCGCGGCGCTTTCAGCCCCACCACCGGAATGATCTCCCGCTTCCTGCGGAAGACAAAATACAGCCCGATCGCTACGGCGAGCGTGCCCGCGCCGATCCCCAGAATAACGCCCATTTTCGCCGTAAAGACGCGCGACGAGGTATACCCCCGCAGGACTCCCGCTTCGAGGGTAAACTCTACCGTGATCGCCTCCGCCATGCGCTCGTTGTACGTGTCGTTATAGACGACCTTCAAACGGTCCGCATGGATAGTCAGAACGTTTTTCGACGCGTCGAAGGACTGCGTCAACTTCCCGCCGCCCGCCGTACCGAACGCGCCCGAATAGACGTCGCGGGAAAGCACTTTGCCGGGGAAAGAAACGCTCACGTCCACGTCGTTAAGATCCACCGGCCAGCCCGCGCCCACCACGTCGAGGATCATGCCGTCCTTGATCTCGTTGCCGCTCGAAATCATCGTGTAGCCGAGATAATACGTCCAGGTCTGGCCGTAAGCCGCGTTGCCGATACAGTTGATATCGATGAACCCGTCCACATCGGGATTGTTCGCCACTTCGTAGCGAAAAGCGTCGTTGCCGGGGCAGGACGCTGTGATATGGAAATACTGATCCCCCTGATCGACGGGGAGACTGCGATAGAACATGCTCAGCCCCGATTGGAGGAATTTGACGGTGATTTTTTCGCGAACGACGATCTTGCGGTCGCTCTGAATCGTCATATCGACGTCGTAATCCGAGATTTCAAGGGCCGCGCCCGACTGCGCCAGCGCCGTCACCCCCGCTTCGGCGTTCCGATTGCCGAACGGAAACGCCAGCAGCGCCGCGAACAATACCGCCAGCGCCACCAACGCCCACCGCCGCGCTCCCGAAATTTTTTTAGCTGAAATTTTCATAAATTTTCTCTCTTTTCCTCCGCCTGTTCCGCGCTTTTCAAAGATTGCCGAGGCGGACGCCCCGGCAACTTCTCTTTCGCGCATAAAATTTTCAGAACTGCACTTTTACGTTCTTGCGTTCCTCTTGACTGTCCAGCTCGAAATAGGGGAACTTCTTGTACTGTTTGCGATTGGCGACGATACTCGAAGGAAAAACCTCGATCTTGATATTGAACGCCTTCACCGTGCCGTTATAATACCTTCTCGCGCTTTCCAGCTCGGTCTCGATTCCCCTGAGCTGATTTTGCAGATCGAGAAAGCTCGCGTTCGCCTTCAAATCGGGATAGCTCTCGGAAACCGCGGAAATAAACGTGCGGATCGTGCCGGAAAGTTCCTTCTCCGCCGCCATTTTTTCTTCCGGCGAGGACGCGGACATCGCCCGGCTTCTCGCCGCCACGACCTTGTGCAGAGTCTCGCTCTCGTGCTTGGAATAGCCCTTCACCGTCTCCACGAGATTGGGAATCAAATCGTATCTCTTTTTCAGGAACACGTCGATCGTCGCCCACGCTTCCTCCACTCTGTTCTTTAACCGGATCATCGCGTTGGAAGTACCGATCCACCAGCCGACGAGAGCGATGATCAGAATTACGAGCACCGCCGCGACAACGATGCCGACAATCGCGCCCGTACCGATCAACAATGTATTGAACATGTATTTTTCTCCTTTCTTGAATTTTGTATTCCTATTATACTATAAAAAACCAAAAAAATCAATAGTTTTGGAAAAAAAACGAAAATGACGTTTAACGTTCCTCTTCGTATTCAGCAGTGTCGATATAGTTCACAGAGAAAAATTCTCCTAACGTAATACCGATTGCATCGCATAATAATTTTATCGTTTGAATACGGGGACAGCCCGAGGTCTTTTTCAAAATGGTATATAATGTTGAAGGCGTCATTCCCGCTTTAATACACCACTTGGAAATCGGTATTGACTTTTGCACGGATAAATCCTTGATACGTTTTATAATCGCCTGTGTCAATTTCATAAGTACCTCTTTTATCAGTTTATTATATTTTTATTTTATTATACAAAATCAGACAAATTTTGTCGCGCGGATTTATCTATCGTAATTTTATATCGAAATTACGTACAAACAGTTGACTTTTCTATTTTTTTATGCTATACTAACTATACCGAACGTTCATAAAACCCTCCGGAAGTAAATTGGTTTTTGATGTGTTCGGGAAATGGGCAGACTCGTGTGCAAGCCTGCCCTGACTTAAACAATTTAGTTGGGATAAATACATAAGAAAGAGGCTGCGTTTTAAACGGCGGCCCCTTTCTTAATTTTTATGACAGAACAGGAGTGTCTGTTATCTCTCTTCGTCAACTTCGGCTTTATTTATATAATCGACGTCAAAAAACTTCGCCAAAGGCAATTTGATATAATCGCATAATAACTTTATCGTCTGTATGCGGGGACAACCTGACGTCTTTTTCATAATACTGTATAACGTGGAAGGCGTTATCCCGGCCTTTATGCTCCACCGGGAAATGGGGATTTGATTTTCTTCGGACAACTCGTTAATGCGCATTATAATTGCTTCGGTTAATTTCATAATTTTATCCTTACAATATTTTTCTTTATTATATAATATCGGTCTAATTAAGTCGCGCGGATTTGTATATCGTAATTTTATATCGTAATTACGTACAAACGGTTGACTTCTCTATTTTTTTTATGTTATACTAAGTACACCGAACGGTAAGAGACTGTCATTAGTATCATTAAATTTTTTCGGACAGGTTCGGGAACGGGCAGATATGACCTATCTGCCCTGACTTAAACAATTCAGCTGGGATAAGGATACATAAAAAAGCGGACTGCCGACAAAAACGGCAGTCTCTTTTTTATGTATCGGAGAGAAAAGCAAAAACGGGTATTCCGTAAGGAAAACCCGTTTTTATTTTCTCCGCTTATTTGCTCTCTACTCTTTCGCCGCTTCCCAGCAGTAAAAGACCGCGCGTGATGAACGGGGAAATAATCAGCCAGATCGCAGCGGCCGTGATGATCGAATAGACGATGATCGAACCGATGCTTCTCGCTCCGGCAAAGATCGAAGAAACCAGGTTGAAGTTGAAAAGTCCGAACAAACCCCAGTTGATCGCGCCGAGTAAAACCAAAACATAAGATATGATATTAGCAATACGCATAACATTCCTCCTAAAAGCAGTATGTCTCGATTTTTTCAATTTATACGATTTTTTTTTGCGCCAGACAAAAGAAAGCGCAAAATGTCGGGACTTTCTCCTAAGAACGTGGTATACTCAATATACGCAGGGAGGTGAAACGCATGGAATGGATCGAAGCGGTGGAAAAAGCCGTCGGATATATCGAGGAACACATCACGGAAGAGCTCTCCGTGAACGAGATCGCTCAGCAAGCCAACTTCTCGCCCTTCTATTTTCAAAAGGGATTCAGCTTGCTCTGCGGCTTCACGATTGCCGAATATATCCGCAAACGGAGACTCGCCCTCGCCGGCAGCGAACTCCTCTCCAACGACGAAAAAGTTATCGATTTGGCGATCAAATACGGTTATGATTCCCCCGACAGCTTCACCAAAGCCTTCACCCGTTTTCACGGCGTCACCCCCGCCGCGGCGCGCAAGGAGGGCGTTACGCTCAAAGCCTTCGCACCGCTCAAAATCACATTATCTTTAAAAGGCGGTTATCTTATGGATTACAAAATTACCAAAAAAGACAGTTTTACGGTCGTCGGCGTCGCCCAGACGTTCCAATACGAGAACGCGAAAAAAGAAGTCCCCGAATTGTGGAAAGAGTTTTTTCGGCTGGGAAAGGACAAACACGTCTGCGGCCTCTTCGGAATCAATCACGACAAAACGATGGAATGCGACGAATTCGAGTATCTCATCGCCGATCATTACGATCCGACAAAGGAAGTGCCCGAAGGGTTCGTCACGAAAGTGATCCCCGCTTTCACCTGGGCCGTATTCCCCTGCAAGGGCGCTATGCCCAAAGCCTTACAGGAAGTAAACGGGCGCATTTTCTCGGAATGGCTGCCCGCTTGCAAAGATTACGAGATCGCGGCGGGATACTGCGTCGAGTTGTACGAAGATCCCCGCAAGTACGCGCGCGGAACCCAGGACGACGAGTATTACAGCGAGCTGTGGATACCCGTCAGGAAAAAGAACTGATTTGAAACGAAAAAAGACGAAAGCGGTTTTACGCTTTCGTCTTTTTTATGAGTGCAGTTTCTTATTTCTTATAGCACGCCAGCGCGCTAAGTCCGGAGAGGAAGCCGCCGATCACCGCGAGAATCGGGCCGATCGCCCAGACGAATTTGCCTTCGCCGAGTTTGCCTATGCCGGGAATGTCCACATTCAAGGACGCGTTCTTGGAACAGAATACGCAGACGAACACGATGAGAAGAATCGTGGAGACGATCGTCAACAGGCCGAGAAGCGCCGCCAGAGGCTGGATCCCCTTCATGTTCAGAATCTTGCAAAGCGCCGCCGCCAAAAACGAAAGCGCCGCCAGAGCCAGCGTTATGTAGGCGAACGCCTTCATGGCGCCGAGCATTTCGCCGTTGTCGAAGTCCGCAAGTTTATAGGAAATATCGGACGTTTTTCCCAAAACCGTATAGCTATATTTGAGCCAATCGACAAATACGCCGGTGATCGCCAGCACCGCGCCGACGAGCGAAACCGCCGTCAGAATCAGCGCCGCCAAAGAAAGTTTGGTTTTCTTTTTTGCCATAAATCCTCCCGCGAAAAGCCTTATTTTCGCGGGACGCGCCCGCAGCTTTCCGGTTGTTACAGTATACATTATACGACGCGGCGCGAATTTTGTCAATACTTTACGCACAAAAAGTCATATAATTATATTACTTACTCACGGGAGGCAAATTCGAGAAGATCCGCGAACACCTCGTCCCTGCCCTGTTCGTTCAAGATTTCGTGGCGCATCTGGTGATAGAGTTTGCCCGACACGTTGCGATAACCGACGGCGCGGAGGAGCTGTTGAGCCTTGAACCATTTTTCCTCGCTGACGAGCACGGGATCGTCGCTGCCCGAGACGAAAAACACCGGCAGCGTCGGATTTTTCACGAGGTAGCGGCCCTTTGCGTACGTCTTTTGCATCAGACGGAATAAGTTCTCGAAGCCGTTGCAGGTGAAGGTGAAATTGCAGCGGGGATCGGCGTTATACGCTTCGACGATCTTTTTATCCCTGGTGAGCCAGACGTTCTTGCCCGGTTCGCCCGCGAATTTTTTATCGCCGTTGCCCGTCGAGAGCTGCGCGAGCGCGGCGCTTCTATGGCGGCAGCCTTTAAAGAGCGCTATGCTGTTCGCCAAAGCGACGCCGACGCCGGCGAAGGAATTTTTGCTCGGCGAGCCGCAGACGACGAGTTTATCGATCTCCCGATCGTAGTTTTGGATATAGCAGCGCACGACCATCGAGCCCATGCTATGGCCGAAGAGCGTCACGGGGAGGCCGGGGTATTTCTTTTTGAGGAGCCTGGTGATCTGCACGGCGTCCTCGACGATCGCTTTCGCCTTCCGGTCGCCGAACCAGCCGAGATCGGCTTCGGTCTTGACGCTGGCGCCGTGGCCGCGGTGGTCGTGAGCCGCCGCCACAAAGCCGTTGGCGGCGAGAAAACGCATGAAATCCGCGTAGCGTTCCTTATACTCGCACATGCCGTGCACGATCTGGAAGATCCCCTTTTTCTCGCCTTCTGGCTCGTACACCGCGCAGGAAAGGGGTAATTTATCGGTTGCGGATTCCACGGTGAAAGTTTCGATATTCATTTCTGTTGCTCCCAAACGTTCGCAAAAAGCCGCGACGTCTTTTTTATTCTTAGTCTATATATAACCGGAATTTTTATTCTTTAACCGATTCGGCGGAAGAGAGAAAAATTGGAAAACCTCTTGACTTGCAGAGGATTTATGTTATAATAGAAACAGATTTATTTTTACGGGGGATTGTTATGAAAAAAACGTGTTTATCTTTTCTGTCTCTTTTATTCGTTCCCGTGCTTCTGTTCGCAGCCTGCGGAAAGAACGGCGACGATTCTTCGGGTACGAATCCGCCGGAAAAGCCGCGCGTGAGCTGGGACGGTATGGTCGTTAAAAATTTCGCCGACTACGCGGCGATCGGCGCGGCCAAAGCGGAGGTCGATTACACGACCGCAAAAGCGACGGCGGTGAGGTATGCAACCGAGGTGCAGTCCCCCCGGACGGAGTGCAATCGGCTCGTGGGGATCAAAGCGAACGGAGAGGCGGAAGAGCTCTTTTTCGTGGACAAGCGGGGCCAGACGTTCGGACAGGACTGGGAGCTGAGCGCTTTTAATGCGTTCGGAAACTTTACTTTCTTCTCGTTCAGACCGGATTGGTTTGATGAAACCGAGCTCATGGACAAAAACGGACGGTTTTTTCGAGAGGGGTTTGGCGTTTCTTCGGAGAACCGATTATCAGCGAACTATCAGAATGAAAATTATATTCTCGACAACAAAACGGGAAAGATTTTCGGGGTTTTGAATATTCTCGACGCGCTGATCCCTACGCAAGACAAAGCCGCGCTTCGGGAACAGGCTTCGGGAAGCTACGTCGACGAACAATGTTCGCTCGGGTATTATCTCGAACAAAGCAATTACAGCTATCTCGCCATAGAATTTGAAAACGAAGGACTCAACGAACGTTACGGGGGGTATTATCAGTTGGGAGCTACGGAAAGAGACCTGAAAGTGAGACAGGTGCTCTCCTATTCTAAGTTTATGGATTTCTTCAATATCGGTACAGAGCTCCAAAATCCACATAACGCCTATGTGGATATTTACGGAAATATTTTTGCCAATCTCAAAGACAACAAATACCTCACGCCTTACGTATTGAAGCAGAAAACAGCGAAAGTTTCGTCGCTGCAAAAATATAACGCCGATCCAGAAAAATTATACATGGCTATGAACCACATTATGTATTATATCGGCGACGACGGCGTGCAGTGTTTCGACGAGAACGGAGAACTCGTTCCGAGCAAGTTTACGCCGCCTACGAACCTCTATTGCGACGAGAGTATGTTTGTCGACTCGGTCGGACTCACCGACTTTTACCGGCAGTATCTCACCGTGCATCAATTTACTTTCCTGCTTGGAAATAAATTTTTTTACCGCCGCGTCGAGTTGGAGGTCGGAGACGAGAAAATAGACGGGGAACCTATCTATGCGAACGGGAAGTTTTATTTCCTCGCCCGGCGCCATCTTTTCTACTGCGATCTTTTGACAGGAAAGAAAACCGAGTTCGTCAGCGACTGTCAGTTTGAAAACTTAAAGCTCGGTTACGACGGAAAATTGTATTTCACGGGGTTTAATGAAAGCCTCGACGAGATATACGGGATTATCCACGCTGACGACAGGGTGGAAATCGACGTTAAAGAGAAGGAAAGCGCTTTACATATCATTTACGTCAAGCCTCTCAACTAAACAAAAAAAGAGTCCGCGCAAAAGGCGGGCTCTTTTTTTGTTTGTAAAAACATGGAAAGTTACGCTTTCGCAAAGATCAGGTGTTTGAAAAGCAGGCACCAGACCACGTCCAGCCAGCCGATGGCAAGGCCGAAGAACGTTACCAGGATCGCGAACACGAGCGTCAGACCGCTCTTTGTTTTGAAAAACGCCGACCAACGGATGAGAATTTCCACCACCCAGTTGACGCCGGGAATCAAAAGCAACAGAATCTGTACCAGCCGACTTTGCCTATTAAACCAAACCGCCATTATCCTTAATACCTCACTTTTGGTGAATTTTGTAACTTAATTATACACCTTTATTCGCCCTTTGTCAATTTATCTACGCCGGAAATTTTTTTCTCCACCGAAGGATTTCCGTAATAGGCGGCCTCGCAGGCGCCGGCGCAGTTCACAGACAAAGAGACGTTGCAGGTGATCTCGAATTTCAGGCTGCCGCCGCAATCGAAACGCGCGTTATCCGTCGTAAATTCTTTGCTCTTTAATGTCGCAAGGCCGTCGCAGTTCATGATCAGATTTGTCGCCGCACCCGCCATCTGCACGTCGAAGGTGCCGTCGCAGTCGAAAGATACCGTCTCCGCCTCCACGTACATCTTGCCCTTGACGCCCCCGTCCACGTCGAAGGCAACCGACGAGGCCATCAGATAGAGATCGGGCGTCATGCCGCCGTCCACGTCGAAAGATACCGTGCCGTAATCGCCCGTGATCTTACAGTCCAGACGGCCGTCTACGGAGACGTCGAGCGAGTTGATCGGCACGTTTTTGGGAATCGTGATCGTCAGTTCCTTTCTCTTATAGTCCATCAAAGTGCCGTTGATCAAACGTTTCTGGACGACTGTCAGCTTACCGTCTTTTTCCGTAAAAGTAAATTTTTCCTGGTCGCTTTCCGAATAGGACACCGCATAGGCGTCGCCGTAGGAGAGCGTCAGGTTCATGCCGCCCTCGCCGTCGATCCGCAGCTGCGAAAAATCGGACGTTATCCGGTATTCCTGCTCGGAATAGCCCTCTTCTTTGACCATGGTCAAATTACAGGCGGAAAAGGCCGCGGCGCTTGCCAGCATCAGCGTCCCCGCCGCAGCGACCGTGAAAAATCTCTTTACGTTTCCTATATTCATATACGCTCCGTCGTGCTTTGTTTTCGTTCATAAAAAGGTCGGCAGGCCGTGAAACCTTCCTTACTATTATTACGAAGATTTATCTATTGTATACTTTTTTGAACACCTTGTCAAGTTATTTTTACGAGCCAGCCCCGATTTCCGTTTATTTATGCGTTTTTTCACGCAGATGGGCAAAGGGGCCGACCTCCGCGAACGCGGGAACCCATGCGTTTTCTATCACCGTATACGGACGTATTCTCGCTCCGCTTTTGACGAGGCTTCTGCCCAAAATCGTCACGTCGTGGGAAAGAACGGCGCCGCTCTCCACAAACGAGGTCGCGTCTACGTACACGCCCGACGCGTTCTCGACGATCACGCCGTGGCGAAGCAGTTTTTTGAGGATCTCCCGACGGATACATTCCGCGACGAAGGGATAGTCGCTCAAAGAAAGAAGCGCCGCGCCCGCCTTCAAAGGGACGTACTCCGCTTCCGCTTTATCCTCTCCGTTGACGAGCGCCCAGCCCGCGCCGAAAAAGACGTTGCGCCCCTGCGCCTCCGCACGTCCTGCCAGAGATTCGACGGCAGATTTGGGCAGACAGGTATGCGACGAACGCAGAACGATCGTCGTTTCGCCCGCCGCCGGGACGGGAAAACTCTCCGTGATCGCCGCCCCGAATTTCTCCGCCGTATGTTCCGCCGCAGTTTTGCCGAGAATTTTCAGCTCGCAGTCGGGCGTTCCCGACGCCGAAAAGAGATGCTCCTTCCACACGTACCAACGTACCGTTTTCCGCATATTTCCGCTCCCCGATCTTTTCGATCCCTACATTTTATGCCCGTCGCTCCGCCTTTGTGACGGGGAAACGGGCACAAAGACTTCTCAGGCTTTGGGAGAAAGGAGCACGGAGAGAAGCCGCTCCCGTTCGGGGCAGGGCGCGCCGTACGGCGAGGGAAATTTATCCCGCGGCAAAGACACGTCGGCCGCGATCTTTCCGCCGCGGAGCACCACGACTCGGTCGGCGAGCATGAGCGCTTCTTCGAGGTCGTGGGTGACGAACACCGCCGTGCGCCGCTCGGCGCGCTTGGCCGTCCACAATGCTGCGAACGCGGCGGCGAGCCGGATTTTCAGCGCCGTATCGAGGGAGGAGAAAGGCTCGTCCATCAACAGCAGTTCCGCCGGACAAAGGAAGGCACGGGCGAGAGAAACGCGCTGCTTTTCTCCGCCGGAAAGTTGTTTGGGGAATTTTTCCGCGCAGCCGCCGAGTTCGGTCCGATCGAGGATCTCTTCGATCTCCGCCGGCGTGCCGCCGACGTACGCCAGGTTTCTTTTCACCGTTAAATTGGGCAGGAGCCGGGGTTCCTGAAAGATATAAGAAACGCGCTCCGGAACGCCTTCCATTCGGCCGCTGTACGCCGTGAGCCCCGCCAGGATATTCAAAAGCGTCGTCTTGCCGCCGCCCGATTCGCCCAGCACGCACAAAATTTTGCCTTCCTCTATCGTCAGGGAAAAGTCCCCGAATACCTTTTGTCCGCCGTAGGATTTGGAAAGAGAGATCAGTTTCATTCCGCCCTCCCCGCCGCCAGACCGGCGGCGAGCGCGCCCAGGCCTTCGAGCGCGAAACCCGTTATAAGCACCGTCAAAGTCAGCGCGAACAAGGCCGGCATCTCCACATACATGCTCGCTTCCTGCATCATGCCGCCGAGACTTCGATAAGTGTTGGCGAGCACTTCCGCGGAGACGACCAGTTTCAAAGAAAAAGAGAACGCGGCGGCGGATTCCCGGCACACGTAGGGCGCCGCCGCCGGGAGATAGAGTTCGCGGATTCTCCGCCCCAGCGGGACCTTATACACCCGGCTCATTTCCACGAGTTCTCCGTCCACCGCCGCGAGCGCCGCGCTCATACCCGCGTACAGCATGGGAAAAAGCGCGAGAAACGCCACGACCACGGGCGCCGTTCCCGGCGTCGTCCAAACGAGTATGACGAGAAGCACCGCCATCGTCGGCAGACTGCGCAAAACAGAGACGATGGGCGCGAGAAATTTGCCGAGCGGCGGCAGCAGGTATGCGGCGACGGCGAGGACGAGCGCCGGAACGAAGGAGACGGCGAACGCCGTCAGCGTCCTTAAAAACGTGGCGCCGAACGCCCGCCAAAAAGCGGGATTCGTCAAGAGCCGTCCCGCCGCGCGCATGGAATCGGCAAAGGAAGGAAACAAGTAATCGTTGGCCGCGACCGCGTGCGCCAACAGCCACGCCGCCCACAGGAATACCAGCGCCGCCAGCGACCAGACGATGTTTTTTAAAAAACCGAGCCGAACAACAGGCTTTTTTTGCTCAGGCATCGTAATAGAACGCATCGGCTACGACCGAGGCCGCGGAAGCGTCCACCGCGATCAGACGATCTAAAAAGGCATCGATCTCGTTTTTACAGTCGCGCGCATATTCGAAACGGATCCCCGAGTGGGCGACGGCGGTCGGAGAAAGATTATTCTCGTTGAAGGCGGGCGCGAGGCCCTCGGTGAGACGCCGGGAGACGGCCTCGGCGATCGTTTTCGGCGAAGCGGTTTTCAGCCAGTCCGCTCCCGCCGATACCCGGACTAAAAAGTCGCTTACCCAGCTTGGATTGGCGGAGACGAAACTTTTTTTCGCGACCAGCACCGCCTGCGGATAACCGTTTTCGCCGCCGTAAAGAGTCTGCAAGTCGCCGACAAATTCGAGCGGAGTCTTATCCGCTTTCACGCTCGCGGCGGGTTCGGGAACCACGTAGCAATCGAGTTTGGTTGCGGGGCTCGCTTCTTCCGGCGTTATCGCTTTCAGATTGACTTTATCCGTTGCGGGAGCCGCGTCGTTAGTAAGTTCCTGCCAGCTCACGCCGTTTTTATCGAGAATGATCTTGAAGGTGAGGCCGGGAACGTTTTTCAGCTGCACCACCCCCACCGTTTTGCCGACGAGCGAGGAAAGATTTTCCTCGGTATACTGCGTGGAAGCGTCCGTGGAAAGCATATAGAGATTTCCGTGCGTCACCGCGCCGAGCAGCCGATAAACCCTTCCGTCGCCGAGCAGCTTGGAGGCGAGATTGACGGGCAGAATACAAAGCTCCGCCGCCGGGGCTTTGCCCGTGACATACGTTTGGATCGTCGAGGCGTTGACGACGTGATATTCGACGTTATCGTCCTCTTTGTCCTCGCTCATCAGCTGCGCCATCGACAGCGCCGTCGCGCCGTCGGGCATATACACGTCCACCGTCGCGTCCGCGTCGATCTTGCCGCCGCAGGCGGCGAACAGACTCGCGGCGAGCACGGAAGCAGCAAAAACGGCAAAAAATTTTTTCATCATGTATAAACTCCTTTTTATGGTTTCTAATCGCAGAAAATCGGTCTTTAAAGTTTACCGAACAGCGCTTTGACGCCGACGTTTTCCACCCGCCCCAGCTTGCCCGTCAGGGCGTTGGCGATCTCGACCGGCGCGTCCAGCACCACGGAAAGCACGGAAATGCCTTTTTCTCTGTACGGTATCCCCATGCGGCCGAGAATATATTCCCCGTAGGAGGAAAGGATCGCATTGATTTTTTCACTGGCCGTTCGGTCGGTAACGATGATACTGACGACGGCGATACGGTTTTCGGACATAAAAACTCCTTTGCCGGCGGCAAAGGAGCGGAATTTTCCCGTAAAACGTCTCTGTTGGCAGCGCCGGAGGTGTCGGATCTGCGTCCGAAATAAACCTGCGGTTTTGCAAGAGTCGGAATATTTCCTTTTGCCGTCGGATATTTCTTTCGGTTCAAGTAACTTGTCGGCTCTCCCGCGGCGGCTTCGCCGCGGGAGAGTCTCTTTAAAAGGAATTCGTCAACGTCTGAATTTCTTCATTCTTTTCAGTTTGCGCCGTTCCTTGCGCGAAAGCGTCGTGTGATAGGGCTCGGCGGCTTCGTTCGCCGGCGCCGCGGATTCCTCCTCGGCTTCCTCTTCCGCGTCCTCCGCGATTTCTTCCGGCGTTTCCGGTATTATCTCCGTTTCGGTTTCCGGCGCGGGGGCAGGCTCTTCTTCCGGTTCGGGCGCCGGTTCGGTTTCGGGTTCGCTTTCCGGCTCCGGCATATCTTCCGTTTCCCGTTCTTCGGGCGCGCAAACCGCCTCGGGTTCGATCGTCTCGTCGGCTACGGGCAATTCTTCGAGTTCGGGCGTTTCGTCCTGGGATTCCTCTTCTATCGCTTCGACGAAAGGAGCTTCGGCGAGCGCGATCTCTTCTTCCGCGGAAGCGGGTTCTTCAAAGAGTTCCTCCAAAGGAGCTTCTTCTTCGAGAATATCCTCCGGTTCGTCGGCATCGGGAAGCTCTTCCGGCGTTTCGCCGATGAGGATTTCCGTTGCGGCGGGTTCTTCCGGTACTTCTGCGGCGGCATAGTTCACGTGCAGAAATTCATGTTTTTCCTTTGCGGAAAGGTGCTCGTAAAGATCGGCGGCCGCGGAGTTTTCCTGCGAAGATCTTTGTTCGCTCTTTCTGTCCGCATAGCAAAGCCCCGCGGCGCGGAGTTTTTCGGTCATTTCGTCTATGCAGGGCTGACCGGGACCCGCGATGCAGCCTTGCGGGCAGGCCGTCACTTCCACGAAGTCGTACGCCGCTTTGCCGGACTGTATTTTTTTCATCAATGCGTCGGCCGCTTTCAGACCGGCTACGACGGCGATTTTCCATTCCCGGCCGTCCGCCTCCACGGCCGCTTCTTTAAATTCTTTCCGGCCGCGCAAGCCGCTGTATTCGAGCCTGCGCAAAAATTCCCGGGATTTGTCTTTGCTCAGACAGCGGACGAGCGATTCCGCCGCTCCGCCCGAGACGGCCGAAAGCAGGCCGGCGCCGGTATGTACGTCGAAAGGAGCGTCGCAAGGCTCGTTTTTCAACAGGCGCAACCGGATCCCGGCTCTCTTGAACATTTTCACGAGCTCGCCCGTCGTTAAAACGAGGTCCGTTTCGGGCTTGCCGTCTTTCGCAAATTCCGCGCGCGCCGCTTCGTATTTCGCCGCCGCGCACGGCGTCGCCGCAATGATCTTCGTTTCCCGGCCGTCGTCGAGGCCGTCGTAATAATTTCTCAGTACCGCGCTGAACGTCTGCATGGACGAGCGGCAGGAGGAAAGACGGGAACGGAGCCCGGGATAGGCGTTTTCCGCAAAACGCACCCACGCGGGGCAGAAGGAGGAGATCAGAGGCAAGTTTTCGCCCGCGTTCCGGCGCAGACGGAGTTCTTCCGTCTCCGCGAGCGTTTTGAGATCTTCGCCGTACGCGCCGTCGGCAACGACGTCGGCGCCGATGAGACGAAGCGCCGCCGCGATTTTGCCCATCGCGTCTTCGCCGCGGGCAAGGCCGAAATATTCCCCGATCGCCGCCCGGACGGCGGGAGCGATCTGCACGATCACACGCGTCGTGCGTTTGTCCATGCGCAGAAGCTCCCAGGCCCGTTCCGTTTCGTTTTTGATCGTCAATGCGCCGGTGGGACATACGCTGAGACACCGGCCGCATTCCACGCACGCCTCCGAAACCGCGGGACGTTTCGCGGAGACTTCCTCCGTCTCAGGAAAAGAGATCGCGCCTATGCCCTGTATCTCCGAACATACGCTCACGCAGCTGCCGCAGGAGACGCATTTATCGAAATCGCGGACGATATTTTCCGGTTGTTCCGCCCTGGACTCCGACGCGGCGGGAGCAGAAAAGCGCACGTCTTTTACGCCGTAGCGGAGCGCGTACTCTTTCAATTTGCAGCCGTCGCTCTTTTCGCAGGCCGCGCAGTCGCCCGCGTGGTCTTTCAAAAGCGTTTCGAGAGTCTGTTTTCTATACTTGTCCAACGCTTCGGACTGCGTACGAATCCGCAGACCTTCCGTCGGGGGCGTCGAGCACGCCGCCAGGAAATTGCCTTCCCCGTCCTCGACCATGCAAAGTTTGCACGAGCCGGAAACGGGAAGATCGCGGTGATAGCAAAGCGCGGGCAGTTCTATGCCCGCCCCCCGAACGATTTCCAGAATGTTTTTTTCCGAAGCGTATTCCCGCCGCGTACCGTCGATTATTATGTAACTCATCGTATCCTCCTTGCCGGACGCTCTTTCTTCTTGTAAAAGAGCGGTTTCAGTCCTTTTGCCAACAAATTCATTATATCATAGCTTTTCGCTTTTTTCAATAGGAGAAGAAGAAAATTTTTCGCTTTTTTTGAATTTTTTTCGTATAAAAAACTTTTTGAAGCCCCGGCGACGCATGATTATGCGCGAAGGGATTCCTTCCCCTCCGATTTACAGGGATCTTACCGTCTTTTCCAGTTCCGCAAAGGAATGAATAATCGCGTCCGGGGAATCCGCGCACCCGAAGCCGTAAGCCGCCCAGACGAACGGAATCCCCGCTTCTTTACAGGCGATTTCGTCCTTACGGGTATCGCCCACGTACGCGCAATTTTTAAGTTTGTATTCCGCGATGAGGATTTTGAGATTTTCTCCCTTTTCTTTCCCCGTCGCGCCGGCGCACAGAAAGCCGTCCACATACGCGCCAAGCCCCGAAAAGGCGAGCAGAGCTTCGATGTACCCCCGTTCGCAGTTACTGACGATGTAAACGCCGTAAACCGCCGAAAGTTTTACGAGCGTTTCTTTCACGCCCTCGTAGATCTTTCCGCCCTCCTTAGCCAGGAGCCGGTTTTCCGTCTCCATACAGTCGCGAAGGATCTCGCGGCGCAATGCCTCCGGCGTATCGGGGAAAAATTGTTCGGAAATTTCCGGCAAAGTCAAGCCCATACACCCGCTCACGTCCTGTTCCGAAAAACGACGGACCAGCCCCCGCCGCTTATATACTTCGTTCCAGGCTTTCGCCACCGCCGCGCAGGAGTCCCAGAGCGTTCCGTCCACGTCGAAAATGATGTTCTCGATCATATCTCTCCCCATTTCACGATATCGCTTTTTAGATAGATTCTCAGGAGATCTTCCTCGTTCGGGCGATAGGCGGCGCTTTTCAGTTTCGGATTCGCCGCCGCTTCCCTCGCATACGCTTTCAGATCGGTCAGCGCATACCTGGTATGTTCTTTCAACAGTGTTTTCAATATTTCCTTAAACGCGTCTACGCCCGTAAGGTTCGCCGCGCCAAGGATCCTCTTCGTCGTCGAAGGAAGGCGTTCCCCGCAGAGCGCGAGCATTTCTCCAAGCAGTACGCCGTTGGCTTCGCCGTGATCGGTGCCGTGGTGATAGGTAAGGGGGTAACCCAGCGCGTGCACCGCCGTCGTGCCCGACTGCGCGATCACCGTGCCCGCCAGCATCGACGCGTATAAAAGCGCGTCGCGGTCGGACAGGGAAAGAGAGAACGGTTCTTGCACAAATTTGGGAAATATGCCGAACAACAGACGGATACTTTCGAGCGCCGCGAGATCGCCCACGGGCGTGGATCGCGTCGTGAACATGCCCTCCACGGCGTGGGAGAGCGCGTCCACCGCCGTGCGGATCGTCGAATCCCTGCCGAGCGTGCGCATATAGCTTCCGTCGAGAAAAGCGAGCCGGGGAAACATCGCCGGCGAGAAAATGCTCGTTTTGGTTTGTTTAAAATGGTCGGTGAGAACGGCGTAAGGCGTTACTTCGCTGCCCGTGCCTGCCGTCGTGGGCACGGCGACGACGGGAAGAATATCCTCCGTCCAGTTTCCTCCGAAAATTTCCTTTCCCGTTCTCGGCTGACGCGCGAGCGCCGCAATCGCTTTCGCCGCGTCTAAGGGGGATCCGCCGCCGACGCCGATTATAAAATCCGCTTTAAAATCCTTTGCCTTTGCCGCGCCTCTTTGTACGCATTCGACGTCGGGGTTGGGCGTCACTTCGTCGAATATGAAAAACGCTTGTCCGTTCGCTTCGAGCGCGGCCGTCACGTCCGCGAGCGAGCCGTTCTTCGCCGAGCTTTTGCCCGTCGCGATCAGCGCTCGGCCGCCGTACTTTTTCAAAGCCGAAGCGTGCTCTGAAATACAGCCCCGCCCCGATACGATTTCCGTGGGCAGATAGTAGCGATATTGAAACCTCGTCTCTTCCGGCATCGTTTTTCTCCTCACTCGCCGTCAACAACCGCTTCAACGCGGCAGATGGGCTGTCCCGCCGCCACGAAACGGCTCTCGTATTCGGTGACGATGTTGTCCGGCGGATTGCCCTGTTCGTGCAGGTCGTACGTCGCGTTTTCGAGCCGAAAGCCGCAGGCCGTATATTCCGACAAAGAAAACTCGAAAAAATCGCGGTTATCCGTCTTTTGCACGATCCGACCGCCCTTTTTGAGTAATTTTTTATAGACGGCTAAAAAATTGCGGTGCGTCAGGCGCTGCGCCGCATAGCCGAGCTTGGGAAGGGGCGTCGAAAAGTTGAGATAGATCTTGTCCAAAGAACCTTCGGGAATATAGCAGGGCAGACATTCGGCGCGGATATTGAGGAAGCGGATATTTTCGAGTCCGCGCTTCTTCGTCTCCTCCATTGCCGTCAGTACGACGTTACTCATTTTTTCGAGAGCCACGTAATTGACGCACGGGTTGTTCTCCGCGAGCGCGCAGATAAAACCGCCTTTGCCGCAGCCGATTTCCAGCTCCACCGGCCGGTCATTGCCGAACACCGCGTTAAAATCGACGAGGTTGCGATAGGTTTCCGCCGCCTCCTTCATATTGAGGATCCCGCCCGCGCCGCGCGCGAGCAAAAGCTCCTCGCAGGCCGACATGCGCGTTTCAAAGTTGCGTTTTTTTCTCATTCTCATCGACATACGCTTCGATCCCTTTTTACGCTTTGCCCGTACTGCCGAAGCCGCCCGCGCCGCGCACGGTGTCCGACAAGTCTTCCGTTTCTTCGAACTCCGCTTTTAAAAAGGGAGCGACGACGAGCTGGGCGATCCGTTCGCCCGGGCCGATCTTCTGCACGGCGGCCGAATGGTTATGGAGCGCGACGAGGATTTCGCCGCGGTAATCCGCGTCGATCACGCCCACTTTATTCGCGGGAGCAAGCCCGCGCTTGGAAGCGAGGCCGCTGCGCGCGTACACGAGTCCCGCGTAGCCTTCGGGGATCTCCATCGCAAGCCCCGTATGCACGATCCTGGTTTCGCCCGGCTGAAATTCCATTTCTTCGTCCGTCACCGCGTACAGGTCCGCGCCCGCCGCAAATTCCGAGCCGTATTTGGGCAGCACCGCCCGTTCGTCCAATTTTTTCACCGCAATTTTAGCCATAAATTTCCTCCTCCGTGGATTCCGTTTGAAATTTATTATAGCAGAAACCCGGGGAAAAGGCAAACAAAAGAAGGGAAAAAGACGAGATTCTTTCTCCCTTCTCTAAGTCGGCTCGTCGTTTTTATTTCAGCCCAGCGCCGTATCGAGAAACATCATCAAAGCGAAGCCGACGAGGATCCCGCAAAGCGCGAGCGGTTTGTTTTCCGCAAAGCTCTCGGGAATGAGTTCGGCCGCTGCGACGGCGACCATCGCGCCGGCCGCGAACGACAGCGCCCAGGGCATCAGACTGCCGATAAACGTCGCCGCGAGCGCGCCGAGGACGGCTGCGGGGATCTCCACCGCGCCCGAGAGCGCCGAGAGAAAAAAGCTCTTTTTACGGCTCATACCTTGTGCGCGCAGGGGACACGCCACGCAAAGACCTTCGGGTACGTTCTGCACGCCGATGCCGAACGCGAGCATCACGGCGGGCAAAAATCCGCCGCCCGCGAACGCCACCCCCACCGCCATGCCTTCGGGGATATTGTGCAGCGTCACCGCCGCGTACAAGAGGCGACTCTTCCTTACCCCTTCGCCCGAAGAGCGCTGCGAACGGGTAAGGAGGCGGTCGGTGAGGACGATGAACACGCCGCCGACGCAGAATCCGATCGTCACCGCCGCATACGCGGGCACGAGCGTCGGATATTCGAAGGCGGGCTGCAACAGCGAAAAGAAGGACGCCGCGAGCATAATGCCCGCCGCAGAGCTTCCCGCGATCACGGAAAAGCCCTTTTTCGGCTTATCCGTGAAAAAAATGATGAACGCGCCCGCCGTCGTCATCAGACATGTAAACAAAGAAGCGATCAGCGCCTGCCAGCCCGGCGCAAGGTTTTCCAAAAAATTCATCGGTAAATACTTTTCCTTATTTTTCTTCTTGTCAGCGGCTGTTCCTCCGAATCTTTTTCGGCGGAGTACCGCTTATAAGCAGTATATGTCCCCGGTGCGATTTTTGTTTTTCCCGCCAAAAAACGCGGCCGGGAAATTTCTCTCCTCAGCCGCGTTCGTCTCTGCCCTGCTTCTTGATTTTTAAAAAATTCAGCCGTTCTCCCGGTCGGAAAAATAGTCGATTCTCATCGCTTTTTTCACCTCGCAAAGCGTCTCCGCCGCCGCCGCGCGCGCCTCTTTGCCGCCCCGATAGAGAATTTCCCAGACCGCCGGAATATCCTTCGCGATCGCTTCCCGGCGCAGGCGAATGGGTTCGAGCGTCTCCTGCATCACCGCCTCGAGAAATTTCTTCACTTTCATATCGCCCAATCCGCCGCGCTCGTAGTGCGCTTTCAGTTCGGCGAGGTTGGCGTACTCGGGCAGATACCGCCCGAAATGCTCGTCTTTGCAGAAGGCGTCGAGGTAGATGAAAGTCGGATTGTTTTCCGTATTGCCCGGATCCGTCACTTTGAGATGCTTAGGATCGGTATACATGCCCATCACCTTGCGCCTGATCTCGTCCGCGGAATCGGAGAGATAGATGCAGTTGCCGAGCGACTTGCTCATCTTCGCCGTTCCGTCCGTGCCCGGCAGTCTCAGACAGGATTTGTTGTCGGGCAGCACCGCTTTCGGTTCGACCAGCGTTTCCCCGTAAAGACCGTTGAAACTTCTCACGATCTCCCGCGCCTGTTCGATCATGGGGAGCTGATCCTCCCCGACGGGAACCGTATTCGCCTTGAAGGCCGTGATGTCCGCCGTCTGCGAGACGGGATAGGTGAGAAAACCCATCGGCAGGGAAAGCTCGAAATTTTTCTGTTTGATCTCCGCCTTGACCGTCGGGTTGCGTTCGAGACGGGCGAGCGTCACGAGGTTCATGTAGTAGAAGGTGAGCTCGGTGAGTTCCGCCACGTACGACTGAATAAAGACGGTGGATTTTTCCGGGGAAATGCCGCAGGCAAAATAGTCGAGCGCCACCTCCGTGATGTTGGCGCGCACCTTTTCGGGCGCGTCGAAATTGTCCGTCAGCGCCTGCGCGTCCGCGATCATGATATAAATTTTATCGAATTTACCGCTGTTTTGCAGCTCCACGCGCCGTTTCAAAGAGCCGACGTAGTGGCCGATATGCAGTTTTCCCGTCGGGCGGTCGCCCGTTAAAATGACGTTCTTCATAAAAAATTGTCCTTTTGTGTCCAAGTATCTCGTTTGAGGGATATTATACCACGCCCAAAGCGCGCTTGTCAAGAGGTTCCCCTCTCTTTATTCCCCTTCCTTTGGACGGCCATACCGCCTTTATTTTCTGATCCCGAAGGAATATTTCGCCGTATAACGGTAAATCTCGCCCGCGTCCACGATCGAGGAACCGTACGCCGCGTAAGCGGGGACGTTGACGTTGTTGGGGATCGCCTGCGTTTCGAGACACAATCCGCCGCAGCGGCCGTAATAGTGCCCGCCTTTGCCGTATTGATCGAGACCGTTGCCCGCGTAGAACTGCACAGACGGCATATCCGTGAAACAGTGCATTTCGATGCCGCTCTTTGCGCTGAAAAGCGTCGCGTAGGGCTTCGTCCTGTCGCGGTTTTTATCGAACACGAAACAATGATCGTAGCCGCCGCCGAAAGCCATATCCCTGTCCGTTGCCCGCGCGCCGTCGTCCTTTCCCACCGTCTTGGGGAAACGGAAATCGAAGGGAGTGTTCTCCACCGGCCTGAATTCCCCGCGGGGAATGAGCTCGGCATCGGTCGGCGCTATATACGGCGCATCGATCGTCAGCTCGTGATCGAGGATCGTGCAGCGATCGCTTTCGCCGCTCAGATTGAAATAAGCGTGGTTGGTGAGATTGACCGCCGTCTTTTTGTCCGACACCGCCGTATACTCGATGCCGAGCTCGCCGTTTCGAAAGGTATAGACGACCGTCACTTTGAGATTCCCGGGATAGTTTTCCTCGCCGTCCGGGGAAAGACAGGAAAGGACGAGCCGTTCGCCGTCGATCTCCGCGTCCCAGATCTTTTTGTCGAAGCCCTCTTTGCCGCCGTGGAGATGATTGCCGCGGTCGTTGCAATAGAGTTCGTACGTCCCGCCGTCGATCGTCAGCCGGCCCTTATCGATACGGTTGCCGAAACGGCCGATGAGCGCCGAGAGATAGCCGCCGTTTAAAAGGTAGCCGTCCACCGTGTCGTAACCGAGGAGGACGTCTCTTCCGATCCCGTCTTTATCGGGCAGGACGAGGCTTTGCAGGATACCGCCCAGAGAGAGGACTTTCATTTTTCTCTCGCCGTCGGTGAAAGTGAACGCGTGGACTTCCCTGCCGTCGGGAAGTCTGCCGAATGTGGATTTGGTGATTGTCGTCATGATGTCTCCTTAATGTTTGCACGCCGTTTTTTAAGCGGCGATATATTTTTTCTCTGTAAACTTTAGAAATCCACGCGGGCGGCGCCGAGCGCGCGCACGGACGCGGAAAACACGTTTTCCCTGCCGAAGACGCGGGACATGCCGCGCGTATACGAAGCGTATTCCCGGTCGGGAACGCAGGCTATCACCGTGCCGGAAAACCCGCCGCCGTGGAGACGGTAGCCGCCGCCGCTTAAAAGCCGCCCGGAGAGTTTGAGCGCCAGAGCGATCGGCTGGGAGGCGGAGCCGGGCACGAAAGCGTTCTGCAAATATTTCTGACTCGATTCCCCGCTCTCTTGCAAAAGCCGCAAAAACGTCGGCATATCCCCGCGTTTCAGCGCCTCGGCCGCTTTCCCGACGCGCGCGTTTTCCTCGAAAAAGTGAACCGCGCGCAGAACCGCGCGCTCGCCCGTCTTTTTCGCGAGCGCGGGGAGCGCGTTCCAGAATTCCCCTTCGTCGACTTCCCGGAGATATTTTTTGCCGAAAAACGCCGCCGTTTCCGACATCTCTTTGCGGATCGCCGCGTAGTGCTCGGTAAGCCCCGCGTGCGAGCCGCCCGTGTTTGTGACGACGAGCGTATAGCCTTTGGGGACGGGCAGGGACGAGACGAGCGGGGAATCGGGGTTTTGGAAATCGATCTGATTGAGTCCCCCGTAAGCGACGCCCGACTGATCGAGCAGGCCGCAGGGCTTGCCGAAATAGACGTTTTCCGCGCGGCAGCCGATCTCCGCCTTTTCTTTGGGCGAGAGCCTGCCGCCGAGATATAAATCGTTGAAGATTTCCGCGACCAGGACTTCGAAGGCGGCGGATGAGGAGACGCCCGCGCCGCGGAAGACCGTGCTTTCCGTGTACGCCGTAAACCCGCCGGGAGAAAAGCCGCGGCTTTGTATCCCCGCCGCGACGCCGCGGGCGAGGGATGCGCTCCGCCCCGTCTCGTGGCGTTTTAAAGAAGTGTCCGAGAGCCGGAAGCGAATGGGCTTGAAGCCTTTGGAAACGATCTCCGTTACGCCGTCCCGCCGTTTTCCCACCGCGGCGACGATGTCGCAGGAGATCGCCGCGACGATCACCCGGCCGAGGTTATGGTCGGTGTGATTGCCGATGATCTCCGCGCGGCCGGAAGAGGAATAGAAAAATTCGGGCGGCCTGCCGGTCAGGTCGCGGTATCCTTTCGCGACGGCGGCGTAACGTTCTCTGATTTTGTTTTCGTCGGCGGCTTCGCCGTAGAGCGCGCGATAATCCATACTCCCTCCCGGCCGCCGGCAGGGCGGCGTCTTTGGCGCGGCTTCGTTTGTATTTTTTATTATATCACAACTTTTTCTTTTTGTAAATACCGGAAAGGAATTTTACACAAAATAGGGGTATGAAAAAAAATCTTTTGCCCTTTGCGGCGTTTATGTTTTTATGCGCGGTATTTTTATTGGCAGCGGGCATGAGTTTGCTGTTCCCGCCTTTGCCCGTTTCCAATCTTCCCGTCGTCCCCACCTTTCTGCCGGTGTTCTTTCACTGAATCTTCTCACCCGAAAAACGGGCCTTCGGGCAAACGCGTCCGCGTCTGTCTCCCCGGCCCGTTTTTTATTTTCGCTCAGTCCACGCCGTACCGCTTACGATAGCCGTACATAGCGGGAAGGTATTCCTTGCCCTCGACGACGCCTTTTTCGATGGCGGCGATAATGTCCGCCATCGTGACGATCGAATATACCTTGACGCCGAATTCCTTATACGCTTCCTGCACCGCCGAAGCGTCGCTTTCGAGCCCTTTTTCCATTCTGTCCACGGAAATGACCATGCCCGCCACCTCCACCTTCGCGGCGGCTTGGAGTTTGGGAAGGATCTCCCGCAGCGCTTTGCCCGAAGTCATGACGTCCTCCACGATGATCACCCGTTCGCCGTCCGTAAGGCTCTTGCCCACAAACAGCCCGCCCTCGCCGTGGTCCTTGACCTCTTTGCGGTCGAAGCAGTAATTCAGATCGGCGCCGTATTTTTCATAGAGGGAAACCGCTGTCGAAACGGCGAGCGGGATTCCCTTATACGCGGGGCCTACGAGCGTGTCCGCGTCGAGTTTGTTGTCGTGGATACAAGCCGCGTAATATCCGCCCAGTTTCGCGAGCTGCGCGCCCGTTTTATAGTTGCCCGTATTGATAAAATAGGGAGCTTTCCGGCCGCTTTTGAGGGTAAATTCCCCGAATTTCAAAACGCCGTTCTCCACCATGAAACGAATGAATTCTTCCCGATAAGTCAATGCCATTTTTCTTTCTCCTTGCCTTTTAACCGTTGAGCCGCAGCGTACCCGTCAGCTCGCTTACGTTTTTCACGCCGTGCGCGTCGCACCAGCGATTTAAGCCCGCGATGATCTCCGGGATTGCCGAAGTGTTGGTGAAATTTGCCGTGCCGACCTGGACGGCGGACGCGCCCGCCATCAAAAATTCGACGGCGTCCTCCGCGCACGTGATTCCCCCCATGCCGACGACGGGGATTTTCACGGCCTGCGCCGCCTCGAATACCATTCTCACCGCGATCGGCTTGATGCCCGCGCCCGATACGCCGCCTGTATTATTGGCGAGGATCGGCCGGCGTCTTTCTATGTCGATCGCCATGCCCGTGAAGGTGTTGACGAGGGAGAGGCAGTCCGCGCCCCCTTCTTCCGCCGCCGCCGCGTTCGCCGCGATGCTTTCGACGTTGGGGGAGAGCTTGACCATGAGCGGCGTCTTTTTGAGCGCGCTTTTCGCCGCCTTCGTCACCTCTTTAACGCTCTCGGGACGGATCCCGAAGGCCATGCCGCCGCAGCGGACGTTGGGGCAGGAGATGTTGAGTTCGATCATATCGACAAGTCCGTCCAGCCGCTTACAGATTTTCGCATAGTCCTCGATCGTTTTGCCCGCCACGTTGGCGACGACCGCCGTGCCCGTGCCTTTCAGCCAGCCGAGGTCGTATTGAATGAAATGTTCCACGCCGGGATTTTGCAGGCCGACGGCGTTTAAAATGACGCCGCGCGACTCCGCGATACGGGGAGTGGGATTGCCCCGCCGCGGTTCGAGCGTCAATCCTTTGGTGGACACGCCGCCTAAAAGCCCCACGTCATAGAGCTCGGAAAACTCTCGGCCGAACCCGAACGTGCCCGACGCGGCGACGACGGGGTTTTTTAACGTTACGCCGCAGAGATTTATCGATAAATTCGCCATGATCTTTTTCTCCCTTTAAAGTTCCGCGTCCTCGATATCGAAAACGGGGCCGTCCTTACATACCCTCGCATGCTCGCCGTTGGTGAGATTGCAGACGCAGACGAGACAGGCGCCGATGCCGCAGCCCATGCGCTCCTCCAACGACACGTACCCGCGGAGACGTTCCCTTTTCAAAACCGCTTTCAACGCGCGCAGCATGGGCAGAGGCCCGCAGGCGAGCACCAGATCGGGACGGGATCCGGGATCTTTCGCAAGCGCTTCTTCAAAAGCCTGCACGGCGTTCATTCTTTCGCCGTAGCTGCCGTCGTCCGTGACGGCGGCGAGTTTATCGGCGCGTTGCAATTCGTCGAGACCGCAGACCGCCGCCCGATTGCGGAAACCGATATAGGCGGAGATCTCTTTCTTGTCCGCGTATTCGCGAATGACGGAGATCATCGGGAATATCCCCACGCCGCCGCCCACGAGCGCGATTTTCTTTTCTTCGTCCTCGATGAAAAAACCGTTGCCGAGAGGCATGAGCACTTCCACACTGCTTCCCGCTTCCATCGCCGCCAACGCCCGCGTGCCTTCGCCTTTGATCTGGAAACAGACCGTGATCTTTCTTCCGTTCGCCGCGCAGACCGCGAGCGGACGGCGCAAAAGACGGGCGCCGCCCGTCGAAAGCGCGGCAAACTGCCCCGCGCGCACCGTCGCCGGCTCGGGGAGCTCGAAAGTGAGCGAGCGGACGTTTTCCGCTATCCGTTTGTTTTCGACGATCGTCGCCGTATATTCCCGCATGATTTTCCTCCGTGACGGTTTTTTATCCGCCCATTCTGCCGATGGTTTCCGACAGATCTTTCCGCATGGCGATCGCCGCCGCGCGAGCCGCTTCGTAATAGGTTCCGCCCGTCTTTTTATAGGCGCAGAGGATACCGCGGGAGTTATTGACGACGCCGCCCAGCCCGCCGCGGCCGAAACAGCGGCGCAGCATTTCCGCGTTCCCGCCCTGCGCGCCGTAGCCGGGAATGAGGAAAAAGGTATGCGGCAATTTTTCGCGCAGTCTCGCCGCTTCCTCGGGGTGCGTCGCGCCCACCACCGCGCCGACCGCCGAATAGCCGTATTTGCCGATCGTGCTCTCTCCCCATTTTTCGACGAGTCCGCCCATATACTCGTAGACGGGCGCGCCGTTTTCGAGCAAAAGGTTTTGCAGTTCCCCGCTCGAAGGATTGGACGTTTTGACGAGCACGAAAACGCCTTTGTCCCTGGCCGCGCAGGTCTCGACGAAGGGCGAAATCCCGTCCGTGCCGAGATAGCCGTTGATCGTGAGATAGTCGGCGGGGAACGCTCTCAGCTTATTGCCGTTCACCTCCGTTTCCCCTAAAAACGCTTTGGAGTAGCACGCCGCCGTCGAGCCGATGTCGTTGCGCTTGGCGTCGGCGATGACGACGAGGCCCTTTTCCGCCGCGTACGCAAGCGTCTCCTCGAACGCTTTCAGCCCCGCCACGCCGTACATCTCGTAGTAGGCGATCTGCACTTTCACCGAAGGCACGACGTCATAGAGCGTATCGATGAGTTTTTTATTGAAATCGAAAATCCGTTCCGCCGCCGCGGAAAAATCCTTCGCCCCCGCCCGCATTTCCTCGGGGAGATAGTCGAAACTGGTGTCCAATCCCACGCAGGTGGGGTTCTGCAAGCCGACGATGCGCTCGATGAGCCTGTCCGTAATCATGCCTTTTTCTCCTTTTGCGTTTAAACGCATTCTATGCCCTGTATTTGACGTTTCCGTCGATGATCGTATACTTTATCGATCCCGCGAGTTTAACCCCGTTAAAGGGCGTATTTTTGCCCTTGGAAACGAACGTGGAGGAATCCACGACGTATTCCTCGTTCAAATCGACGATCGTGAGATCGGCGACGCCGCCCTCTTCGATCGCGCCGCCTTCGAGTCCGAGGATTTCCGCGGGGCTGCCGCTCATTCTCGCCGCGAGCTGGGGAAGAGTCAGAAGGCCGGTTTTATAGAGATAGGCGACCGCGAAACCGAAGGAGGTCTCGATGCCGCTGATGCCGAACGCCGCGAGGTTATATTCCACGTTTTTGTCGTTCTTATGATGGGGCGCGTGGTCGGTGACGATACAGTCGAGGGTGCCGTCTTTGAGGCCTTCCAGAATCGCCTGTCTGTCCTTCTCTTCGCGGATCGGAGGATTGACTTTCGTGTTGGTGTCGAAGCCGGTGACGATCTCGTCGGTCGCCGCAAAGTAGTGCGGGCAGGTTTCCGCCGTCACTTTCACGCCCGCTCTTTTCGCGTCGCGGATCAGCCGTACGCCGCTGTACGTGGAGACGTGGCAGATATGCACGGGCACGTTGAGGCTTTCCGCGAGGGAAATCTCGCGGGCGATGATCACGTCTTCGGCCGCGCGGGGAATGCCTTTGAGCCCCGCGAGCGTCGAGTGATAGCCCTCGTTGACGACGCCGCCGTCGGCGAGTTCGTCGTCCTCGCAGTGGCAGAGGCATTTGACGCCGAAACCGCTCGCGTATTCCATGGCGAGGCGCATGAGGCGGGAGCTCTTCACCGTTTTGCCGTCCTCGGAGACCGCTACGGCGCCCGCTTTTTTCATTTCGCCGATGTCCGCGAGCTGTTCGCCCCGCTGGCCTTTGGTGATCGCGCCGATGGGACGGACTTTGCACAGCCCCACTTCCTCGCCGCGGCGGCGGATATAGGTCACTACCACTTTATTGTCGGCGACGGGATCGGTGTTGGGCATGCAGCAGATCTGCGTGAAACCGCCTTTAACCGCCGCGCGGGAGCCGCTCTCGATGTCTTCCTTATACTCGAAGCCGGGCTCGCGCAGGTGCACGTGCATATCGATGAGGCCGGGAAAGACGTGCAGTCCCTTCGCCTCGATCACCTCTTCGCCTGCCGCCGCTTCCAGCCTGTCCGCGATCTTTTCGATCCTGCCGCCGACGACGCGAAGATCTTTTTGTTCCACCGCGTCCTTGAAAACCACGCTGCCGTTTTTAACGATCATTTTTTTATACCTCGCTTGTTTTGCTTAAATTCCGTTTCTCAGACGGATTTTCTGTACTGTTCCAGCAGGAACAGAAGCGCCATTCTCACCGCTACGCCCGAAAGCACCTGATCCTCGATGCGGCTCGCTTCGTCGTCGATGACGTCGCTCGTCAGTTCCACGCCGCGGTTGACGGGGCCGGGGTGCATGACGATCGCGTCCGGGGAAGCCAGGGAAAGTATTTTCTCGTTGACGCCGTAAAACTCCGCATACTCGTTGAGGGAAGGGAAATTGCCCGCCTGCTGGCGTTCAAGTTGGATTCGTAGCCCCATGACCACGTCCGCGCCCTCCACCGCCTCTTCCCGGGAGGAGCACAGTTTCGCGCCCAGGCGGTCGATCCCCTTCGGGATCAGCGTTTCGGGGGCGTACATTTTTACCTCCGCGCCCAATTTGGAGAGGCCGAAGAGATCGGATTTCGCGACTCGGGAGTGTTTTATGTCGCCCAGAATCGCCACTTTCAGCCCTTCGATCTTCCCGAACTTCTCGCGCATGGTGCACAGATCGAGGAGCGCCTGCGTGGGGTGCTCGTTCATGCCGTCGCCCGCGTTCAGAACGCTCGCCTTCACCGTCTTGGCGAGGAGATAGGGCGCGCCGCCCATCGGGTGGCGAATGATGATGAAATCGTTTTTCATCGCGTCGAGCGTCTTGCCCGTGTCGACGAGCGTTTCGCCCTTCGCAACCGACGAGGAGCCCGCCGCGATGTTGATCGTGCTCGCGCCCATGTATTTGGCCGCCAGCTCGAAGCTGGTGCGGGTGCGGGTGCTGTTCTCGTAAAAGAGAATCGTCGCCGTGCACCCTTCCAGGTGAGGGAGTTTTTTGATGCCCTGTTTTAAAAGCCGTTTCATGTTCGCCGCCGTGTCGAGGATCTCGTAGATCTCCGCCGCGCCCGCGTCCACCAGCCCGAGCATATCCTTTCTTTTAAGCATGTCCGTCCTCCTTTCCGATGACGATCTTATCCTCCGCCGCGCCCAGTTCCGTGAAGTATGCCTCCACGTATTCGCTGCGGGCGGTGGGTACGTTTTTGCCTACGAAATCGGCGCGCACGGGAAGTTCCCTGCCGCCGCGGTCGACGAGTTCCAGAAGCCGGATCGCTTGGGGCCGGCCGATCCTGAAAATCGTTTCGACCGCCGCGCGCACGCTTCGGCCCGTGCGCAGCACGTCGTCGCAGAGCACGACGATTTTATTCTCCACGGAAAAACCGAGCTTATTTTCCGTATACGCGGGCACAAAAAAAGCGGAGACCAGATCGTCGCGCCGCATACCGATGTCGATGCCGCCGCAGGGAACGTTTATCCCCTCGGCTTCCCAAAGACAATCGCGTATGCGCTCCGCCACGATCTCCCCGCCGCGTTTGATGCCTACGAGCACCACTTCGTCCAGATTTCCGTCCCGCTCCGCGATCTCGTGCGCGAGCCGGACGAGCGTCCGCCGTATTCCGTTTGCATCCATGATGACGTGCTCTGCCATAGCCTCTCCCCAACGAAAAATGAAAAAAGTCCCGGGCGCCGTTATGCCCAAGACCGCAACTTTTCCCTTTCGTCTCCCGAAGCCCGCCGTTTTATTAAAAGCGCGCGTAAAAAAACCTTTCTTCGGAAAATATGCAGAATTTCGTCTTGTCGGCATCACGGTACCGCTCTTAAAGATGATTTTATTATAGCACACTCTTTTGCAAATGTAAAGAATTTGAAAGGCTGTTTTTTAAAAAGCTCAGTAAATTTTTATCAGTTTGAAATCCGTCTTATCGCAGGAGGTGAGATAGTATTCCACGCCGTTCTTTTCCGTACGCAGAGGAAAATACACGGGGCCGTGGAGGTGTCCGAATACCACCTTATCGACTTTATTCTCTTCAAAAAGCGTCGTGAAAAGACTGGCTTCGCGGCGGACGTTGAAGGGCGGATAGTGAATGAGCGCAATCGTCTTGTCCCCTTCTGCTCTCTGCGCGCCCGCGCACCCGAACGCCAGACGAAAGCGCTCCGCTTCGCGAAGATAGAGTTTTTGGTCCCGGTCGGTGTAGTCGGGACTTCCCGGGCACGTCCAGCCGCGGGAGCCGACGATCACGTATTCCCCGAGCTTCACGCTGTCCGTCTGCAAAAAAAAGAAATCGGGAGCGGGCGCGCGGTCGCGGAGTTTGGTGATGCCGTTCCACCAATAATCGTGGTTGCCGCGGATAAACACCTTTTTGCCGGGCAAAGGCGCGAGCGAGCGGAGGTCTTCGAGCGCGCCGTCCAGTTTCATCGCCCAGCTGATGTCGCCGGCGACGAGCACCACGTCTTCGTCCGTCACTTTTTCCCGCCAGTCGGCTTTTATTTTCTCGAAATGCCCCTCCCAGTTGCCGCCGAAAATATCCATCGGTTTTTCGGCCGTCGCGGAAAGGTGCAGATCGCTGATCGCGTAAATATTCATGCCGCCATTATAACAGATTTTTCCGCGAAAGGCAAGATTTTTCGCTTCCCGGCGCAAAGAAAAGAAAATTCCGTCCAGGTATTGATTTTTTGCGGGACATGATATAATTTACGCAAAGCATATCCGCCGCAACGGGCGAAGAGAAGTAAAATTCAGCGTTAAAAAATATACTCCGCGGAATTTCGCGGAGATTTTTTACGGCTGCTTTTGCGCGTCCTTTTCCGCCCTCGGCCGGCCCTGCCTCACTTCGCCCAAAAGCTCTTTCGCCGCCGCGGAGAGCGGATAATGCGGATTGTAGACGATGGAGACGTGCCGTTCGGGAATCCCCTTCCTCAGCCGGATCCTGACGATCTCCCCCGCTTTGAGCGCGGGCAGGGCGAGTTCCTCGGGCACGAACCCCACGCCGAGATTGCGTTTGATGAAGGGAATGATGAGGTCGGAGGTGTTGAGTTCGATGTCCGGCTCGAATTCGAGCCCCGCTTCCGCGTACACCGCCTGATAAAAGCTATACGTCGAGGAAGCGCCGCGGCTCAAAGAAATGAGCGGATATTTTTCGAGGTCTTTCAAAGAATAGGCGCCGTGTTCAAGCTCGTTATAGTTGGCGTTGCCGACGAGAATGTCGCGGAACGTATGCACGGGCGTCTGTTTGAGCGGCGCGGGAACGTCCGCGGGAGACGCCACGAACGCGAAATCCGATTTACCGCTCACCACGTTTTCGATCGCCTGCGTCGTCGAGACGTTGGTGATTTTCAGCCGCACCTGCGGGTGACGGTCGTGGAACAGGCCTAATTTTTCGAGCAGAAAACAGTGCAGGGAGGTCTCGGTAGCGCTCACGTATACGGAACCGCCCTGCAAGGAGATTTTGCCGCCCAGTTTCTCTTCCCCGCGCAGGATCCTTTCGTACGCGGGCGCGATATACGTATAGAGCAGTTCCCCCTCCGACGTGAGCGTCACCCCCCGTTTGCTCCGCACGAACAGCCGACACCCAAGGTCGTTTTCGAGGTTTTTTACCGTCCTCGTCACCGTCGGCTGACTCGTCGTCAGCACGTCCGCCGCGCGCGTGAAATTTCTATATTTCGCCACGTAATAAAATATCCGATAATAGTCCAGACTCGTAAACATAAGGCCGGCCTCCCTTCCGCTTTATCAGTATAGCTCCCGGACGCGTACGCTGTCAAGTCTTTACGATACGTTCAGCGTATGGATATTATAAATTTTTGATATGATATATATCCCTTCATTCCGTTTTACAAAACGCGTAAAAAGGGGTATAATACCCGCGAGGGAAATGAAGGGACCGGCCGTTTTTCGACAAAATTCTTTGTGGAGACATATATTTAAGAATATGAAAAAACAGGCGCTCGGCAGGAACAAGCCCGACGTTTTCGAACGGCTGCCCGCAGGACTGACGCTCGGCTTTGCGGGCGGCTTTTTCAATGCCTATACCTTCGCGGCGCGCGGCGGCGTATTCTGCAACGCGCAGACGGGGAATCTCATTCTCATGGCCCTGGGACTGGCGCAGGGACAAGGCGCGGGAGCTTTGAAGTATCTCGTGCCCGTCGTCTTTTTTATCCTCGCCAATTTTCTCGGCGAAACGGTCTACCGCTTCGCGGGGAAGGCGGCGGCGAAACGAGGACTGCCGGAGGGCGGAGAAAAGTTTTATTACCGCGCCGCGGTGCTCGCGGCGGAGATTCTCATTCTCTCCGTCGTCGGATTCGTTCCCGTGCGTTTCCCCACCCTGCTGCCCAACGCGCTCATCTCTTCGGCGGCGGCGCTGCAATTTCACGCCTTCCGGGAGATGAACGGCGTCGCTCTTTCCACGGTATTTTGTACCAACAATCTGCGGCTTTTGAGCGGGTATACGTTTTCCGCCGCCGCGGACAAAGACAAAGACTCGCTCAAAAAAGCGGGGAATTATCTGCTACTCATCGCCTTTTTTATCGGCGGTATCTTCGCGGGCTATTTCCTCACCGATTGGGCGGCGCAATATGCGATTCTGTTTATTTCCGCAGCCTTCCTTCTGCTCGGCGGCTGGGTGATTCTCACACGGCGCGCCGAATCCTCCCGCGGGGACGATGAAAACGGGGCGGAAGCGGAAGATACGGAAAAGGAGGTATTATGAACTCAACTCTGCTGCTCGCGGGCGACATCGGCGACGTGATGAAAGAAGAGCTGCTGCCTGGGCCGGTGCCCCTGTTCGGGGGATTGTTCGGAGAAAATTTCCTGCCCGTCAACCCGAGCTTCCGCACGGCGTTCTATCTCACCCTATTAGTGCTCGTCTTCGCGCTCGTCTTCCGGTTTCTGATTTTTCCCCGCTTCAAAAAGGTGCCGGGAACCTTTCAGGCGCTGATCGAAAAGGCCTGCGAAACGGTCGAGGGAATCGCCAAAGAAAACAGCCCCCGAAGCTACGGCTTTCTCGGCGCTTTCTCTTTCGCGAGCTGGATCTATATCGGACTCGGCACGCTGTGCGAAATCCTCGGGATCCGCGCCATTTTAGTCGATCTCAACGCCTGCATCGCACTCGCGGTCACCGCGTATACGATCATGCTCGTCGGCGGGATCCGTTTCAATCGGTTCCGCGGCGCGGGGAGCGTGCTCAAAGATTTTTCCCTCCTCCTTTCGATGAGTTTCCGGCTCTTCGGAAGCATGATCGGCGGACTTTTGATCACGGCGCTCGTCTATCACTATATCGCGCTCTCCATCGGGATCCCCGTGATCGTCGGCGTCGTTTTCACCCTCTTTCACGCCGTGATTCAGTCCTACGTCTACACGCTGCTCACCGCCATGTTCTACGGCGAGGCGGCGGAGGAGCGGACGATCGATTCCTCGCGGTTTAAAGAACCCAAAAAGAAAAAGAAGCGCGGGGCGCTCAATCCCGAGATCAAAAAAGCGTGAGCGGGCGCGTCGGAAACGCCCTGTTTTCCCCCGCTTCCGGCTATCCCGCCGGAAGCTTATCAAAGAATATCGTTTAAAGGAGAATACTACTTATGAATCCATTGGCTTTATTGGCAGTAACGGACACGGGCTTAAAGGCTATCGCGGCGGCGGTCGCCATTCTCGTCGCGGCGGCGGCGGCGATCGGTATGGGCATCGCCATCGCGAAGGCGCTCGAAAGCATCGCGAGACAGCCCGAAGCGGAAAAGAAAATTTCCAAAACCCTCATTCTCGGGCTCGTCTTCCTCGAAACCTGCGTCATTTACGCGCTCGTGGTGGCTATCCTCGTCATCTTCGTACTCGTCTGAGCGGGGTGAGTTATGACGAACACCTTACTTTCGACGATTCTGGGATTGGATTGGAAGGACATTCTTCTGCACCTTCTCAATTTTCTCATTCTCATCGCCATTGCCGGCGGACTCGTTTACAAGCCCGTGATCAAGTTCGTGCGCGAACGGCGGGAAGGGATCCGGAAACAGGAAGAAGAACATAACGCCAAACTCAAAGAGGCGGAAGAAACGAAAACGCAGTACGCTACGCTCATCGGCACCGCCGAACAGGACATCGCCGCCAAAAAGAAAGAGGCGGACGCTCTGGCCGCGCAAAAGGCCGAAGAGACTTTGGAAGAGGCAAAACGGCGGGCGGAAAAAATCTTACAGGACGCCGAGGAAGAGGCGAAACGGGAAAAGGTCAAGGCCGTCACCGCCATAAAAGGCGAGGTCGCCGAGGTCGCCGTGATGATCGCCGCGGGGATTCTCGACAAAGAAATCACGCCCGAAGAAAACGCGAAGATCATCGACGACTGTTTGAAGGAATGGGACGAAAACAATGATTAAGCTCACCGTAACGACGCCGAAGCCCCTTTCGGAAGCAGAAAAGCAGAAGCTGGGTTCGGCTTTCAACGCGCAGTACAAGGAGACGGTCGCGGTCGATTACCGCACGGACGAGGAACTTACCGCGAGCGTCGTCGTCTTCGACGGCAGAAGCGAGACCTCTTTCACCAAGCTCACCGTCATCTCCGCCGTCGAGCTGACGGCGGAACAAAAACAGAAAGTCGAGGACACCTTCCGCAAAAAGTACGACCGCGGGATCCTCGCCGAGTATCTCGTGGACGATTCGCTGATCGCAGGACTCGTCGTCTTCGACGGCAAGACGGTCTACGACGGATCGGTGAAGACCAAACTCGAAAGCATCAAGGAAAGGCTTACCCATGGAAACGATTAACGTTTACGGCTCCATCGCCGAAGAACTCAAAGAGCAGGTCCGCGCCTTCAAATTCGAGAACAGGCTTTCCGACGCCGGCCGTGTGGTCGCCTGCGGCGACGGCGTTCTCACTGTGGAAGGACTGCCCAACGTCCAGAACGGAGAGCTCTTATTTATGGGCGAGGACAAATACGCGCTCGTCATGAATCTCGAAAAGGACAAAGTGGGCGCGATTCTCCTCACCGATTCCTACGCTTTAAGCGAAGGCGACATCGCCTATTCGACCGGAAAAATCATCGGCGTACCCGTGGGAGAGATGCTCCTCGGACGCGTCGTCAATCCCCTGGGCGCCCCGCTCGACGGCGGAAAACCCGTTATAAGCAAGAATTACCGGCCGGTGGAAGCGCCCGCGCCGGCGATTTTCGACCGCGCCAACGTCAACCGTCCCCTCCTCACCGGCATCAAGGCGATCGACAGCATGATTCCCATCGGCAAGGGACAGCGGGAGCTGATCATCGGCGATCGCCAGACGGGCAAGACGGCGATCGCCGTGGACGCGATCATCAATCAGAAAGGCAAAAACGTCGTCTGCGTCTACGTCGCGATCGGGCAGAAGATCGCGTCCGTGAACAGCGTCGTGCAGACGCTCAAAAAACACGGCGCGCTCGAATACACCGTCGTCGTCTGTTCGACGGCGAGCGAATCCGCGCCCCTGCAATACATCGCCCCCTACACGGGCACGGCGATCGCGGAAGAGTTCATGCACGCGGGCAGGGACGTTCTCATCGTTTACGACGATCTCTCCAAGCACGCCGTGGCCTACCGCGCCATTTCCCTGCTTTTGAAACGGCCGTCGGGACGCGAGGCGTATCCCGGGGATATTTTCTATATCCATTCCCGACTTTTAGAACGCAGCGCACAGCTTTCGGAGGCGCTCGGGGGCGGTTCTCTGACCGCTCTGCCGATCATCGAGACGCTCGCGGGGGATATTTCCGCCTATATCCCCACCAACGTCATCTCCATCACCGACGGACAGATCTATCTCGAAAGCGAGCTCTTCCGGTCGGGGATCCGGCCGGCGGTCAACGTCGGGCTTTCCGTCTCCCGCGTCGGCGGCGCGGCGCAGTGCAAGGCGATGAAAAAGGTCAGCGGCAAAGTGCGGCTCGACCTCGCGCATTACCGGGAAATGGCGCAGTTCAGCCAATTCGGAGCCGAGCTCGACGACTCGACGAAAATCATTCTCGGCAAGGGCGCCCGGCTCACGGAGATTCTCAAACAACAGCAGGCGTCGCCCGTGAAAATGAGCCATACGGTCATCGCGCTCATCGTCATGATGAACGATCTGCTTTCCGAGTTCGCCGTCCGGGACGTAATCCAAGTGATGGAGGGGTTCCTTGCTTCGCTCGAAGCCAATCACCCCGATCTGTCCGAACGCATCGAACAAACGGAAACCCTTTCCGACGAGGACACCGAACTGATTAAGACCTATCTCGAAGCATACAAGAAGGGGCTTATCTCTGCCGGCGGCGGGGCGAACGTATGAACGCGCAGGAACTCAAACGGCATATCTCGGGCGTCGAGGATACCGTAAAAATTACGCGCGCCATGCAGATGATCGCGACCTCCAAACTCTACCGTGCCAAAGAAAAGTGCGAGAACAGCTATCGCTATCTCAAAGAACTGCGCAACATTCTCGCGGCGGTGATGTCGGAGGAAGAAGTGAAAGCGCACCCTTTTCTGCACGAGCATACGAGCGGGAAAACCGCGCTCTTCGTCGTCGCGGGCGACAAGGGACTCTGCGGGGATTTCAATCACCGGATCCTCGATTTCGCGGATAAATTTATCGCCGAACACGAGGTGTCCAAGATCTTCGCGCTCGGACAGGAAACGCGCGAGCATTACGAAAAAAAAGGGATTCCTTTAAGCAATTTCTATATTCACATGGCGCAGGAGCCGCACGCGTTCGACGCGATCTCCGTCGCCAACGATATGCTGGAAATGTTCGGGAGCGGGGAATACAAAGAAGTGTATATCGTTTACACGCGCACCCCTACCCCCTCTTCGCAGGAACCGACGGCAAAAAGGCTGCTGCCTATTCAGCCGCCCGCGCGCGGAGAAAGCGGGAGCGAATCTTTCGCGGCTTTGCTCGAACCGAAAACGAAAGAGGCGCTCACGAATTTTCTCTCGCAGTACGTGATGGCGGAGATTTACAGCGCGCTCGCGGACAGCGCCATGGCGATTCATTTCAAACGCATGACCTCCATGCGTCAATCCACGGAAAACGGCGAGGAGCTCATCTCTTCGCTCACCGCGAAGTACAATCATCAGCGGCAGGAAAGCATTACGGGCGAGCTCATCAACGCTAGCTCGGCGGCGCTCCGCGGCGAGTAAGGAGGGTTTCGGATCATGATAAAAAAACATACGGGAAAAGTCATACAGATCATCGGTTCGGTGGTAGACGTCAAATTCGACAACCATCTGCCCAATCAGAACGAACTCCTCTACGTGCTCGCTCGCGACAGAACGGTCGATCTCGAAGTCATGGCGCATCTGCCCGACGGGATATGCCGCTGTATCGCGCTCGAAGCCACGGAAGGGCTGTCTCGCGGGCTGGACGTCAAGACGACGGGCGGGAGTATTTCCGTGCCCGTGGGAGATCAGGTGACGGGCCGCGTCTTAAACGCGCTCGGCAAGCCCGTGGACGGCAAGGGCGGGCTCGGCGGGCCGGCCCTGTCCATCTATCGCCGGCCGCCCGCTCTGACCGAGCAAAGCCCCGTGACGGAGATCTTCGAGACGGGGATCAAAGTCATCGATCTGCTCACCCCCTACGCAAAAGGGGGCAAAATCGGATTATTCGGCGGCGCGGGCGTCGGAAAGACCGTGCTCATTCAGGAGCTCATCTCGGGCATCGCCACTCATCATAACGGGCGGTCGGTCTTTATCGGCGTCGGCGAACGCAGCCGCGAAGGGTTCGAGATGGCGGAAGAAATGACGCAGTCGGGCGTGCTTAAAAATACCGCGCTCGTCTTCGGGCAGATGAACGAATCGCCGGGCGCGAGAATGAGAGCCGCGTTCACGGGGCTGACGATGGCGGAATATTTCCGCGACGCGCAGAACCAGGACGTGCTCCTTTTCATCGATAATATCTTCCGGTACGTGCAGGCGGGCTCGGAGATCTCCGCGCTACTCGGCAGAATGCCTTCCGCCGTCGGGTATCAGCCCACGCTCGCCAACGAGCTCGGGCAGCTCGAAGAGCGGATTACTTCCACCAAGCACGGCTCGATCACTTCCATTCAGGCGATCTACGTGCCCGCGGACGACCTCACCGATCCCGCGCCCGCGACGATTTTCAGCCATCTCGACGCCACCACCGTGTTGTCGAGAAAGGTCGTCGAGGAGGGCATTTACCCCGCCGTCGATCCCCTCGAATCGACCAGCCGGATCCTCGAACCCGCGATCGTCGGCGATCTGCATTACGCCACCGCCAAGAGGGCGATCGAGACGCTGCAACGATACAAAGAATTGCAGGACATCATCGCCATTCTCGGCATGGACGAACTCAACGGCGACGACAAGCTGCTCGTCTACCGCGCGCGGAAGCTGCAACGTTTCTTCTCCCAGCCCTTCTCCGTCGCCAGCGTCTACACGGGGATCGAAGGCAAATATGTGCCTTTGCAAAAGACGATCGAGGACTGCAACGCCATTCTCGACGGCAAGTGCGACGATATTCCCGAGAGCGAGTTTTATTTTATCGGGAGTCTCGACGATATCGCGGGGTACAAGGCATGAATACCTTTCGCCTTATCATGCTCCGGCCTGACAAACAATTTTACGAAGGCGAAGTGAGCGAGCTTTGCGTCTCCGAACCGGACGGGCACGTCACCGTGCTCGCGGGGCACGCGCCCATGTTCGCCAACGTCACGACGGGTATGGCGAAACTCGTCGAAGCGGACGGGAGCGTGAAATCGTTCGCCACGGGCGAGGGCATGCTGGCCGTCTACAAGGAACGAGTCGTTTTGCAGAGCGATTTCCTCGCCTGGGAAGCCAAGCTCGACGAAGCGATCCTGCGCCGCGAAACGGCGATGGCGCAGGAGAAAGAACGCAGAAAACAGAGTTTTCTCGAATATCGCATCAACAAGATCGAAATGGCAAAGACTTTTATCAACCTCGAAAAAGGTTCCAAATAAAAGAGTTATCCCCAAAACCTCGTCGGGTTTTGGGGATATTTTCATGGATCTTTCTCGATCCGGCAGCGGAGCCGGCCCTTGCGGCTCTCGCCCGAAATTTCCGCGAATACGAATCTGCCCTTGCCGCGCACGGCGACGCCGTCGCCGGCTTGGAGTTCACGGGAACAGCGCGTGCACAGCCGGCCGTTGACGAATACCCGCTCCGCCTCGAAGTACGCTTCCGCGTCGCCGCGAGAAAGACGGTAGACCGCGGCCACCGCGCAGTCGGCGCGCGGGGAAGAGAGAAAGAAAGTCTCGCTCGTCTTTTCCTTTTTTTCAAAGACCGCCGCACATTCCGAGCGCTCGCATTTCACTTCCGTATGCCGCACGCGCGTCAGACCTTCCGAAATAAACGTCGCCATACGGCTTACGCAATAGCAATACGCCTCCTCTCCCGCGATGACGACGTCGCCGAGCGTCGAACGTTCGACGCCGAGATTTAAAAGCGCGCCGAGATAGTCGCGGTGCGTCAAGGGTTCGGCGAATTTTTTATGCGCGGGGGAAATTTTCAGACAGGCGATCGGAAAATCCTCTTCGTACGGGCACGCGCCGAAACGCGCGATCTGTCGTTCCGCGCCCTCGAAGCCGCCCCAAAGCGTTATGCCCGCGTAACCGATTTCTTTTTCCGCGGCGTACAAATACTGGATTTCCGCGAGCGACAGAAAGTCCGTGAACGTATACCTGGCTCCTGTATAAGCTCGTGACGCAAGCTCCGTAAAGCGATTTTTCCACTGCCGTTCTTCCTCGTTCACTCTCTTTTTTCTCCCTCCGTATTTTCAAAGCGTTCCAAAAAGGAATGAACCGCGCCCGCCTGTTTATACTGTGCCATCGTATCCAGCTGTACGTTATGGATACTTTGAAAGATATTGTTTTCGACGTTGGGGTTTTCTTTTTTTAATTGTCTTATCAATTCTTTTACTCTTTGACGGGCGGAGAACGCAGGTTCCGCGGCCGCCGTCGATTCGGTGAATTTACAGGCGCAGGCGATGAAATCGAGGCCGTTCTGTTCTTTCCACTTCAAAATATCCGATTCCAAAGTACAATAGAGGGGACGAATCAGTTCCATGCCCGCGAAATTCGTACTCCCGATGCGCGGCAGCATGCCCTGGATCTGGCCGCCGTAGAGCATGGCCATGAGCGTCGTCTCGATGACGTCGCTCTTATGGTGGCCGAGCGCGATTTTATTGCAGCCGAGTTCTTTCGCTTTCGCATACAAATGCCCCCGCCGCATGCGCGCGCAGAGATAGCAGGGCGCGTCCGCGCTCGCCGCGTCCGCCGCGGCGAAAATGTCCGTCTCGAAAATTTCGATCGGTATATGCAGAAACGAGGCGTTTTCTTCGATCTTTTGACGGTTTATTCGGTTATAACCGGGGTCCATGACCAAAAAAACGAGCCCGAACGGTACTTCGCCGTGCCGTTGAAGCTCCTGCATCAATTTGGCGAGCAGCATACTGTCCTTACCGCCCGAAATACACACCGCTATTTTATCGCCCGCGTCTATAAGACGGTATTTTTTGATTGCCAGGACGAACGGCGACCAGAGCTGTTTACGATAAGTCGTGATGATCGAACGTTCTATTCTTTGATACTTTTCCAATTCCTTCGGCATTTTCTTTCGTCCTTTTTCCCATTCCCTTTCTTAGAAACCCATTCCGTTTCCGTACACGCCCGTCAGAGCTTTGACGACCTCGCCCGCGGCGATCAGCCCCGCCACGGACGGGACGAAGGCGATACTGCCCGGAACCCGGGGTTTATAAACGCCCTCCTCCTTCGCCACCGTCTCCGCGCTCGCCGCAGACATGGGTATCTCTTTCGAATAGACCACTTTCAATTTTTCGATCCCGTTCTCCCGGCAGAGTCTGCGCATCGCCTTTGCCAAAGGACAGACTTTCGTCGAATAAACGTCCGTTACTTCAAAAGCGGCCGGATCGAGTTTATTGCCTGCGCCCATACAGCTGACGACGGGCGTTCCCGCTTCGGCACAGGCCTTGACGATGGCGATTTTCCCCGCCAGCGTATCGATCGCGTCTATGACGTAATCGTAAACGGAAAAATCGAAATCCGCCGCCGTTTCGGGCAGAAAGAAACAATCGCGGCGGCGCACCACGCAGTCGGGATTTATTTCTCTGATCCGCTCCTCCATCACTTCCGTTTTCAGTCTGCCCACGGTGGTCGTAAGGGCGATGATCTGGCGGTTGAGATTGGTCGGAGAAACCCGGTCGTTATCCACGAGATCGAGAGCGCCTACGCCGCTTCGCGCCAACGCTTCCGCCGCGTAACCGCCCACGCCGCCGATCCCGAACACCGCCACGCGCGAGGTTTGGAGTTTTTCCATGCCCGCGGCGCCCAATATGAGTTCTGTGCGGGAAAAAATGTCCGGCATCTTCCATCTCTCCTTTCTTTCCATTATACCAAAGCCGCCCGTTTGCGGTCAAGCGTTTTTCTTTTCCGCCGGTCAGCGAATGATGAGTAATTTTTCCCGCGCTCTCGTCACCGCCGTATACAGCCAGCGGCTGCGTTCGCCGCCGAATGCCCAGGATTCGTCGAACACGACCGCGAAATCGAATTCCGAGCCCTGCGCTTTATGGCAGGTGACCGCGTAAGCGAATTCAAAGCGGCAGATAGGTTCCTCCGAAACGGCTTTGAGTTTATGCAGGAGCGCGAAATTGTTTTCGTGCACAATCGTGCCGTCTATGAGCTTCACGGCCCGGTCGCCGTAAGCGTGCGCGTAATACCCTTCCGTGAAGATCGCGGTGTCGAAAGGCACGAACACGCCTTCGTCCGCAAAGTCGGCTTTGAAATTCATGCAAGCCAGATAGTCCATGCCCGGCCGAATCTCCGTACCCGTACCGATAATGCCGTTGACAAGATGAAAATTTCCGGATTTATCGAGCGGCTTTTCCCAGTCGTTGAGCGTACAGATAAGTTTTTCGCCCTCCACGGGCAAAAGTTCGTCCTCGGGAATCCCTTTATACGCCCGAAGTTCGCGGTTGAGCGCGGCGCGCGTTTTATTGCGGCCGCATATAATCTGATCCGCCTTTAAAAATATGCGTTTGCGTTCCCCCGCGGAGAGAAAGCCGCGGGGAACGACGCAGACTTTATCCTCGTAATTTCCGTAGGGGATCGTCTTTCCTTCGCGAGCCATTGTCGCGACGCGGATAATCGGGTTATCCGCCGCCTGGCGCACGATCTCCGTCAGCATATAGTCGGGATTCTCTAAAAGCCCGCAGGTGCCGTTGACGGGCGGGAGCTGCGCGTTGTCGCCGCAAAAGAGGCACTTCACCTCGAAACTCAGCAAATCTCTAAGCACGTCCTCGCCGATCATCGACGCCTCGTCGACGATGATGAGCCGGATCTTTTCGTCGATCTTTTCCTTTTTCGTAAAGCTCAGCGTCTCTTTCTGCACGATTTCCCCGTTTTCGTCCACGTCGAAATCGTCTTCGTTGCGGGTATAGATGAGGCTGTGCACCGTCCCCGCCACCGTGCCGTTTTTGATGAGTACGGTCGCGGCTTTGCCCGTCGGCGTCACGAACACCGCTTCCACGCCCGCTTTCAAATGCAGCACTTCCCGCACCACGTGATCGATGAGAAAAGTCTTTCCCGTACCGGCATACCCCGACAGCACGAAAACACGGTTATCCGTGTTGAAAAACCACTCCGTTATTAAGTTTTTCGCGTTCTCCTGGTCGGCGGTCAGTACCTTTTCCATAGCGTTATTATTATAACATATTTCCCCGTAAATGGCAAGAACTTATCAAACATTTGTTTGCGTTTTTTTATCGATTTTATCCGCGGCGGCGAGCGCGCAAAAAACGGGCCGCAGACGGGGTGATTCGCTCCGCCTACGGCCTTGTTTTCAAAGAATTATTTATTTTTGCACGAATTTCATCATCAGCATCTTTCCGCCGTAACGTACGGAGAGATCGATCTTTCCTTTATGGACGGCAAAATCTTTTTTCTTCTCCACGCCCGCGATATCCGCGTAGACGGTCAGGGTATTCGTTTTCGTATCGTAAGAGTATTTCGCTTCGACGACGTTTCTTTTGCCGTTTTTTTCTTTATAGAGCAGTTTGAGTTCCCCTTCGGGCATCAGTTCCAGGCGCACGTAATCGAATCTGTCCGTTTTCTCTTCGTCGCCGAAGTAGATTTCCTCACATTCGTAAGTGCCGAGATAGGGTTCCGCAACCTCTTTCAATCCGCCCAAAGAAGCGACGTTCAACAGAAGCGGCGAAAGGACTGCAACCGAGCAAATCGCCGCGCTTTTCAATGTGATCTGCTTTTTCATGTATTTGAGTATGCGCGCCTTCGCGGAAATTTATGCATGACGGCGGCGCCTACGAACGATTTTTAAAACGATCCAAAACAGAAACAAGGCGAACAGAAAGCCGCACAACGCGCCCGAAATATCGATCCCCACGTCGGAAAACTGCGGACTTCTTCCCTCGGGAATGAATTGCAGGCCTTCGTCGCAAAAGGGCACGACGATTGCCGCCGCGAGAGGAATGATAAAAAACTTTCTGCGGCGGGTATAGGAAAGGCAGGTGAAAAAGAGCAGAAAACCGAGCAGCGCGTACTCGGAAAAATGCGCCGCTTTGCGAATGAAATGCCCGCTGATCTGGGGCGCGTGTTCCGCAAAGACCGCGTCTAAGAGATTTTGCAGAAATTTGCGTACGGTCGAGCTTTGTGCGGAAGACTCAGAGGCGTTTTTCAGGGAATTGGAAAATATCCAGCCGATGAAAAGGAGCGTCGAAAGAGTCAGCGCCGCGCGCAGCACATATCGCCAAATCCGCCGATTTTTTTCGTTCATCTCGTACCTGTGTCCTCCCTTTTTCCGTCGAATGCGGCGGTTCAATAATAGACGCCGAAGATTTTCTTGACGGGCTTCGTTTTTTCGCGCCTGACCGGTCTGTCTTCGAGCAGAGCGCGCATGTTTGCCTGGATCTGTTCAAACGACGCGGAAAAGCCTTCCGTTTCGATCGCTTCTTTCGCTTGCGTATAAGAAGCGGGGCTTCTTTCGCCCATGTTATGAGTATCCGTACCGATACAATCGACAAGGCCGTGTTTTAAAAGCGCAAAGGCCATATTTTTGCTGTTCTTTTCCACAAACGCCGCCGCGTTTACCTGCAACAGGCAGCCCAGGTCTTTGAGCGCAGACAGGAGCGAAGGCTTTTTTCGCGCTTCGTTATAGCGCTCTACGTGCGCGATGACGGGCACGTAATCGGTGTCGGCGATAAATTCCGAGATCCGGCGCCAAAGGCCTTTATCCCAGGCGGAAGTGAAAGGAAGTTCCGTGAGGATATAACGGGTATCGCCGATGGCCAGGGAGCAGAGCGAATCGTTGGCGGCCGCCATCTGTTTGGCAAAGTGCACTTCCGCGCCGAGATATGTCTCCATACCGGCGGGCACGAGGTCTTTGATTTTGTCGAAAGCCGCCGCCCGCGCTTCTAAAAACTGCTTGGGACTGCGCTTTCTGCCGTAATAGTGAGAGGTGAACACGACGGTGTTCACGCCCTGCGAGCTCAGGTTTTCCAGTTGTCTTTGCGAAACGCCCTTATCCGATGCTCCGTCGTCGATTTCGGGTAAAATATGGGTATGCAAATCAATCATTTCTTTTTTCCGACTTTTCGGTATTTTGGCCGAACAACACCGTCCTCGGCACAAAAAGCCGACTTTCTCCTTTTCTCAATTCTCCGTTTTTCCGCCGCCGGCACCCTCGGCGACGGACTATTTTCTTTAAAGTAGGTTCTTATTCTCTGTACTTTTTAAGGTTCTTATTTTTTCCGTTTCTTCGCGCCGGGCGCGGAAGTTTTGCTTATTTGAAATACTTCACCCCGCTTTCAAAAATCTTCATATCAAAGTTGCCCTCGACGTTTTTATAGAGATTTTCGCCTATGCGTTCGGCGTGCCCCATCTTGCCGAATACCCGGCCGTCGGGAGAAGTGATGCCTTCGATCGCCCACATCGAGCCGTTGGGGTTATACGGGGAAATCATTGTCGGTTTGCCCGAAAGATCGGCGTACTGGGTGGCGATCTGTCCGTTTTTACGCATTTTTTCCAGTTCCGCCGCGGGCGCTACGATCTTGCCTTCGCCGTGGGAAACGGGTACTTTATAGACTTCCCCGACCTTACAGGCGGAGAGCCAGGGCGAAAGATCGGACGCGACACGGACGTCCACGATCGTCGAAACGTGCCGGGAAATGTTGTTATAGGTCAAGGTCGGGGAGTGCTCCGTCAGTTCCGTCACTTTGCCGTACGGGACGAGGCCGAGCTTGACGAGCGCCTGAAAGCCGTTGCAGATGCCCAGAATCAGGCCGTCGCGCTTTTGGAGAAGCGCTTCGATCTGTTCGGCGATATACGGATTGCGGAAGGTGGTGGCGATGAATTTGCCGCTGCCGTCCGGTTCGTCGCCGCCCGAAAAGCCGCCGGGAAAGGCGATGATGTTCGCCCGCGCGATCGCTGCCACGATCGCGTTGACGCTTTCCTCAATGTCCGAGGCGCTGCGGTTTTTCACGACGACGATCTCCGGCTCCGCGCCCGCGAGACGGAACTTACGCGCCGTGTCCAGCTCGCAGTTGGTGCCGGGGAACACGGGAATAAAGACGCGCGGTTTCGCGACCTTCGTCGCTATGTTCCGATATTTCCGTTCCGCGTAAAAATCGCAGTTTCCCGCATTCCCCGCCGCGGGTGCGGTCGTAGAGAATACGCTTTCGAGCGGGGACAGGTACGCGTTCGCCGCGTCTTCGAGCGCGACGCTCTCGCCGCCGCAGACAAACCGGCCGTCCGTTTTCGCTTCGCCGATATAGTGTTTCGTCTTTACGCCGAACGCCTTTTCGTCACGCAAGGCGACGATCAGATCGCCGTAAGCCTCCCGATAGAGTTCTTCCGCGCTTTGCGCGAACGCGAAGCCGAGCTCGTTGCCCAGGCAGCTCTTGACGACCGCCGCGCCGACGCCGCCGTTTTCCGCAACCGTCGCAAAACTAATATTCCCGCTCCCGATATTTTTATGCACTTCCGCATATACGGCTTTTAAAGCTTCAAAATCGGGCATGGATTGATCGTCCTTAGGTACGGGGATATGCCAGAGCCGTTCGCCGCCTTTTAAAACGTTGGTGACGAGCGCGCTCGCCTTTGCCGGCGCGAGCGCGAAGGAAATGAGCGTGGGCGGGACGTGGATATTCTCGAAGGTGCCGCTCATGCTGTCCTTGCCGCCGATAGCGCCGAGGCTAAGGCCGATCTGCGCGTAGAGGGCGCCGAGGAGCGCGCTCGCGGGCTTGCCCCAGACCTTCGCGTCCGGCGTCATTCTTTCAAAAAATTCCTGCAAGGTCAAACGGATATCCCGATAATCCGCGCCCGTCGCCACGACTTTCGAGACGGAAGCGACGATCGAATACACCGCGCCCGCGAAGGGACTCGTCTCCATGAGACGTGGAGAATAGCCGTAAGCGGAGACGGTGCACACGTCCGTCTCTCCGCCGCAGATTTTCGCGGCCATCGCGATGGCGGGAGTATGCTGGGTTTTACCCCCCCAGGGCATATACACGCTGCGCGCGCCGATTGTGGAATCAAAGGTTTCCGAAAGTCCTTTTTTCGCGCAGACGTTGAGATCGGACAAGACTTTTTTCGTCTCCTCCGCAAAACGGACATTCTTCTTTTCATCGAACCAATGGGTTACGGGATCGGAAATTTCCGCGTCCGCGGTCTGTTTGACGCCGTTGGTATTGAGAAATTCGCGGGAGATGTCGACGATGGAGCGGCCCTTAAAAAGCATTTTCATTCTGCCCGTATCCGTGACGACGGCCACCGGAGTGGCGCTGAGATTTTCCTCCGCCGCCAAAGCGACGAACGCGGCGACTTCTTTTTCGTCCACGACCACCGCCATGCGTTCCTGGGATTCGGAAATCGCGAGTTCGGTGCCCGAAAGTCCTTCGTATTTTTTAGGGACTTTATCGAGATCGATCGTTAAGCCGTCCGCGAGTTCGCCGATTGCTACCGATACGCCTCCCGCGCCGAAATCGTTACATTTTTTGATTCTGCGGGTAGCTTCGCGGTTGAGGAAAAGCCTTTGCAATTTTCTTTCCGTCAGAGGATTGCCCTTCTGCACTTCCGCGCCGCAGGTCTCCACCGAGTGCGCGTCGTGCGCCTTAGAGGAACCGGTCGCGCCGCCGCAGCCGTCACGCCCCGTTTCGCCGCCTAAAAGTATGACGACGTCGCCCGCTTTCGGGGCTTCGCGATAGACCATATCCCGCCTCGCGCCGCCGACGACGAAGCCCGTTTCGAGGCGCTTCGCCTTATAGCCCTCGTGGTACACCTCGTCCACAATCCCCGTCGCGAGGCCGATCTGGTTGCCGTAGGAGGAAAAACCCGCCGCCGCCCTTTGCGTGATCGCGCGCTGGGGCAGTTTGCCGGCGAGCGTATCTTCGAGCTTTTCCCGGGGATCGGAAGCGCCCGTCACCCGCATCGCCTGATACACGTATGTGCGGCCGCTGAGCGGATCGCGGATCGCGCCGCCGAGGCAGGTCGCCGCGCCGCCGAACGGTTCGATTTCCGTGGGGTGATTATGCGTCTCGTTCTTGAACATGACGAGATATTTTTCCGTCTTGCCGTCGATCTCGGCGTCGATACAGATCGAACAGGCGTTAATTTCGTCGGAAATATCGAGATTGTCGAGTTTTCCGTCCTTCTTCAACTTCTTCGCGGCGATCGTCGCGAGATCCATCAGGCAGGGATATTTATCCGGCCGCTTGCCGTTGATTTCCGCGTACAGATCCTCGTAAAGATGATACGCTTTCTCTACGGAACGGTTTTCCGACGTGATTGTGATGTTTTTCAGTTCCGTCGCAAACGTGGTATGGCGGCAGTGATCCGACCAATAGGTGTCGATGACTTTAAGTTCCGTCTCGGTGGGATCGCGGCCTTCTTTTTGGAAATAGTCGCGCACGAAAACGAGGTCCGCCGCGCTCATGGCAAAGCCGATCTTTTTATGATAAGCGGCGATCTCTGTCTCGGACATTCCCGTAAAGCCCGTCACGTCGGCCACATCCGCGCTTTGCAGCGTTTCCCGGACCAGCGTCCGCGGTTTTTCGAGCGTCACTTCCTCGCTTTCCACGGGGTTGATGAGATGCTTCTTGACGGCGGCGAGCTCTTCGTCCGTGATGCCTTTCACCGCGTATACCTTCGCGCATTTGACGAGCGGGCGGGATTTTTTTGTCAGCAGCTGCACGCACTGCGCCGCGCTGTCCGCGCGCTGGTCGTATTGCCCCGTCAGATAACTGACGGCGAAAACCTTATAGTCTTTGGGAATTTCTATCTTTTCGAGATATACGTTATCCACGGGCGGTTCGGAAAACACCGTGCCGAGCGCGGACTTTAATTCCGCTTCGCTCAATCCTTCCACGTCGTAGCGAAGGATCAGCCGGAAGTCCTCCGTGTCGATATTGAGCAGCGTCTTGATGTCCGACGCTTCTTTTTTCGCCTGGACGTTGTCCTTTTTTTCCACAAAAATTCTGTAAATCATAGTACTCCTCGTTTTTCAAACCTCTTCCGTTCTGCGCCCGGTCATTCCTTGGGGATATCCCGATATTTGAGGCCGATGTCACGGCGGTAATGCATGCCGTCGAACCGGATCTTTTCCACATTGCGGTAAGCCTTCTCCCGCGCTTCTTCGATCGTTTCTCCTTTCGCGCAGACGCCGAGCACGCGGCCGCCGTCCGTCACCAGTTTTCCGTCTTTGATCTTCGTACCCGCATGGCACAAAACGACGTCTTTGTCCAGATCGCCGATCGCGATCTCTTTGCCCTTTTCGTATTTGACGGGATAGCCGCCGCTCGCGAGCACCACGCAAACGCACGCGCCAGGTTCCCATTCCACTTTTATCCCGGAAAGCCGCTCGTCCGTCACCGCCTCGAAAATTTCCAGAAGATCGGTTTTTAAAAGAGGCAGGACGACCTGCGTTTCGGGATCGCCGAACCTCGCGTTATATTCGATGACTTTCATGCCCTCTTTCGTCTTCATGAGTCCGAAATAGAGCACGCCCTTAAACGGCCGGCCTTCGGCGTTCATCGCGGACACGGTGGGCAGCATGATCTTCTCCATGACTTCTTTTGCCGTCTGTTCGCCATAAAAAGGCGCGGGAGAAAAGGTACCCATACCGCCGGTATTGAGCCCTTCGTCGCCGTCGAACGCGCGTTTATGATCGCAACTCGTCGCCATCGGGACAATGGTTTTGCCGTCGGTGAACGCCAGCACGGATACTTCCGGGCCTTCGAGAAATTCCTCGACGACCACTTTATTGCCCGCGCTGCCGAATTTTTTATCGAGCATGATCTCTTTGAGTCCCGCGTCCGCCTCTTCCCGCGTGCGACAGATGAGCACGCCCTTGCCGAGCGCCAGGCCGTCCGCTTTGAGCACGACGGGCAAAGGCGCTTGCTTTACATACAATGCGGCGGATTCGTAATCTTCGAAAATTTCATAGGCCGCGGTGGGGATCTCGTATTTTTTCATCAATCCTTTGGAAAACGCTTTGCTGGCCTCGATCATCGCCGCTTTTTTATTCGGGCCGAATACCCGATGTCCGCGGCGTTCCAGTTCGTCCGCCAGCCCCAGAGCGAGCGGATCGTCCGGCGCTATCACCGTATATTCCACGTCTTTGTGCGCGTCTACCCAATCCCCCACGGCGTTTAAATCGCAGTAATCGACGTTCACGAGCTCGGCGAGTTCGCCGATCCCCGCGTTCCCTTTCATCGCGTAAATTTTGCCTACTTTCGGCGACTTTTTGAGCGCCTGTATAATGGCGTGTTCCCTGCCGCCGTTTCCGATGACCAATACGTTCATCATATAATAATTTCCTCGATGCGTGATAATTTTTTAAAGTTCGGGTATCAAAGCCAAAACGAGCGCTATAATAAACAACGCCCAACCGCCGAATTTTCCCATTGTAAGGCGCCAATCGCTCGGCTCGCCGTCGCAGGCGTTGCGTTCGTTCCACAGCGAATGCCATCTGTTTTCCCACTTACAGAGCGAATAGTTGAAATAGAGACAGGGAATGGAGATGGCAGGAAGAAACAAACAGGGAAGGAGCAGAATAAAATTGCGGTTGAGTAGGATATTGACCGCGCCGACGAGCGTCGTCAAACACATGAAGAGAACGAGCCGGATATTCTTTTTTTTATCCTGATCATTCATCATTCTAAACCTCCCGACACGGAAAGGACTTCATAAGAATTTTGGATATAATAGAAACTTTCCAGCATTATCCGCTCCGTAAGCGTATCGCCCGGCGCAAACGTCCCGCCTTGAAAATTCAACGTTTTGCCAACGCTTTCTTTCCCTATCAACGCGCCCGAGAACGTTACTTCCACCGTCATCTTAAAATCGGTGATTTTTTTGAGCGCCGTAACGCTTATGTCGTATTCGTCGACATTGAAGTTCCCCACGCCCGTCACGGAAAGAAGGATATACTCCGTATAGTTTTCGAGCGTTAACTCACGATCACGGCGGACATATCGGTTATGAGCCGAGACAGCGCCGACGATCTGCACGAGGAGCACGACAGCGATAAAGACCGAACAGAGGATATACCCGAATTTTCTCTCACCCGCAGAGAAGCCGTTGTCATTTTCCGTCGCGTACGGCTTGCCTGACTCGTCGGTGGTTTTCATGTTTTCTTGCAGGGTATCGTAGTAGCTTTTTTCCCTCTTTTCGGGCATAGGAGACGGAACCGGAGTTTCTTCCGGAAGGGGAAGCGGAGTCGGTTTAAAAGGCGCAGGCGGGGTTGAGGCTTCTTTCGGCGCATCTTCGCCGCGCAGGATCTCTTCGACGCTGACGCCGAGCGCTCGGGAAAGAGGCAAAAGATAGCGCACCTCGGGAGGAAAGCCCGTTTCCCAGGCGTTTACCTCGTATGTGCCTACTCCTATTTTCTCCGCCAGCTCCTCTGCGCTCCAACCGAACGCGAGACGTTTTTCTTTCAAATAAGCGCCGATTTTGGCTCCGTCCGCTCCGCTTTCCATTTTCTCTTCCCCTGTCTTTGATTTTTAAGCTATTTTGCGATAGAGACGTTCCGGCCCTTTTTGACGATTTTCCCTTCGCAAAGGAGCCGGACGCAAAGGGGCAGGATCTCGTGTTCGGCACGCAGCACCCGGGCCTGCAATGTTTCCGGCGTATCGTTATCCTCCACGGGTACGGCGCGCTGCATGACGATCGCGCCCGCGTCCACGTCCGCTTCCACGAAATGGACGGTCGCGCCGCTCACCTTCACGCCGTAGCCGATCGCCGCCTCGTGCACTTTGAGGCCGTAAAAGCCCTTGCCGCAGAAAGCGGGGATCAGAGCGGGGTGGATATTGAGAATCCTGTCTTTGAATTCTTCGACGAAGGACGCGGGAATGATTTTCAGCCAGCCCGCGAGCACCACGTAGTCTACGCCGCTTTCTTTCAACAGCGCCGCCAATTTTTCATAGAGGACTTCCAAAGAAGGATAATCCTTTTTGGCGAACACCGCCGTTTCGATGTTGTGCGCTCTTGCGCGGTCGAGGGCGCCGATTCCCTCTTTCGAGGCGATCAGGTATTTGATCTCGCAAAATTTTTCCCGTTCGTTGGCGTCGATGATCGATTGAAAATCCGTACCGCCGCCGCTGGCGAACACCGCTATTTTTTTCATATCCGTCCGCCCGTCTTTCACTTCAAAAGTACGCCTTTACCGGCGACAGTTTTGCCTAAAATCACCGTTTCTTCGCCGCTCGCTTCGAGGCTTTCCCTCGCCGTTTCGACGTATTCGGGCGAGACGCATACGACCATGCCGATTCCCATATTGAACGTATTATAGATCTGTTCGTCGGAGATGCCCGCTTTCTCCTGCATGACGCGGAAGACGGGCGGGACTTCGTAAGAGTTCTTCTCAATCTCGCAGCCGATTCCTTCGGGGAAAATTCTGGGGATATTTTCGAGGAAGCCGCCGCCCGTGATATGGGCGATCCCCTTGACGCTCACCTTTTCGATCAGCGATAAAATACTTTTCACGTAGATCTTCGTCGGCGTCAAAAGCACCTCCGCGACCGATGCGCCCAGACGCTCGTCGTATTTTTCGATTTCCGCTTTATCCGAATCCCCGAACAGTTTTCTCACGAGCGAATAGCCGTTGGAATGGATTCCGCTCGATGTGATACCGATCAAAACGTCGCCGGGCTTGATGTCTTTGCCGTTGATGACTTTCTTTTTATCGACGATCCCCACCGCGAAGCCCGCGAGGTCGTATTCCCCGCCGGGATAGAAACCGGGCATTTCGGCGGTCTCGCCGCCGATGAGCGCGCAGCCCGCCTGGCGGCAGCCCTCCGCGATCCCTTTCACCACTTCCGCTTCCGATTCGGGATAGAGTCTGCCGCAGGCATAATAATCGAGAAAGAAAAGAGGTTTCGCGCCCTGGCAGACAATGTCGTTGACGCACATGGCCACGGCGTCGATACCGATGGTATCATGCTTTTCGAGCAGGAACGCGTATCTGAGTTTCGTACCCACGCCGTCCGTACCCGCGACCAATACGGGTTCGTTCATCTTCTCGCCCGCAATCGAGTAAAAACCGCCAAACGAGCCGATGTCGCCGAGCACGTTGTCGTTATAAGTGGTTTTGACGTATTTTTTCATCAGCTCCACGGCCTTATAGCCGCGGGTAACGTCCACGCCGCTGTCTTTATAGGAAATTGCCATTTTTGTTCGCTCCTCTTTATTCGAATTTCAGTTTGCTCGGTTTATAGCCTTCGAGACTGTACGGATATTTTCCGTCGAAACAGCCGAGGCAGAATCCGATCTTCGCTTCTTTACAGCTCTCCACAAGCTGTTCTATCGTCAGGTATTTCAGCGAATCGGCGCCGAGATATTCGCAGATCTCCTTTTCCGATTTATACGCGCCTATCAGCTGGTTATACGACTGCATATCGATCCCGAGATGGCAGGGGTGTTTGATGATAGGTGAACATATCCGCAAATGCACCTCTTTGGCGCCCGCGTTTTTCAGCATGTGCACGATCCGCTTGGAAGTGGTGCCGCGCACGATGGAATCGTCGATGAGAATCAGGCGCTTGCCCTGAATATTGGCGCGGAGCGGATTCATTTTGACGCTGACGCTGTTTTCGCGCATTTTCTGGTCGGGCTGAATGAAAGTCCTGCCCACGTAACGGTTCTTTTCCAGAGATTCGACGTACGGGATTCCCGACACCTGCGAATACCCCCTCGCCGCGACCAGCGCGGAATCGGGCACGCCCGAAACGATGTCCGCGTCCACGGGATAGTTCTCCGCGAGGATCTTTCCCGCCAGCATGCGCGTCTGGTATACGCTGCCGCCGTCCAAAACGCTGTCGGGACGGGAGAAATAGACGTACTCGAAAATACAGCTCGCGGGTTTGCATTTCGTCTCCATATGATAGGAATGCATGCCCGAACTGTCTACGACGAGCACTTCTCCCGGTTCCACGTCGCGCAGAAAAGTCGCTCCCACCGCGTCGAGGGCGCAGCTCTCGCTGGCGACGACGACGTCGTCCATGAGCTCGCCCACGCAGAGCGGACGTATGCCGTAAGGATCGCGCACGGCGATGAGTTTATCCGCCGTCATCACGACGAGCGCGTACGAGCCTTTGAAACATTCGCAGGCTTTGAGTACCCCGCGCACGATGTCCCCGTCGCTGTATTTATTGATGAGCATCGCCATCGCTTCCGAGTCGATCGTCGTCTGAAACACGGCGTTATCGGCGATGAGGTCGGCGCGAAGCTCGTTCGTGTTGGTGAGGTTCCCGTTATGAGCGAGCGCCATTTTTCCGCATTTGCCCGTAAAGACGATGGGCTGCGCGTTCACGAGCAGGCTCGCGCCCGTCGTGGAATAACGGACGTGGCCGATGGCGATATCCCCTTCGGGCAGGCTTTGCAAGGCGTTGCCCGAAAATACGTCGGGTATGAGTCCCATGCCTTTATAATATTCGATTTTGTTCGCATACGCCACGGCGATGCCGCAGCTTTCCTGTCCCCGGTGTTGAAGCGCATATAAGCCGTAGTACACGGTGTTCGCGACGTCGCGCGTCTCCGTCGAATATACGCCGAATACGCCGCATTCCTCGTGCATACTGTCAAACATGGGCTTCCCGTCTCTTAGATACATATCTTTTCTTCCTCAAAAGTAGTCTTTTTTATTATTTTCAACAGCCGGCATTCAAAAGCCGTGCGAACGGCAAACGCCTCTTTACCTGTACAGTAAAGAGGCAAAAGCCGCAAAAAACAGAAGGATTATTGATTCTCGGAAAGTCTTTTGAAGATTTCCTTATACGCGTCTTCGACGCCGCCCATATCGCGGCGGAATCTGTCTTTATCCAGCTTTTCGCCCGTCGTCATATCCCAGAACCGGCAGGTGTCGGGAGAGATCTCGTCCGCAAGCACGATCCCGCCGTGGAACCGGCCGAATTCGAGCTTGAAATCGATGAGATCGATATTCATTTTTCTGAAAAATTCCACCATGATCTCATTGATCGAGAAAGCCATATTTTTGATGGTCTCGATCTCTTCTTTGGTGGCGAGCTCCATCGCGAGCGCGTGATAGTCGTTGATTAAAGGATCGCCGAGATCGTCGTTTTTATAGCTGAACTCGATGACCGTCACGGGGAGTTTGGTGCCTTCGGGGATACCGAGGCGCTTGGACATGCTGCCCGCCGCGGTGTTGCGGATAATGACTTCGAGGGGAACGATCTGCACCTTTTTGACGAGCGTTTCGCGCTCGGAAAGCTCTTCGACGTAGTGGGTGGGGATCCCCTTCGTTTCCATGAGCCGGAACATCATGTTGCTCATGCGGTTATTGATGACGCCCTTGCCGGCGATCGTGCCTTTTTTGAGACCGTTGAAGGCGGTGGCGTCGTCTTTATAGTCGACAACGACGAGATCGGGATCGGTCGTCGCGAATACTTTTTTCGCTTTTCCTTCGTACAGCTGTTCTTTCTTTTCCATTGTTTTTATCTCCTGAAAATTTTATTTCCCGCATTTAATAGTTTCTCCGACCGTTCGCTCGAAGCGTCAGAGGAGTTCTTGCAGCGCCTGATCGTCGGCGTTGATTTTTTCGCGCATAGACGTTTTATATTCGGCGAGTTTCTCCGCGATCTCAGGATATTTGACGCCGAGGATCTGCAAGGCCAAAAGTCCCGCGTTCTCGCCGCCGTTGACGCCGACCGTCGCCACGGGGATTCCCGAAGGCATCTGTACGATGGACAAAAGGCTGTCGAGGCCGCCCATCATATCCGTTTTCACCGGCAGGCCGATCACCGGCAGAGTCGTGGACGCGGCGATGACGCCGCCGAGATGCGCCGCCTTGCCCGCCGCGCAGACGATCGCTTCGATGCCGTTCTTTCTCGCGTTTGCCGCGAACTCGTGCGCTTCCTCGGGCGTGCGGTGAGCGGAAATGACTCTCACTTCCACTTCCACGCCGAACTTTTTCAAAATCGCCGCCGCCGGTTTCACCACTTCGAAATCCGACTTACTGCCCATTAAAATCGCTGCTTTTGCCATGACTTTTTAAGACCTCCTGTCCCAAAACTTTCCCGTATTGGATTTTATATAAAACGATCGTAAGCGACGAACGCCGCCGGGATTTTTACGCGTCCGGGCCACGAAAAAAGTACAGTCCGTCAAGACTGCACTTCTCTTATCCACAATTTACGAAAAAGGAAAAGGCGGGATTTTACGCGCGAAAAAACGCATTCGGACACAGGTCTGCACGTACGTCCGAAGCAAATTTTTTCTTTCATGCCCTTACGTTTCATAAACACAAAGCCCTCTTTTTTGTCCGTTATCCTCGATTATTTTGCCTTTTTCCCCTGCTTTTTCCCGATTTCGATTTTCTTGTCTATATTATAACAAAATCCCTACGGAAATGCAAACGGCTGACGCGGAAAAAACGTTCTCACGTTTCTTTGTAATTATTTCACAAATCCCGTAATAAATTGGTCAAATCGGATTTCCGAAAAAAATCCTCGCCCATAATTTGACAAACGGACGCGCGGGGGACTATAATGTAACGCAAAATAAACATTTCCTTCCCGAGCGGCCTCTTTCCGCGTGCGGAGCGGAAAAAGGAGCGATCCGATGATCCTGCAAAACGAAGCGGACAAAGAACCCGAAGTCAAAAAAGCGCGGCGGCTTTCGCTCGCGAAAAATATTTCCTTCGCGGCCGTTTTCGCGGCGCTGTGCTGCGTATCCACGATGTTCGTGCAGATCCCGCTCTCCGCTACCGGATATTTCAACCTCGGCGACGTGTTCGTCCTGCTCTGCGGCTGGTTCTTAGGTCCCGTCTACGGCATGGCCGCCGCAGGAATCGGGAGCATGCTCGCCGATATTTTAAGCGGCTTCGCCTCCTTCGCGCCCGCGACGCTCGTCATCAAGGCTCTCGACGCGCTCATCGCATACCTGCTCTGCCGGCTGCTTAAAAAATTCATCAAAAACGAAAAGCTGGATATCCTCCCCCGCGCCGTGTCCGCCTTCTTCGGCGAAGCGTTCATGGTGCTCGGATATTTCTTCTTCGAGGCGGTAATCCTCAAATTGGGCATGGGCGCGGCAGCGGACATCTTCGGCAACGCCATGCAGGGACTCGCCTGCCTGATCGGCGCGACGATCCTCGTCGGCGCGCTCTATCCCGTCAGGCCCGTCCGCAGTTTCTTTCCCAAGCTCGGCTGATTTTCTTAAAGGATAACCAAAAAGACGATTATTACAAAGCCCCCGAACAAACCGAAAGCCTTCCGGCACGAGACAGGAAAAGCGAAATCTTGTCAAGTGTAAGGAGGGCTTTTTTATTTGTTAAAGTTTTCAGTATCCTTTCCGGTCGAAGAGTTCGTCCAAAGACACATTATAAAAATCCGCCAGCTTCTGCTGCGTCAAAGGCTCGCCCTGCGGGTTTGGTGATCGGCGTCATTTCCCTTGTGATATGAGGCATTGTATGGCTTGCCGTGGGCAGCGTCATTGTCGGTATGCTTAGCGGAATATAACTATCCGCCCGCACAGAGAATGGTTTTACAGGTTCGGGCACAGAGAAAAATATATTTTTATCGACCGACCGCCGCGAGCGATCTGCCTTCCCATTTTCTCCGCGCAACTGCCGCGTCATAGTTTCGCTTATTCGGGTATACAAAAAGACGAAGAAATTTTCTTCGTCTTTTTTTCCGCAAGTAACGATAGTTCTTATGGACTTTTGCGCCGCGCTTACAGATCGAAAGCGATCGCGGTGATGTCGTCGGAAAAGGTTCCGCCCGAAAACACGGTGAGAGCCGGTTTGAGTTTGCCGATAAAATCTTCCGCGCTGCGCGACTGCAAAAGCACGCTTTCGGCGCGTTCGATTCCGAAGAGTTCGCCCGCCGAATTCGCGCACTCGGTCACGCCGTCCGTGAGAAGCACGAGAATATCCCCGCTCTCGAACGGGATCTCCCGCTCCTCGTAGACGAAATCGGGCATCCAGTTGGAAATGGGCGGCGCCGGCGACTCGATCTCGTTGATGCCCAGTCCGTTTTTGAGGAGAATAGGCGCGTTATGCCCCGCCACCGCGTACCGGATCTTGCCCCCGCGTTTATCGATACGCACGGCCGCGACCGTGATATACGACCGTTCGTCGAGATTGAGTTCGCGGAATTTTCCACTCAAAAGGGACAGAGACCGAGCCAGCGAAACCTGCTTTTTATCGAACCCCGCTTTGACGAAGGCGGAAAGCATGCCCGCGGAAATACCCTTGCCGGACACGTCGGCAAGTATGCCGTACGTCTGACCGCCGAACTGATAAACGTCGGGGAGATCGCCGCCGATTTCGAGACAGGGAATATACATGTACGAATAATTGATCCCGCCCATACTCTTGCCCGCGGGCAGCAGCCGGCGCTGCATCTGCTGCGCGGAAAGCATTTCCCGCGCGATCTCCGTCTGATAGGTGCCGTCGGTGAGACCGAGGAAAAGTTTGCCCTGATCGTCCGCGGGAAGGATACGGATACGCACGGTGATCCTGTCCGTGCGGTCGGAATGGCGGATGGTGGTACCGGCGATTTCGGACTTTTCCCTTCCGTCCTTCACCGCTTCCTCCATAGCGTTTTTAAACGTGCAATAGACGCAGGCGTTGCCTGAGCCGCACGATTTTGCGTTTTCGCCGCAGCCGAGGACTTCTTTGAGACTGCCTTTTCTCTTCGCCTTATCGGAAAAGAAGCGCCGAAAAGCGGCGTTTGTAAAACGGATCCGCAGTTTATCGTCGAAAACGAATACGCCCGCAGGCATTCGGTCCAATATTTTTTTATATACGCCGCCAAACATCTCTCTTTTCACCTTCCTCGCTTCCCTTCCCCGCGTTCCGCCGCGCGTTTTCGCGCCCGTTTAACGATATATCTTTAACCCGCGTTCGATCTCCGCGTCGAAATCCAGGCCGTCGTACAGTTCTCCGTCGAGCTGTACGGTACAAGGCGCCGCGGGCACGAGCTTCACCCGTTCGCAGAGAAAATGCTCCGCAGCCGGATATTGCAGAACTTTTCCTCTCATCAGATAGAGAAAAGCCTTGACGATCTGCCATTTGCTCGAACAGTCCACCGCCATCACGTCTATTTTGCCGTCGTCGATCACCGAAGCCGGACAGATGCGGATTCCGCCGCCGATCTGCGTACCGTTGCACGCCACGGCGATCAGCGCCTTGCGCGTCTCCGTTCTCTCCCCGCTCTCGATCGTTATCTTATACCCCTTAAAAGCAAACAGGCTTTGCAGGAGACTCAAAAGATACTTGATTTTCCCCTTGATACGTCCCTTTTTACAGCGCACGAGTACGTCTACGTCCATGCCCAGCCCGCCGATATTCATACACCGGCGCCCGCCGATGACAAGAAAATCCGTCTCTTTCGCTTCGCCGTCCAAAATATTTTCGACTGCCTGTTCTGCTTTCAGGGGAATCTTCGCCGCTTCTGCGAAATCGTTGCCCGTGCCCGAGGGGACGATCCCCAACCGGCACGCCGCGGGCTCGCGGATCCCGTTTAGAACTTCGTGGAGGGTTCCGTCGCCGCCGACGACCACAATTTCGACGGGCCTGTCCGACGTTGTCAAAGCGGCTTCCGCTTCGTAAAGGGAATTTGCGGAAGTCTCCGCAGACGGAAGCGCCGGGCCCGTGATCTTCGCGGCGAGCTCCGCGGCTTCGCCTTCGCGAGTCGTCTCGTAAACCTGAAAGGGTAATTCCCGCTGCGTAAACATTCTTTTCACGATTTCCAGATTTCGTTTTGCTTTTCCTTTGCCCGCGATCGGATTGACGACGATATGATACATTGTACTCCGTTCCTTTGTGTAATTTGTTAAAGACGTATGACAGTTTGGGAATCTTTCTAAAAAAACCGTCGGATATATTATATAACACTTTCACGGGAATTGCAATTTATTTTTAAATTTGGTATACTGTAAATGTAAAATTTTTTTAAGGAATTTTGTCAATGAGAGAAATATTGCCAAAAAAGCTGTCCGCTCTTGCGGAAAAATGCGCCCGGCCGCTCTATGTGGTGGGGGGGAGCGTACGCGATTATCTGGCCGGTCTTACCGCCTCCCGCCGCGATCTCGACCTTTGCTCCCCCATGAGCGCCGACGAGTTTCTCGCGGCGGCACAAGCCTGCGGATTCATTCCCGCCGCCGTCTACCGCAACACCGGCACCGTCAAATTGAAAGACGCGGAGGGGGAGGATTACGAATACACCTGTTTCCGGTCGGACAGATACGTCCGCGGCGCCCACGTCCCCGTCGAAACCTTTTTCACCGACGATATCTTCCTCGACGCCAAACGCCGGGATTTTAAATGCAACGCGGTCTATTACGACATCAAAGAGGATCGGTTCGTCGATCCCCTGGGTGGGATCTCCGACATAAAAGCCCGACGCCTCAGCACCGTGGACAAGGCGGAAAAGGTGTTCGGGGAGGACGGACTCAGGCTGATGCGCCTGGCGCGGCAGGCGGGACAGCTCGGCTTTTCCCCTTCTGAGGAATGTACGGAAGGCGCGCGCGCGAACGCGGCGCTCATCGAAGACATCTCCTCCGAACGCATCTGGACGGAGCTTTGCGCGATCCTCTCCGCCGACGAAAAATACGGCAACGCGCGGGGGCATTACGAGGGCCTGAAAGTGCTCGAAGAGACGGAAGTCCTCTTCCGCATCTTTCCCGAACTCGCGCCCGGCAAAGGTATGGCGCAGCGCAATGATTTCCATAAGTACGACGTATTAGAGCACACCCTCCGAGCCGTTTTGTACGCGGAGGAGAACGTGCGTCTCGCCGCGCTTTTACACGACGTAGGCAAGCCGCTGTGCATGCTCCGCGACGGAAACGTGCACGAACACCCCATAGAGGGCGCGCGGCTCGCGGAAGAGATCCTCACTCGTCTCAAAGCACCCAAACACACGATCGAGAGAGTCCGGGAGCTCGTTTTCTTTCACATGTACGACTTTGACGGAAAAGTGCGCAAAAACAAGCTCCGGCGTTTTCTCGTGCTCCACGCCGATCTCGTCGAAGACCTGATCCGTTTGAAACAGGCCGACTATTCGGGCTGTATGGACGATCTTTCCCCGTGTCCCACCGGGAAACGATGGCGGGAAGAACTCGCGACGATGAAGGCGGAGGGCGTGCCCATGAAAGTGAAAGAACTCGCCGTTTCGGGAAAAGAGATCGCGTCCGTCGAAGGCATGCGGGAAAAATATATCGGACTGGTTCTGAAAGAACTTCTCCTCCACTGCGTCCTCTCGCCCCGGGACAATACGAAAGAAAGACTTTTATCGCTCGCCCCCTCTGCGCTGAAAACGGTGCTTGCTTCGGGCGGCGAGGAGAAAAAATCTCCATCGCAGGGAGGCAACGCATGACGGAAAAAACGCTTCTTTTTATTTGCGTCGCTCTGCTCGTCCTCTGCGTCCTGCTCCTCTTCGCGCTCCTTGCCAAAAAAGGCAAACCAGCGGCGGAAGGCAAAAACGGCAAGGATACGGAAGCTCTTAAAGAAAAACTCGACAAACTCGGCGGCGTCACCGATTACACGAACAAAGCCATCACTTCCTTAGGCTCGATGACCGAATACCGGCTCAACAATATGCAGAAAACGATGGGCGACCAGCTCCGCTACATATCGGAAAACAATCAGCGCGCCCTGGACGAGATCCGCCGCACCGTAGACGACAAACTTTCCCAGACGCTCGAAACCAAGCTCACGGAGAGCTACGCGGTGATTCAGCAGAGGCTGGAAGCGGTGTACCGCGGGATCGGCGAGGTGCAGAGTCTCGCGGCGAGCGTCTCGGACATCAAAAAGGTCTTTTCCAACGTCAAACTGCGCGGCACCTGGGGGGAAACCCAGCTCGGCGCCCTGCTTTCCCAAATGCTGGCGCCCAATCAGTACGCGGCGAGCGTCAAACTCAATCCGCTGACGGACGGCATGGTAGATTTCGCCGTGCTGCTGCCCGATAAAAACGGATCCTGCGTCTATCTGCCCATAGACAGTAAATTTCCCATCGAGGAATACCAGCGGCTCATCGACGCGGAAAACGCCTGCAACCGCGAGGCGGAAGAACGGGCGATGAGAAATCTCGGCCGGGCCGTGAAGCTGCAAGCGGATTCTATCGCGTCCAAATACATTCTCCCTCCGCGTACGACCGATTTTGCCGTGATGTATCTCCCCATCGAGAGCCTCTACGCGGAAGTGCTGAAAATCCCCGATTTAAGCGAATATCTCTCCCTGCGCCGGATTCTCGTCTGCGGGCCGACGAATCTGAGCGCCCTGCTTTCCACTCTGCAAACGGGATTCAAAGTCTCCGTGATCGAGCGGCGCTCGCAGGAGCTTTGGCAGCTACTCGCGGTATTCAAGCACGAATTTGGAAAATTTACGGATATTCTCGACAAAACGCAGAAAAAGTTACAGGAGGCGCAGGACACGATCGAGACCGCCGCAGGCAGAACGCGCGCCATCGCCAAAAAACTCAAAAACGTCGATCTGGGAGTCGCGGGCGGAGATCTGCTTGCCGATTTCCCCGACGATTCCCCGCCAAGCGACCGTCCGTAACGAAAAATTCCCGCAATTCCCAAGTCTTTCCGCCCCTTCAAGCGACGGAAAGACGCATTTTTTTTACGGGAATACTTGCATTTTTGAGGGATATGCGCTATAATGTAAACAGCGGCGTTCGCGCACGCGCATCGACATAAGGAGACACATCATGCAGATATCGAAAATAACGGATGCGGAAAGTCTTGCGGCGTTCGCTTTGTCCGAAGAAAGTTTCGTGTTCAAGGAGGGCAGAGTGCAGGGCGCAAAGACGGGCAGAAACGGCAACGCGCTGCTCGTCGAAGAAGCGACGCGTTTCAAACTGTTTACGGAAGGAAAAGACCTTATCAAGATCCTTAAAGGCAGCGGCCGCTTCAAATGGAAACGCGGCGAAACGCCGTTTTTGGAGGGCGACTGCTTCGAGGCGGACGGCGTCGGGGAATACGAGGTGAACGGTTCGGAAAAATTCATGGTGATCAGAAAGTGAGGTAAGGGATCATGGCTGTATATTACGAAGAAGAACGAAAAAAAGGCGGGTTCTGGGGTAAATTCCTGGCCGTAATTCTCGGATTCCTGTTCGGTATCCTTTGCACGCTCGGAGGGTTGGCGGGACTCGGTTACGTCATCTACGCCAAGATAAAAATCGAGGACGGCATTTCCACCGTCGGCAAAGTCACGGGCGGCAATATCGACTACAAAGAATACATAACCGACGAATACGCGCAGAAAACGATTGCGGAACTCGTGAAGGATCTGACTTCGCTCGCCTCCGGTTTCCAAAACGGAACCGGCAGTCTCCAATCCCTCGCGAATATTTCTCCGCAGGTGCAAAAAGCCGCGGAGAAGATCGTCTCCGCGTTGGCGGATTACGGCGTTCCGATGGAGACCTCGGCGCTGATGAACACCGCCCTTTCCGAGATGGGCGCTTTCTTTCAAGATTCTTTGAAATCCGCCGAGGTGGGAACCCTGCTTAAAAAGGCGAACGCGCTCGAAGAATCGAGCAAGAATTACGCTCTTCTCATGCAGATCTGCTACGGCGAAGAAGGAATCGATTATACGGTCGTCGAAGGCGAAGTGCAGATGCGCGGCGACTCCAAACCAGCTACCGTCGGAGATCTGATGGACTCTCCCGACAATCTGCTCGATAAAGTCGATCTGGCCGTCCTCATGGAAACGACGGGCTCCCTCGATAAATCCGATCCGACGATCCGCGCCCTCCTCTACGGTACGGAAGGCAAAAACTACGAATACGACGAAGAGGCGAACAAAGTCGTCATGCTTCCCCTCGCTTACGATTTCGACGCGGCGACCAATAAATTTACCGCCGGCGACGGAGTCGTCTACGCTTACGACGAGAAAGAAGAAAGATGGGTGAACGAAAAGAACGGCGGTTACATCGCCGCGGTTTCCGGTGCTGCCGCAGCGGCGGTGCAGGAAACGTCCCCTTCTTACGCGTATTACGTCTGTACCAAAGAGGGTAAAATAATTTATTCTCTGGCGCTCAAAGAGGAAAATACCTATCACGCCTATGATAAAGACGACGTTTTGCAGTACAATAAATCGCTGTCGCTGAAAGAACTCATGGACGTCATGGGCGGCAGCGGCGACCGGGAAATCAAGGATCTGTTCGCCGACGTTCAGCTCGGAGACCTGCTCAACGTGACGCCCGACTCCGACGCCGTGCTTATCGCGCTCGCGTACGGTACGGAAGGCGTCGATTATATGATCGAAAACGATCGAATCGTTCCGCTCGAAGGCAGAAAGCCGACGACGATCGGTACGCTCACCGCCGAGGGCGGCACCGACGAATTGTTCGATAAAATCGAGCTCGGCTCGGCGCTCGGCGTTTCCCCGCTCGATGAGAATCCCGACCAGCTCATGGTCGCGCTCGCTTTCGGCAACGAAGGCCGGCATTATCGGCTGGTAACGAATCCGGAAACGGGCCTGTCCGAACTCGAATGGCAGGTCAAAGACGAGACGACGGGAGAAAAGTACGCGCCCCGCACTATCGGCGATCTCAAAAAAGGCTCGGCGATCATCGAGGACGTCTATCTTTCCACCGCGCTTAAAATCGACGGCAAGTCCGACGAGATCATGCGCGCGCTGGCGTTCGGCAACGAGGGCGAGGATTACACGCTCGACGAAAACGGGGCGATACAGATGCTCCCGGGGCGCACCCCGCGCACGATCAAGGATCTGCAAAACGGCAATCTTGTCAAAGAGATCCGCCTTAGCGCCGTTCTCAAAGCCAAGCCGACGGATAAGATCACGATGTATCTCCTCTACGGCGTGGAAAACACCCATTATTCCTATGACGAAACGACAGGCGTCGTCACGATGCTGGGACGGCAGATCGCGGTTTGCAACGGCTTCGCTTACGACGAACGCGGCGACAGACTTCCCGGTACGCTCGCTGAGGTTGAAGGCGGCTATACTTATACGGAAAATACGGGAACGGCAGACGAAATCGTTTTTTATCTGAAAGATAAATCGGGCGCTTCGATAGCGGTCGGGACAGAAACGGGAACACAGACCGCAGAGTTCTACTATGCGACCGACGCGCAGGGAGCCTCCGTCTTTTACGAGGCGAGAACGATCGGCGATTTGACCGGCGAAAGCACGCTTTTCTCCGATATTACCAAAGACCTGGCGCTCGGCGATCTGATCGAGATCAAAGACACGGACCCCATGCTGCTGCACAGTCTCAAAGGCACGAAAATCGACGAGCTCGGAGACGCCGTCGACAAATTGACGCTCGCGGAAATTCTCGGCGAAGCGGACGTAGAAAGCAACACCATCTTAAAACATCTGAAAAGCTCCACCGTTTCCACTTTGGCGGCGGATATTAATAAGCTGACGATACAGGAAGTTTTCGCGGACGACGTTTATAAAAAGGACGATACAAAATCCTATTTTATCGATAAAGACGGCAATAGACTTTACGAGAATCCCGACGACGGAAAATTTTATACGTCCGAGGATTTCACCGTCGAAGCCAGGCGGGTACTCACGGGCACATGGAAGTATCTGCTCACCGACAGAGTCAGCCATAAAGAAAAAGCCTACACGATTACCCAGATGAACGAGCTGGTGCTCAATATGACTTCCAACATTCAGGCTGCTTCTTTAAACGATCTCTACGCGGACGGCGTTATTAACCTCGAAAAGACAGATTTCCTCACTTCTTCTATCACTTATGAATTTACTTATAATTTCGCCGGAATCTCTCAAACGATCGGCGAAGTCGCGACGAAATACTATGATGAAGACGGTACGCTGAAAACGTTGGTCGGCGAACTGACGATCACCGAGATTTTGAACTACGTGGGCGAAGTGGTCCGGATTTTCGCCCGTTCTTAAAAGACAAAAAATTCCATGGAGCGGGCACCGAAACCGGTGTCCGTTTTTCTTTTTGCGGCTTCGAAAACCACTTATAAAGCCGGATTAAAACGAGCTTATTTTTCACGAAAAAACCCAAAAAACGACGGATTTTTACTTAAAAACGGTTGACTATCTTTCAAAAATCGGGTATAATAATAGTACAACTTTTATAGATAGTTGCAGCAACCTTGCATACCGAAAAGGTATGCCGAATAAGACCGGGAGGTGAAACAAAATTATGGCCAAATACGAAATGCTCTATTTGCTGAACAACGACGCCACGGACGAAGCAAAGACCGCGGAAATCGAAAAGTACGAGAATATCGTCAAATCGATGAACGGCGCCGTCGTTTCGACGGACAAATGGGGAACGAAGAAGCTTGCGTATCCGATTAAGTTCAAGAACGAAGCCTACTACGTACTCATGACGTTTGAAGCGGACGGACAAGTTGTCAACGAACTTGACCGCGTTGCGGGCATCGACAGCGAAGTTTTGAGACGTATGATCACAAAACAAAACTGATAGGAAGGAAACATGAACAAAGTTTTTTTAATCGGAAATTTAACGCGCGACCCCGAGCTCACCGAAACGCCCAGCGGCGTAGCGGTATGTCATTTTGCCATTGCCGTCAACAGGAACTATTCCTCGCAGGACGGCGAACGCCAGACGGACTTTTTCAACTGCACGGCTTGGCGGCAGACGGCGGAAACGGTAGCGCGCTATACCAAAAAAGGCAACAAAGTTGCCGTAAGCGGAAGCATTCAGCTGAGAAATTACGAAGACAATCAGGGCGTGAAACGCACGGCCGTGGATATTATCGTACAAGACGTAGAGTTTCTGACTCCGAAGGGCACGGGCGATTCGTCCGACGATTTTGCCGCGCCCGCCGCACGTCCCGCAGCAGCTCCCGCTAAAAAGAAGCCCGTCCTCCAAACTTTGGACGACGACAGCGACATTCCCTTCTAAATATTACACGGGAATGGAAAAATAACATAAGGAGTAACAGCTATGGAAGAAAAGACTGCCGTTAAAAAGAGCTATAAAAAGGCGCCCCGTAGAAAGGTATGTGCGTTCTGCCAGGAAAAAATCAACGAAATCGATTATAAAGATATCAACCGTTTGAAGAAATTCGTGACGGAAGGCGGTAAAATCGTTCCCCGCAGAATGAGCGGCACATGTGCGGCTCATCAGAGACTTCTTGCTACCGCGATCAAGCGCGCGAGAATCGCTTCCCTGCTCCCCTTCAAAGGCGAGTAAGCAAGCAGCTTAAAACTAAAAAACGCCCCGAAATTTTGCGTTTCGAGGTGTTTTCTTTTATTCAAAAAACGACCCGTCCGGAAATCTCCGGACGGGGATCGTTCTTACATCAGAGACAGATAGAGCGCTTTGATATCCCCGAAGGTGGGATCTTTGGGGTTGCCGGGGCGGCAGGCGTCGTCCATCGCCGACTGTGTGAGGAAATCGACGTCTTCTTCCTTGACGATTCCCTTCAAGGTCTGCGGGATTCCCACGTCTTTGGAAAGCTGTTTAACGGCCTCGACCGCCGCCTTTCTGTATTCGGCCTGCGTCATCTGTTCCGTGCCTTCCACACCCATCGCCTTGGCGATTTCGCGGTACTTTTCGCCCGTCGCGTCGGCGTTGTATTCCATGACCGTAGGAAGTAAAATCGCGTTGGCGACGCCGTGCGGGGTGTCGTAGACGGCGCCCAGGGAGTGAGCCATCGAATGGACGATGCCGAGCCCGACGTTGGAGAAGCCCATACCGGCGATATACTGACCGAGCGCCATGCCCTCTCTGCCTTCTTTGGTGTTGGCAACCGCGCCGCGAAGGGATTTCGCGATCAGTTCGATCGCCTTGATGTGGAACATATCGGACATTTCCCAAGCGCCTTTGGTGATATAACCTTCAATGGCATGCGTCAGCGCGTCCATGCCCGTGGAAGCCGTGAGTCCTTTGGGCATGGTGGACATCATTTCGGGATCGACCACCGCCACGACGGGAATGTCGTGCACGTCCACGCAGACGAATTTACGCTTCTTTTCGACGTCCGTGATGACATAGTTGATCGTCACTTCCGCCGCCGTGCCAGCCGTCGTGGGAACCGCGATGATGGGCACAGAAGGATTCTTCGTAGGCGCGACTCCTTCGAGCGAACGCACGTCCGCAAATTCGGGGTTGGCGATGATAATGCCGATGGCTTTGGAGGTATCCATGGAAGAACCGCCGCCGATCGCGATCAGGCAGTCCGCGCCGCTTTCTTTAAACGCCGCTACGCCCGTCTGTACGTTCTCGATCGTAGGGTTGGGTTTGATGTTGGAATACAGCGTATAAGGAATCTTCGCGCCGTCGAGCACGTCGAGCACCTTCTTTGTCACGCCGAATTTCACGAGGTCGGGATCGGAGCAGACGAACGCCTTTTTCAGACCTCTTCTCGCGATCTCCCCGGGGATCTCCTCTATACAGCCCGCACCGTGGTAACTCGTTTCGTTCAGAACAAATCTTGCCATTGTTTTCTATCTCCTTACTTTTTAATTTTTTCTTATTCCAGATAAAATGCTTCTTCCAAAAGGGGCTGCGCGCCCGTTTTTTCGTCTACGGACATGTCCATGACGTCTTTCATGAACGCGTTCCACCGCTCCACAACGGGACTTTGCGCTTGGAATTTCGCCGCGTATGCCGCGCCCTTTTCGCATTCGTAATATCCGAAGACTTCGTCTCTCCAAAGCCATATCGAATAGTTGACGATGCCCGCCGCCTTCAAAACGGCTTTCAGTTCCGGCCAGATCTCGTCGTGTCGGCGGATATACTCCTCCTTTTTGCCCGCTTTGATCGTCGCCTTCCAAGCATACCGTTCCACGCCTCCTTCCTCCTTGTTTGCAAACGTTCCTTAAATATCGAGAAAATCTTTGCGGTAATTGACTTTAAAGCCTTCCGCGATCTCGACGAGCTGTTCGTCGGTGATGGTGTTGACGCGTTTGTGTCCCAAGACCAGCATATAAAGCTGCGCCGCTTTTTCCACCGTCTCGATGAGTCCGAACGCTTCGTCCATCGTCTTGCCCGCGCCGTAAATGCCGTGCAAGCCCCAGACGACGAGCCGGTATTCCTTCATTTTCTCCGCAGTCGCTTCGCCGATTTCGTTGGTACCGCAGAGCATCCAGGGCAGTACGCCGATTCCGTCGGGGAACACCACCATGCACTCCGTGCACATCTGCCAAAGAGAATGTGTGAAAGATTTTTCATCGAGCGGGTGTACGAAATTCATCGCTAACGTATAGGTGGGGTGCGTGTGCATGACGATGCGGTTCTCGGGATCGACTTCGAGACGAGCCATATGGCTCATCAAATGCGCGGGAAGCTCGGAGGTGAATTTTCCGCCGTCCTTATATCCCCAAAGCAGTTCCGCCGTCGTGCCGTCCGCCGCGATACGAATGATGCCGAGATTGTTTTCGGGATCGCTCTCGACGTTCTTGAAATACTTGCCCGTGCCCGTGACGATGAAAATTTTTCCGACCAGCTTCTTCGCGTCGAACCCCGTGGGAATCGTGCGGAGCACTTCGCTCAAATCCAGATATTCCTCGACGATCTTTTCGTCGAGCAGATAGCTGATATTGCCGCCGTTCCTTTCGTCCCAGCCGAGGCGGTACATATTCGCCGTCGTTTTGCACATTTCTTTCACAAAGGGCGCGTCGAGAATATTCTTTTTCATCAATTTTCCTGCGCTCTTTTTCAAATCGTCCATAAAACCCATGATCTTTACTCCTTTATGCGCGCTTTAAAAGCACTTCTTTTTCATATTTTTCCACTTCCGCATACCAATCGCTGCCGAGCCCTTCTTGCGCGAGATATTCGTTCCACACGTCGCCCAGGGGCAGAAGTTTGAGTTCTTCGTTGAGGTACATCAATTTCCCGAAGTTCGCCTCGTCCTGCAATTCTTTGAGTTCCCGATTGGGCAAAAGCAACGCATAGAGAAGCGCTTTCTGCATCGCGTGTTCGCCCGTCACCCACGCGCCGATCCGGTTGATCGAAGCGTCGAAATAGTCGAGCCCGATCAGGACTTTTTCCTCCGCGCCGTTTCTCACGATCTCTTTGGCGATCTCTTTGAGCTCGTCCTCGAAGAGCACTACGTGATCGCTGTCCCATCTCACGGGACGGGTGACATGCAGCGCGACCTTATCGTAGAAGGCGAGAAGGGAAGGAATTTTGTCCGAAACGACCTCTGTCGGGTGATAATGGCCGTTATCCAACAGACAGCAGATACCCGCTTTGGCTGCGTAATTTTGATAAAATTCGTTGTTGCCGACCGTATAACTTTCCACTCCTATTCCGAACACTTTGCTTTCGACGGCGGGAATCACCCACTGTTTGTCGTAACTTTCGAGGATTTCGTCAAGCGATTTTTTGAGGCGCAGACGCGGCGAAAGCCGGTCCGCGGGGATATCCTTATAACCGTCGGGAATCCAGATATTGACGAGACAGGGACTGCCCATGGCTTTGCCGAGCTCCGCCGCGATCTTCATGCACGCCTTGCCGTGGTTCACCCAGAATTTACGGGTGGGCTCGTCGGGCGAGGAGAGGGAAAGCCCGTCTTTCATCTTCGGGTGCGCGAAAAAAGTGGGATTGAAGTCGATGCCCGCGATGTCGTTCTCTTTGGCGAATTTCACCCACGGCTCGAAATATTTGTACGTATAGGCGTCGCGATCCACCTTTCCCTTGTCGGTTCCGAGCACGGCATAGCTGGCATGCAGGTTGAGACGCTTTTTGCCGGGCATGAGCGAGAACGCTTTTTTGACGTCCTCTTTGAGCTGCTCGAAGCCCGTCGCCCTGCCGGGATAATTGCCGGTGGTCTGGATTCCGCCGGACAGCGAATCGCTGCCGTCGAAGCCGAGCACGTCGTCGCCCTGCCAGCAATGCACGCTGACGGGGATATTTTTCAGCCGCGCGATCGCCTCGTCCGTGTCTACGCCGTAAGCGGCGTACATCTTCTTTGCTTCTTCGTATCTTGACATAGTCCTTTTGAAGTCTCCTTGCATTTTTTATTTTTTAAAGCTCTCGAATCTCGAAAGAATCGCGAATGATTCTTCTGCCCTCGGCCACCGAGCTCAATTCGCCCGTGCCGACCATCTGCATCATGAAATTGCCGATTGCGGTGCATTCCGTAGGTCCTGTGACGATCTTTTTGCCCGTATATTCCGCCGTCAGCTCGTTTAAGAGCCGATTTTTACTGCCGCCGCCGATGATGTTGAGCGTCTCGTATTTTTCGCCCGTCACTTCTTCGAGCCCTTTAAGGCTCTCCGCATAACTCCGTGCCAAGCTGTTGAAAATGCAGTAGGCCATGCCGCCCACGGAAAGCTGTTTTCCGACCGCCGAATTGATCGCCTCGATCATGCTCTGGGGCGCCAGAAATCTGTCGTCGTTGACGTCCACGAGATCGTCCGTACGGTTGAGCCGTGCCAGAGAGGCGAGCGTCTCGAAATCGTATTTATCCTCCAATTCGTGGCGTACCTGCTGAATCATCCAAAGCCCCATGATATTCTTTTGCAGGCGGAAGGTGTTTTTCACGCTGCCTTCGTTGGAATAATTGAGCTCCCGCGCCTGTTCCGACGTATACGCACGGGTTTGTTCCACGCCGAGCAGCGACCAGGTTCCGCTCGAAATATAGGGCGTATGACCGGATAAAGGCGCGGCCAGCACCGCGCTCGCCGTGTCGTGCGTCGCCGGCAAAAATACTTTCGCCCGATAGCCGACCGCTGCCGCGACTTCGTCCGTAAACGCTCCCACCTCTTCGCCGGGCTGTGAAAGCGGTCCGAACAGCGGCTTGTCGTAGCCGAGCGCCTGCAAAATTTCCTCGTCCCAGCCGTGCGTGAGCGCGTTGACCATGCCCGTCGTCGTGGCGTTCGTATATTCCTGTTTCTTGACGCCCGTCAAGAGATAATGGAAATAATCGGGCAGCATTAAAAAGGTCTTCGCTTCCGCGAGTCTGCCGCTTCTCTTGTCGTCGTAGAGCTGATAAACGGTGTTGAACGCCTGAAACTGGATCCCCGTTCTCGCGTACAGCCCCGCAAACGGGATCCGGCGGTGCACCGAAGCCGTCGCGCTCTTCGTCCGTCCGTCACGGTAACAGTACACCCCTTCTATCGGTCTGTCCTCTTTATCGAGCAGGACATAATCCACTCCCCACGTGTCCACGCCCACGGAACAAGGTATCTTGCCCAGTTCTCTGGCCTTTTTGAGTCCGTTGAGTATTTCTTTGAAAAGACGGTCGGTGTCCCACATCAGACGTTTGCTGCCCACGCTTCCCAATGCTCCCGGAGTCCCCGGCAGCGTAAGCGGTCCGTTGGAAAAACGATAGATCTCTTCCGTGACCATTTTTCCCTTTTCGAGATGCGCCAGAATGTGCCTTCCCGACGAGGCGCCGATGTCGATCGCCAGATAGTATCTCATGAATCCCACTCCTTTTTCTGTACGCGTTTATTATATCATATCTTTTTATATTTGTCTATATATGTCCGAAAGATTGACAAAAAAGCATTTTTATGAGATAATATGAACATAAACGAACAAAAACGATCAGGAGTCAAGAAACATGCTGACCAGTGAACGGCAGAATACGATTCTAAAATTTCTCAAAGAAAACAAGACGGCGTTCGTGCGCGATCTCGCCGCCACGCTTTACGTGAGCGAAGCGACGATTCGCCGGGATCTCGCGGAGATGCAGAAAATGGGGCTCATAGAGCGGAGCCACGGTGGCGCGATCCTGCCCGAAAACGCGGAAGAGGTGTCTATTTTCGTGCGCGTGCAGCGGAACGCGAAAGAAAAGGAACGCGCCGCCACCAACGCGCTCAAAATCCTGCCGGAGTTTCGCACGGTGTTCCTCGACAGCTCCTCTACGGCTCTGGCGCTCGCCGCGCGCATGGATCTGAATTACAAAACGGTCGTCACCAACAATCTGCAAACGGCGATGCAGATCTCCAAAAAGCCCAACGTCACCCTCATTCTTTTAGGCGGGACCGTACAGTTCAACACCAATTCCACGACGGGGAGCTGGACGGCGCGGCAGCTCGGCGATTTCACTTTCGATCTTATGCTCTCCTCCTGCGCCGCGATCACGGGCGGAGACGTATTCGAGAGCTCGCTCGATCAAAAGGAGATCAAACGAGCCGCGTTCCTGCGCAGCACCAAACGTATCCTCCTCGCCGATCACAGCAAATTTTCCGCGCGCGCCGCCTATCGTCTGACGCAGCTCTCCGCTTTCGACTGCGTGGTCACGGATTCCCCCCCGCCCGAAAAGCTGCTCGACGGCAAAGTGCGCTTCGTCTACTGAGGCAAAGAAAAAGACGAGGAAGCAAAGAAACGAGTATAAAATCGGGGCGAAAACAGATACTGTCTTTAAAACGGTATTTAAGCCGCAGAAAAGGAAGTGTCATGAAAAAATTCTTTTACTTATTGTCCTCTCTGATCGTTTTTTCCTTTGTAGCCTGTCAATCCCCTCGTACGGCCGCCAGCGCCGCCACGCCCCGGAAAGACAGCGTTTTCGACGAGGAACTCGTCATCGACGAACGGAATACGTCGAGCGAGTCCGTCAAACAATCTTCCGACGAAAAACCCAGCGAGCCGGTATGGAGCACCGCGGACGCGGACGTATCCCATATCGACGTCTCGCGCAAACTCATCTCCTTCACCTTCGACGACGCGCCCGACAGCACGCTCAAAGCGCTCATGCGCGCCTTTGCGGAGTTTAACCAGGATAATCCCGATTGTCCCGCGTCGGCGACTTTTTTCGCCAACGGGATTCGCGTGGATTCCTCTAATTTTCCGCTTCTGCAAGCCGCGTACGACGCGGGCTTCGAACTCGGCAACCACACAGACGCGCATAAAAATCTCACCAAACTCCCCTCCGAAAAGATCCGCAAAGAGATCGACACGGTGGACGAGATCTTAAAGAAGATTGACGGTAAAGACAAACACCTCGTCCGCGTTCCCTACGGGAGAGTAGACGAGAAGGTGAAAAAGGAAACGGACGCACCGCTCATCGATTGGGCGATCGATACCGAGGATTGGAAAGGTATTTCCGCGGATAAAATTTATCGGACCATTTATTCCGAGAAATATCCCGGCGCGATCGTACTCATGCACGACGGCTATCCCCATACCGTCGAAGCGGTCAAAAGACTGCTGCCCGATCTGAAAAAAGCCGGATATCAGGTGGTTAACGTATCGCAGTTATCCAAAGCGCTCGAATGTCCCCTCTTTGCGGGAACCGTCTATACCCACATCAAACAATAATTTTTCTCATCGCGTAAAAATCCCTTCCGGAAGATCTTCCGGGAGGGATTTTCTATCTTATGTATTTAAAATTTCTCTTTGGTGAACAGGCGGAAGAAAGCGGCGCAGTCGTCCAGCCATTTGGCGTTTTTGCGGAAAAATTCCGCGGGCGTATTGATCTCGAAATCGCAGGCCGAACCGCCGTGCTCGCCTTCGGGATAGACGTGCAGTTCATAAGGGATCTTATGTTTGGCGAGCGCCGTCGCGTAAAGGAGCGAGTTCAGCGAAGGCACGCCTCTGTCCGAGGACGTCGTCCAGATAAACGCCGGCGGCGTATCGTCGCTCACCGCGTCTTCGAGATTCAACGTTTTCAAGAGTTCTTCGCGGGCTTCGTCCGTATATTCCGAAAGCAGGTGTTCGTAGGAATCCTCGTGCCCGGCCTTGGAAGATATGACGGGATAGCCCAGCCCGATCGCCGTGGGACGGCAATCCAGTTCCAGCCCCGATTTCTGCTTTACGGAAGCGTATTCCACCGCCAGATCGGCCGCCAGGTGTCCGCCGGCCGAAAATCCGACCGCGAAGACCTCGTTGGCGTTCACGTTCATCTCCTTCGCATGTTTTTTCACATAGTCCGTCGCCGCCGCAAGCTCGATGAGCTGCCGAGGATACCCGGCGTCCGGGTAGATCGAATAGGTCAACACGAAAACCTGGAAGCCTCTGGCAAGGAAAGCGTTCGCTATCGGCGCGCCTTCCCGTTTGCTGACGAACGCATATCCGCCGCCCGGTACTACAATCACTGCCGGACGTTTCCATTCCGGCGCCGGAGCGTCGAACGGACACTCGGAAAGGATACATTCCAGTTCGCCGCCTTCGAGCCCGTACGTCTCTTTTAACGAAACCTTATAATTTTTCATTTTTATACTCCTATATTCCGCGCTTTCGCGCGGTTGTTCCCCTTTATAAAAGCCGTACCGCTATTGGACATAATGGAAGATTTTTCCGTCCTTCGCTACGCCGCCGAAAATCGGACGATAGGAAAAGTAATTTCCTTTATACATCTCTTCGAGCATTTCCTGTTTTTCGTAATATTGCAGCGTCGCTTTCAAAAACGCTTTGACATCATCGGAAAAACCCTCGTCCTCGTAGCGCGTGCTCTCATAGTCGTAGTGAACCCATTCTCCGTTCTCGTCTTTGACCGAAACCGTACTCCCGTCGTAATAGATAGTGTTGATGAACATTCCCGATTCGCGGCTGACAAAGACGCTCGTCCTGTCCGAAAACATGCTCACCCCGTGATATAAATTGAGATTGTAATTATAGCCTACAAGCTGCAAAAGCGTGGGCAGAACGTCGAACGAGCAGGTGAATTTGTCGACCTTTTTCCCGCCTTGCAGCGGGCTTTCCAAATCCTTCGAGGCCTTAAAGGAAAGATTGTGATACCCTTCGTAGAAAATATCTTCCCTGCCAAGATCGCAGTCCATGCTTCCGCCGTACCAAAGAAAACCGGGAATGTTGTAAAGCGCCGTATCCCAGCTGTTGCCGATGGGAACGCCTTTCAGATAGTAATTCTGATTATTGTAATAAGCGGAGTGATCGGCGTAAAACATGAACGCCGTATCGTCGAGCTGCCCCGTTCTCTGCAAGTCGTAGACCAGGGAATTGACCGCTTCGTCCAGATCCATCATGCCCGCCTGAAAACGCTTATAGCGGAGATAAATGTCTTCGAGCGTCTTGGGCGAAAAGGGAGAGGTGTCGGAATCGTCGAGATAGATTCCCTTCGCCGCAAAGGTTTTCGGATAGCCGTCGATGATCTCGTAGTATTTTTCAAAGCCTTTGACCGTCGCTTTTTCCGAAAATTCTTTTTTGAGACGCGCCTGTTCAGCCAGGCGCTCCGCTTCCGTCATATCGGAATCGTAATACCAATCGTCGTTGAAAGGGTAATCGCCGTTCTTGACAAGATCTTCGTAATTGCCGTGCGAAGACAGTGTCATATGCATCGTGAAAAAGGCGCGGTCCCCTGCCTCTTTATGCGTATATTCGTCGAAATAATTTTCCGTGACGAGCGCGTCCTTGTCGAAGTTATAAAACTTCTTTTTGATGATGTTGCCGTTCTCGTCGCAGCCTTCGAGGGCGGGCATATCGTCGAGAAAATGCGCCGTATCGAATCCGTAGATACCGCCTCTGCCGTGCGTCACGTCGCGGTTATAAAAAGATTTATTGTTGGCGTGGAAATAATTGGTCGTATAATTCGCACTTCTCAAAAGATTCGGGAGTGTGAAGGAAAGCTGCGAGTCTTTGAGTTTGGTGGAAGGATCGTTATTCGGATCCAGCGGGTAGCTGCCGAGAATAGACATCGCTTCCGAATGATTCGTCTTATCCCTCGCGTAGTATTCCGTAAAAGAGATACCGCCGGAGGCCATCGCGTACAAGGTCGGCGTATATTCCCGATTGATCCCGTACCATTCTCCCGATTCGATGACGATGAGTACGATATTTTTACCTTTTAAAGCCCCGGTATAAATATTGTCGCCGTAAACCGACTCGCTCATCTCGCCCTGCGAAAAATAATTATCGAGCGCGAGCCGGCTCTGCTTGCCGGCAGACTGATTGCCGCCGAATACGGAATTGAGCGTATTGGATATATTCATGAAATAGAAACCGAACGAGCCGAATTTCTTGAACGCTTTCGAAGGAATAAACTGCGTCGTATACAACAGCTGATCGTCGTCGTAGTTGGCAAGCTCGTCCGATACGGTGGTGCTTTGGAAACTGCCGATCGTCGCCTGATAGAGAATCAGGGAAGCATTTTCGCCGATGATACAGCAGATCAGAAGCACGATAACCGCGTTGCGCGTGAAATGGGCGCGCTCGGTCGGCATCTTCTTATGGACAAAGATCATTCCCGTCAGCTGCGCCGCGTATAAAAGAAGCAAGCCCACCAACATCCACCAGTTGACAAAATCGGCGGAAAATACGCCGCCCACTTCTTTGGCGAGATTGAGCATATTGAGACTGAACACCATGCCGCTCATACGGTAGAGCGCTTCGTTGATGAAAGCGATCACCAGCTGGATAAACAGCATCGCGCCGTTGACGGCGATGGCAGCGACAGAAGAAGGAATGATGAAAATAATGATCGCAAACGCGAAAATAAAGGCCACGTCGATTCCCCAGTAAACGGGAAATACGCCCAGCCCCATTACGCAGAAGGAAATGAGTTCAATCAACAGCGCCGTCGCCGCATACATCAGCGCAAAATATGCTTTTTTTCTCAGCAGTTTTTCCATAAACTTACCGTTTACACCTCAAAACTATGATCTCGCGTCGGGCGTAAAAATACTACGCCGCAGACGTTTTCCCGCCCCGGGGCTTGTCCGCGGTCGGCGGAACGCGCTCCCGCCGCGCCCTTTGTTCAAGCGAAAAACTCGCGGTAGATCGCGCGGATACAAGCGGCGCAGTCCGAATTGTCCACACCGACGATGATATTCAGCTCACTCGATCCCTGATCGATCATAATCACGTTGATGCCCGCCTCCGAAAGCGCCTTGAAAAGCCGCGCGGAAGTACCCACGTTTCTCGCCATACCGTGTCCTACGGTAGCGATCAGAGCGATATTTTCGTGCGTATAAATATGATCGGGACGAACGCATTTGCGAATCTCTTCCACGACCTGCGCCAACACCCCGTTTTCGAGATAGCGATTATCGATGACCACGGACATGGTGTCTATTCCCGAAGGAAGATGCTCAAAAGAGATGCCGTGGCCGCTGAGTACTTCGAGAACTTTCGCCGCAAAGCCGACCTCCGAGTTCATCATCGACTTTTCGAGAAGAATGACGGTGAAGTCCTTCTTGCCCGCAATGCCCGTAACGGCGCCCACGCCGCGGCGGCGCACCGCCGAAGAGACGATCAAAGTTCCCTCGTCCTCGGGGCGGAAGGTATTGCGGATCCGAATAGGAATCCCGGCGCTCTTGACGGGAAAAATCGACTCGCTATGTAAGACGTTGGCGCCCATATACGACAATTCGCGGAGTTCCTGATAGGATAATTCCTCGATACAGCGCGGGGAATTGACGATTTTCGGATCGCACGCAAAAAAGCCGCTGACGTCCGTCCAGTTTTCATACAGCGAAGCCTTGACCGCCTTCGCCACGATCGCGCCGGAGATGTCGCCGCCGCCTCGGGAAAAGGTTTTGATCTTCCCGTCCGGGCCTTTGCCGTAAAAACCCGGAATCACCGCGCGCGGGTATTTTTTCAATGCAGCGGCCGTCAATTCGTAGGTCTCTTCGCTGAGCGTTCCGTCCGCGTTGAAGCGCACGACGTCCTCCGCGTCCACGAAAGGTATGCCGAGCACCGCCGCCATGATGCGCGCGGCAAGATACTCTCCGCGGGAAGCGCAGTAATCGCGCCCCGCGCCCGCCAGTACATTTTCGGCGATTTCGTTGAGCATGGCTTTGACGTTGAGACCGCGGCCGATTTCTTTTTCGATCCCCTCGAAGCGGGTGCGGATCTTGGAAAATTCCGTTTCAAACCCGGCGCCCGAAACGGCCGCCTCGTAGGAAGCGTATAAAAGGTCTGTCACTTTGACGTCGCCGCCGAAACGCTTTCCCGGCGCCGAAACGACCACATAACGACGTTCCGCGTCGCTCTCGACGATCTTTGCCGCCGCCCGGATAATGTTTCCGTCCGCCATGGACGTTCCGCCGAATTTACAAACCTTGATGCTCATAAAGACCTCGCTTTTTTAGAAACGCAAGCGCAGCACGCTCCGTCCGTATCCGTTTTCCTCTCCCTTTTTCCCCGCTTTGTAAGTACGTCTTTACTTTTCCGCCATTATATCTTATGAATCCCCGCTTCGGAACGTGACTTCGTCTTTCCCCTTCAGATATGCAGGAATACGACCACGAACAGAGCCAAGAGCGCGGAAATTATCTTGATCCACAATTTATTGACAAAAACACTTTTCATAAATTTAGCGAATTTATTCATCTGCCGCCTCCTTACCTTGTACGCTTATCCGACAGGGGCAATTCCTGCCAGTAATAGTCGCGAAGCGCGCCTTTGAGCATATCGTAGTCCGCGTAGCGCTGTACGTTTCCCTGTTTGATCACGGAAATGATACCCGTTTCCTCCGAAACCACCAGCGAAACCACGTTGGCCACTTCTGTGATGCCGATCCCCGCGCGGTGGCGGGTGCCGAAATCTTTGGGATAACTCGTCTTTTGGGTGAGGGGCAGGAAACAGCCCGCCGCCTGTATCTTATGCCCGCGAATGATCATCGCGCCGTCGTGCAAAGGCGCTTTGGGGAAAAACACTCCTTCTATCAGCTGCGTCGAAATTTCCGCGTCCAGACCGACGCCGCTCTGCAGAACCTGCTTGGGCAGATTCCCCTTTGAAAGCACGATGAGCGCGCCGACGTTGTTCTTGGACATGTTTTGCAGCGCTTTGATGATGTCGGAGATACAGCGTTCCACGTCCGCCTGCGAACGCGCTTCCGGTCCGCCCGGCATTTTCTTCTCCGATTTCTCCGCATGCGGTCCGTGCACGTCCCAAAGACTCTTTTTCACTTCCACGTTGAAGAGGATCAGCATGAACATCGAAAGCAGAACTACGAAATAGAGATAGAACTGCGTGTCGATGAGCGGCGCGGAATAGCGCATGAGCCCGACGACGATGAGAAGCCCCCAGTAAAGGAGCATCAGACGCGTCGCGTCGTTATCGCGTAAAATTTTCGATACGTAATAGACGAGCAGAAAGAATAAAAAAATTTCCACTCCCAACGCCGCGGTAAAACCCGTGAAGAAATCGATGAGTCGATTGCCAAACTCCGTCAACGCTTCCGTAACCGCCGCGGCCGCCAAGCCGTATGATTTCATGAATCGGCCTCCCTGAATCGCTTCCATAATCCTTGCGCATATTTTCCCTCTCGGAATATATTATATAAAATCCCGGCGGAAAAATAAAGTATTTTGCTCTGCCTTTAAACGCTTTTCACCGTTTTTTCTCCTCCGGCACGTCTCTTTTTCTAAAAACGGAATAACCTCCGCGTCAAGCGTTTGTTTTCATACCGAAGAAGATGTTTGCCGTCACCGCTTTGAGAGCCGACGAAGGAGTGAGTTCCCCGCACTTGATGCCGCTTAAAGCCCCGAAGACGTTTTCGTAGCAGCGGAGAAGCTCTCCTTTGGGGAATTTTGCCGCCTGTTCTCGATTCTTGCGAGCGGCGTATTCCTTGATTCCCAGCGCCGCCGCGATCTCCCGGTCTCCGCCGCGGCACAAAGAAACCTCGTACAGTCCCTTGAAATAGTAAGCGAGGGAATTGAGCAGAGAGATCTCGTCGAAGCCTTTGGAGGACAGCTCGGTTAAAATCTTTGTGTACGCCGAATAGTTTCGCCTGGAAACCGCGTTCGCCAGCTCGTAGATCTTATACTCGGAATCGGGATACACGACCTCGTCGACGATCTCGTCTGTGAGTCTGTTCACGCCCTTCGCCTCGCAGTAAACGAGCAGTTTTTCCGTCTCCTTCGCGATCCGCGACATATCGTGCACGCAGTAGGCGGCGAGTTTTCCGCAGGTGATGCCGTCCGCGTACACCCCCGCGCGCTTGGCCGTCACGTATATCCATTTTTTGATCGTTTCCTCGTCCGCCCGGCCGCAATCCACATACGTGACGTTGGGTTTTTTGGCGAGCGCCGCGCCGCCCGTCTTTCCCTTGCCGGAATTGACGACGATAAGCACGCTGTCCCGCGGCGGGTTTTCGAAGATGGGACGCAGATAAAACTCGTAATCCTTTTCCGTGGGATAAAATTCCGTAATCTTCACAAAACGCTTTTCGCTGACGAACGGAAAGCTGTTGACCGCGTCCGCGAGCGCTTTCAGTTTCTCGCCTTTGAACGCGGCGCCTTCAAACGCCGTGTAATCCAGCGTCGGCTCTTTTAAAAACCGGGAAAGGAGAAGCGCGACGCCCTTCTCCCGAAAATAAGTCTCCTCTCCCTCGAAAAGATAGATAGGGAGCGCGCCGTTCTCGTCCGTAAATTTTCTGAAATCAACGTATTTCATTCTATGACCGTTCCCCTCCCTCATTACCGATTTTATTGTTTATAACGTCGCTTTGCCCCATGGCAATAGTACGCGAAAATGTCCGCAAATGCTTCGTGCCTGCACATTTTCGTTTCTATTATAGCATACTCCCGGCAAAAACGCAAGGGAATGCGGGGACTAAAAAAGCGGACTGCGGAGCGTTCGTCCATGCCATGCCCGCAGCAAACGCAAAAATCAACGACAAAACGAAAAGAATTCTTACTCGTTTTGTCATTTGCAATTTATCCGAGCAGACGACGAAAAGGGCGTAATACGCCGCCGTCGCCGCGCCCAAACGAATTCCCGCAAGCACAAAGGAAAAATCAGCGGCGTAAAAAATCAGCAGCGCCGCCGCCCACAGTACCGAAGGCACGTATAAAAGTACAGGCGCCGCGGCGATCGGCAGCAGGCAGGCCACGAAAGTCAGCGCCAGAAGCCCCGCGAATACCCCGCCGATGAGCGGGACGAACAGACAGTTGAGAAAAAGACTCCACACGGAAAGATAACCGAACGCAGACAGAAGAAGGGGCGCGGTGCCGATCTGCGCCGCAAACGAAGCGGCCAGGAAAGAAGAAACGGAGCACCGGAACCGGGAAAACAAGCTCGGCGGCTTCCCCGCCGCCGCCAACGCCCTGCGGTCGACGAACAGGCACAGATCGAATCCGTCCAGAAGCCTGCGAGACAGAATCCCGATCGAAAAACAGGCGGCAAACGAAAGCCGAAACCCGACCTCGAATAGAAGCGCCGGCCGAAAAAGCAATACGAGAAACGCCGCCACGCCCGCGCTTTCGAGAAGATCGGGTTTGTTGCCGATCAGCTTTGACGCATAAAAGACAAGACACATCACCGTAGCCCGAAGCACGGAAGGCGAAAAGTTGGCCACGCCGCCGTAAAACAGGAGAACCGCGCTCACCAAGAAAAACCTGGCCGGTTTGGAAAGCCTCTGCAAGCGCGTCTTTTCCGTCAGCAGTAGGCAGAACGCGTATAACGCGCCCACATGAAGCCCGGAGACCGCGAAAATGTGCGCGATGCCCCCGCGCCGGACATTTTCCAAAAGTCCGTTTTCGATCCCCGACGTATCCCCCGTGAAAAGCGCGTAGGCGACCGACGCCGAATCTTGATCCATGCCCGTATAAAGGACTTGTTTAAGCCTCGAACGCGCGGCGAGGAAGGGCCGGAATCCCCTGCCCGTTGTTTGAATCGAGTCCGCCGCAGCCCGGAATTTTATGCTTTCCACGATCTCTTCGGCCTGAAAACCGTATTCGTCGAACAAAGAGATCTCCGTTTCCACCTTTCCGAGCATCAGTACCTCGTCGGAAAGTTCTATCTCGTTCGCCGAAGCGACACCCAGGTAAGCGACCAGTTTGCCTTTTTCCTCGTTCCCGTCGATCGTGATCCCGGAAAGGACGATCATAGAAAAGTTTTCGTAAACCTTTTTTTCCACCACCGTCCCCGTCACCGTGCATTCGCCCGCATATCCGCCGCAGGTTCGGTACGAATTCCATTCGAGAGAAAAGGAGAGCGCGCCTAAGGAAAAGCAAAGCGCAAAAATTCCCGCCGTGAGAAAGGCTTTGACCGCGCCGCGCAAAAAAAGAAACGGCATTCCCAATAACGGAATGCCGAACAGCAGCCAAAGAAAAGACGCGCCCTTAAAAATCCTCGCATAGGCGAATGCGATCCCCAGGCCTAAAAAAACGGCGGCGAACAAAACGGGACGGAAATTGAAAAGTTTTCCGTCCTTTGAATTGTCGCCCGTCTGCAAAAATTTTTTCATAGGTATATAGGATAAAAAAGAATTTCGATAGGCTCAGGCCAGCGAAATACGATCGGAGACCGATCGAACGAAGAGCCCCTTCTCCTCGCCGAGCGTCACGCAGTCGTTAACGTAAACGGAGAATTTATCGCTCGGCTTTACGCGCAGGAGATTGCCGACGATGACGGTGATCTCTTCCATATAGAGCGCGACTTTATCTTCGAGCGCCGCGCGGATCAACGCCACGATCTCGTAAGGCGTGAAATCCGTCTCGTTCTTTCTAAGCGCTTCTCCCGTCTCCACGCGGTAACGGTCAAAACCGATATTCTTATCCGTCTTGCGATAATACGGCGTTCCGAAAACGCGTTCGTATTTGAAGCCGCAGAGCGCCACGAGCGCCTGCATGCGCGCGTCTACCTTCGCCCCGTATTTCATCACGCCGAGGCTCGTGAGGCACCGGCGCACGAGGAAATCGTAGGAAATAGGTTCTTCCGCCGCGACGATGGATTTGAGCCGGGAAATAATCTCCGCGTCATTGTCGCCGGAGGTGATGAAAGTGGCGTTCTCGAACCGCTGTTCGAGCGCCGCCGCCTTATACGTCTTTTTGATACGGTTGAGCCCCGATCCCCCCCGTTTGTCCGCGCCCGTCAGTTTATCGAGCAGATCTTTGATCTTTTTGATCTCCCGTTTGGGATTGTTGTAATAGTTTACCGAGAAGATGCGCACGACGTTCCAGTTGTTGCGTTTGAGCGTCTGGATCTGCAACACGTTCCTGTCTTTGACGGAAAAACCATTCGGCCCGTCGCACATCACTGCGAGAATGAATTTATGCTTGTTGCGGGGATCGGTGACCGCCACGTCGATCTTGAAGTCGGACACGCCCACGTCGTAACGGCAATCGTAACCGTAGCCCGCCAGTTCCTCGGCGATATATTTTCCGATCCCGGGCTTCTTTTTGACGAGATTCCCCGCGGGGATCGCCAGCGTCGTCCTGCCCTTTTCGGCAAATTCGAGGAAGGCTTTGAGTCCCGCGACTCCTTTCGAGCCCGTTTTGGACAAATCGATCATCGCGCCGGTCATGGACGAGAAGATGACCATCTCTTCCCTTGCGCGCGAAACCGCGACGTTGAGCCGGCGCCAGCCGCCCGCCTGATTCAAGGGACCGAAGTTGAGAGAGATACGCCCCAGTTTATCTGGCCCGTAACAGACGGAAAAGAGAATGACGTCCCGTTCGTCGCCCTGTACGTTTTCGAGATTTTTGACAAAGATCGGTTCCTCGCGGTCGTAAGCCGCGCTGTCAAGACGCTTTTCCGCGATTGCCGCCGTCAGTTTGCGCTCGATATATTCCTTCTGCACGTTGCTGAACGTGACGATACCGATACTCGATTTTTTGAGCGTAGGATCGGCGAGACGGCGCAGTACCTCCGCGACCAAAGCGTCTCCTTCCGCTTTATTGCGTTTAGTGAAGCCCCGATCATATACCCCCTCTTCCACGCGCACGAATTTGACTTTGCTGTCCGGCGCGTCGGGGGAAGGGAATGTGCACAACTTGTTGCCGTAGTACATGATATTCGAGAAAGCGATCAGGCTCTCGTGCTTGCTCCGATAGTGCCAGGTGAGATGGCGCTGGGGGATTCCGAGCGCGAGACAGTCGTCGAGCACGCTTTCCATGTCCTCGTTTTCGAGATTATCCTCGTCCACGTAATTGGCGCTAAAAAACGCGGTGGGCGGGAGCTGTTTGGGATCTCCGACGACGATGGCGCTCCTGGCGCGGGCGAGCGAACCGATGGCTTCCGAGGTCGGCATCTGCGACGCTTCGTCGAAAATTACCATATCGAACATATCCGTCTGCGCCTGTAAATACTGAGAGACGGTGATCGGACTCATCAGCATGCACGGCGCGACCACTTTCATGAGTTCGGGAATCTCCTCGAAAAGTTTTCTAAGCCCCATACCGCGCAGGTTGCTCTTGGCGAGGCGTTGAAAATTGACCACTTCCAGGCTCAGGCTCCCTTCCGTGGAAGCCGTGGGCAGCCGGGAAATGAGCTTGCCGCGAATGGCTTCGCGCGTCAGCTTGGCGAACTCGTCCATCGTGAGCCGGAGCGATTCCGTCTCCTCCTCCTGCAAAACCGCGGAGAAGCGGGAGAGCACGGGATCGAGCGGGATATTCGTCTGTAAAAAGTTCTTGTAGATATTCTTTTCGAAGCTGTCCACGATGTTTTCGCCGCTCACGGAACCGTTTTCCAGCGCGTCCGTCATGAACGTGAGCCCCGCGGCGTTGAGTTTTTCCGCCGTCGAACGGTACATGCACCAGTTGGCGAGCATGTCGATATTATCGATGAGCGCGCCCGCTTTCGCCGTATAATATTCGAGCACGTCCTCTTCGGGAATCTGGCTCCTGTCGGCGTTGACGACGGAAACAAAACTCTCTTCCGCGGCATAGAAGCTGTCCACGGACCGCAGCAGTCCTTTGAGAACGGGTTTCGTGTATCCGTTCGCCGCGCGTACGCACATACTGTTGAAACTGTCCGCGTTGTAGTCCATGAACAGCTTGGCGCACAGTCCGTGCAGGGTATAAAGATCGGAAAGGAAATTTTTCCGCGCGTCGAAAAAGTCCACCCGGCCGAATGCCGAAGTGAAATTCTGCGCGAGAGAGGTGTTGGCGCGGATCCGGTCCATCGCCTCGTAAATTTCGCAGACGTTTTGCAGATGTTTTAAAACGTCCTCGTCCTTGATAGAGACCGTCGCCGCCTTCATCAACTTTTTTACGACCGAGGAAGCCGTCTTGTCGCGCGCGTAATCGGCGTTGCCGGCGTCCAGCCACGCACCCAGCTCTTTATATTCTTTACTGATATCGACGAGCTTTTTGAAATGCTTGAAATAGTATTCGAGACAGGAATCGAGACGCTTATTCGCGTTGAAGAAGGCGTAAAATTCGTTCTCGTCCTCTTTGAAATATCTGTTCAGCGTCCCGCCGTCCAACAGCCGCGCCGCCTCCGCGAGCAGTTCCAGCTTTTTCCGCGTCAGCGTGCTGATCCTCTGGCGGTAGAGTTCGAGGAAGAGCGCGACGTAATTTTTGAGGTGTTTTATCTCCGCGATCACCACCTCCGAAGAACAATAGATCGCGTCCCGCTTGTCGCGGCTGTATTCGGTGAGATTGACGTTCGTGAACGGCGAATTATACACCCCGCCGCACTCCTTCGCCGCGGCCGCCGCTTGCACCATCATGCTCTCGTACGACTCGATCTTCTCTTTGGTCAGACTGTCGTAGAAAGTGCTTTCGATGTTCATGATGTCGGGCGCGCTCTTGTTTTTCAGGCAGATCAACAGCGCCTCGTACACGGAAACGCCGAGCCGGCGTTTTTTATGGAGCGCTGCGAGCGGCTCCGCGAGTTCCGCTTTGAGCTGTGCGAGCGCGTTCGATTTTTCCGAAAGCCCGACGCTCTCCTGCGTGCCCGCGAGCGCTAAGGTTGCCGTCAGTTTTTGCAGTACGTCCGCTTTATTCGTCTTATTGGAATGAAGTTCGAGACAGAACTCGCCGAGCCCGAGCGAATCGAGACGCTTTTTGACGACGGACAGCGCCGCCTGTTTTTCCGCGACGAACAACACCCGCTTGCCGTCGTTTAAGGCGTTGGCGATGATGTTGGAAATGGTCTGGCTCTTACCCGTCCCGGGAGGGCCGTGGAGCACGAAAGTCTTTCCCGTCTGCGAAAGCGCCACAGCCTCCCACTGCGAAGAGTCGGCGGGAAGGGGCATCAGCGTCTGCATCGGCGGACATTCGTCCTCTTTGAGTTCCACGTCCTTCGTGTCTTTGATCTCGCAGCGGTTGTTGAGGAGCGAGGAAATGAGCTCGTTTTTGGAGAACGTGTCCATGTTCCGCCGCAGGTCCTGCCACATCTGATAGCGCGCGAAAGAAAACGCCGCCAGGTATACGTCGTCAAAGACCTCCCAGTCCTTCATATTGACGACTTCCATACGCACCATCGCGAGGATCTCGGAGATCTTCAAGCCTTGCAGCGCGCCGTCGAGGCCGCGTATATCGATATTGAATTCCTGCTTCAAAAATTCGAGCAGAGTGGAGTTGACGGAAAAATCCTCGTCGGTGGCGGCGACGGCGTAACCGACGCCCCCCTTGCCCTTTTTCAGCGTCACCGGCTGCAAGACGAGCGGCGCATAGTTCTCTTTGCCGTCTTCGCGGGAATACCACCTCAAAAATCCGAGCGCGAGATAGAGAATCTTCGTACCCGATTCCTCGTCCGCTTCCTTGCTCCGTTTGATGAGACGGGTGACCGTCTCGCCGAGCACGACTTCTTCCGAGAAAGTACGCATGATGCCGTTGGACACTTCCAGGGCGATCAGTTCCTTCATGTTTTTTACTTCCGCGGAAGCGCCGAAAAATACTTTTCGCCGCGCCACGTCGCTCACGGCGAGCGTCGCGCCGGCGAGCGTCATCTCCCCTTTCTCCGTCAGGGTACGGAGAGTGGAATCGGGATCGGCGGAAAGCACGTGCAGCACCATCTTTTCGGGCGGGAAGTGGAGCAGGGTATTTTTGAGGGACAAATCGAGCAGCCGACGTTCCCATTGCTTGTCCTTCGTCTGTTTGCCGTCGAGACTGAGTTTTTTCGCGTTCGTGAGCATCTTCGGCGCGGCGTCGGGAGACATATCCTCTTCGGAAAGGATCTCGTAGCCTTTGAGATTGCGCGCGCGAAGGGGCAGGGGCAGCAGATGCGCGATGCGGCAGCGGCGCACGTCGACGTATTTGTCGTAGCAGCCGCCCGCGTTGAGCTTCTGGACAAAATGCGCTTCCGAGGTGGAATACGCCACGTTGCGGTCGGAAAACAGATCGTCCACGTCGAAACAGCTCAGATTGTTGATGCCGTCGGCGACATACTTGCCCAGCCGCTGCAAATCATCGGATACCGTGTCCATGAAACAGCTGTCGTACAGCCAGACGCCGCAGGTAATCTCCTTTTCGCCCAAAATCAGTACGGAATGTAAGCCGAGACTTTCGAGACAGGCGCCGACAAAGAGCGCCATTTCGAGCGGCGTCGCTTTGCGCTCGGCGAGGAGTTTCACGCCGCCGCCCGCTTCCACGGGCCGAGAAATATCGCAATCCTCCCGTTCGAACGCATAGCGCCGGATACAGGCGTACAAAGCCGCGGCTGTTTGTCTGACGGTATTTTTGTCGCAGCCCTCGTAACCGTCGATCTCGGCCGTGACGCCCCATTTTTTCAGCTGCGCGCCGATCTCCGCGCGCAGGCGCGCGCAGTCCGCCAGTTTGGGGCGCACGAAAGACGCGAGAAGTTCCGCGTTGCCCGAAGTACCCTGCCAATAATCGAAAGGCAAAGCCGTCACCGTGAACGTTTCGGACGCGATCGTCTGCTTGTCCTTTTTCAGTTCGACATAAAGCCGTTCTTCCCGGACGTTTTCGAGTCCGACGAAGTAGTGCGGAGACAATACGTTGTCAAGAGACACCTCCACCGCGCTTTCGAACGGCACCTCCGCGATCGTTTTCGTCCCCGATACCACCAGTCCGTTTTCGTTGGACACCGTCAGCGTCAGATCGGTGACCGTCTCCGCGCCCCCGTTCTTGATCTGCATGGAGGTGAAAAGGGGCGTCTGCGTGAAATAGTCCACATAAGAGACTACGCCGAGCGCCTCCGCGGTCAAGGAGATATTTTCTTCCGTTTTCTTGATTTTTTGTGCCATAAACGATTCCCCATTCGGACTGAATTTTTTCCCTTTCATTATACTCTAAATTTATAAAAAAATCAACCCCTACGGTGTATTTTCCATAAATATGCCCACTCTCTTCCCCGTCCAAAATCCCATCGAATTGAAAATAATACGACCTTATTCCCGTCAATTTTTGCTTTTTCGCGCGCCGTAACGAAGAAAAACGGCGACGCATGCGGAATCCGAAAGAAAAAATAGAAAACGAACCCGATCTGTCGGCGCAGGACAGATCGGGCAATGACAGACAAACGAACGATTTCGTCCGCTTTGTAAAATTTTACAAATATTGAGAGACGGTATAGGTCAGTTTATCGATCACTTCTTCGAGATCGCCGAAGAGCATGCACCCCGCGGCCCGCACGTGCCCGCCGCCGCCGTACGTGCCCGCGATTTTATTGACGTCCGCGTACGTTTTCGAGCGCAGAGAAATTTTATACTGTCCCTTTCTCACTTCCATGATGGACGCGCAGACCTCCACCGTATCGACGGAAAGCGGAAAATCCACGAACCCCTCCGTCATACCGTTGTCGGCCTGAAACTCTTTCATCGTGTCCAGAGAAATCGTGATCACCGCGAATCTCTCATCGAGGAAATAACGGATCCGGTTCATGGTATAGGCATAGAGTTCCGCCCTGGCGCGCGGCTGCTTCTTGAAAAGATTATAGTTGACGTACCGTATATCCGCGCCCGCCTTCAAAAGTTTCGCCGCAACCAAAAACGTCTCTTCCGTCACGTCGTCATGGGAAAAGTTCCCCGAGTCCGTCAAGAGCCCGAGCAGCAGATACTCGGACATTTGTTTATCGAAAGGAACACCCAGGGCTTCGATGAGCAGCGCGATATTCATACAATTCGCCGAACATTCCCGCACATAATTATACTTTGCATAACGGGTGTTCGAGACGTGGTGATCGACATTGATCGTATCTTTTTTGCGAAAGGCGATCCGATACTCGTCCGCCAAAGCGCCCAGGCGCTGCTCGTCGCTCGAATCCACCATGATATAAAGCTCCGCGTCCAGCGTCGGCTTTTTTTGAAATTTTTCGATCCCCGGCAAAAAGACAAGATTGGAAGGCAAGTCGGAGTCGTCGCAGACCTGGCAGGCGATATTCAGTTTTTCGAGCGCGCACGCAAGTCCCAAAGCACTGCCCACGGCGTCGCCGTCTGGACGCGTATGCGTGAAGATGACCGCGCTTTGCGCGCTCTTGATCCTCTTTGCTATTTCTTCGATGGTCGCATTCACAAAAACACCTCTTTAAACCGTCCGCCCGCTTCGTTTTTCTTACTCGTCTTTTCCGTCCTTATCGCTTTCCTCTTCCGTATGAATCTTTTTGAACAGCTCGTCCATCTTCGCGCCGTACGCCATGCTGCCGTCCCAAAGAAAAGTGAGCGCGGGCACGGTGCGCATGCGCATGACTTGCGCCAATTCGTGACGGATAAACCCCGCGTTCGCCGTGATAACGTCGAAGGAACGAAGTTTTTCCGCTTCGTCCTTCGCATAAATGCTGATATAAATCTTCGCAGTCTTCAAATCGGGCGCGACGTCCGCTTCCGTCACCGAGATAATACCCTTTAAACCGGGTTCCTTATCTTTTAAAGCGGTGCGAATGATCTCGCTGATCTCTTTCTGATATTCGCCGTTCAAACGGGAACTTCTTGAAATTTTCATGCGGGTCTGATCTCCTCCGTCACATAACATTCGATGATATCGCCGACGCGGATCTCGTTAAAGCCTTCGATGGCGCAGCCGCATTCGTAACCGCGCGCCACTTCCTTGACGTCGTCTTTAAAGCGTTTGAGCTGCTTCACGCCGCCCTCGCAGATCATGATGTCTTCGCGGTAAATTCTCAGCTTGCCGCCGCGGATAATTTTTCCCTCCGTGACGTAGCAGCCGGCGATCGTGCCCACGCCCGTGATGTTGAACGTCTGGCGCACCTCGCATTTGCCCATGAGATTTTCCTGAATCTTGGGCGCCAGCATGCCTTTAAGCGCCGCTTCTATATCGTCTAAAAGTTCGTAGATGATACGGTAGCTTCTGACGTCGACCTTACTCGTCTCCGCGAGTTTTTTCGCTTTCGTATCCGGTCGGACGTTGAAGCCGATGATGATCGCGTTGGCGCTGTCCGCCAGCATGACGTCGCTTTCGTTGATGGCGCCCGCGGCCGCATGGATCACTTTTACACGCACTTCTTCGTTGGACAGTTTTTCGAGAGACTGCTTCACCGCTTCCACACTGCCCTGCACGTCGCCCTTCACGACGAGGTTGAGGTTTTTGATCTTGCCTTCCTCCACCTGCGCGAACACGTCGTCGAGCGTGACGCGGCTCTGTTCTTTGATCATACTCTCGCGTTCCTTGTTCTTGCGCTCTTCCTGCACCTGTTTCATGAGCGCCTGATCGACGGCCATGATACTGTCGCCGGCGTTGGGAACGTCTTCGAGCCCGAGTATGGAAACCGCCATCGACGGCCCCGCGGCTTTGACGGCGCGGCCCTTGTCGTCGAACATCGCGCGCACGCGCCCCATCGTCGTGCCCGAAAGGATATTGTCGCCCGTATGCAGCGTACCGTTCTGTACGATAATGCTCGCCACGGGTCCCTTGCCCTTATCCAGTTTCGCTTCGATGATCGTGCCTTTCGCCTGACGATCGGGATTCGCTTTGAGTTCGAGCATTTCCGCTTGCAGATTGACGGCGTCGAGCAGTTCGTCGATCCCCAGGCCCGTCTTTGCGGAAACGGGTATGATCATCGTATCGCCGCCCCATTCTTCCGAGACGAGGTTGTGCGCCAAAAGTTCCTGCTTGACGCGGTCGGGATTCACCTCGTTCTTATCCATTTTATTCATAGCGACGACAATGGGCACGTTCGCCGCTTTGGCGTGATTGATCGCTTCTATGGTCTGCGGCATGATGCCGTCGTCCGCCGCCACCACCAGGATAACGATATCCGTCACCTGTGCGCCGCGGGCGCGCATCGCCGTGAACGCAGCGTGTCCCGGGGTATCGATAAAAGTAATCTGTTTTCCCTTCGCCGTCACCGTGTAAGCGCCGATGCTCTGCGTAATCCCTCCGGCTTCGCCCGACGTCACCGCCGTGGACCGAATCCGATCCAGCAGGGAAGTCTTGCCGTGGTCGACATGCCCCATGACCGTGACCACGGGCGCGCGCGGTTCGAGTTTGGAGACGTCCTCTTCCGTGACGACCACGTCGTGAAGGACTTCTTCCGCCGTCTTTTCCGGTCTGTATTCGAGATCGATGCCGAGGTCAGCCGCGATCAGCGCCGCGTTGTCATAATCGATAGAATCGTTGATACTTTTCATAATGCCTTCCCTGAACAGACGTTTGGAAATATCCACTGCCGAAATACCCAGCTTGTCGGAAAGCACCTTCAAAGGAATTTCCTCCGTCGTCACCACCGCGTGGTCGATCTTAACGGTCTGAATTTCCTGACGTTTCTGTTTCTTGGGCGTACGGAGCTTTCTGTAACCCGACTTATCTTCGTCAAAGTCCTCCACCGTCATGCCCTGCTGCTTGATGAGCGTGCGCTTGGAAACGGGCTTCTTTTCGACGTAGGTCTTTTCAAAGATCTTTTTCTTAGCGGGCGCGGAGAACGTCTTCGTCTCTTTGGGCACGACGGGCGTCGCCGCGGCTCCGCTTCCCGTGCGGGGACGGGCCGCACCCCCGATTCCCGGTCTGCCGCCCGCGCCCGGACGGCTCTGATAAGGCCTGTCGCCCTGGGGACGGGGAGGACGATCCCCCTGCGGGCGGGGTCTGTCCGTGCGGGGCCGATAGCTCGATCCCGTACCCGCGTTCGCGTCTACGCCCGGCTTCGCGATATATACGCCCTGTTCCTGTCCGTTACGGAAATACCGGGGAGCGCGGGGAGCGTTCGGTGCCGCAGGCCGTGCGGGCGCCGCAGGAGCCGAAGAACCCGGCTTCGCACTCGCCGCCGGCGCGGCGGTTTTTTGACGTTCCGGTCTCGTCTCCGGTTTCGTTTCCGCGCGGACTTCCCCGGGAGCGGGACGCTCGCTGCGTTCCGGAGCGGGAGTTTCCGCCAAAACGGACACCGAAGCGGGTTTTTCTTCCGCCTTCGGCACGGACGCCGTCGTTTCCGACGGTTTGTCGGCCGCAGCTTCCTGTTTATCCGCAGCGGACTGCTCCGCTTCCGGCTGGGCTTTTGCCGTTTGGCGCGTTTTCTTAACCGGCTTTTCCCCGGCGCCCGAAACGGTCGGAACAGTCTCTGCGGCGGGCTGCTTTTTTTCGGAAGGTTCGGGAGTCGTCTGCGGCGGGACGACGGGAGAAGCCTCGTTCGGTTCGGGCGCGGAAACCTGAGCCGATTCCGAGGAGACCGAGTCCTCTCTCGCGAGTACGGCGTCCTTTTCCGATTTATCGGCCTCCAACGCGGAGAGCTTTCTCAAAATCTCCGCCAGGCTTTTTTCTGTGGAAGAAATACGCTTTTGCAGCTGTCCCAGCTGCTTATCGTCCAATAATTCTTTTACTTTTTCCACATTTTCGTATTTTTTTGCCATAGGTTCAGTTGTTTCCTCCCGAATATAATTTGTATTTGAGGTCGCCTTCGGCGGCGGTCAAAATCGCCGAGGCCAGATTTTTATCTTTGATCGCCGCCGCTTTTACGGCGGGACGATGCACAAGCTCGCCCAAATTCGCGCCTTCCGTCACAAGCAGGGGACAAGCGAACTTTTCCCGGAGCTTACATAGCGTTTTCAGGGAATTTTCCGACAGAGTACCGTCCGCCAAGAGCAGGTAAACTCCCTTTTTCAATGTTTCCGCCCTGTCCACGCCGAAGACGATGTTTCCCGAACGGATACAAAAGCCGAGATACGTCTCGATTTTACTTGTTTGCAAAAAACTCCTCCTCTATCCCCGCGTATACCTCTTTGGGAACGTCCGCGGAGAAAGCCTTGTTCAGCAGCTTCTGCCGGCCGAGCTTTAAAATACAATCCGCTTTATTGCAGATATACGCCCCCCTGCCCGGCGCCTTTCCCGAAAAATCCAAGCGGATTTCTCCCTCGGCGCTTTTTACGACGCGCAGCATCTCCTTTTTCGGAATCATTTCCCGGCAGGCGATGCACATTCTCAAAGGGACGGACTTCGTTTTCGCCATATTATTCTTCTTCGGACTCCTTGCTCGTTTCCTCTGCGACGGAGGCTTCCGCCTCTGTTTCCCCGCCTTCATTCTCCGCACCCGGTTCATCCTCCGCGGCGGCTTCCTTTTCTTCTTCGAAGTCGTCGAACTCCTCCATGACTTCGTCGTCGAATCCCTCTTCTTCGCTTTCTTCGTTCTCTTCCTCGCCTTCGACGTCGAGATGCATCTGCTCCGCCGCGGAAAGGCTCTTCACGTCGATCTTCCAACCCGTAAGCCGCGCCGCGAGCCGCGCGTTCTGTCCGTCGCGGCCGATCGCCAGCGACAGCTTGTCGTCGGGCACGACGGCAATGGCGCCCTTTTCGCTGATCTGCGTCACGGAAATGACGGAAGCGGGCGAAAGCGCTTTGGCGATGAATTCGAGAGGATTTTCGCTCCAAAGAATAATGTCGATCTTTTCTCCGCCGAGCTCTTCCACTACCGCGTTCACTCTTGAACCTTTATTGCCGACGCAGGCGCCTACTGCGTCCACGCGCGCGTCGTTGGAATAGATAGCCATTTTGGTGCGGTGACCGGGTTCGCGGGAAACCGCCTTGATCTCCACGATCCCCTGCGCGATTTCCGGGACCTGGTCCTCGAACAGTTTTTTGACGAGTCCGGGCGCGGCGCGGGAAACGAGAATCTGCGAATTTTTACCGCTGTTCTTCACCCGCTTAACAAATACTTTAATCCGATCTCCTATCGCATAGCGTTCGGAAGGCGTCTGGTCCTGAGGAAGCATCACGCCTTCGATCTTCTTTTCTCCGAGTTCCACATAGATATTTTTGTCGTCGATCTTGCGCACGAAGCCGTCCATGAGTTCCCCTTCTTTGTCGGAAAAGGCCGAGAAGGTGTTGTCGCGCTCCGTCTCGTGAAGTTTTTGCAAAATCACCTGTTTCGCGGTCTGCGCGGCGATGCGTCCGAAATCTTTGGGCACGAAAGTCTTGACGATCTCGTCTCCTTCTTGATAAGCGGGATTAAGTTCCTGCGCTTCCTCGACGGAAATTTCCTTATCTCTGTCCGTCACCTCCGCGACGACGTGCTGGATCGCTCTAAATTCGATGATGCCTTGCTCGGGGTTCAATTCCACGGAAACCTCGGCGCCGCCGTCGTACTGCTTTTTATATGCGGACGCGAGCGCGTTTTGCAGCGTCTCGATAAACGCTTCTTCGCTGATCCCCTTTTCTTTCACCAAATCGGCGAGTGCCGCAAAAAACTCCTTGTTTACCATTTTATCAATCTCCTTGATTTCTTAAACTGTAAGCCGCGGCCGGGAGCCGTTTGCCGCCGTGAAAAACGCCGCGCTCTTTTGATCAAATTTATAGGAACCGCCTGTTCCGTCCGGTTTTACCGCTCGTCGCCGAACTCGACCGCGCGGTTGATTTTCGCGATCCGGCTGCGTTCGAGCTTGACCTCTCCGCTCTCATCGTCCAGCGTAACGCTGTTTTCGTCGAACGCTTTGAGCGCAGCCTCAAAATATTTTTTCCCTTTCAAAGGGGCGAATAACTTCACTTCCACCTTTTCGCCGAGACATTTTTCAAAATCCCGCCGCGTCTTCAACGGCCGGTCCAGTCCGGGACTGGAAACGTTGAGCGTGTAGGGCGCCCCGAAGGTAGGATCCAAATCGTCGAGCGCCGTGTCTATGGCGCGGTGAAATTTCTCGCAGGTGTTAAGATCCACGCCCTCTTCCGTCTCGATATAGACGGTGAGCGCAGGGGTACGTCCCTGCTTAAATTCCACGTCTACGAGCTCGATCTCCATCTCGTCCGCGATGGGCTGCAAAAACGCCCGAATTTCCTCCAACGGCTTCACTTTCATGGCCTGTTCTCTCCCTCTTTTTGAAGAAAAATCTCCATACATAGCAATATTGAGAGTGGCAAGCCACTCTCAATACTCAGTATCTGATTATTAAGTATCCTTATTATACCATTATTTTACGCAATTTGCAACTGTTTTGCACTATATGCGGAAACTTTTTTGATTTTATTTTTCTCCGTTTTCTTCGTTTGTTCCCTTGCCGCGCACGTATACGGCGGCGGAAAAGGAATTTTTATCCAAAAGAGATTGACAGCGAACTTTCGGCCTGTTATAATAATTCATGAAAAAATAATATCAACTATTTTTACGAAATAAAGATTCGGCGCTGCCGCTTATTCCGACGGGACGAAAGCGGCCTATCCTTCTTCCCCGCAGCAGTATTCAGGAGGTTCTTGCGGGAACCCCGTCCCTTTTCATTTTTTATTATAAGGATGATACGGTGAATATAAAAGAAGATTTTATTCAGCAGACTCAGCAGGAATTTATTGAAAAATTGCGGGAGATCCTCAGTGTTCCCCACGGCGACTCGGAGTATTTTATTTTCTGCACGGACGTTTATGGATTTCGCAACATCAACCGTTTTTACGGCGTCGAAGCGGGCAGCGCCCTTCTAAGCGCCATAGACGATTTCTTTTCCAAACAGCCCTCCTTCCTCGCCCATACGAGATTTTATTCGGACCATTTTCTCTATCTCATGCGCTATGAACAGGGCGTAACGGACGCCGTCATCATTGCCGAGCGTCGGGAACGGATCCGAAAATTCCTCGCGGCTCAGCAGGAATCCTATCCTGCCTGCCGTCTGAATTTTCCCTGCGGATTCAGCCGTATCCGCGCCGACAACGTCGAAGCGGCGATCGAAGAGGCGAATTTCGCGAGAAAAGAAGCGAAAAAAACGGGTTTGGGAAAGATCGTGGCTTTCGACAGCGAGCTGATCCGCGAAGCGGCGGCCAAGCAGGAGCTTGAAGAAAAACTAAACGTAGCGCTGCAAGAAGAAAAGTTCTGCTTTTTTTTGCAGCCGAAAGTGGATCTTTGTTCGGGCGAGATCCTCGGCGCGGAAGCGCTCGTGCGGGGATTCGACGATCACGGCGCGATTGTTTCTCCGGATCGTTTTTTACCGGTCATGGAAGAAAACGGCTCGATCACGGCGCTCGATTTTTTAGTCTGTCGGCAGGTCTGCCGGTTTTTGGCGGACAGGCTCGCTAAAAATCTGCCCGTCGTACGCACCTCCGTCAATCTTTCCAGGCTGCATACCCGCAGCGCCGACGCTGCGGATCTGCTCCATTCTGTCGCCTGCGAGTACGGGATCCCGCCCGAGCTGCTTCAATTCGAGCTCACGGAAACGATCTTCCTCAACGATTTCTCCGAGGCGAAAAAGCTCATAGACCGGCTCCGGCTCTACGGATACAGCGTCGCCATCGACGATTTCGGTTCCGGATACGCGGGCATCAATATCTGGCAGGAACTTAATTTTGACGTCCTGAAATTAGATAAAAAATTTCTTTCCGAAAATCCGGAACTCAAACGCCGCAACGAAGCGCTGCTGCCCAACCTCATCAACATCTCCCAACGCTTGCAGACGCGGGTGCTCTGCGAGGGCGTCGAAACGGAAGAACAATGCAGATATCTGCTCCGGCTCGGCTGTACGCACGTCCAGGGATTTTACTTTTCCCGCCCCGTACCGCCGACGGAATTTTACGCTCTGTATGAGAGACAGCAGGGCAGATATCCCGTCAACTTCCAGACAAAGAAACCGCTCGCCGGTGAAGAACGCGTAAAAAAACGGGAGCTCTTCGCCAAAAAAACACGGCGGCGCTCCTCCCGCTTTTCTCTTTATGTCGTCGCTCTGTCGCTCTGCGCCTTGTTTTTGACCGTCTCCGTCATCTCCACGTTTTCCTATCACCGACGGTCCACCCAGGAAAAATTCGAGAATATGACGACCGAGACGCTCAACGCGTACGCTTCCGAGCAAAAGAACGAAGTCTTGTCCGAAATACATAATCAGGAAAATACGCTCAAAGCTCTGTCTTCCCTCATCGGTGAAAACAGCGACCAGGCCTTTATCGAAGCCTGTCTTTCCGTTCTCAATTCCAACGCGTCGGAGAATTTATTTCAATACAGCGACGCACAGACGCTGGAAAACGCACTCATCGGCCGTCCCCAGGACGCCGAGACCGTCCGAGCGCTGAAAGAGGGAAACACCGTCGTTTCGGACGTCTATTTTTCGCCGTCCGCGGGAAGTATCTACTGTTTCGCGGTAGGCGTGCCCGTGTTCGGTACGGAACGACAATTTTTAGGAGCGCTCCGGGGGATCGTCAGGGCGGCGGAGCTCACTTCCCTCACCGCCTTTCCCGCGTCGCAGGGCGAAGTCCTTTCCTGCCGTCTGACCGATTCTCGGGGAAACGTCATTCCCACGGATTCTGCGACACCGCTTGAAGAAAGCGTTTTCGACCGTTTTGCGAGCGACTACGCGCGGGAAAAACTGAAAGAGCTCTACGCCTTTATTAACGATCCGTCGAGGAACTCGGACGTAACGAGCGGCCGCCTGGGAGACGCCGCCACTTCGCCCGTCTATGCGTCGCTCGCTTCGCTCGGATATAAGGACTGGCATCTGCTTATTTTTGTGAACGCCGAGGCTGCGGCGGCACATTCGAGGTCTGTCATTCGCAGTTCCGTCGCCGCCACCGCGCTGCTGCTCGCGGCGATGCTGATCGTCTGCGCCGTATTTTTCTATCTGTCGAGACGCATGGAAAAGCGGATTACCTCCGAAGAACGAAGATATCTTCTTCTCGAACAGTTTTCCGACACCGTGCTGTTCGATTACAACTTTACCCGCGACGTAATGCGTCTTACTTCCAACGCCGAAAAGCTGTTCAAAACGCACGATCTCGTGCAGCGTTCCTTCCTGAAAAATCTCGAAAGGCAGTATATTTACGCCGGGGATCTCGATACGGTCAAAAAGATGCTGACGGGAGAATCGCCCCAGCGGGAAGCGCGCGTGCGGCTCATTCACCCGGATACGGAACAATATTTTTGGTGCCTCGTTCGGTTTCTTTATATCCGCAAGAAAGACGCGCTCGCTTCCGTGGTCGGCAAGATCGTGGACATCGACGATTTAAAACAGCGGGAGGACAGACTGCTGCAAATCGCGGCGACGGACGGGCTGACGGGTTTTCTCAATAAGATCGCCACCGAGAGCCAGATCCGCGAACATCTCAAACGATCGCAGTCGGGCACGCTGTTCATGATCGACGCCGACGATTTCAAAATGGTGAACGACTCCTACGGACATATCCTCGGCGATAAGATTCTTCGGGGACTGGCGGAACGAATCCGGGACGTCTTCGGACCGGAAAATGTCCTCGGTCGGGTAGGAGGGGACGAGCTCGTCGTATTCGCGCCCGAAACGATGGACGAGGAGACTGCGGGCCGAAAGGCGGAAGCCCTCTTAAAACGCATGGAGGAACAGACCGCGCCCGACGCGGCGCCCCTTTCCGCGAGCATCGGCATCGCCTTCTGCCCCCGGGACGGACACGATTTCAAGCAGCTTTTCCAGGCCGCCGACAAGGCCATGTACGAAGCCAAGCGCGCGGGCAAACATTGCTATCGTTTCTGCCGCAAAAACTGAAACCTCAAAACAAAAAGCCTGCCGCTTCTGCGGCGGGTTTTTTCATGTGTTTTCAGTTCGGCAGCGTCTTTCTCTGCTTGATGAGTTCTATAAAAATTTTTGCCGTCGTCAGCGCGTCGTCGAAAGCCCGGTGGTGATTGAACACGAAGCCGTAGTGATCGGCGATCGTATTGAGTTTATAATTGTTGAGTCCCACTCCCCGCAGCAGTTCCTGCGCGAGCGTCAGCGTATCGAATTGTTTCTGATCGAACATATAGCGGTTCTGTTCGCCGTAATAGCGGATAAATCGGTAGTCGAACTGAACGTTGTGTCCGACGAGGAAACAGCCTTCGCAGAATTTGAAAAAGTCGGGAATCACCTTTTCTATGGGCGGCGCGCCGACGAGATCCTCGTCGCGGATCCCCGTCAAAGAGACGATTTCCGGCGAAAGACGTTCGGGACAGGCGACAAAAGTGGAGAACCTTTCGGAAATGTTTCCGCCGACGATCTTCACCGCGCCCACCTCGATGATCCGATCCATTTTCCCCATCGTCGGTTGGTTGTTAAGCCCCGTCGTTTCCAAATCGAATACGACGAAGGTATGCTTTTTGAGATCGTCCGGTTTTTCCAGATCGTCGAAAAACCCCGCCTGCATATAATCCACGTACGGTTCGGGAAAAACGGTGTGATAGGCTTTGGGCACGGGCTTTCCCTTGCGCGCCTCGGGAACGAAATTTTCCGGAGGAGAACCGAAATTGATCCGTTTGGCGGTGTAGGAAATACTGCCGTTGAACGATTCGTTGGCGCCGCTCAAAACAATCCAGTCGCCTACTTTGAGCTCGCGGACTTTATCTATGGTAACTTTTTTGGGGAAATACGTCACGCGCATACTCCCCGTACCGTCCGAAACGGTCAAAGAAAAACGCTGTTTGGTAACTTCCTCGCCCGTCTTCTCGTTTTTCTTCGTATATTCCCGTTCCTGAATGAAGGTGATCGCGCCGCAGACGGTCAGATTGTCGTTTTCCTCGCCGCAGTCGGCAATGTACGCGGCGAGCTTGGGCACTTCGTCCGCGCCGTCCAGGCGCTTGAAATTGTTGATCGAAAAGAAGCGGGTGGTCTGTACGTATTCGTCCTCGTCGGCGAACGGATCGTCGTCGAAGGAAATCTCTTCCCGTTCTTTTTCCACGATGCGCACATTGCCGTAAAAAGTCCCGCAGAACACCGATTTGAGGTATGAGCTCACTTCGTCGAGGAGCTTTCCCGAAGAGAAGAGCGATTGTTCGCCCGACGCGACGTCGAAACAGAAATTGGCGCCGCTTTGCAGCATGTCCACCTGAATGTCCTCTTCGTGCAAAAACGCCGCCGCCGCGGGAAAACGGGCGTTCATAAAATCGTAGATACGCCTTTTGAGCATTTCCTTATCGGGCACCCGCTTGATGATTTTCAGCCGCGGCGAAAACGCCTCGGGCAGATATTTTTCCGATATTTTCTTCGCTTGTCCTTCCTCGGCGGCCGTGTACGCTTTATCTGTAATCAACGTAAATTCCGCCTCCATCTGCCGCTTATAGACCGTGATGCCGCCTAGAATGGCGTTTTGCAGGCCGTTTAGTCCGCGAATCTCGTTTAAGTATTCTTCCGTTTTATTCATTCCCATCGCTCAAAAACGCTTTTAACTCCTTGAAAAATTCCTCTTCCGCATTTTCCGCACTTACCTTTTTATACGGCTCGCCCTTTTTAAAGAGCAGGCAGTACCCCGTTCCGCCCGCGATCCCGAGGTCCGCGTCCTTCGCTTCCCCCGGACCGTTGACCACGCAGCCCATCACCGCCACTTTCGCGCGCTTGCGATAGGGAACCACGAACTCCGTCACTTTTTGAGCGAGACGCATGCTCTCCCAGGAACATCGGCCGCAGGTGGGACAGGAAACGACCTCGACGAAATCCTGTTCCAGTCCGCAGGCGCGCAGGATATTTTTCGCGGCAAAAACCTCCCGCACGGGATCGTCCGTCAAAGAAACGCGGATCGTGTCCCCGATTCCTTTGAGAAGCAGCGCCCCGATCCCGACGGCGCTCTTGACGATCCCCGCCTCCGTCGTCCCCGCTTCCGTGACGCCGACGTGCAGCGGATAGTCGGTCTTTGCCGCGAGCAGTGTATAAGCCTCTACGGTCAAAGGTACGCTCGACGCCTTGACGGAAACGACGATGTCCCCGACGCCGAACTTTTCCAAGATTCCGACGTTATGGAGCGCGCTCTCGACGAGCGCATCGGCGCTGCGGCCGTATTTTTCGAGAAAATGCGGTTCGATACTCCCCGTATTCGCGCCCACGCGCACGGGAATACGGTAAGCCCGTATGCAGTCCGCCACGAGCCGGATTTCCCGTTCGCCGCCGATGTTGCCCGGATTGATACGCACTTTGTCCGCGCCGTTTTCGATCGCCGCCACAGCGAGTTTGGGAGAAAAATGAATATCCGCGACGAGGGGAATATGAATTTTTTCTTTGACGGCGGAAATTGCCGCCGCGTCCGCTTCGTCCGCAACGGCGACGCGCGCGATCTCGCAGCCCGCCTTTTCGAGCGCTGAAATCTGAGCGGCCGTAGCTTCGACGTCCGCCGTCTTCGTCGTGGTCATCGACTGGATTTTCACGCTCGCGCCGCCGCCGAGCTCCACGCCGCCCACTCTTATCTGTTTGGTCCGACCGCTCATTTATCCTTTTCCTTCTTTTCGCTTACGCCCTCTTCCGGGGTGCGGCGCGCGGCCTTGTCGAGCCCCTCGCCCTTCATCATGCTTTGAAGCTCCGACAGGAAAGACGAAATATCCTTAAAGGACCGATAGACGGACGCATAGCGCACATAGGCCACCTCGTCGGTCTTTTTCAGCCGTTCCATGACCATTTCCCCGATGGCTTTCGACGTAACTTCGCTTTCCATACTGTTGTAGACCTGTTTGGAAATATCGGTGACGATCTCGTCGATGACCGCCATCGGCACGGGGCGCTTTTCACACGCCTTGATGATGCCGTTGCGGATCTTTTCGGCGTTGAACGACTGGCGGGTGCCGTTGTTCTTGACGACGAGCACCGGCGTCACCTCGATCGTCTCGTAAGTCGTGAACCGCCTGCCGCAGCCGACGCATTCCCTGCGCCGCCGTATCGTCCTGTCGTCGTCCGCCGATCTCGAATCGATCACTTTGCTTTCCGTGCAGTCGCAGTACAAACATTTCATAAAGCGCGTTCTCCTTCTTTTTTATTTTTTCCGTTCCCTGTCAAAAAACTTTCGTCATCAGAAAGTTCGTCAGCGTCACGCCCCGTCGTTCCACCCTTCGTTCTTTTACCGTAAGATACCCGCGCCGCTCAAAAAAGGGCCGCGCCGATCCGACGCGTGCGTATACATGCTTTTCGCGGCCGCCTTCGCGGCGTACGCTTCCAGCCTTTTGAGAATTTCCGTGCCCACGCCCGTTCCCCGCCGATCCGACGCCACATACAACCGGTCAAGATATCCCGTTTCATCCGCGTCGCCGAAGCCGACGAGCCTGTCTTGTTCCCAGGCGAGCAGCGTCTCGTTTGCGGAAAGCGACGAATCCCATTTTTCCTCGTCGGCGGCGCAAAGACTGCGGGGCGCCCAGGCGTCGAGCTGTTCGGGCGTATAATCCTTCGCGGCCGCGATAGGTACCGTTTCGTAAAACAAACTCAATATTTGCCGGAGGTTTTTCGGCTTATACGAAGCGATGAGCATCAGCGCTTCTTGCCCTTGCGCGCGCGGATTTCTTTGACCGTCTTTTCGTAACCGTTTTCGCCGGGCACATAATATACTTTGTTCTTCAAAGAATCGGGCAGATACTGTTGTTCGACATACCCTCCGTAGTCGTGAGGGAATTTATAATTGCGGCTCTGCGCCTTGTCCTCCCGGCTGCCGAAGGAATTGTCTTTGAGATAAGGCGGTACGGAATCGTCGCGCACACGCGACGCGTCGTCCTTCGCCGCCAGCATCGCCGTCTTTACGGAATAACTTTTTTCCGCTTCGCAGACGTAAATAATCGCCTCGGAGAGAGGAATAATCCCTTCGGGATAGCCGAGTTTTTCGTAGGCGTACATCGCGGAAGTCGCGATCTGCAACGCCTGCGGATCGGCCATGCCCACGTCCTCCGCCGAATGCGCCACCAACCGCCGCGCCACCAGCATGGGATCGCAGCCGCCTTCGATGAGCCGCATCGCGTAGTAAAGCGCCGCGTTGGCGTCGCTGCCGCGCAGGGATTTGCAGAAAGCGGAGAGAAAATCGTAGTAATCGTCCTCGTTGTAGCTCAAAGCTTTTCTCTGAATGGACTGCTCCGCGTCCGCAAGCGTGATATGCACTTTTCCCTCTCCGTCGGGAGAAGTCGTCAGAGCGGCCAGTTCCAAAGCGTTATAAGCGGAACGGAGATCTCCGCCCGCCATGCGCGCGATATGCGCGATCGCGTTCTCGTCCGCCTCGACATTCATTTTTCCCAGCCCTTTGTGCCGGTTTTTGAGGGCGGCCAACAGCGCGCCCGAAATGTCTTCCTCCGTCAGCCGCTTGAACTCGAACACCCGGCATCTCGACACGATCGCGGGCGTCATCGCCGCGTAGGGATTCTCCGTCGTCGAACCGATAAAAATAATCGTACCCTGCTCTATGGCGGGCAGAAGGGAATCGCTTTGCGTCTTATTGAACCGATGGCACTCGTCGAGCATGAGATAGGTGCGTTTGCCGTACAGTTTGAGATTGTCCCGCGCCGTATCCACCGCCTTTTTCACGTCCGCCACGCCCGAATTGACGGCGTTGAGCTTGATGAATTCGCCGTTGGTTCTCAGGGCGATGATGTTCGCGAGCGTCGTTTTTCCGCAGCCGGGCGGGCCCCAGAAAATACAGCTTCCGAGCTTGTCCGTAGCAATCGCGCGCCGCAGCAGCGAATGCTCGGAGACGATGTGTTTCTGACCGATAAATTCGTCGAGATTATTGGCCCGCATGCGCTCGGCAAGCGGTTTCGCCGTCTCTTCGTTGTTGTTGAAATCGAATAAATCCATTGTTTTCCTTAAAGTGCGTTTTTCTCTCGCCTGTCGCTCAATCAATGAGCGCTTTGATTTCCGCCGCGTGTTCCACGCCCAGCTTATAGCCCTGGTCGTAAGCGTAGGGAAAAGTCTTGAACGTATATTGGCTCATCGTGCCGAGGTCGGGTTCGAGCCATAAATCGATGATTTTTTCGTTCTCTTCCCTTCGGCGCTTGGTGCGGTAGTTATCCATAACGTCGATGACTTCGAGCAGCATGCCTATCGTACTCGGACACTTGTCTTTGCTGCATTCGCGGTTGCCGAGCACGTCGACGGCGACGATCTTCTGCGCGCCCATTTCTTTGAGTTGGGAAGCGGGGACGCGTTCCAGAATACCGCCGTCCACGAGCCGCATGCCGTTTTTCTCCATGGGCTTGAACACGGCGGGAATACTCGACGAAGCCACGACCGCGTCGAGGACGCTGCCTTCCGAAAAGGTCACCACCGACTGCGTATACATATCCACCGCCACACAGCGGAAGGGGATTTTCAGATCGTCGAAAGAAAGGTCGCCGATATTTTTCGCCAGCACTTTACGCACCTTGCGCGTATCGAACAGCCCGCCCGGCTTCACCGTGACGTCGAGCAGATCGAGGGGTTTTAGTTTGCAGATCGCCTCCCGCATCGCCGCGGGCGTCATGCCCGACGCGTACGCCGCTCCCACCACCGAGCCCATGGAACAGCCCGTGAGAAAATCCGGTTTTATCCCCGCTTCCTCCATCGCCTGTAAAAAACCGATGTGCGCTACGCCCCGACTGCCGCCGCTGCCCAAAGCAAACCCGAGTTTCTTCTTTCTGCTCATTCTGTCACCTCTCTGTAAACGTTTTTATAAGTATTTTTCCCCTTTTCGGGTATTTTTTTCATATTTTTCCACTCTTTGTCATAAGGATAGACAGATATGCAGCATATTTTATCCTCCCGCGCGCGCAAGACGCGTTTCGTCAAAAAATCTGCCGAAAAAACCAAATCTTCCTTTTCCTTCAAAACGGGATTATTGACGGCGTTCCTGCTCGCGTTCGCCGTCGCTTTCGCCCTCTTTCCCGAGCGGTATGTTCCCGTCTGTCTCGACGGAATCACCCTTTGGGCGCTCAACGTCCTGCCCGCCGTCTTTCCCTTTCTCTTCGTCACCGCTCTGCTTCGCCAAACGGGCGGCGCGGAGCGGGTTTCCCGCGTTTTTTCGCCCTTTTCCAAAGCCCTGTTCGGCACCGGCGGAGAGGGCGGCTTTTGTTTTTTCATGAGCATCTTATCCGGGTATCCCGTGGGCGCGAGCATGGTCTCCGGTCTTAAAAAAGACGGTCTCGTTACCCGCGACGAAGCGCAGATCCTCGCCTGCGCCTGCTCCACGTCCGGACCGCTGTTTGTCATCGGCAGCGTGGGCGCCGGAATGTTCGAAAACAAAAAGCTCGGCTTCCTCATTCTCGCGGCGCACGTCCTCGCCGTGCTTTTGTCGGGCGTGCTCCTTCATCTCTTCTATCGACTGCGCGGCAATAAAACCGGTAAGGAAATAAAAAAGGAGCACCAAAGCGCGAATGAAGAAAAAAAAGATTTTTCTCTCTCCGACTGCGTACAAAATTCCGTGCTCTCCGCGCTCGCCGTGGGCGGCTGTATCGCCGTCTTTTACGTGCTCGCCGCCATGCTCGCGGATTTTAAAATTCTCTATCCGCTCCAATGGCTGTTGAACCGTATCCCCGCCCTTTCGGTTTGCTCGGAGGGGCTGACGAAAGGACTCGTGGAAATGACGGGCGGCTGTCTCACCCTCGCGGGGCTTTCCACGCCGCTCGCCGCGCCCTGCTGCGCCTTTCTCATCACACTCGGGGGAGCGAGTATCCTCTTTCAGCAGATCGCCTACTTAAAATCCGCGTCCCTCCGTCTGCCCGCCTTTCTCCTCGTCAAACTCCTGCAAGCCGTCGCGGCGTTTTTCTTTTGTCTTTTGTTCGTTTCTTTATAACCCGGAAAGGATCAATTTTCCGCCGCCCGTTCGTAAGCGCCGAGAAGTTTACATTCGAGCGTGTTTTGGCCGAGTTCCGTCAGCGCCGCGCGTATATGCTCGCCGCCGACGTCCCCTTCCGCTTCCACGAAGAAGCGATAGTCGCCGGGGCAGTTTTTAATGGGGCGGCTTTCGATCTTCGTCATGTTGATGCCGTAGGCCGCTATGATCTCTAAGAGCGCGAGCAGGCTTCCCGGACGGTGGGGACAGGTTGCCGAGAAGAAAAATTTGTCGCTCCTTTCCGGCAGATACTCTTTGCCTTTTTTGAGCAGTAAAAACTGCGTCAGGTTGTTTTTCTCGTCCGAAACGCATTCCTCGCTCATCACGAATCCCGCGGGAAGGAAGCGGGTATGCGCGCCTGCGATCGCCGCGCTCTTGCCGGAAAAATCCTCCGCGGCCCGGACGACGCCGAACCCCGTCGATTCCGTCTCTTTCAAGGACGCGAACGGCAGCTTTTGGCTTAAAAACACGGCGCACTGATCGAGCGCCTGACGATGGGAATACACCCGGCCGATCTGGGAAAGGGCCGCGCCCTCTTTGTAGATCAATCTGTGATCGATTCTCAATACGTGCTCCCGCACCGCGTACAGCCCCTCCGAGCTTTGCAGGAGGTCGAGATTTTGCAGAACCCCCCCTTGCAGGCTGTTTTCGATCGGCACCGCCGCCGCGTTCACCCGTTCCGTTTCGAGAGCCGTGAACACCTCGGGAAAGTTGCGAAAAGGAATACACTCGCTCAGCTCGTAAGGACGAGCCTTACCGCCGCAGGCCTCCTCCGTCTTTAAAAAATTTTCCGCCGCCAGGTGGGAATAGCTTCCCTCCGGGCCCAGATACGCTATCTTCATAATTCCTGCCACCTCGTGCTTTTTCTTTGCAAATCTATACCCGTTCGGCGATGTCGAAAATCAGCCGCTCCGTATCCTCCCAGCCGAGGCAGGGATCGGTGATGGATTTTCCGAACACCTCGTCGTGCGCCTGATTGCCTTCCACGAGGAAACTCTCGATCATGAACCCCTTGACGATCTGTTTGAAATCGGCGCTGTAACGCCGGTTCTGCATAACCTCCGCCGCGATCCGCAGCTGCTGGCGGCACTGCTTGCCGGAATTGGAATGATTGCAGTCCACGATGATCGCGGGATTGGCAAGTTTTGCGCTTTGGTAAAGCTCCACCACCTTCATCACCGTCTCGAAATGGAAATTGGGCACGTCGGCGCCGCCGCCGTCCACGCCGCCGCGCAAAACCGCGTGCGCGTAGGGATTGCCCGCCGAGCGCACCTGATAGTTGCGGTACTTGAATACCTGGGGGCTTTGTACGGCGAAAATGGAATTCATCATCGCCGGCAGATTGCCGCTCATGGGATTTTTCATACCCACGGGCGTATCGATACCGCTCGCCACCAGCCGATGCTGCTGATTCTCGACGCTTCTGGCGCCGATGGCGTGATAGGAAAGAAGATCCTCGACATAGGCCGTGTTTTCGGGATAGAGCATTTCGTCCGCCGCCGTCAGGCCCGATTCCTTCATCGCCGCGATATGGAGGGCGCGGATACTGCGTATCCCGCGCACGATGTCCGCCTCTCCGTCGGGATCGGGCTGCACGAACATTCCCTTGTACCCCACGCCTTTGGTGCGGGGTTTATTTGTATAGATCCTGGGCACCAGCACCAGCCGTTCTTTGACTTTCTCGTTGATTTTTCCCAGACGAGAGATGTATTCGAGGACGGGCGCAGATTCGTGCGCCGAGCACGGCCCGATGACGAGCAGCATTTTGTCGCTCCGGCCCGCGATGACCGCTTTGATCTCTTCGTCCCGCCTGCGTTTGAGTTCTTTCAAATCCTCCGGCAGCGGAGTTTCCGCAAGGAATTCCTCCGGTTCCGGCACATAGCACTGTTTTTCCAACATGATTGCGCTCGACACTCCTTTTCGTCCTGCTTTCGTATGACTCTTCCTTTTCCCCGCTTATCGCCGTTCTTTTTCCGTGCCCGCACGTTCTTTCAAGCAGGCGTAAATATATCCTTTCACTTCTTCGCTCACGTATTCGTCGATCGGCGCAGCGAATTTCAGGCTGTTCCTGACGACGGTGGAGCTCACGTGCAGAAGTTCCTGGCGGCAGGGCAGATAAACGGGCAGGATCTCCCGATTCAGCTTGCGCGAAGCGAAATAGTTGGCGTTTTCATACTCGAAATCCACCGTGTTGCGGATCCCGCGTACGTAAATATTTGTCCCTTCCCGTTTCAAAAGTTCCGCCGCCGTGCCCGAGAAACAGATAATTTTTAATCGGGGCTCGCGGGGAAACATCAACCGCAGCATTTCGATACGCTGTTCTTCGCTGAAATAGGGCTTTTTATCGGGATTGACCATCACCGCCGCCGTCACTGCGTCGAAGAGTTTGAGACAGTCCTCGATCAACGCCTTATGCCCGAGCGTGGGCGGATCGAAAGTACCCGAGAACACGCATTTTCTTTTTTCGCTCACCCGTCCGCCTCCCCGGTCTTTGCCGCCCGCCGGAAAAAGCTCAGGTACGTTTTTCCGTATTTTCTCTCGTCGTACAGTTCCAGTCCTTCGATCTTTTCCGCAAAGGGTTTGTCCCGTTCGTAGACCGCGGCCCCCGCCGTGCTCAAAAGCCTTCTTTCGGCTATTTTTTTAAGCGCCGCAGCGCCGTAGTCCAAGCGATAGGGCGGATCGAGAAAGATGAGATCGAACTCCCCTTTGAGTGCGTCCAGACACACGGAAAAATCGAGCGCAAACACCTTTGCTTCTTCTTTGGCGATCCCCAGCGTTTTCATGTTCTTTTCCAACAGCTTTACGCTCTCTTTGGAAAAATCGTTGAATACGACTTCCTTCGCGCCGCGCGAAAGACATTCCAGCCCCAGCGCGCCGCTGCCGCAAAAGAGATCGAGCACGCGCGCGCCGGTTATTCTGAGCGCGAGGATATTGAAAAGGGATTCCTTGACTCTGTCCGCCGTCGGGCGTACCTCCGTTCCCGGAAACTCCGCCAATACTCTGCTCCTGTATGTTCCGCCGATGATTCTCACTGTTTTTTCTCCGGATTTTTCCGCCCGCGCTTTCTTTGTGCGCCGGGCTTTATTATTTGCGCTTTTTCGGCTTCGTGCCGGGAAGTCCGCCGTAGTTGATCTTCTGCGGTTTGTTCCGGGCCTCTTCCTCCGCCCGCGCCGCGATCTCCTGCTGGCGCAACGTCTTATTGCGGCGCCCGTACGCCCCGGCGATGTAGAGACCGCCCGAAACGGCGACGGGAAGAGCCGCGAGCGAAATCGCCGCAAAATAACTGACGGAAATATTCGCGGCGTTGGCGATCTGGAAGGGCAAAAGCGCCCAACCGCCCAGACAGTCGAAAATAAGTACGAATACGGCGAGCGTACGGCTGATCGTCACGTCCTCGTTTTTCATCGCCAGCAGCATTTCTTCTTGGTTGCAGCCGAGCACGATACTGCCGACGATGACGGGCACGGCGATCATGAGTCCGATGACGAAACCTTTCCAGGGACGATATTCTTTCTGGAATTTATAGCTCGTGATATTGAGTTCGCTGCCGAGCTGCATCGCCGAACGCCGCTTCATATTTCCCGAAACGAGCATTTCGTAGTGGCTGCCGCCGCAAACCCACATCAAAAAACCGTTGTAGGCGAGCGACGCCGCGGCGCAGACCACCGCCCAGGCGACGGACGCCGAATAGCTGAAATTCTTCGCCTGTATGATGAGCAGCACTAAACTTGCGGCGAAATACATGATGCCGGGAGTCAGCGAACGCATGAAACATTCGCCCACGAGCCGCCAGAATACCTTCCATTTGGTTTTGAAATTCGACATATCTTCCTCCGATTTTGATCTCTTCCTTGGTTAAACTTTTCTTTTCGTATCGACGATGCGCTTGTCCGTCACGATGAGATCCGCCCGCTCGTCCCATGCCTCGCGCGGCACTTCCCGCACGAGCTGGAAATCGAAACAATAGGCGACGCGTAAGATTTCCGGCCGCGCCCTCAAAAATCTGTCGTAATATCCGCCGCCGTACCCGAGCCGATTCCCCCGCTCGTCCACGGCGAGGAGGGGCAGAACCGCTATGTCCAGCCCGCCCGTATACGCCTTCTCGACAGGTTCGCGGATCCCGTACGGGGAAAGCGCGAAATCGTCCGAAAAAAGCGCCGCGGCCATTTCCCTGCCCTCTACCCGCGGACAATACACGCTCTTTCCCCGGGCGAGAAGGCTTTCTATGAGCTTGTCCGTCGGGGCTTCGGAAGAAAAACTCAGATAGACGAAAAAGTTTGCTTTTTCTCCCAAACCCGCCTTGAAAAAGTTTTCGACGAGCAGCGCTTCCTTGGCGTCCCGATTCTCGTTTTCGCCGCGTCGGCGCTTCATATACGCGCGCAGCGCGGCTTTTCTCTTCCCGGGCGGCAGGGCTTCCCCGCCTTCCGCGAAATGCAGTTTATCTGTATTCATATACAAACTCCGCCCGCTTGGTCGCGGAACAAAGGATCTCGTAAGCGATCGTCCCCGTCTCCTCCGCAGCCTTCGCCGCGTCGGTCAGGACGGGCGTATAGCCGCCCCGCTCGCTTCTGCCCCGGCGCACGCACACGTCCATGCAGAGGTTATTGGCGTTTTTTTCGCCCCCGTGCATACCGTTGTCTTTTTGCCGGCCGAACCCGTCCGCATACCCCACCCGCCAGGTCGTCAGCCGGGAAAAGCCCGCGCGCGTCTCTTCGGGCAAAACGCCGTACCCGGCGCCGCCGAAGCGGTATTTATGCGTCTCCACCGCCTGCGCGTAAACCTTCATCGCCTTTTGCAGCCGGATTTTTCCGTAAAGTTCCTTGTCCATGCCCTCGGGCAGATAGCCGTAAAGCCCCAGCCCCACGCGCACCATATCGAAGGCGAAAGCGTCTCCCAAAAGCGCGCCGTAAGTGGAAGAGAGATGACAAAGGACTTTGGGATAATACCGCTCGCAGACCGCTTTGCATCTTACAAACAAGGCCCGCTGTTTTTCCGATTCCGCCAGGGAATGGGCATAAAGATGAGAATAGAGCCCCTCCACCCGCACGGGTGTGTTCTTCAAAAACTTGCACACCTTGCCGAGCGCGGGGGCGTTCATGCCGTAACGGTTCATGCCCGTGTTGACTTGCAGATGCGCCCTCAGCGTCCCGCCGTACTTCCGGCAGGTTTCGAGGAGCAGACGCGCCGTCCAGAGATTGGGCACGGAGGCGGTGAAACCGTTGCGGAGCAGGGCGAGCGCCTGCGCTTCGTCCACCGGGGGCGTGAGCACGAGAATTTCCTTCCCGCCCGCCGCCGTGCGGACGGCGATCCCTTCGTCGGCGAGCGCAACGGCGAACATGTCCGCGACGCCGCTCAAAGCGTTCGTCACTTCCTCAGCGCCGTGCCCGTAGGCGTCCGCCTTGACCACCGCGCACAGCTTCGTCTTCGTCAGGCGTTTAAACGCCGAAGCGTTCCGCTCCACGGCTCTTAAATTGATTTTCGCGATTACTTTTTGCACATTTCATTATATGCGCCAAATCTTTGCAGCGTTCGGAAAAGTGATATTTAAAAGAAATTTTTACGGAATAGGGACTCCATATTCCGTAAAAACTGTTTCCAACGAATTATTCGCTGTAAATGATTCTCCGGCAGTTGTCGCATTCGATGACGGCGCCGCCCGTGAGTTTGCTCCTCGCCGCGAGGGGCGGCTCCATACCGCAGAACGGACAGCGGTTATCTTTGAGCCGTCCCACGACGGGAAAGATCCGCTCCTTGCGCTTGGTCTTATATCGTTCCATCGCTTCGGGCGCGATCCCCGACGACGCGGCCGCCAGTTCGCTCTCGATGGCCTTTCTCTCGTCCTCTTTGGAGGCCTTTACCGCGTTGTATTTCTCGTACGCGTCCTTGTATTGTTTCTGCATGGCGATGACTTGTTTTTTGAGCTTCTGATACTCCTCGTGCGTCGAATTGATCGCCGCCATCAAAGCGCCAAGCTCCGACTTGATCTTTTTCAGTTGATCGGAGATAGAAAGGGCGTTCTTTTTATAAAACGCGATGTCCGCGCCCCCTTCCACGAGCTCGTCGAGATGCGCGAAATCCTTTAACGTGTCTTCCGTTTTGAGATATTTCTTCGTCAGCTCGACCGCCGCGTTTTTCAGCTGCGCGGCTTTCGCGTCGTACGAATCCAACTTGTCCGCCGCCGTCTCCAAAAATTTCTTCGCCTTGACGTATTCCTTACGCTCCTCGCAGCCCGCCAGCTCGCGTTCCAGCGCGTAAAGACGTTTGTCGATCTCCTGATAGTTTAAAATGGATTGTAACTGTGACATGATATTCTCCTCCCGTCAGAGCAGGGCTGCGTCCGTGTGCATTACGCACGGCACGTCCACCCGCTCCCGGATTTTTTGACAATATATTTCAAAGCCGTAATTTTCCGACGCGTAATGCGTCGGCTGTATGACGGCAAGCCCCTTCTCAGCGGCAAGCGCGAGGATATGATGCTTGAAATCGGCGGAAATGATCGCGTCCGCGCCGTGTTCCCACGCGAAACGCACCGCTTCTTCGTCCGCCCCCGCGCCGCAGAAACTCGCCGCGCGGCGCACCGGATTCCCGCTCTCCCCGTACACAGCCAGCCGGCACGCGGGCAGTATATTTTTCAACGCCTCGGCGAGAAAGCCGAGCGAAGTTTCCGGAACGTCGCAGACTCTGCCGTAACCGCCCGCGGAAAGGGGGTGCATAATCGCCGCGCCGCCGTCCCAATCTTCGGGCCTTCCTCCCGCCGCATAGATCACCGCTCCCATGAGACTTTCGTCGATACCGCCGGGCGCGGCGTCGAGATTGAGATGCATAGAGATCACGGACACGCCGTTCTTTATACATTCGACGAGCTTTTCGCCTAAGGGATCGAAGTCCCCCGACCGGATCGCGTCGATTTTCCCATAGATCGCGGGGTGGTGGGTGACGACGAGTTTCGCGCCTTTCTTTATCGCTTTCTCCACCGCCGCGCGGGATAAGTCGAGAGAAAAGAGTATTTTTTCGATCTTTTCGCCCGTATCGACGAGCACGCCGCTGTTGTCGTAAGCGCCGTAGAGAGCGCAATACTCGTCGCTGAGCGCTTTGGGCGCGAGTTTGTCGGCGATTTTATAAACTTCTTGCAGCGTCGCCATGAAGCGCCTCCTCCAATCTTTTTTTTCTGTTTTCGAGTTCTTCGCGGCTCTGCGCCTGCAAGGCGGGCTCTTTGAGATAGCGCCCGAGATTTTTCAGCTGTTTTTGCGTCCGTTCCAGAAAATCGGCCGGCCGCGCCGCGAGGTTTTCTTTGCCGAATTCATACTCCGCGTCCGTATAACGCTGGGGCGCTTCGTCTCGATTCAGCCTTCGGCCGCGGATCACGTCGTAAAATTTGCCGTCGCGGAAAGTGAAATCCCGTTCGAGGTACGCCCCCGCGCCCACGAGATACCGCCGCACCTTCTCGGCGTCGTGCATGGGCTGCAAGACGAACGTCCGGGGGAGAAACCCGTACTTTTCGTCGGAGAGGATTTCCACGATCTCGCGGCCGCCCATGCCGGCGATGATCACTTCGTCCGTTTCGGGAGGTACGCCGTAAAATCCGTCGCCGAGCACGGGAACCGCAAGCCCCTTTTCTATGTAAGCGGAAAGCAGCGCTTCCGCTTTGGCGAGACTCCCTTTACTCACGTCGGATAAGATCGCCTTTTTGCAAAGGGAGTTTTTCAGCATATATTCCGAGCAGTATCCGTGATCGCAGCCCACGTCCGCGAACACTTCCGCGGGGCTGAGAAGCGAGCACAAAATCTCGATGCGTTTGCCGTAAGCCATTATTCGAGAAAATCTTTGAGTTTTTTACTTCTCGACGGGTGGCGGAGTTTCCGAAGCGCCTTCGCTTCGATCTGGCGGATCCGCTCTCTCGTGACGTTGAATTCCTTGCCCACCTCTTCGAGGGTGCGAGGCTTGCCGTCGTCGATGCCGTAGCGCAGCCGCAGCACTTTTTCCTCGCGGGGAGTCAGCGTGTCCAAAACGCTCAAAAGCTGCTCTTTGAGCATCGTGAAGGCGACGGAATCGCTCGGCGTCGTCGCCTTGTCGTCCTCGATGAAATCGCCGAGGTGACTGTCTTCCTCTTCGCCGATCGGCGTTTCCAAAGAGACGGGATCCTGCGCGATCTTCTGAATCTCGCAGACGCGCTCCTCCGATACGCCCATCTTTTCCGCGATCTCGCGGGGAGTGGGCTCGCGGCCGAGCTCCTGCAAGAGAATCCTCGAAACCCGCGTCAGTTTATTGATCGTCTCCACCATGTGCACGGGAATACGGATCGTGCGCGCCTGGTCGGCGATGGCGCGCGTGATCGACTGCCGGATCCACCAGGTCGCGTAGGTCGAAAACTTGAACCCTTTTTGATAATCGAATTTTTCCACGGCTTTCATGAGCCCTAAATTGCCTTCCTGAATGAGATCGAGAAAGAGCATGCCCCGCCCCACGTACCGTTTGGCAATGGAAACGACGAGACGAAGATTCGCCTCCGAAAGCCGTTTCTTCGCCGCTTCGTCGCCGTCGAGCATGTGTTTCGCGAGCTCGATTTCCTCGTCGGCCGAAAGAAGGGGCACGCGGCCGATGTCTTTGAGGTACATCTTCACGGGATCGTCCAGTCCGATGTCCGAAAGCGCCTGTTCAAACAGTTCCCTGTCCCGTTCGTCTTCATCGACAATCTGAATTCCCGCTTCGCCGATAGACTTATAAACATAATCGATCTGGTTGGGGTTGGTGTCGTACTTCTCCATGATGTCGCAGAGCGCGTTGGTGGAAATACTTCCCTTCATCTTGTAATTGTTGATGATGCCGTTTAAAATTTCATTGAGTTTTTGCTCGGATATCACTTGTTTTATCCTCCGTTTAATAACCGAAACAGTCGCCTGTTTTATCTGCGTATCTGTAAATTATTTCAAAAGTTTTGTGTATTCGTCGATCCTGCGGGCGATCTCTTTGCGCTTCTCCGTATTCCGTTCCTCGGAAAAGAGCTTGGTATACATTCTTATTTTTTCAAACAGTCTCTCTTTTTCCATCGTCTTCACGCTGTCCGAGAAAAATCGCTCCGCGATCCCGCCGCTCAGCTTGTCCCCGTAATTGAGATCGAGGATCTCGTTAAATTCCGGACAATTCTCGTCCAAAATCTCGAAAAGCTCGCTCGGACGCACCCTTTGCGCGTTCTTTTCGCAGGTTATGATATATTCCGCTATGATTTTATGCACATTATCTTCAAATTCGATACCACTTAAATCGCAATTTTCCGCGTAAGGCGCCGAAAAAAGTTTCGCGGCCAGGATAAAGCGCGCGGCTTTCCTGTATTTGTCCGTACCCGCTTCCGAGGGCGGCGGCACCGCGATTTCCAGCTGCTTCTCTTCGGGCAGGTTCTGCAAGTCCCGTTCCAGCGACTGATAGGTGATGCCCGTCTTGTCGCGGAGCTTCTTTAAAAGTTCTTCCTTTTCGCTCTCGCTCTCCGCCGTGCGCACCACTTTGAGCGCCTCGGTGAGAAAGACGCGCTTTTCCTCCGATTTTGTCAGATCGTACTTCCGTTCGAGCGAATGTATCTTATAATCGATGAGCGGCATCGCCGCGTCGAGACAGGCCTGGTACGCCTCCCTGCCCTGCTTCGCCACGTCGTCGGGATCCAGGCCTTCGGGCAGAGGCACCACCCGCACGCTGAGATTTTCGTCCTTCAAGATTTCCAGCCCTCTTAGATCCGCTTTCTGGCCGGCGAAATCCCCGTCGTAGCTGATGAGCACTTTTTCCGAATACCGCTTGACGAGCCGCGCCTGGTCTTTGGTGAGCGAGGTACCCATAGACGCGACGACGTTCATAAATCCCGCCTGATATAGAGAGATCGTATCCATATATCCTTCGACGACGATCACTTCTTTGATCGTTTCCAAGCGTTTGAGCTTTTTGAGCAGATTGATGTTATAGAGCGTCTTGCTCTTATTAAAGAGCATCGTTTCCTTCGTATTCTTATATTTGGCAAAATCCGATTTTTCGAGCAGCCGGCCGCCGAAGGCGACCACTTCGTCGAAAGCGTTGATGATGGGAAAGATCAGTCTTCCGCCCTGCGAATCGATGAGTCGTCCGTTCTTCCCTTCCGTGAGCACGCCGCTGTCCAACAAATCCTCTTTCGTATATCCTTTTCCCGAAAGGTATTCGGGCAGGGAGTAGAAATCCAGCGAAGCGCCGAGTCCGAATTTTTTCACCGTCGTCGGTGCGAGACGGCGCCGGGAGATATATTGGAGGTGTTCCTCCGCCCGGCCGCCGTAAAGATTGGAAAGATAGAACCGGGCGCTGTCCAGTAAAATTTTAACGAGGTTGTCCCGCTTTTTTTTCAGAGCCGCCGATTTTTCCGAATCGAAGTTGCTTTCGGGCACGGACATTTTCGCGCGGTGCGCCAGGATCCGCACCGCGCCCATGAAATCGGTCGATTCGATCTCCTGCACGAACATCACGACGTCGCCCGATACGCCGCAACCGAAACAGTGATAGAACTGATCCGCTTCGTTGACGGCAAAGGAGGGCGTCTTTTCGTGATGAAAGGGACAGCACGCCCAATAGTTGCCGCCCTTTCTGTCGAGCGGGACGTAACTGCCGATCACCTCCACGATGTTATTCTTTTGTTTCAGCTCCTGCATAAAACGGGGATCGATGCCTCTCCCGCCTCCGCTCATACCGTAACACCTCCCACGGAAAACGTCTCGGGAATGAACAGGCTCTTGAATACGCCGATCGCGTACCGGTCCGTCATGCCCGAAAGATAGTCGCAGACGATCTGTTCTTTCGGCGATACCTTTTCCAGTCTCAGATATTGCGCCGGCAGACGCTCCGGGTGCCGCATGAAATATTCGTACATCACCGTGAGCATGCGTTCGGCGCTGTCCTGCATGGCTTTATTCGTCAGAGAATAGATATTTTTAAACATAAACGTGCGCAATTCAAACGTCGCGTCCGCCACTTCGGGCGACATACAAACGCAGTTTTTGCCGAGGGAATGGGTATAGATGTCGGTGATCGCCGTATTGATCCGCTCCCTGGTGGCGTGCCCGAGCGTTTCCACGGCGTTTCCCGGCAGATCCTGCTCCTTTAAAATCCCCGCGCGGATCGCGTCCTCGATGTCGTGATTGATATAGGCGATCCGATCCGCCAGCGACACCGCCGCGCCTTCCAGCGTCGCGGGGCGGCCGGTGCTCTTATGCTGCAAAATACCGTCCCGGACCTCTTCGGTGAGATTGAGTCCCCGACCGTCCTTCTCGATGACGTCCACCACTCTCAGCGACTGCACGTTGTGCTCGAAGCCGAAGGGACAGAGCTTGTCCAGCACCCGTTCGCCCACATGGCCGAAGGGCGTATGACCGAGATCGTGGCCGAGCGCGATCGCTTCCGTGAGATCCTCGTTCAAGGAAAGGGCGCGGGCGATCGAGCGGGCGATCTGCGCCACGTCCAGCGTATGCGTCAAACGGGTGATGTAGTGATCCCCCTCGGGCGCGAAAAACACCTGCGTCTTGTTTTTCAGGCGCTTGAAAGAATTGCTGTAAATGATCCGGTCGCGGTCCCGCTGGAAATCGGTGCGGAACCCGCAGGGCTCTTCCTTTCGCGCCCGGCCGGCCGTGTCTCTCGACTTTTGGGCATAGGGAGAGAGAAACCGGTCTTCGATCTCGCATGTTCGTTCTTTCACGGCCGCGGCCGCGCTTGCTTCCTCCGTCATTCCCCGCCTCCTTATCCGTTCCCTCGCCTCCGCTTTTGCAGACGCGTATTTTTAATATTAATATATACGATTTTTACGCCGCGTTTTCCTCTTTTTTTTGCGAAAAAGAGCGAAAAAAATTTTCTTTTCAAAAAAATCGCTTCTTTACACTTTTTTCCGTCGGAAATTTTCAAAATTATGTTCCAAACGGTCGTTTTCCGCTCTTTTTATTTTTCTTTTTTCCCTTGACAAGGTGGCTCGCACGTGTTATAATATTGATATCGATAAATCCTTTAACAATATTCAGGGGATTTACAGGGAGGAATTATGAAAAAGAAACTTTTAGCCCTCGTCGCTGCCGCCACGCTGCTCTGCGGTCTGTTCTCCATCGCCGCCTGCAACGACAAGAAAGACGATGCGCAGTCGGAATCTACGCCGGGTACGTCCCAGCCCTCCGAATCCACGCCGGGTACGTCCGAGGTACCGACGCCCGAAGGCTACGTCGTTTATGCAAGCGATTACATATCCTTCGCCTACCCGAAAACCTGGGAGAAAACCGATGCGGGAACAATGGTCACGTTTTCGGAATCCAATCTGGGCGGCAGCAACATCATTGTCACCTATATGCCGAAGTCGGAGATATTCGAGACGCTGACGCTGGAAAGTTTCGAGACTACGATCAAACCGGAGCTCGAAGATGCGCAAATGACTCTTTCCGACATCAAAATCGAGCACAGGAGCAAGGGATCCCAAAAAATCACCGTGGTTTCTTACAAGGCAACGATGATGCAGGTGGTCTCGATGACGCAGACGATGATCGTGACAAATTCGGGAGACAAAACTTGCCAGATCGTCGTCACGGAAATGAAACCTGTCGAAGGACTCGTCAATAACGTTTATAATACTTTGAAAACGTTAAAGTAAACGTTTACATACCTTGAAAATATGAAAAACAGGAAAAGACGGATATTTCCATATCCGTCTTTTTTCGCGCGATTTTCGGCCGGCCGGGTAATTACGCCAGTTTACGCCCCATCAATACGCCCATCACGGACGCCATCATCAGTCCGCGCGTCCAGCCGCTCGAATCGCCGAGGCAGTGAAGCCCCGCGATGTTGGTGTTGAAATCGGTGTCCATTTTAATGCGGTTGCTGTAAAATTTGAGTTCGGGCGAGTACAGCAGCGTTTCGGTGGACGCGAAGCCGGGTACGACGTAATCGACCGACTGAATGAAATTGATGATATTGATCATCGTGCGATAAGGCATCGCCGCCGTGATGTCGCCCGCCACCGCGTCTTTGAGGGTGGGACGGATATTCGAGCGGGTGAGTTCCTTGTCCCAGGTGCGTTTACCGTCGAGAATGTCCCCGAAGCGCTGGACGAGAATGTGCCCCGCGCCGAGCATATTCGTCAGTTCGCCGATCTTCTGCGCGTACGCGATCGGCTGGTTGAACGGATAAGAGAAGTTATGCGAGCAGAGAATGGAGACGTTGGTGTTGTTCGTTTTCAGCTCTTTATAACTATGGCCGTTGACGACGGCGAGATTATTGTCGTAGTTTTCCTGCGAGACGAAACCGCCGGGGTTCTGACAGAACGTGCGCACCTTATTTTTGAAGGGCTTGGGATAGCCGATGAGTTTGGACTCGTAGAGCACCTTGTTCACCGTTTCCATGACCTCGTTCCTCACCTCCACGCGCACGCCGATATCGACGGTGCTGGGGACGTGTTCCACGCCGTACTTTTCGCAGAGCTTTTCCAGCCAGTCCGCGCCGCGGCGGCCTGTCGCCACCACCGTGTCTTCGGCGAAAATTTCCAGGCTCTTGCTTCCGTCCGCTTTGGCGACGCATACGCCCTTGCAGGCGCCCTCCTCGATGACGAGTGAATTGCATTCGTAGCCGAAGAGAATCTCCACGCCGTGATTTTGCAGATACTTTTCAATGGAGAGATAAATGCTCTGCGCCTTTTCCGTGCCCATGTGACGAATGGGGCAGTCCACGAGCTTCAGGCCCGCCTGAATGGCGCGCTTGCGTATTTCCTTGACTTCCTCGCTGACGTTTATCCCTTCGATATGCTCGTCCGCGCCGAATTCGAGATAAATTTTATCCGTATAGTCGATGGTTTCCTGCGCGAGCGTCTCGCCGATCAAAGTCGGCAGATCGCCGCCCACTTCGCAGCTTAACGACAGCTTGCCGTCCGAAAACGCGCCCGCGCCGGAAAACCCGGTCGTGATGTGGCAATAGGGTTTGCAGTTCATACATTTCTGCGTCTTTACCTTCGGGCAGTGACGCTCTTCCACCGATTTGCCTTTTTCCACGACGACGATCTTCTTTTTGCTGTCCTTTCTCAGCATCTCGATCGCCGTAAAGATCCCCGCGGGCCCCGCGCCGACGATAACTACGTCTGTTTTCATAACCAAATTCCTCCGTTCCCGTATCTTGCCCTTTCCGCTCTTACGAGTTTCCGCCGCAAGGCAAAAATACCCGTAAAAAAGCCGCCCGATTGATATACTCCGAGACTCGTACGGCCCGGTCAACCGAATCGGCGGCTGCTATTTTATGGAAAATTTTTTCTTTTCGCCTGACGGGCAACGGATATATTATAGCACGTTTTTCGTTTTTGTCAATATCCTTTGCCCTTTTTCACACAGTTTTCATGAATTTCTTTTGCGTTCAAGCCGAACAGACGTGAATATTTTCCTCGTCCGCATCTTCCTCCGGCACGGCGGAATATTCCTTCGGCGGTTCCTTTACGTTTTTCTTTTCCGCTTCGGCGGACGTTTCGCATAAAATTTTGCCCGCGCGAAGCTCCCGGCGCTCGTTCCTCTGATAGAGAAGTTTCATTTTATAGAAATTATAGCGGAGGATAAAGAAGGGCGGCAGGTGCAGAAGCGCATTGATTACGGCTACGGGAAATCCGAAGCAAAGCCAGTATTTGAGCGGAAAAAAGAAGACGATCAGAAATCCGACCGCGACGCAGACGAGATGAATCGCTTCGCCGTAGCACGCTTCCAACATGTAGCGCCTAAGGTATATGTTATTGTGCGGATCCGCCACTTTGTTTTTATGGAAATTGGTGAACTGACCGAGTTCGGGAATCTTTTCCTTCCATTTGCGGATTTTAAGCTTTTCGTAAAATTTCTTTTCCTTCGCGGATACCTGAAAAAATTTCTTATCGTGCGCGAACCATTTCTCCGGCATGCGTCTGATTAAGGCGGCGAACACGCCGTCCACGGCGATCGCCGCGACTACGCTGAGAAGAACGCAGAGAATCGCGAATCCCGCGCCGAATCCGAAACGCGGCGCGGAAAAAAGAATATTTCCCGTCGATAAAAGAAGCACGGCTATGAAAATTACGGCACTATATAAAATCATTCTTCGCTCCCTTCCTCCGAGTGATAGACGAGCGGCATACCGTAGACCTCCTCATACTTCGCCTTACATTCCTCGAAAGCCTGTTTCTTCATCAGTTCCACACCTTCCTTTTCGCTGCGGGACAGCTCGGGATAAACGGCCTTCATCACATGCAGGGTGTGGATCTGTATGGGATAGCCGTCCGGCCCGAGCCTGCCGCCGTCCTTCATCGTGATGAACATAGGCACCACGGGGACTTTGGCCCGGAAAGCCATTTTGAAGCCGCCGCTTTTAAAGGGACGGGGCTTACGATAGTTCCACCACATACCCTGTTCGGGGTAAATGAGAATCGTATTCCTTTCCTTCAAAAGCGTGTTGACCGCCGAAAGCATATTCATCATCGTGCGCATATTGCTCGAAAGGGGCAGCGTGTCGCAGTTTTTGAAAAAGAAACCGTAAAGGCCGGGGAAAGAGGTATAGTTGCCCTCCCGGATCACTTTATACAGCCGCTTTTTCGGCAGCGCGTCCTTGATCCCGCGATAGACGATATAATTGTCGTAAGGTGAGAAGTGATTGCAGGTGACGATCGCGCCGTCTGCGAGAGCGCGGAGATGCTCCGTTCCTTCCGCGGGTTCCGTGAGAATGACGCCTTTTTTGATGAGATGGGAAAAATAGTGATCCGCCACGAAGTTCGCGAACGAGGTTTTGACTTTGCTCCACGGCTTTTTACGCAGATAATCCACTTTATCCGGCGTGAGAACGATCGTGGGGGGATCGTTTTCGACGTCTTCGTCGAAACGCTCCTCCCGCTCGTAAAGCGCTATTTTTTCAAGGACCTCCCTCCGATCGGGAGATACGTTGGTCAAATCCATGGTATGCCCTTTTGCCGATGTTTTTTCGGTTTACTTTATTTTTCCGTAACGTTTGCCGTAAGTTTTGAAATATCCGTCGGCGCGTTCGATCTCGCTGCGGGCAAGCGCCTGCAACCCCGTTTCGCACGCGATATCCCGACGCATATCCGCGAACGAGAAATTGTCGAAAATATCTTTGATGACGCCGTAAAACTCCGTCCGCTCGGCGTACTCCCAGAAATATTCCTGATAGGGAATGTCGGAATAGTGCCAGGGTTTCCAGGTCATGCCGTAATGCACGATGCGCAGGTCTTCGCGGGGAAGGGTATCCTTCGCGACGGGGAATTTATTCCAGGCGCGGGGAAGCTGCAACACCCGATCCTGGCAGAGGACGTTGAGATAGTCCTCGTCCTGAATGACGGTGAATTTATATTTTTTGAGAAGATCGGCAAATCGCTCGTAGAAATTCTCTTCGCGGAAACTTTTCAGATTCATCAAAATGACGCCGGCGTTGAAGAACATGGAAGGATCGAGTCCGTCCACTTCGGAGACGTATTTTTTATACACCTCGAAGCTGTTCACGCCTTCGCAGGGCGCGCCGCCGATGAGATTGCCGCCGAGATCGTAGGAATAGAGCGCGCTGATGTCGCCCAGAATCACCGTATCGCAGTCGAGATACAGCGCTTTATCGTACTGCGGGAACATACCCGCAATAAAAATACGGAAATAGGTGGTGCAGGTGTAATAATCGCGCATGTGCAGGAACGCAGAGATTTCTTTGAGTTTTTCCGTCACGTCGACGAAAGCGATCTCGAAATCCTCTTCCGCATATTTGAGAATCTTTTCGGCATACTCGTCGCTCACGCCCGAGTGGAGAACATAAACTTTATAAAGGAAGTCTTTGGAAGAATTCTCCTTTAAGGATTCGAGCGTCACCGACAGAAAGGGCAGATAGTTGTCGTCCGTCGCGAAAAACAACGGCACGACTTCCTTCTGTGTCTTTGCAGACCGGGGAAGAGCCTTCTTCTTCTCGTTCTCGGCGCGCATCGATTTCCCCACTTCCGTCGTGAGCGGGGTATAAATCTTAGAATCCGGCTCGCACCAGCCTCTTCTGCCCAAATAATTTTGTCCCCTTTCGAGTTCGGGAACGGCAACAGACATATCGTTCATACTATAAAACTCCTTTTTTTCAAATTTGAACGTCCCGGCCTCCCGGCCTTTCTTCCGCGCTCCCTCGGGGCCGCGGCGGACTTTTTCTGTACTGATATTATTTTATCCGCTTTTCCGGGAAATTTCAACCTACTCCGCAGTTTCCGCGCTCTACTCGCCGTTTTTGCGATTCTACCCCTGTTCACCCTTGCTCTATCTCCTCTTCCCGGCGACGATCCCTTCTTAAAATACGATTAATTATTTATTATGTGTATAATTATGCAAACAGAGACAAACGGAGCTTCCGCTTATCCGAGCGGCAGAAGATCGGATATTTCCCCGGAAAAAGTCTCCTTTTTATGCGTATTTCCGATAAAGTCGGAGCTTTGGCTGCGGCGTCTCGTCACGGAAAAAAGAGTGATCTCTATATCTATACAAAAATTATTCTTTTTCCCCTTAGGCATTTTGCGTTCCCGCCCGGATTCGTTCGACAAATTCTACCGTATTTTTTGGCCGCGTAGAGCGAAAAAGAGAAATTCTACTGTGGGTAGAGAGGTTTTTTTGTACTTTCTACTCCTGATATAGAGTTTTTCGCGACTTCTACTTAGATTGTCAATGCTTTCAGCCTGATTATATCTATTTGTCACAAAAGGATATTACACTTCTATTTTGCCGTTACTTTTTGCCAATAGGCTTACATTCGTCTCCGTACTCCCGAGCGGCGTCCCGAGGAATACAGCGGAGAGCTTAGAAGAGAACAGCGCAGGGAAAACCTTACCCGTCAGATCTCGACGAGGGAAGCGGCGATTGCGCGGCGAAAAGCTCCGTCGTGTTCGACAAAAAGGAGGGTAGGGTGAAAGGCGAGAACGGTTTCCTCTATCTGGATACGGGACAGAACGTCTATATAATTTAGAGGTTCGTCCCAGATATACAAGTGCGCTTCTTCGCACAAACTCCGGGCGAGCTCAACTTTTTTCCGTTGTCCGGCGCTCATGGCGAGAAGGTCGGACGAAAAGTCACGGCGGTCGAAACCGAATTTATCCAGCACCGCTTTAAAAAGGGTTTCGTCGACGGCGTGCTTACGGGCGTAATCGCTCAAAGAGCCGTTAAATTTTTCCGGTTCCTGCGCCACGTAAGAAATTTTTAGCTGCGGAGGTTTCAAAAGCTCTCCGTCAAAAGGAACTCTCCCGACGATCGCTTTGAGAACAGAGGATTTTCCGCAGCCGTTTTTTCCGTTCAACGCGATCCTGTCCCCTTGAAAGACGGAAAAGGAAACGCCTGAGCAGGCGGGAACGCCGTCGTAAGAGACGGCCAGGTTTTTCACTTCCAGCAACCGCCGGGTATAGAACGGAACGGAGCGGACTTTCAGCGCCGATTTTTCTTCTATATTTTTCAGCAGCGCCGATTTTTGCGCCGCCGCCTGTTCTTTGCGTTTCTCGATGACTTTCGATGACTTCATCATTTTGGCCGCCTTATGTCCGACGTAGCCGCGGTCGACGCGAAGTCCGGAATTTCGAGCGCCGAACTTCCCTTGTTCCGTTTTATCCGACCATTCCGCCGTCCGCCGAGCCGCCTCTTTCAGCCGCTTTACTTCCTTTTTCAGTTTATCGTTGCGTTCCCGCTCGAAATTTTCCCGATACTCGGCGTTTTGCCGCCAGGAAGAAAAATTGCCGCTCTGGATTTCTATATCGGTACGGTTGAGAGAAAGAATATGATCGACACATTCGTCGAGCAATTCCCGGTCGTGAGAGACGAGCAAAAAGCCTTCTTGTTTTCCAAGATACGCGGAAACGGCGTCTTTCGCTTGGGCGTCGAGATGATTGGTCGGTTCGTCTATCAGCAAAAACCCGCCTTCCCGCAGGAACATCGCCGCGAGCAGGGCTTTTGTCTGTTCACCGCCGGAAAGGGTGAAAAAAGGGCGTTCCAGCACGTTTTCGGAAACGTCGAGCAAAGCCAGTTCTTTGACGATCCGCCATTCCTTTGCGCCGCTGATCTCTTTTAAAACGTCCACGGCCGCGTCTTCCGGCCGTTCCACTTGACAGGGAAAATATTCCATGTAAGCCGGACGAACGATGCGGCCGATATACTCGCCCTCAAAGTCGCCCTTCAAAATCCGCAGGAGAGTGGTTTTCCCCCGGCCGTTTCGCCCGATCAAGCCCGTACGCCAAGCTGTATCGAGAGCGAAAGAAACCCCTTCAAAAACGTTTTCAACGCTTCCGGGATAGGAAAAAGTCAAATTTTCTATTCGTATCATTATATTGCCTCCGTTGTCCCGCGTAAAGGAAATCCGCCGCCCGATTCCCTTTTGCGCGCAAAAATAAGCCGCGAGAAAGCAGAATCCTTCCCGCGGCTTACATCTACTTCGACAAACGAAGTTTCGGAATATAAGGAAATACACTTTCTTGCTTGACGGCAAAAAGAATTTCCGGGAACACTTTTCCCTCAACTCTCCTTTGCCCTTTTTATTGTTCAGCAAAAAAGGATATACACTCCTTAACTTCCTCCGATCTTTTTTATTATTGTAACAGATTTATTTGTCCCTGTCAAGGGAAATTAACGATCCGCCGACAATTTTTCAGTCCTCCGTCTTTTCTCCGCTTTCCGATTGCAGACGTTTTTCGTACACTTTATTGATCCAATCCCGAAGTCTGCTGCATTCCTTTTCGTCGAGATCTCCGATCTTCTTGCCCGTCTTTTTGAGCACGACTTCTTGAAGCTGCTCTTCCGTGTAGCCGATCTTTTCCCAGTCCTCTTCCCGGAGGGCACAGGATTCCTCTTTTCCCGCTTCCGTTTTCATCTTTTTGAAAGGCAGTTCTCCCCGTCCCGAGTTTATGCGTTCCCTGGGATATTCAAACACGGTTTTTCCGCGCTCGTCCACAATGACGAGGCGGCGGATTCGACGCAGTTTGTCGTACTCCACTTCCGCTACGTCGTATTTGGAAAACGGGTTCGTCAGCTTGTACCTGGCCCCTTCCCTCTGGGTAGGCACATTTAAAAAGATGAAAGGCGCGGTGTATAATTCCCGGCCGATGCCCCATTTCACACCCGCGCGCTTAAAGGCGTCGGACGCCTCGCCTTTCTTTTCGTTGCCCGCGTCTTCGCGGCTCTCGACGCCGCAGTCCCATTTCCACACGAACGGCGCGTCCGCGGCGGTACGAAGCCCGATTCCGCAGTAAAGATTTCCCTTGATATCCTTATAATCGTCCGCCCAATTTTCGGCGCCGACCGTCTCGTCGAGAATGTCCATATCCACGCGCGAGGTCTTGTAAATGAGCGCCACCGCGCCTTTTTCCGTCGCCTGCTTGACTTTCACTTCGATTTCTTCCGCTTTTAATAATCTGAATTTCTTGTCCATAATTATCTCCGTTTTTTACAGTTTGCCTCGTTTTTCTCCTTCTTATGCTTTTCTTTCAAAAACAAGCCCCGGAACTCGTTCCCGGGGCTTGTTTTTTGCGGCATACCTTTCCGCCGCAGTCTATTTATATCTCTCACAAATTTTATAAACGTTTTCATGTAACGGGTTCGGTATTATCGCCGAAATCGTAAGCGATAAGCTGATCGCTGTTTACCAGCCAGTTTTTCAAAAGTTCCCTGCGCAGCGCTTCGGGGACATAGAGCGTAATATTCTCCGCCACTTTTCCTTCCCATACGAAATTTTTGTCTATATTCAGATATACGTCGAGGGGAGTTTTCACGCCGAAGAACGCCGAAGCGGACACTGCGCCTTCGCCGGCCTCGATGTTTATTTCCGTCAACGCAGTGCAGTTCTTGAATGCGGAATCCCCCAAAAAGACGCTTCCGCCGCCAATAGAGACCTTTTTTAACGAAGTACAGTATTCAAACGCCGACACGCCGATCCTGACGCCGCTTTTAAAAAGCAGCGAAGCAAGGCCGGAACACCCGCTGAACGCCCGTTCTCCGATCTCGGCTTCCAAGCCTTCGCAAAATGTGATTCCGGTCAATTTGACGCAGTTCTCGAACGCCCGTTGTCCTACGGAATTCAATTCCGCGGAAGTGAACGTTTCTAATTTCTCACAGCCGGCAAACCCGTCGGATTCTATCCTCCTACATACGGGCAATTCCGCAATCCACAGCTCTTTGCAGCCGGAAAAAGCCATACTGCCTATCTGACCGACGTTCGGAAGACAGACGGATTTCAACGCCTTACAGTTTCTAAATGTACCGCTCTCTATGCGGGTGATTGTTTCGTTTTTAACTTCCGTAATTCCCGATCCTTCAAAAGCGCCGATCTGTAACGTTACGATCCCCGAAAGATCGACTTTGGAGAGCGAAGCGCAATTATAAAACGCGTAACGCCCCACTTCCGTCACCCCGCCGAGAACGACTTCACTCAAAGGCGTGGAAGAAAAACAATGCTCCGGGATCGACGCCTTGCACCCGTCGTCAAAGACGGCCCTTTCGAGGAGGGAGTTTTCAAAACAGGATTCCCCGATCGTTTGCAGCCCGGCCGGGAATACGAACTCCGTCACGCCGGAATAGCTGAAAACCTCTTTGCCCAAAGAAACGAGCGAATCCGTGCGTCCGAACGTTTGAAGCGACTTACAATCGGAAAATGCGTAGTCTCCGATTTCGAGCCCCTCCTCCGACTCTCCCAGCTCGACGCTTACCAGCTTCCCGCAGCCGCTGAAAGCCGCGGCGTCAATCTTCCTAAGGCCTTTGCCGAAACGCACTTGTTCGAGCGGGCACCCGCCAAAAGCGCCTTCTCCGATCGATTGCAGACCGTCGGGAAAGGTCACGGAAGTCAGAAGGCAACTCCGAAAAGCTAAGTCTGCGACGGCAAGCGTTCCCTCAGGAATGACGAATTCCGTCCGATCGGAAAGCAGGGGATACATTTGCAACTGTTTTTCAGCCTTATCGTAAAGCACTCCGTCAACCGTCTCGTAAGCGCCGGCGGAAGAAATCGCGAAGGCGGAACAGCGTTTGAAAGCGCCCGAATAGCGTTCCAGGGACGCGGGCAAAGTCAGAACGTCGAACTCTACCCCCGGAAAAGCGTATTCGTCAAAATATAAGTTTTTAACGCTGCCGAAGACGAGCTCTTGCAGAGATTCCGCAACCTCGTCCGCACCTGCCGAGGATCTATGCGTATCGGGTTCTATTCTCAGCGTCTGGCTGTCTCCGAACTCGATTCGTTCGAGAGATTGACACCGGGAGACGGACTCCGTGTAAAACCGCGTCAGAGAGTCGGGCAAAATAAGCTCGGTGAAAATTCCGTTCGTAAAAGCGTTCGCCGTTACAATCTGTACGCCTTCGGGGATCCGCACCGTGCCCGCCCTTGCGACGGGATAATAGACCAGCGCCGCCGTATCATATTGATTCACGCGCGAAATCACGCTCCCGTCCTCTACGTAAAAGGAAGGATTGGCTTTGTCGATTTCCACCGTACGCAACTTTCCGAGCCTGTTTTCTTCCGCGTTCCCGCCGCAAAGCAGCAGGAGAAGATCGGGCGCTTGTTCACGCGCCGACACTACTTGCAGCGTTTTTCCGAACTTAAAGGACTCGGCGGCTTTACATGCGAAAAACGCCAGTGTGTCGAAAGTTTCCACGTCGGAAACGTCGAAGTTTTTGAGCTCGTTATCCTCCAAAAACGCATGAGAGGAAATTTTACGGATCAGAGGGTGCGCGGAAAATTCCGTTTCCCCCGCGGCGTCGAAATAACGCAGCAGCGTCCGGCCGTCCGCCGTGCAAAGATTGCGCTTATCGATAAGCACGAGCTCGGAGTGTTCGTCGTCGACGTCCAGCGCCCCTCCTCTGCGGAGAAACGAACGTACAAACTCCGCGCTCGCGTCCGAAAACACCTCGGATAAAGTCGGGGAAAGCTCTTTGGGAATGACGATTCTCGTCGGCTGTACCGCAAACGGATCCGACTCCAGTTCGTCGAAGATCTCTCCTGCAAAAGAAGTTAGCTTTTTCACCTCGTTATAGTATTTATATTGCGTGGGAAGAACGATTTCTTTCTCGGCGTTGTGGATCTTTACGATCTCCGTCTCCCCATAAAAATATTTCGTCTCGCGGTACTTTACGTCCGGTTCGAGCACGAGGTCTTTGGTGACGCGTATGTCTTTCAGACTTTCGTACTTTTTCCCGTCGACGAGCCAATGCCGCACTCCCGTCTCTTCGCTCCAACCTAAAATACTCTCTTCGTACAGCCTGGAAACTTCCAGCTTTCCCCGATCGGGAATAATGAACCGAATCTCGGGCGCCCAGGACGTCTTGACTGTCACCGTATGCATCTTGGAATAATCGGGAGAACTGCCGTCGAGCTCGCGCACGATATTTCCCTGTTCGAGCAAGGGCTCTGCCTTTTCCTCCACAGCGGCGTTTCTGCGGCCGCATTTGAGCGCGTCGTTGGCATAATAAGCGTCGAGATAGACTTGATTGTCCCGTATCTTCCATGCCTGCCCCCCGTCGCCCAAAGGCCGAAGATGCGCCGCGTCGGCGTATAAAGTCATGCGGACCGTGTTGTTATAACAATAACCTCCGGAATGATTTCCAAGAACGTTGATGGGTGCGGTCTGCCAGTAAGTATTTTGTACCGTCGCACTGCCTTCCGACGTACAGTTTTTGATCAGTCCGCCGTTTATCGTCGCAAAGGCGGAAAAATCGGAAACGCTCGTTTTGTTTACTTTCAGCTTCAGTCCGTCTACGATCCCTTCGTTTATGTTTAAAAGCGCGGGCTGATAGTCCGTTTCCACGGTATAACCGTAAGGATTGATGATGATACCGTAAAAAAATTCTTTCTCATAGATCCGTTCGGCGAGCGAGGCGGACACTTCAATGTTTTCGGTGAGAATATAGCTCCCGTTCTCGTCCCATTCGGAAAGAGCGTTATTCCAGGGCGTATAGTCTTTTTCGTCATGCTCATAAACGGCTATGTCGCAGGAAAAGTTATATTCCCGATATGTAGCGTCGGGCGAAGGGATCGTTTCCTCGTTCGCTGCCTCCCTGACAACATACTTAAACGTATAGAGCCCTGTTTTTCGGGCATGCAAATAGCCCTGTTCGTCGAGAAAAATCAGATCGTCTTCATAGTCGGAGGTGTAAAAAGTTCTGGCATACTGATGTCGGGATAAAAATTTACCGCCTTTATTTTCCTTTTCAAAGAGTGCGTACTCCGGGCACACCTCGGAAAACCGGATCCTCTCGCCGACTTTCATTTCCGCGAGAGTCTTTGTATAATACTCGGCAGGTAAAAAATCCCTGCTCTTCCCATTGAAAATAAAGAAAAATATAAAGCACCCGATCAGACCGACGAGCAGTATAGGAAAAAGCACCAATAGTGTCGTTCTCATACGCGCTTTCGTATTGTTTTTCATTTTCCGTCCCTCCTTTGAAGCGATTTCGGCAAAAATTGATTCGTCTTTCTTCTGAAAAATGCGTTCGCCGCAAAGGCAAACAGGATCATGAGAGCGCCGCCCGCAAGCGTAGCCAGATTACAGATATTCCAACACGCGTTATAAACGGTGATGGGGGAGCCATAACCTCCTCGGTAGTAATATTCCGAATAGGCATCGAAGGGCATGGGATAGGCGTATAGTTTTCCAAAGCCCCAGGTAGGCGCTTCCAGCACCGCCGAAACGGTGCAAACCAGCGTCACAATACCAAAGAATAATCCGACGCTCCAAACGATTCCCGCCAGGATCTTGACGACTGGATATTTTGCCGCTCGCACCGCGTTTACGACGACGGACGCCGCCGCATACATGACGAGCGCGCTCATCGACACCGACAGAGAAAAGAGGAAATAGAAAGGACTGCGGCGATAGAGGCTGAACACGATGGCGCTTCGCTCGAATCCGTTATAAAGGACGGGAGCGCGCGCTTGAAAAATCAATTCCGCGATCGTGCCGCCGAAGAGCAGCAAAAGCACCGCGCCCACGCAGCAGACGACGAGACAGAGCATTCTCGTCCCCAGCACCGCGAAGGAATCTTTGTCGACTTTCGCATACAGTTTTTCGTAAGCGACAGTGCGGTAAACAGAGAGCACGAAGGTAAAGACGAGGATTCCGTAAAGGAGCCCCTGCGCCGAGCGATCCAGCACCGAAAACATAAGCCGAAGAGATTCCGGTGCGATGAACGCCATAATCACAGAAATGACGAAGAACTCTGCAAGGTAGGCGGCGAGCGCAATCAACGGTACTTTTATGTAAAATTTCAATTCGTATAAAAACAGTTTTTTATCCATTGACTTTCTCCCTGTAAAATTCGCTTATACTCATACCCGTTTCTTCGCGGACGTCCTCGCTGACGTACAGATCGGAAAATTTACCGTTTTTCAGAATGAGGAAGCCGTCGATCAAAGTTTCGATCTCTTTGATCTCGTGCGTGGTGATGAGAAAGAGCCGGTGTTCCCCGCATTCCATAATCATCGTCCGGGCAATTTTCGCGCGCAGGTTCACGTCCAGATTGGAGAGCGGTTCGTCGAACAGGCACACCCGCGCGCCGCTGTATACGGCGAGCAGGAATTTCAGATATTGCTTCATGCCCGAGGAAAGCCCGCCGATAGACTGTCTGGGACGGATCCCCGCCGCCTCCGCGTCTTTGAAAATTTTTTGTTTCTCCAAACGGTCGGTGAATGTGTCGTAGAACTCCACCGCGTCTTTCACGCGCATACCGAAGGGAAACCCGCCCTCCGTCGTCATGTACGCCACGTCGGAAAAATCCGTCTTGAAGAGCTCGCCCTTGAAATCGCGGTCGAGTCCGGATAAAATGCGCAGAAGCGTCGTTTTTCCCGTGCCGTTGAGCCCGAAAATGCCGACGATCCCCCGATAGGGAAGCTCTACCCGCGCGTCGTCGAGCACTGATTTTCTGCCGTAAGATTTCGTGATATGCCTTCCGCCGAATACTTCTTTACTCATTCGACACCTCCTCAGCCAATTCCATAAACTCTCCTTTTTTAACGCCGCAGCCTTCCAGTTCCCGCATATATTCCTTCATTTTCAGCCTCAAATACTCCTCCCGCTTCGCCGCGATCAGAAACCGATCGCCGTTGACAAACTTGCCGAGCGTGCTGTCCGTGTAGATCAATCCCTCCGCTTCCAATTCCGCATACACCTTCACGACCGTGTTGGGATTGACGCAGCAAAAAGCCGCAAACTCGCGAATGGGTAAAATCTTCTGCCCCGCCGCGTAACGGCCGCTGAATATTTCTTTCTTGACGTACGCCGCGATCTGCGAGGCGATCGTCTGATTGCTTTTGAATTCCATATCGGCCGCTTCCTTTTCTGTATTAGTGAAATAGTACAAGTAATCGTTTAAAAAAGAGCGTTTCCGCCCGAGCGTTTCCGTTTGTACTATTTCGCTGATACAATCATAGCATATACGGGAGCCTTTGTCAATAGTTTTTTAAAACATTTATAAAAAATAAAAAAAGCGCGGAAGCCGAAGCCGCCTCGCTTTTTTTTGAGCCGCGGGTAATTATTCCCGTATAAAGGAAAGAGCGCGGGGACGAAAGAAACAGCCGTTTGCGTCTTTTTCGGAAAGGCGGGTAAGAAAATCCTCCGCGTAAAGAGGGCGGGAAAAGAAGTAGCCCTGATAGTAGTGACATTTAAGTTTTTCGAGAATTTGTTTCTGCGCCGCCTTTTCCACGCCCTCGGCGACGCATTTCTTACCGGTCAGGCGCGCGTAGCCGATGACGGAACGCAACATTCTTTCGACCGCTGATTCCTCGATACGGTCGATATACATTTTATCGATTTTAATAAGGCCCACAGGCAATTCCGACATCTTGCGGAGATCGGAAGAACCTTTTCCGAAGTCGTCTACCGCGAGCGAACAGCCGGCCGCGTAGAGCACGGAAAGATTCTCCTTTACGATTCCTCCGAACTCGTACGCGGCGCTTTCCGTGATTTCCACGATCAAAGCCCGGCAGGAAAGGCCGCTTTCCCGCGCCCACGCGCAAAACCGTCCGGCAAATCCTTGTTCCTGCAACTGTATGGGAGAGACGTTGATGCAAAAACAAAGGGCCGGAAACGCATGCGCCGACACGCATCGGCCGAGTTCGCGGAGCACGCCGCGCGTCAAATCGTCGATATACCCCGATTCTTCCGCGAAGGGAATGAAATCGTTGGGCATGACGATCCCGCCTTCGTATTCGAGGCGGCAGAGCACCTCCGCCTTATCGAACCCCCCTTCGCCGTCGAAAATCGGCTGGAAGGCGAGTTTGATCTTTCCCTGTTCCAGAGCGGATCTGGCACGCTCCGCTTTATCCGTTGATAACTTCATCAGCGATACGCAACGCGTCCTCCCTGTCCATGCTGTCGAACCGGAAACCGAGGAAACGGTTCTCCGTTTCGTATTTGATCACCGCCACCTCCCCGAACCGAGAAACGAGCACGGTCTTTCCGCCAACTTCCGCCGGTTCCGCCGCTTCGGAGAACCAGCCGTAGTCGCTCATATAAGGCGCGTAGTTTTTATCCACCGCCACGCTCACAAGAAATTGAGAGGCTGCCGAGGAATATACGGCCGTAACGACCAGCGTGCGCTCCGTCTCTTTTTCGTAGTAGAGCGCCGCGGAACTCACCGTATACCCGCCGAGAACGTCGGGCAGATTCACGCCCGCTTCCCGGCTGAGTTCGGACATGGAAAGGTCCGTTTTGACGCAGCTGTAATCCATATAAACGGTTTCGTCCCCGCGCAAAGCGAGCGGCAGCGCGATGCACGCCGCGGTCAAAACCGTCACCGAACAGAGCGCGCAGACGAATTTTTTGACGGGAAACGCGCGTTTGACCGGTTCGTAATACGCCGCGATGATTTTACGGTTGCGTTCGCGGCGATCCTCGTTTTCGATATCTTCGCCGTCCGATTCCCCCAGATTTTTCAATTCTTCTTCTAATAAGTTTTTCATAATCACCAGATATTGACCGAAAGAGCGTAATCGAGCTTACAAGAGTCGTAGAGCCGGATATAACCGTCGGGCAGGGACGAGATTACCGTTTTGACGTTCAGATAACGGTCGGTGCGGTAATTGACTTCCTCGGTTACTTTGACGAAGCGGAAGGGATTGTACCAGACGGGCGACCAGACGGATTTCGTTTCCGTGCGGTAATAATCGACGTTGCGGTAGCCGTAAGCGACCATCGTATGATTGCCGCTGTAATAGTTTGTCACCATCATGTCGTAGCCGTTCATCTCAGCGATTGTGCTGAGGGCGTTATATTTATCGACGAACAGGACCACCGGCCTGCCGCTCTTCACCGCCGCAGTGAACCCCGCAACGTCGAGCGTGCCGCCTCTGACGAGACTGCCGTACGAAACGTTTCTGCCCCGCCGCGCGACATAGGAGGTGAGCCCGGACTTGAAATTCGCGTAGGTAGTGCCGCCGTAGACGTCCGTCTTCATATCGTGATACAGGGCATCGATCATATTTTTCGTCGCGGCGTTCTCGCCCGTCCAGCGTCCGCCCGAATAGGCGGCGTAAGAAGGTATGAGTTCGCCGAAATAGGAGTCGTAATAGCCGACGACGATTCCGCCCGCGATATTCGCGCAGGAATTCTGATAGGAACACTGCATATAGGAAGGCAGGCCGCGGGAGATCTTATAAGAGGATTCCGACTTGCGGGAATATTCGACTCTCTGCGTCTCGCTGCCCGTAAAGGTGTTGAAATCCCCGTAACGCCGCGCGACCGCCTGTCCCGTCACCACGTCGTAAAAATAATTTCCGACGAGTTCGAGATAGTTTAAAAAGCCGCCGTACACGGGATACCCGGCGTCTTTATACGGATTTTCCGCGTCGCCGTAATATTCCGCCGTTTCGTATCCGTCCTCCGTCTCCACGACGATGAGAAAGCCGGACTTTTCGCCCGCTTCGACGTCGTACAGGAATCCAGTCTCTTCCATCGCCAGGTCGTAGAGGGGACGCTTTTGCAACCGGTACTCCGTCGTGCCTTCCAGCGCCTCCACCGTCTGTGCAGCCGCCTCGTCGGGCGAGAGCCGGACAGGCGCTTCTTCCGCGGACGCGGCGAGTATAGGCGCGCCCAAGCAGGAAATCACACAACAGCATGCCGCCGCGGCGGCAAGAAATTTTTTCATAATTTTCTTCCTCCACTATATTACAACGGAATAAAAAAGGTCTTTTGCCCTGAACCAACAAATTTTCTTTGTCAATTTTTCAGCATTTGTGTCGAAATTTATTTGCTTAGCGGCGGGAAGTATGGTAGAATAGTAAACGGAATACTATTTTCCAGACGTTTTTTCACTTTTACTCCCTTCGCCGCTTTTTTATGGGCGTTTCGCTGACATTTGAAGGAATACGGCATTGAAAGTTGACAACGAAAAAATAAATAGTCTGCTCGGACGTATCCGGAAAAACGATCTGTTCGCCTTAGCGGAATTGATGGAAGCGGTCACGCCGAAGATCTCTAAAATCGCGTTCTCGATTCTCAAAGACAGGCAGCTCGCCGAAGACGTTTTGGACGAAGTGCTCGTCGCTTTGGTGCAGAACGTTCATTCCTTCAAGTCGAAAAAAAATATCAGCGGTTGGCTGAACGCCGTCACGATCAATAAATCCATCGACTATTTGCGCAAGACGAAAAACGAGTTTCTGCCCGGAGACGAGTTCCTCTCCTCGATCCCCGCCGCCGTCACCGAAGAGTACATGACGGAACGGCTGCAAATCCTCGACACGCTGGAAAAAATGGATCCGCTCCAACGCCGGCTTCTGCTCGACAAGCTCCTCAACGGGGAAACGCTGTTTTCGCTCGCCAAAAAATACAATCTCACCGTCAAACAAGTACGCCTGCGGCTGAAAAAGGCGAACGCCGCTTTCGTACGTTTTTATAAGGAACCGTGAACGCTTGCCTTTATGCGCCTATGCTCCCGTGTATCTCTCTGCACGTGCGCATATCATGAAATTTACATATATTCCATAAAAATAAAAACGATCCGATAATTCCCGGATCGTTTTTCTATTTCGGATACTTTTTAAATTTTTTTACGAAAGCCGTCGAACGCCGCGATCATTCCGTACTCTCTTTCCGCTTTTTTGAGCGTTTCGCTAAAAGGCGCGCTGTTGTGGGAATAGTGCGTGATTATATACTGCGTACGCTCGTCCGCCGCCCCGCGCGACACAAGTTCCCGTCGCATTTCGGCGTTGTCGGGTAGCCCCATGTGCCTGGACATATTCCCCGCCTCGTAAAAAAGAAAGGTGCAATCGAAGGTGACGAGATCTATCGTCTTTCCTTTTCGCTTCCTATACGCGTCCAAAAAATCGAGCGTCTCCGTAGGGAGCCGGCCCGTATCGGTGAGATGGAGATAAATCTTCCCTTCCTTTTCGAGAAGATAGACGTAGGCGGTCTCGGTCTTGCTGTGCCGGGCGGGCAGCGCCGCGGCGGTATAGGCTCCGAAGGAAAAGGGCTCGAACGGCCGTACCTCCGTGACGGCGATATGCGCCGCCACGTCCGCGCGGAGCTCCCGACGCGTACATTCCTCAAAGACTTTTTTTACTTCCGGGTTGCCGAAAATTTGCAGCGGCGCGGAAATTTCCGAAGCGTATTTGTAGCCGCGCAGGATAAAATCGTGCGCGTAAAAATGGTCCATGTGGCTGTGCGTCACGAGCAGATAGCGCACGGCGGCCAGATCGACGCCGAATTTTAACGAATGATAGTAAGCGTCGGGCGGAAAATCGATCGACAGATCGCCGTCCACGAGCACTTGGGAACGGCTGTGAAATTCGCTTTCGCCGCGCCGCCTGATCTCACGGCAGGCGGGACAATTACAGAACACGGCGGGCACGCCCTCGGCCGCGCCCGTGCCCAAATAGGTCAGTTCCATTTATAAATTCCTCATAAAGGCGGTCAGTTCGCGCTGACTGCCGATCACCGTCGTTTTTTCGGGATACGCTTTCACGACTTCCCGGTAACGGTTCCGATATTTCTTTTTTCTGCCCGTCCAAAGAATCCAGCGGACAAATTCAAAATCTATCTTTTCCGCGCAGCCTTCCGTCATGGATTCCCGGTTTTTGCCCCGGTGCTGCCGGAAACGCCGGAAAACGCGGCGCAGACAGGAAAAGCGATTGAAATTCATAAATACGATCCGATCCGCCTCCCGCAGGCGCCTTTCGTAAGAGAGAGCAAAATAGTTGCCGTCCACAACCCAGGAGTCGCGTTCGTCCAGAAATGCGGCGACGAGCTTCGTCTCTTCCTCCCGCGAACGTTCCCGCCAGCCGGGAAGCCAATGCACGCGGTCGAGATGCAGGACTTGACAATCGTATCGTTCGCCGAGGGCTTTGGCGAGCGTGGATTTTCCCGAACCGCTGTAACCGACGACCGCGATTTTCACGCTCGCTTGCCCTCCTTGATAAAGCGGATCGCTTCCTCTAAGTCGTCGAAATCGTCGTAATCCCCGGTAACGCCGCCGCGGTGATAGACGACGCCGTTCTTTTCGTTGCGTTCGAGGCAATCGAGCAATTCTTCTTTGCCGTATCTTTGGATAAAGGCGATAAACGCTTGGGGCTTGACTTTTTTCAGCAGGCCTTTTTCGCAAGATTCCTTACATTCGTAACAGCCCTGCAAATCCTTTTCCGCGGAGCATTTCCGATTCTCGCACCAGGCTTGCCCGGGGCAGGAAACCGAGCGGCAGCCTTCGCAAGCCGCCGTGCACAGACAACACGCTAAGCCGCATCTGGCGATTCCCAGTTCTCTTCTCATCTTTTATTTTTCTCCTTCGTTTTTCAAAGCCGGTTCCGGCATTTTCGACAGATCGAGCGCCGCGTAAAGGTCGTACGCTTGGGCGCATTCCCGCGCGGACAGTCCCGTTTCTTTCACGAGATATGCCACGCACGTTTCCCTGTTTGCAAATCGGGACTGCATTTCTTTGAATTCCTTCATTCCCGCCATCGCTCTTTGAAAATCTTCTTCGGATATTTTCATGAGTTCCTCCTATTCCGCGTCTAAAAGGATCGTCACCGGCCCGTCGTTGAGCTGTTCGATCTTCATATCCGCGCCGAACACCCCTTTTTTCACCGGTACGCCGTATTCCGCGAGCAGTTCCGCCGCGTAGTCGTAGAGAAGTTCGGCGCGTTCCGGGCGTTCTGCGGCCATAAAGTCGGGCCGGTTGCCGCGCGAAGCGTCGCCGTAAAGCGTGAACTGGGAAACGAAGAGCACTTCCCCGCCCACCTCCTTGACAGACAGATTCATTTTCCCGTTTTCGTCCTCGAAAATTCTGAGATTCGCGATCTTTTTCGCGAGATATTCCGCCTGCCGCTTTTCGTCTCCGGCCTTGACGGCGAAAAAGACGACGAGCCCGCGGGAGATCCTGGAAACGAGTTCTCCGTCCACCTTCAAGATCGCATACTGCACTCTCTGTACGACCGCCCTCATAAACGCCTCCCTTAAAAATACAGCAAAACGCAGGATTTGAAAAACAAAATCCTGCATTTTGAAAAGTCGATGTGTTTTGTCGCCGGGAGAGTTCAGACTCTGCTCATGTATTCGCCCGTTCTCGTGTCGATACGGATCGTCTCGCCCTCGTTGACGAACATGGGCACCTGAATGATCGCGCCCGTTTCCACTTTCGCGTTCTTCATGACGTTGGTGGCCGTGTTGCCTTTTACGCCCGGTTCCGCCTCGATGACTTTGAGTTCCACGAAGTTCTCGGGCTCCACCGAGAACGCCGTACCGTACAAAAATTTCACGGTCACAACGTCGTTTTCCTTGATGTATTTGAGGGCTTCCTCCACCTGATCGTGCGTGAGCATAGTCTGGTTATATTCCTCGTCCATAAAGACGTAAAATTCGCCGTCGAAATAGGAATAAGTCATCTTTTTGGTCTCCACCTGCGCGGTTTCGAGCTTGGCGGTGGGGTTGAAGGTTTCGTTGGAGAGCACTTGTCCCGTCACCACGTTTTTCAGCGTCGTTCTCACGAACGCCGCGCCCTTGCCGGGTTTTACGTGCTGGAAATCGGTAACGGTGTAAACGCCGCTCTTATACTCGAACGTCACGCCCTTTCTGATATCGCCTGCTAACATCTGTGCCATACAATTTTTCTCCTTGTTTCCGCTATGATTTTCTTTAATTTTATCTTCCTCTCGCCGCGCAAGCCAAACGCTTACAAAATCACGAGATTTCTGTCCGTTTTATGCATGAAGCTCCTTACTTTTCCGTTTTCGAGCGTCACGGTGTCCTCGATGCGAATCCCGTATTCGCCCGCGAGGTATACGCCCGGCTCGTCCGAGAATACCATGCCGTCCGTCAATACGTCCGCGCCGCCCTTTCTCACAAAAGGAAATTCGTGGATATTCAGTCCGATGCCGTGCCCCAGAGAATGGGTGAAATACTTGCCGTATCCCTTTACTTCGAGATAATCCCTCGCGACGGCGTCCGCCTCGCCGCCCGTCATGCCCGAAGTCACTTTTTCCTTGACAAGATTGTGAGCCGTCAGCACCGCGTCGTACGCTTTTTTGAACTCCCCGTGCTTTTTGTCGTCGCCGAAGAGGAAGGTACGCGTGATGTCCGAACAGTAACCGTCCACTTTACAGCCGAAATCGACGAGGATCTCGTCGCCGAATCTGAGTTTCGTATTCCCCGTTTCGTGATGGGGCACGGCCGCGTGCGCGCCGAAGGCGACGATGGTGTCGAAAGAAGTACTGTACGCGCCCAACGTGCGCATGTTGTATTCGAGCAGAGCCGCGATTTCCGCTTCCGTCATACCCTCTCTGATCTCGGGCAAGAGCTTTAAAAAGCCCTCTTCCGCAATCTCGCAAGCCCGTGCGATCGCGTTCAGCTCCCAGTCGTTTTTCCTCGACATAGCGTCGAGAAATGCCGGCATACTGTCCACGAGCGTCAAGCCGAGTTCCGAAAGTTTCTTATATTCGGGATAGAACGTGAGTTCGAAGGGAATCCCCACCGTTTTATATTTTTTCAAAAGCTCGGTAGGCGTGTTCGCAAAGCGGTCCATTTCTTTGACCTCGACTTCCGTGCCCGCCAGCGCTTTCACGGCCGCTTCCGTATACCGCGCGTCCGTGTACATCGTCGTGCCGTCTTTGTCCGTCACGACGAATCCGCCTTCCGTGAAAAACCCGGTCAGGTATCTTCTTAAATAGTCGCAGGTGGTGAATACGGCGTCCGCGCCCACGGCGTCGAATATCTTTTTACCGTTCGTCCGAATCATAAAGCAACCTCTTTTTCTATATTGTAGCAAAAAAAACCCGTTTCGTCAACTATAAGCAAAAACCGATTATAAATTATTATAAATTTTTTTCATTTCCGCCGCGTCTTCCGCCTGCGTACCCGCCGATTCGCTGACAATGTACGGTTCCAGTTTCAATTCTTTGAGCGCGAGCGCCAGCGGATAAAACTCCGGCCCGTATACGGTATCTTCGAACGTGAGGTGCCTGACTTCGCCCTTCGCCGAGTACATGATCTTGGAAAAATGGGCGTGAAAATGCTTCATGCGCTCGTAACCCAGATTTTCCACCATATAGGACAGCCTCGAAAGATAGTCGTCCGCCGTTTTCAAAGAGCCCTGTTCGCGCGCGTTGATATGGCCGAAATCGACGCAGGGAGTAAAGACGGGATCGATTTTACAAAAACGGACGATCTCTTCCACCGTACCGATCTGCGCCAGTTTCCCCATCGTTTCGGGGCAGAAGATCAGCGTTTCGAGCTGGTTGAGATAGATATAATCGCGCAGGATTTTCAGTCTCTCCTCCGTCTTTTCGACCGCCTCTTCCCGCGTCGCCTTGCCCTGCGCGGCGGGGTGAAAGACGATGCGTTTTCCGCCCATCAGTTTGACCATTCTGCCGCTGTCGAGCACGTAGGCATAGGATTTCGCCGCCATTTCGTCGTCGGGATTGGCGAAGTTTATGAAATAGGGCGCGTGCACGGAAAGCTCGATCCCTTCCGCCGCGAACGCCTCGCCGATGGCGATCGCCTTATCCTCGCTCATGCGGACGCCGCGGCCGAAGGAATACTCGAAACAGTCGAGTCCCCGCGCTTTCACATAAGCCGCCGCCTGTTCCGTATGCGAAAATCCCGCCGCGAAAAAGCTGTCCGAATTGCCGCTCGGTCCGAATTTAATCACCGTTTTTTACTCTCCTTATATCCGTTTCCAGTTGGTTTTTCAATGCTTCCGCGCCCGCGAACTTTTGAATGTCGCGCAGGAAACGCACGAAGCGAATCTCGATCGTTTTGCCGTACAGATCGCCCGAAAATCCGTCCAGATAGGTCTCCGTCACCACTTTTTCGTTTTCGAAAGTGGGGCGGGAACCGAAATTGGTAATGCACTTATAGTCGCGTCCGTCCACCGTCACGCGCGATTCGTAGACCGCTTTTTTGACGGGGAATTTCCCTTCGGGATACACTACGTTCGCAGTGGGGAACCCGATCGTTCGTCCCACCTGTCTGTCTTTGACCACTTCGCCTTTGAGGAAAAACGGCTCGCCGAGATACCTTGCCGCTTTTCCCGCGTCTCCCTCTTCGAGCAGACGTTTGACCGCGCTCGCGCTCACCTTTTCCCCGTCCAGGCAAACGAGTTTTTCGACGTCGACAAGGGCGGAGGTTTCGGCTTTCAGCAGCGCGGGAGTGCCCGCCGCGCCTTTGCCGAACCGGAAGTCGCCGCCGCAGACGAACGCGCGGGGGCGGAAGGAGTCCGTCAAAAGCCGGACGAAAGAGACGGGGGACATGTCCCGAATCTCGGCAAAGGGCAGTTCGAAGGCGAAATCCGCGCCGAGTCTTTTAAAAATCCCCTCCCGTTCGGAACAGGTGAAGAGATTTTTGGAGCCTTTGCCGCCGTCTATCGTCATCACGCCGATCGGCAATGCGTATTCCTTCGCCCGTTCGAGAAGCTTCCGGTGCCCGACGTGGATACCGTCGAAACCGCCGAGGAGCATGACGCAGGGCGCGTCTCTATCGAATTTTTCCGTAAGCCGCACCGTTTTCAACATAATTTTGTCTTGATTCTCGCTTTTTTATCCTTTACTTCCGCCACGCCGTAAAATTCGCCGGCGCGATAGATTTTATATTCCCCGTCCGGGGAATCGGTATACGCGGGCACGCCGTTGAAGATCTTTTCCGCGCCCGGACCGGTGAGTTCCAGCCTTTCAAACGGCAGTACGTTTTCGGTGGGAATAATCAGACTTTCTATATTTTCTTCCGTAATGAGTTCGGACGACACGGCGTCCTCTATCTTAAAATACCCGCTTTGCGTCCTTCTCAAACCGCTCATCACCGCTTTCGTGCCCAGCCGCGCGGCAATATCCCGCGCCAGGGAGCGGATATACGTCCCCCCGCCGCAGCGGATCCTCAGCCGGAAGGTATTTTCGTCCACTCTTTCTTGAAGCTCGATCTCCTCGATCCGCACCCTTTTGGGCGCGAGTTCAAACTCGATCCCTTCCCGCGCAAGCTCATATCCCCGCCGTCCGTTGACGTTTTTGGCGCTGTACTTAGGCGGCACCTGTAAAATATCCCCGCAAAAGAGCGGCAGTACGCTTCGGAGCTCTTCTTCCGCAGGCACGGCGCCTCCCCCTACGAGCTCGCCCGTCGAATCGAGCGTGTCGGAATCGACGCCGAAAGTGAACTCCGCGACGTATTCCTTGCGCTTACTTAAAAAATACTCGAACAGTCGCGCCGCGTTGCCCAAGCCTACGGGCAGGACGCCGCTCGCCAGAGGATCGAGCGTGCCCATGTGCCCGCAGGGCAGGCCGCTCAGATATTTGATCTTATTCACCATCGCCGAGGAGGTGACGCCCGACGGCTTATCGACGTTGACGAACCCGAAAGTCTTGATTCTGCTTTCCTTTTTCACAAATTCCCCTTCAACGCAGCTCGACGCCGAGCTTGAATTTCAGATTGCCGAGAATCTTCTTGACGAATCCGTCGAGCGTTTCGGGCGTGAACGCCTTTTCCGCCTGCGCGTCGGGCGTGAACGTGAGTGTGAACGCCATGCTCTTTTTTCCCGCGGGCACCTGTCCGCCGCGGTACACGTCGAACAGTTTCGCTTCCGTCACGTATTTGCAGGAATGGAGAAGCACCTCCTCCACTTCCGCGCAGGTGAGTTTCTCGTCGGCGATGAGCGCCAGATCCCGCTTGACGGCCGGAAACTTTGGCAGATTGACGAACTCTATCCCGTCTTTCATCTCCCCTTCTATCGCCGACAGATCGAGCTCGCCGAGATACGCTTTTTTATCGAGCCCCAGCGAAAGGGCGATAGCAGGATCGAGCTCACCGATATTTCCGACCTCTTTTTTGCCCAAGAGAAGCCTCGCCGACACGCCGGGGTGGAGATAGGGCTTTTCCGCGCGTTCGTAGGTCATTTTAAAACCGAAAGCGTCCGCGAGCGATTCCACCGCGCCTTTCAGATCGAAGAAATCGTACTTATTTCCCCAAATCCCCAAAACCAGCGTTTTCCGTTCTTCCGGTTGTTCGGTCAACGGCAGCGCGCGGGGCAGATAGACGTTTGCAAGCTCAAACTCCTTTCCTTCGTCGTTGCCGCGGCGGATATTCCGCACCGCGTTTTGCAGCATGGAAGGCGCGAGGAACGTGCGCATCACCGACAATTCCTCGCTGATGGGATTGAGCAGCTGCACGGCGCGGCGCTCGGGCGCGTCGGCGGGGAGCTTCATCAGATCGAAATCCTTAGGCGAATAGAAAGAATAATTGCACGCCTCGAAGAAGCCTTGCGTGCGCAGGATATTCTTGACGCGAAGCTCGCGTTTCTGCTCGTCCGTCAGACCGCCGTTCGTCACGCTCGCTTTTTCCAGGAATGTGGGCGTCAGGTGCTCGTAGCCGTACATGCGAATGATTTCTTCCGCCAGATCGGGATAATCGTCCACGTCCTCGCGATAGCCCGGGATCTCCACGCGCAGCGTATCCCCGTCGAGGACGGGCGCGAAATGCAGTCTCTTCAAAACGGCTTCGATCTCTTCGTCCGGCACTTCTATGCCCAAAAGCGCGTTGATTTTGGCGATGCTCGCCGTCATCGTCCGCCGTTCGAGGGAAACGGCGCAGCAGTCCTCGCCGAGCGTCGTGACGGTGCCGCAGCCGAGTTCTTCGATGAGATGGAGCGCCCGCGCCATACCGAGGCCGGTCGTGTACGCGTCCACGCCCTTCTCGAACCGGAAGGAGGAATCGGAGCTCTGACCGAGCGCGCGGGAGGTCTTGCGCACGTTGTCGCGCGCGAATTTCGCCGCTTCGAAAAACACGTCTTTCGTCGTGTCTTTGATCTCGCTGTTCAAGCCGCCCATGATCCCGGCGAGCGCCACCGGTTTTTCCCCGTCGCAGATGACGAGGTTGTCGGGTCCCAGCGTAAACTCCTTTTTATCGAGCGTAACGATCTTTTCGCCCTCTTTCGCGCGGCGGACGACGATGCGCCGGTCCGCGACGTCGTCCGCGTCGAAAGCGTGCATGGGCTGGCCCATTTCGAGGAGCACGAAGTTAGTGATATCCACGATGGGTGAAATCGAGCGGATTCCCGATAAGACCAGCCGCTTGCGCAGCCACGCGGGAGATACGCCGCCCCGTACGTTCTCCACATAACGCCCGATATATCGGGGACAAAGGTCGGGCGCTTCCACCGTCACTTTGACGGGCTTTTTCTCCGTTTTATGCGCGGTGAAAGAGTAATCGGGTTCTTTCAAAGGCTTTTTGAGTACCGCCGCCACTTCGCGCGCAATGCCTAGGATACATTGACAATCGGGACGGTTGGCGGTGACGGAGATGTCGAAAATCCAATCGTCGAGGCCGACGATCTTTTTGATATCCTCGCCGACGGGCGCGGACTCGTCTAAAAGGAGCAGTCCGTCCACTTCCGCGCCCGGATAGAAATCGTCGTTGATGCCGAGCTCTTCGCCCGAACAGAGCATACCGAAGGACTCCACGCCGCGAAGTTTCCCCTTTTTGATCTTCTTGATTCCTTCGGGGTTCTTTTCGAGCTGCGCGGGATTGCTTTCGCAGACAGTGGAATTGTCGAGCGCCGTCGGGGTTTTCATGCCCTCGAACACGTTGGGCGCGCCCGTGACGATCTGGACCTCGCGGCCGTACTTTTCGCCGCAGTCCACGACGCAGATTTTCATGTGGTCGCTGTCCGGGTGCGGTACGACCGACTTTACCTGTCCTACCACCACGCGGTCGATCCTGCTGCCGAGGTAAACGAGTTCTTCGACCTCGAATCCGCAGGAAAAGAGTTTCTCCGCAAGCTCGTTCGCGGAAACGTCTATATCCACATAATCTTTCAGCCAGCTTAAAGGTGCTTTCATGATCCGTTCCTCCTTAGTCTCCGAATTGACTCAAAAAACGCGTGTCGTTCTCGAACAGCGCTTTGATGTTGTTGACGCCGTATTTGAGCATGGCGATACGCTCGACGCCCATGCCGAAGGCAAAGCCCGTGTATTCGTCGGGATCGATCTTGCAGTTTTCAAGCACGCGGCGGTTGACCATGCCCGCGCCCAGGATCTCGATCCAGCCTGTCCCTTTGCAGAGCCGGCAGCCTTTGCCTCCGCATTCCGAACAGCTTAAATCCACCTCGACGCTCGGTTCCGTAAACGGGAAATAGGAGGGACGAAGCCTGACCTTCGTGGAGCTCGTAAACATCTTCTTGGCAAACTCGCCGAGCATACCCTGCAAATCGCAGAGCGTGATACCTTTGTCCACCACCAAACCCTCCATCTGGTGGAACATGGGCGAATGAGTGGCGTCGTCGTCGGAACGGAAGACGCGGCCGGGGGAAAGAATCTTGATGGGCGGCTTTTCCTCTTCCATAACGCGGATCTGTCCCGCCGAGGTCTGGGTGCGGAGCAGCAGATTTTCCGCGAGATAGAAAGTATCCTGCATGTCCCGCGCGGGGTGGTCTTTGGGGGTGTTGAGCGCGGTGAAATTATAATAGTCCGTCTCGATCTCCGGCCCCTCGAAAATTTTGAAACCCATGCCCGCAAAGATGTCGATGAGCTGATTCTTGACGAGCGTGATCGGGTGCAGCGCGCCCGCTTCGTACTTTCTGCCCGGCATGGTGACGTCGATTTGTTCGGCGGCGTATTTTTTTTCCATTTCCCTGCGCCGCACGATGGCGCTGTGCGTCTCGAATTTCTCTTCCATCGCCTGTTTGAATTCGTTGACGATTTTTCCGAAAGCGGGGCGCTCTTCTTTCGGCAGCTCTTTCATGCCGCCCATAATGCCTTTGAGTTCCGCCTGAAATTTTATTTTCAGTTCGTATAAAGCCCTGCCCGTTTCCGTTTTTTGCATGGCTTCGTCGATTTTCGCCTTCAATGCCTCGATCTTTTCCTGCATAACCGTTCCTCCCGATGCGTTTTGTTGTTCTCGTTTTCTTTTCCGATAAAAAAATCGCCCTGCGCGCAAAGCAGACTTTGCGCGCAGGGCGAACGTTTTCGCGGTACCACCTGCTTTTCCGCGCTCCTTTTTCCGTTTCTTAAAAAATACGGGCGCGGCTCGTTTTCCGCTGTAACGCGCGGATCGCGTCGCCGGCTACTCGTGCGGAACGTTTCTTTCGCACCGTTCACCGGTAAAGCTCCAAAGGGAAAGGGGCCTTCGCTTCCGCCCGCGCCTTTCAGCCTCCGGACGCGGTCTCTGTCAGACGGATTTTTGCGAATTTCCCGCTTTTTCATCGCTTTTCAATATATCTTTGTGGCTCTATTATACCTTGTTCCGCTTTGGAAGTCAAACGATTTGCCGCATCTCGCCGGAAAAATCCTTGTTTATTCCTTTCGCCGGCGCTTGGATGCCCGTTTTTGTTCTTTTTCCCTGACGCGCAGCATGCGCTTATAAGCGGCGGAAAATTCTTCTTCGTTCATGCTCTCCACGTTCTCCTTTACATATTCGGGAATCTTTTTATAGGACATCAGCCGCTTACCCTCGAACCAGTCGGGACGAAGCCTAAGCCCCACGAGAGCGACGCCGCAGATTAAGGCCGCGCCGATGACGTTCACAAACATATCCGTCATGCTGTCTTTGAGTCCGCCGCCGCGCACCGTATCCGTCACATAGGTGCCGTCCCCGTTCGACGCCAGAATACCGTCTTTCCAACGCTGCATATTCGCCGCGCCTTCAAACCCGGCGATCTTATAGCTGATACTGTCCACGGCAAATTCCACCAGTTCCCAGATATACTCGATCGACAACGCGAAACAGAAGCTGAACACGACGAGAAAAAAAGGCGATAGTTTCACTTTTTTGCTTTCGAGATTGGTGAAGGAAAGGATGACGGAAAAACCGATGAAGGCGATGATCGCTCCGCCCGTCGTATGCAGAATCTTGTCGAAGAGCACGTAATGATCGTAAAAACGGTAAATTTCCCCTAAGACGAAATGAATGAAAATGAACGCGAAAATAATGAAGGCGATAAAGTCGGGCACCCGCACTTTGAGCTTGCGCTGGAAAAAGAGGGGGATATTCAGACAAACGAAGGCGAGCACGCACATCTGTATCTGATTGAGATAAGTCTCCAAAAGTTCCCCGGAGCCGCGAATGCATTTGATAAGAGAATATACGGCGGAACCCGCCGTTAAAAGCGTCATCGCGAGTACCGCCCAGTACAGCACGCGATTGGCGCGATGCTGTTTCAAAAGTTTTTCCGTCCTGAAATCGATGAGTTCTTTCTTTTCCGCTTCCGTCATACGTCCTCCCGGAACTTGGCGCGTTCTTTACTGAAAAAACGGCAAAAAAGCAAGCGTTGCTCCCTTTTCTGCCGTTGATTCCCTGCGTTTTAAGCTCTTACTCTTTCCGCGTTTTCAACAGATCGCGTATCTCCTCCAACAGCCGGGTATTCGCTGCCGCTTTGGCTTCTTCCTCCGCGGCGGCTGCCGCGGCCTGCTCTTTGGCGAGTCTCTCTTGTTCCGCTTTCGCTTCTTCCGCCTTTTTCTTTTCCTCTTCGTACTTCGCCCGCGCCTGCGCTTTCGTCAGGCCCTCGCGGCGGTATTTCGCGATCATTTTCCGTTCGGGAAGATCGAGTCCCTCCACCATCTTCTCTCGCGCTTCGGAAAGACTGTTGATCGCCTTGACGATACAAAACAGTACGAAAGCGATGAGCAGGAAATTGATGATCGCGTTGATAAACGCGCCCCAGTCGATGTAAATGGATTCTTCGAGAACCAGATTCCCGGCAGTGTCGCGCACCGCTTTGAGAATCGTGTAGACCTCGCTGAGCGAATCCCCGCCGAAGACAGCGGCGAGCAGCCAGTTGATCAACGGGTGCAGAATGTTGTTGCTCAGCGCGTTGACGATGGCCGTGAACGCGCCGCCGACGATGACGCCGACCGCCATATCGAGCACGTTGCCGCGGGTGATGAATTTCTTGAATTCGCCGAAAAATTTCTTGACTCCGTTTTCTTTCTTTGCCATAATTATTTTTCCTTTTGTATCTTATTACTTTCGTATTAAATTAAGGAATGCAGCCGTCCGTCACCAAAGATAAACTATCATCATGACTACGGAAACGATGATTCCCGCGATGGAAAGTCCTTTCCCCGCCCTCTGCTGCGCCGATCTTTTCAGCCCGATGATGCTGAAAATCAGTCCCAACAGCGGTATCAAAAAAGCGCAGACGAGCCCCGCCACCGCCATGCCGTTGCTTCCCTTCGGCATATCCGGCACGGGAGAAACGTTCTGGGGCGCGTAATAATATCCCTTGTTCGGATCCTGCGTGCCTGCGGGCGGCCGGTAATCGGGATTGAGACTGCCGTCGGGATTGACGGGGCTCTGTCCTCCCGCGGGAGGATACGCGGCGCCGTTCGGCGTCTGCCCCGGCTGCGCCTGGGGATTTCCGTTATTCAAAGGATACCCGCCCTGCGGATATCCCGGAATGGGATTGAACCCGTTCCCGCCGACGGCGGGACCGTAACCGACGGGCGGAAGCGCCTCGTGGCGGGAGACTTTTTCCCCGTATTCGGTCAAGGTGCCGCAGTTTCTACAAACGAGATCATTGTCTCCTACCGGAGATCCGCAATTTTTACAGAACATGATTTTTTACTCCAACCTCCGGAAATTAATCGACGGAATCGCCCGCTATTATTCTACTACATTTGCAGCGGGAATGTCAACAGGTAATCATAGAAAATTTATTAAATTTAACATTTTTCCCGAAAATCCGCCCTTTTTCACGTCGAGCTTCGGACGTCAGAGGTTTTTATTCTTTTTGAGCTTTTCGAAGATAAAGATCTTAGTAAAGAGAGAATTGCCGTGCGCTTCGAAAGAAGTGTCACGGAAAATCCCTTCCAGGCCGAACGTACCGTTCATGAGCAGTTCTCCGCTGCAAACAAAGCTCTTCTCTTCCACGTAATTGTCCTGTTTTCTCACGCTCACCGTATACATGGTGCCTTCGTCCAGTCCTTTGAACGCGAGCCTCGGCGCGCCGGCGCCCAACGTCCTGCCCTTCACCGCGCCGAGCGCGACGGCCGAAGTTTTGTTTTCTGACACGCAGATGAAGCCGCACGCGGCGATATCGTCCCCTCCGAACGCGTCGCCCAGACGATACATTGCGCCGTATTGAAAGAGCCGGCGGTATTTTTTATAGAACAGAATCTGCTTTTTCACGGTTTCCGTTTCCGCGTCGGTGAGCCGCGTCAGATCCGTTTCGTACCCGCATACGCCGAACGCGGCGACGTTGAACCTTGTTTCCAGCGCGGAGAGATTGCCCGTCTGATGATTGGGAGAAGCGGAAACGTGCGCGGCGGCGGCGCTTGGGGGATAGGCGTAAGAAGTGCCGCTTTGAATGGAAAGCCGACAGCGCGCGTCCGTGTTGTCGCTCGTCCAGATCTGCGGCATAAAGCAAAGAATCCCCAGATCGAACCGTCCGCCGCCGGAGGCGCAGCCTTCGAAGAGAACGCCGGGGAACTTCTCCACGAGTTTGCCCATGACGGTATACAGCCCTTCCGTATAGCGCAGGAAATATTCCCCCGCCGGGATTTCCCGTCCGAAACAATCGGACATGCGGCGGTTGTAGTCCCATTTGACGTAAGAGGCTTTCGTCTCGGCGATGACCGCGGAGACCGCGCGGATCACATATTTTTGCACTTTGGGATCGGCGAGGTTGAGCATGAGCTGATTGCGCATGCGCAGAGGCTCCCTGCCGGGAATCCTCATCGCGAATTCGGGGTGTTTGCGATAGAGCTCGCTGTTCTCGCTGATCATTTCCGGTTCCACCCAAATGCCGAATTTGAGTCCCGTCCGCCGTACTTCGTCCGCCAAAGAAGCGATTCCGCCCGTCTTTTCCGCGTAATCGAACCAGTCGCCGAGCGAGGAATCGTCGCCGTCGCGATGCCCGAACCAACCGTCGTCGAGCACAAAGAGCTCCGCGCCGACTTCCGCGGACTTTTTAGCGATCGCGAGAATACGTTCCCTGTCGAAATCGAAATAGGTTCCTTCCCAGTTGTTGACGACGATCGGCCGTTCCCGCTCCTTCCATCTCCCGCGCACGATATGCCGGGACACGAAACGGTGCATCGCTCTGCTCACTCCGTCCTCGTCCGGCGCGTACGCCATCACCGCCTCGGGAGAAGAGAAACTCTCTCCCGGTTCGAGCTTTTTATCGAGCAGGAAGTCGTTGAGCCCCACCAGTACGCGGGTGCGGGGATACAAATCCGCCTCCGCCGTTTCCTTATGATTTCCCGAATAGACGAGATTGAACGCGTACACGCAGCCCGGTCTTTCCAGCATCACAAACGGATTCGCGTGATGCGAGCTCCCGCCGCTCGTCGTCTCGTTGCAAACAATCCCCGCGCCGTTGACGGGCAGGCTGATTTTATTCCGCTCGTTCGCCCAGGCGCCGCGGAAGGCGACGAAGGAATAGTCGCCGCCGTAGACGTCGAGTTGCAAGGACGCGAGATTTTTCACCCGCACTTCTTTTCTGCCGCCGTTGAAGAGACGGGAGGAAACCGCGATTACGTCCGAGTCCTCGAACACCGTGTAATATACAAACAATTTAAGTTTGGAAGCCTCGTCGAGAAATTCGAGGGCGAGCGTCTGACAGGCGCTTTTTTCCAAAGAATCGGAATAGGACGACGGCAGAGGCGAGAGATCGGGCTTTTCCGTAAACTTCGCGCGCAGGAATATAAAGCGCGCGGAAAAAGAGCCGTCCGCAAACGTACAGGCGACTCCGAAACGGCGGACGTCCTCTCCGCCGAAAGAAGAAACGAGTTTGAGCGCGGGTTCTCTGCCTTCCCCCGCGCTCTTTAAAGGTTCGTAATCCGATCCCGGAACGTTCAGCCGTTTTCCGTAATAGAGATACTCCGCCGTCTCTCCGACGCGGATAAGCAGCGTCGTATTCGGCGTATCGAGCTTATATACGTTTCCCTTGCGTTTTATCATATCGTCTCCTTGTTTCGCTCAAAAAACCGGGCGAACGCCGCGGCGAATTTGCGCCTTCGGCTCTTCGAGTAAAATCGTGGCGATTTTTATTATATCATAACGCGCCGAAAATGTATATCGTTTTTTCGGTTTTTTGCGGCTTTTTCCCTTTGTTTTCAGTCCTCCGACTTCTGTCCCCGTCTCGCGGAAAGCAGATCTTCGAGGAAAAATACGTCTTCGGCGACCGAAGAGAGGCATTGGTTGAGATAACTTCGCGCTTCCTTTCTCGTCGCCGAAAAGATCGCCGTGCAGTATTCGCGCATCAGCGACTTTTCCATAAACAGCATATCTTGCAGACTGTCGTATTCGTTGAGCGTGATCTCCCGTTTGCTGTTTTTCATTTATTCGCCCCTCCTATCAGCTTTTTGAGCGCCTTTTTGCGTTCCTCGTGACGGATAGCGAGCGCCTCCATATCCTCCGCCAAAGCCGTGTCCGTGAGCAGTCTGGAATAGACTCTCGCCTTCTTCACCGACAGATCCTCCGCTTCGGCCAGCATCGTCATAAGCTCGTATTCGCATTCGAATCCGCCTTCGTATTCGTCCATAAAAAAACCTCCCTGTCTTCTGATACTTAAAAGAAGTATGCGGAAAACGGGGAAGATTTATTCGTAAGAGAAAAAGCGGCTCAGTCCTTTTTGACTTTCTTTTTGAAAAAATCGCAATAGGGCGCGAGCGTACAGTTTTCGCAGTCCGGCCGCTGGGAATGGCATACCCGCCGCCCGTGAAAAATCAGCCAGTGATGCGCTTTCGACCAGTCGGATTTGGGAACGGAGCGGTGCAGGTCCTCTTCCACCTCCGCGGGCGTTTTCCCGTCCGCGAGCCCTAAACGGTTGCTGACGCGGAACACGTGCGTGTCCACGGCGATCGCGTCGCCGCCGAACGCCACCGAATAGACGACGTTCGCCGTCTTTTTCCCCACGCCGGCAAGACTCATCAGCTCCTTGACGTTGTCGGGCACTCTGCCGCCGAACTTTTCGAGAATATCCCGGCTCGCGGAAAGAATATGCTCCGCCTTTGTCTTATACAGCCCGCAGGAAAAAATATAATTTTCGAGCTCTTCCTGCGTCAGGAGAACCATCGTTTCGGGCGTGGAATGCTTTTGAAACAGCACTTCCGTGACCTTATTGACTCTTACGTCCGTACACTGCGCCGAGAGTATCACCGCCACCAAAAGTTCATAGGAGCTCCCGTAATGGAGCGCCGGCCTCGCGTCGGGGTATAATCGCGCCAGCTCGGCCAGCGCCGCTTTTCTGTCCTGAATTTTCATAACGCTATCAGTATACCACATTTCGGCGGCGTTAGCAAGTTTTTCCCGTAAAAACTTTTCTTTTCATCCAATTTTTCCCTGAACTTCCCCCGATCTCCTCCCCTTATCTTTTTCCGTTTTTATCTCCCGTACGTGGGAGAATAGGGCGTTACCACCGCCCGCCCGTTTTTGTAATCGATCTTATAAAAGCCCTTGAAGGCGGAATATTTTCCAAGCCGCAAAACAGCCTGCGCACGCACGAACGCAGCGGAATCGAATCTGACGCACAGGCCGCAGCCGATGTTCGCCTCCTTCGGCGCGGAAGCTGTCTGCGCCGCCACGCCGTATTTATATAAACGCCCCGCGTAATCCAGAGCCTGCGCGCGGGAACGGAACACTGCAAGTATCGTCATAATGTCATACCGACCTCCTCGGCGGAATACTATATTTTATGACTCTACAAAAAAAGAGGTGACTTTTCATGATTTATTTCGATAACGCGGCGACGGGGGGACGCAAGCCCGACGCCGTGATTTCCGCCGTTTCCTCTGCGGTCCGGCTCTGCGCGAACCCGGGCAGGAGCGGCCATAAACTCTCCCTGGCCTGTGCCTCCGTCGTCTTAAACTGCCGCAGCGCGCTTTCCGATTATTTCAACGGCGGCGGCTTCGAGCGGGTGATCTTCACCAAAAACTGCACGGAAGCGCTCCATATCGCTATATTCGGCACGCTCGAAAAAGGCGACCACGTCGTCACCACGTGCATGGAACACAATTCCGTTCTCCGTCCCCTCGAATTTCTCGCCAAAGCGGGAGTCATCACCTACGACGTGTGTCCTTTGACGGACGGAAACATCTCCCCGGAAAATTTCGCTTCTCTCGTCCGGCCGAACACGAAGATGGCGATCGTCACCTCCGCTTCCAACGTCACGGGCACGGTTCCTCCGATCGATAAAATCAAAGCGGCGCTCCCCGAACGGGTGCTGTTCGTCTGCGACGGCGCGCAGGGAGGCGGGCATGTGCCCATCGATATGGCAAAGACGGGCATCGACGCACTGGCCTTAGCGGGGCATAAAGGCATGATGGGAATCCAGGGCAGCGGCGCATTGCTCTTTTCCGAGCGCATGGCGCCCCGGCCGGTCATGTTCGGAGGCACGGGCAGCGAAAGTTTTTCCCTCGATATGCCCGATTTTTACCCCGACGCGCTGGAAGCGGGCACTATCGCCTATCCCGCCGTCGCCTCGCTGTTTGAAGGAGTGACTTATCTCGACTCCCGCGGCGAAGAAATCTCACGGCACCTGCTCTTTCTGACCTCGTATCTCATCGAAAGCCTGAAAAGACTAACGCCGTACAGATGCTATTCGCAGCCCAATCCCTGCGGGATCGTCTCTTTCTCGCATCGGGAGATTCAATCGGAGTTCCTCGCGGGGGAACTCTCGGACACGTACTCCGTCGCGGTGCGGGGCGGCCTGCACTGCGCGCCGCTCATGCACGAGGCGCTCGGCACTTCGGACGGCGGGCTCGTGCGCGTGAGCTTTTCGCATTTCAACCAAAAGGAAGAAATCGACGTGCTCCTGCGCGCTTTGAAAAAAATCGGAAAATAGGTAATCGAAAAACGCAGGCGGACGCCTGCGCTTTTCGTTATGTAAAACAATTCTTTTTCAGATACGTTTCAATCTCTCCACCACCGTTTTGAGTTTGCGTCTTTGTCCGCCGTCGAGGAGGGGAGAAAACTGCTCGTAGAAAGAATCGATCTCCTCGTTCGATAAGGTGCCGGCGCGCTTGCTCTTTTCCGCTTCGTTTAAAATATTCATCAGCATTTCCGAGCTGTTTTTACCGTTGTAAGCGGCGGCGATCTTTTTCGTCAGCTCGGTCGCGGAATTTTCAAGAGCCGGGTCAGGGGTGACGACCGCTTTCTTCAAAGCCTCCTTCTCGGGTTCGGGCGGCTGGGGATTGTAGTCTTTAAAACTTCTCATGAACTCCTCCTGGGACGGATAATTTTTATTATCATCTTATGAAGGGAAGAAATTTTTCGCCACCGTCTTTCATATATTGACAGTATGGAAATCATGATGCTCATTCTCTTATACTATCTTTCGCAGAACCCGAATTTTCCCGAAAGCGTGAAGCCGCTGATGGGTAAATTGAAAAATTCCCAGGAGATGCTGAAATTTTTGAACGACCTCTCCCGCTTTTCGGAGATGTTTTCCATTTTTCAGAAACAGGCGAAGGAACAGGAAACCACGCCGCCTCCTCCCAAAGGCGGCCCCGGGCCGAAAGAGCCGGGCGGGAAGGAAGCGCGGGAACAGACAGCGAAGGAATCATGCCCCGGAGAGGGCAAGGGCGCGCCCCCGGCCGGAGAAGAAAAACCGCGATCCCCCACCAACGGAATCGCGGACAAATTCATCGAGGACTGCCTCGAACGGTATTTCAAAAAGCACTGAGGCCCTTCCCTGCGTTTTCAATTCCCGCGGCCGGGATTTAACGCGTTCCGCCAGTTGGGCGGCTCTCCGTCGTCTCCCCAGTATTCGTCCAGGGCGACGATTTTATCCGCTTTCAGCCGCATAAAAGACACGACGTGAAAGGACGACTTTTTATCTCTGGTGTAGACGTGTACGACGCTGACGAGCGATTCTCCGTATCGTTCCGTCCGTTCGATCTCTCCGTCCCAGTCGCCCGGATATTCGCAGTTCGCCCGGATAAACCCCTCCACGTCGAATTTCTCCGAAGTATTATGCCAGCATACGTACGCGGCCTCGTCGAAGAAGCCGCGGATTTCCCGCGCTTTCTGACCGAGTACCGCCCGCCAGTATTTTTTTAGCTCCATTGCGCTTTTTCCTCTCTTTTCAGACGATCGAAAAACCGCCGTTCACCGGCAGATCCACGCCCGTCACGTACTCGTTTTCTTCCAGAAACAAAACGGCTTTCGCGACGTCCTCGCTCCGTCCGATCCTGCCCAAAGGGATCTCCTCTTTGATCGCCGCTTTTTCCTCCGCGGAAAAACAGGCGTGCATGCGCGTCTCGACGACGCCCGGCGAAACGCTGTTGACGCGTATCCCCGACCAGCCGAGCTCTTTGGCGAGCGCTTTGGTAAAACCGATCAGGGCCGCTTTGGAGGCGGAATACGCGCTCTCGCAGCTGCCGCCCACTTCCCCCCAGACGGAGGAAATATTGACGATGAGTCCGTTCTTTCGCCCGATCATCCCCTTTGCCGCTTCGCGCGCGCAGAGAAACGCGCCCGTCACGTTGACCGCAAACAACCGGTTCCACTCTTCCAAAGTGACGTCCTGAATCTGTTTGATCAAAGCCACGCCCGCGTTGTTGACGAGAATATCCACTTTGCCGAGCCATGAAAAAAGCCCTTTCACGTCCGCTTCTTCCGCCACGTCGGCGCGAAACGTCTCGATCCCTTCCGCCGCCGCTTCCTGCGCGCTCTCCTCGTCCGAGGAATACGCCGCGGCCACCCGGTATCCTTTTCTCAGAAACGCAAGCGCGACCGCTTTGCCGATTCCCCGTACGCCTCCCGTCACCAAAACCGTCTTCATCGCATACCTGCCCCGTCCGTTTTTTCTTCGTCCGCCTTATATTCCCGCAGGATCGCAATCACGGCTTCGGCGCATTCCCCGATCGTTTTCCCGTCGACGTCGACGATGAAATCCGCGACGTGTTCGTAAACGGGCATACGTTCTTTGAGCAGTTCCGAAAGTTTATCCTGAATCACGCCCGAATCCGCTTGCAGAAGCGGTCGGTTTTCGTAAACTTTCAGACGCCGGATAAGCGTCGCCAAAGAAGCGCGCAGAAAAACGATCTTGCCGTTCCGCTGTAAAAGCTCGTTATTCTCCCGTTTGAGGACCAACCCGCCGCCCGTCGAGATGATCAGGTTGTCCTCTTCGGCGAGTTCTTTGACGATGCCCGATTCCAGTTTGCGGAAATATTCTTCCCCGTAATACTCGAAAATATCGGAAATATTTCCGTAGCGGTCGATGATCATCTGATCGGTGTCGTACCAGCGCCGTCCCGAAAGCTCGGCGATCTTCACGCCCACGGTGGTCTTGCCCGCGCCCATCATTCCGCAAAGGATCAGGTTCATGCTTTTCCTCCTTTTTTAAGCGCCGCCAGGACTTCCCGGAGTCCTTCTATGGCCGCGAGATAGCTCGCGGAGCCGAACCCGAACACCACGCCCCGGCACACTTCGGAAAGTACGCTTTTACGGCGGAACTCTTCGCGGGCGGCGATGTTCGAGAGGTGCACTTCCGCGACGGGAATATCGATCGCGGCTACCGCGTCGCGGATCGCGTAGCTGTAATGAGAAAACGCGCCGGCGTTGAGCAGAATCGCGTCGCAGGTCTTATTCAAAAAAGCCTCGTGCAGTTTACCGCAGATTTCTCCTTCCAGATTGCTCTGAAAAAATTCCGCCGTGTCGCCGTTCTGCTCGCAGCGGGCGGCGATCTTTCGATTGAGTTCTTCGAGCGGCTCGTTTCCGTAAACGCTCTTCTCACGCAGTCCCGTAAGATTGAGATTGACTCCGTTAATCACTAAAAATTTCATACCTTACTCCTTGATTTGCGTCTTTCGATACTCCCGCCAAAGGCGTTCCGCCTCTTCCCGCTCCGCCTTTTCGCCCAAATACAGACAGTCGGAATAATACGCCTGATAAAAGAGCATCGCTTCCCCGTTCAGCGTGCGTTTTCCGCACTCCCGCGCCAGCCGCAGGAACTCCGACTCCCGAGGCCGGTAAATGAGATCGACGGCGGCGCGGCAGTTTTCGATCGCCTTTTTTCCTACCGGCGAGAGACCTTCGCTCTCGTGCATGCCCAAGCCCGTGCAGTTGACGAGCATGTCGCAAGACTGATTTTCCGGATCGCTCAGCGCCTCGACGCCGAGTTCTTCACAGACGCGGGCGAGAAGTTCTTGGCGCCGTTGATAGACAAGCACCCGCGCGCCCCCCTTTTTCAGAGCCGCCGCACAGCTCCTGCCCGCGCCGCCCGCGCCGAGCACGACGGCCGTTTTCCCCGCCGCCTCGATCCCCGCTCCTTCGAGCATCTGCATAAATCCCGAGCCGTCGGTGTTATAGCCGCTCTTCGTCGCCGTCACCACCGTATTGACCGCGCCGAAGAGCGCCGCGTCTCCCTTTACGGCATTCAAATAGGGCATGATCTCCCGTTTATAGGGAATTGTGATGTTGAAGCCGTCCGTTTCGGAAAGCAGCCGGAGCGCGGCCCGCCGAAAATCCTCCGCGCCGACGGACACGTTTTCATAGACGCAGTCCGCGCCTTTGCTTTGAAGAATAAATCGGTGGATACGCCCGCTGTGCGATTTGGAAACGTCGCGGCCGATCAACGCCAGGCAAAGTTTTTTCATCTCGTCCTCCTCAGCCGCATTACAGCGCGCCTGCGCCGAGTTCTTGGAAAAACCCCGGGAAAGAGATCGCGCAGCACTCCGGCCGTTCGATCCCGCCGCCCCGCTCGGAAGCGAGCAACCCCACCGCCGCCGCCATCGCGATACGGTGATCGCCGTAACTGTCCGCATTGCCGCCCGCCAATTTTTTGCGTCCGCGGATAATAAATCCGTCCTCCGTCTCGATACAAAGCCCGCCGAGCGCGCCGATCATCTCCGACGTGGAACGGATCCGGTCGCTCTCTTTGACGCGCAGTTCCCCCGCGCCCGAAATGCGGCTCTCGCCTTCCGCAAACGCGCATAAAAGCGCTATCAAAGGCAGTTCGTCGATCATGGGCGGAATGTCCTCGCGGGTGATCACGATCCCCTTCATCGGCGATTTCTCGACGAGAATATCCGCCGTCTCCTCGCCGCCGGCGATTTTTTTATTCAATAGAGTATATTTCACGCCCAGCCTGTCGAAAGCGGTGAGAATCCCCGTACGGGTGGGGTTGAGCCCGACGTTTTTGGATAACGTTTTTCCTTTGAGAGCGCCGAGCGCCATAAAATACGCCGCCGAGGAAATGTCGGCGGGCACGCGCACGTCCACCGCTTTCAAGCGGCTCCTCTTCACTTCCGTGCGGCCGCCTTCGACGCGTATCTCCGCGCCCATCGCGGCGAGCAATCGTTCGGTATGGTCGCGCGTTTTCTGCCGCTCGACGACGGCGGTGACGCCTTCGGCGGACAGCCCCGCGAGCAGGATCGCGCTCTTTACCTGCGCCGAAGCGACGCTCATCTCGATTTCCGCGCCGTACAAAGGCGCGGGAGAGACGTAAACGGGCGCGTGCCCCTCCGTGGTCCGGATATCGGCGCCGAGCAAAGAGAGCGGCGCGGCGACGCGCGCCATCGGCCGCGCCGAAAGAGAAGCGTCGCCCAGCAACTCGGCCTCGATATTTTTCCCCGCCGCAAATCCAATGAGAAGCCGCATCGTCGTACCGGAATTGCCGCAGTTGAGCCGTACCCCCGTCCGAAAATGCGGCGTGCCGCGCACGCACAGAGTCGTACCTTCGATATCGATCTCCGCGCCCAATGCGCGCATGCACCGGCAGGTGGATAAGCAATCCCCGCCCATCAGCGCGTTGGTGATCACCGCCTCGCCCTCCGCGCCCGCATTGAGCATGATCGCGCGGTGCGTGATCGACTTATCCCCGGGCAGGTCGAATTCCCCCTCGAAACTTTGCACAGGCTCAATCGTTTTCATGCCTTATCCCTTCCTTTGTAATTTGCCATTTTTTCGCGATTCGTCCAAGTTCCCTTTGGTACTTTTCAAAAGGCAGAGACAAGATCGTCCATTCCCCTTTCTTTTTTCCCACGGCCATGCAGATTTCCCCGTTTTCCGAGTTCTTTTTGTCAGACCTTGCCTTGACTGCCTCGCGTTCGATCCGCGAAAAATCGGGCGCGGACAAAGGCGGTACCGCCAATGCCCTTCGCACGATCCCTTCGAGCGCTTCGGCGTACTCGGCTTCGCAGACGGCATATTCTTTCGCCAGTTCCGTCTCGAAAAGCATACCCCAGAGCACGCTCTCTCCGTGCGACATGCCCGACGCCAGCTCGATCGCGTGCCCCGTCGTGTGCCCGACGTTGAGGGATTTTCGTTCCCCCGTTTCTTTTTCGTCCGCCTCCACCACGCGGGCTTTGTGTTTCACGCAGGGCGCGATCAGGGAGGAAAGGAAGGAAAGTTCGCCGAGCCTGTCCGCCTTTTCGAGCAGCAGCTCGAAAATCTCTCCGTTCAAAGCGGCATATTTGACGATCTCGCCGAGCCCGCATTTGATCTCGCGCGGGGAGAGCGTGTTTAAAAAGGAAGTGTCCGCGACGACTTCGAAGGGCTGATAAAACGCGCCGACGACGTTCTTGACGCCGCAAAGATCCACGGCCGTTTTCCCGCCCACGCCGCTGTCTGCCTGCGCGAGCAGCGTCGTAGGCACCTGGACGCAGGAAACGCCGCGCATATAAAGGGCGGCGGCGAGTCCGCCGATGTCCCCCACGACGCCGCCGCCGACGGCAAAGAGCCGGGAAGTCCGGTGCAGTCCCGCTTCCGTCATGCGGCCGAGGATACGGCCGAGATTTTCAAAGCTCTTGTTTTCCTCGCCCGCCGAAAGGACGAAAATCTCTTCTTCGCGGAAATAGCGTGCGAAAAACTCCTTGTAGAGTTCAAAGACGTTGGAATCCGTGACGACGAAATTTTTTTGGCCTCGTACGAGAAGCGGCATGCGCCGCTGCGCCTCGCCTTCGCCGATATAAATATGCGCCTGCCCCGAAGAGGTCTGCAGATGAATTTCTTCTCTTTTACCGTTGCCAATATCCATATCTCTCCTTCCGCGCCTTACGGCAGACGCGCGTACCGCTCTTTCACCTCGTCCATCGTGTCCCCGCCCAGGCGCTCCGCCACCGCGTTCGCCAGCACCTCGGCGACGACGGCTTCCGCGATGATTTCCAGCGCAAAGATCGCGCATACGTCGCTCCGTTCGGAATCGGCGGTCGTCTCTTCGCGCGTCGGAAAGTCCACCGTTTTCAAGCCGCGCATCAAGGTAGGGATCGGTTTCATAGCGACGCGCAGGACGATTTCCTCGCCGTTGGACATGCCCCCTTCGATGCCGCCCGCGCGGTTGGTGAGCCGCTGAAATTTCCCCTCCCGCCAGACGATCTCGTCGTGAACTTCCTTGCCGCTCTTTTTTCCGACCTCGAATCCCGCTCCGATCTCCACGCCTTTGACGGCCTGTATGCTCATGAGCGCGCCCGCGAGTCTCGCGTCGAGTTTCTCGGCGTACGTCATACAACTCCCGAACCCGCTTTTGAGTCCCCTCACTCTGATCTCCGCGACGCCGCCCGCCGTATCCCCGGCGCTTTTCAGCGCCGCCACTTTCTCTTCCGCGTTCCGTTCCGCTTCTTCGCCGAGCATGCCGAGCGGCGTCTCTTTGGCGCGCCTGAGTTCCTCGAACGCGTATCTTCCTTCGTCTTTCACGCCGCAGACCTCTTTCACGTACCCGCCGATCTCCACGCCCAAAGCGGAGAGATAGCTTTTGAAAACGCCGCCGGCCGCGGCGCGGATCGCCGTCTCGCGGGCGGAAGCGCGTTCTAAAATATTGCGCGCGTCCTCCTGCCCGTATTTGAGCATACCCGAAAGATCCGCGTGCCCCGGCCGCACCCTCGTCACCGCCCGGGGCCTGACGTCGCACGCCCCGTCGGACATATACGCCCGCCAGTTTTCGTAATCTTTGTTATAGATACAAAGGGTGAGCGGACTGCCCAGCGTCTTCAAGTTCCTCACTCCGGTGAGGATCTCCGCGCGGTCGCTTTCTATTTTCTGCCTCGCGCCCCGCCCGAAACCGCTCTGTCGCAGCCGCAGGGCTTCGTTTATCTTTTCAGGATCTATTTTCAAATGAGCGGGCAGCCCCTCGATGATCGCAAGCAAAGCCTTTCCGTGCGATTCTCCCGCCGTCGTCAGTTTCATAAATCTCCTCCTCCGCGTTTTTTCGGCCCCGTCTCCCGTCGTGCGTATACTCTTTCATAATATCTATTTTACCGCAAAACGTCAAAAAAGTAAAATCTTTTACCTCGGTTATTTTTTAAAAGCTCAAAAAAAGCGGTTTCCGATCCCTGTTCTTCCCCGCTTAGGAAGATCAGACGACCGAAAACCGCGATTTTCATGTCTTATGGCTTTGCCCGCATCTGCGGGCAGGCGCAGCTATCTCGATTCGAAGACAAATCCGCCGCCGGCGTAATCCACCTTCACCCGCTGTCCGTTGCGCACGTTCCCCAGGAGAATCTCCTCGGACAATTTGTCTTCTATGCGTCTTTGTACGGTGCGTTTCAAGGGCCGGGCGCCGTAACGACTGTCGTAGCCCTCTTTGACGAGCTGTTCCAAAGCGGCGTTCGTAACCGATAATAAAATACCGCGCTGTTCGAAAAGACGCTTGGAAAGGGCGTCGATGATCTTGCCGCCGATCTTCGCCGTATCCGACTCGGAAAGACGGTGAAAGACGATAATGTCGTCCATACGATTCAAAAATTCCGGCCGGAACCGTTCTTTGAGCGCCTTGACGATATTTTCCTTCATCTCCTCGTACTGTTTTTCGTCCGCGGCGGTTCGTTTCTCGGCGGAAAGCTCGCCTCCGAAGCCGTACGAGACCGTATGCTCCGCTTCGGCGGCGCCGACGTTGGAGGTGAGAATGACGACGGCGTTTTTAAAGCTCACCGTCCGGCCCTTGTTGTCCGTCAGCCGTCCGTCGTCGAGAATCTGCAACAAGAGATTGAATACGTCCGAATGCGCCTTCTCGATCTCGTCGAAGAGAATGACGCAGTAGGGCTTGGTGCGTACCTTGTCGGTGAGCTGTCCCGTCTGCGCGTCGTCGTACCCCACGTACCCCGGAGGCGCGCCGATGAGTTTGGAAACGGACTGTTTTTCCATATATTCGCTCATATCCAGCCGGATCATCTGTTCCTCGGAACCGAACATCGCCTCCGCGAGCGCTTTGCAAAGATCGGTTTTTCCCACGCCCGTAGGCCCGACGAAAATAAAGGAACCGATGGGACGAGAGGGGTCTTTTAGCCCCGCCCTCGCGCGGCGTATCGCTTTGGCGACGGCGGAAACGGCCTCGTTCTGTCCGACGATGCGGCGGTGCAGATCCTCTTCGAGCCGCATGAGCTTTTCTCCTTCCTCCTGCGTAATTTTAAGCAGGGGAATTTTCGTGCGCGCGCTGACGATCGCGGCTACCTGTTCCTTGCCGAGCGCGAAACTCCCGTCCGCGCGCCGCTCCATGCACTGCGCGCGGCGGATCGTCTCTATGCGCGCTTCCAGCTTTTTTTTCTCGTTGAGCGCGTCCACCGCCTCCGAATATTCCCCGCGCGCCCGGTATAGCCGCTCCGCTTCGGACAGCGACTCCACTTCGGCGAGCAAAGATTTGATCTCGTCCCCGCCGTCTTCGGCGAGAATCCTCGCCCGCGCCGCCGCCTCGTCGATGAGATCGATGGCCTTGTCGGGCAGAAACCGGTCGGTGATGTAACGCGAGGAGAGCCGCACCGCCGCTTCCACGGCCTCGTCGGTGATCTCGATGCCGTGATGTTCCTCGTATTTGGGCCGGAGTCCCTTTAAAATCCCGATCGTGTCCGCTTCGGACGGCTCGTCGACGTATACGGGCGTGAACCTGCGTTCGAGCGCGCTGTCCTTTTCGATATACTTCCTGTATTCCTCGATCGTCGTCGCGCCGATGACCTGCAAATCCCCCCGCGCCAGCATGGGTTTTAAAATATTCGCCGCGTCCATGGTATTGTCCGCCGAGCTCCCGGCGCCGACGATGGTATGAATCTCGTCGATGAAAAGAATGACGTCTCCGTCCTTCATCACCGCTTCCGTCAGGTCTTTGAGCCGCTCCTCGAAATCGCCGCGGTAACGCGCTCCGGCCAGCATGCCCGGAATATCCACCGAAAAGACCGTCTTGTTGAATAACTGCTCGGGCACTTCGCCGTCCACGATCAGCTGGGACAGCCCCTCCGCGATCGCGCTCTTGCCCACGCCCGGTTCGCCGATCAAAACGGGATTGTTCTTCGTCCGCCGCGAGAGCACCTGAATGACCTTTTCGATCTCCTTTTTGCGTCCGATCACGGGATCGATCTTCCCCCTTTTCGCCCGTTCCGTCATATCGATCCCGTATTGTAAGAGCTTTTCCCGGGAATTGTCGCTCTTTTTCGCCGGCTGCTTTTTCTTCTCGGAAAACCCGTAATCCTTCATCTGCGTTTTTTCCCGCTTCGCCGCGCTTTCCGCGTCCGCTTTTTTGGACTCCGCCGCTTTCCCGCTTTCCCCGGTCTCCGAGGTCAGCAACTCGTCCTCTTCCCCGGCGTTCTCGTCGTCGAAATCGTCGTAACCGAGCTCCTTGCGGTGCTTCTGGGCGCGGAGAATCTGTTCCGTCTTTTCCTTCATCGCTTCGACGTCCGCCCCCAGCCGCTTCAAGATCTTCACGGCATAACAGGTATCGCTTTCAAGTACGGATAAGAGCAGATGCGCGGTGCCCGCCAACGTCCCCGTTTGTACGGCGAACTTGATGGCGCGGTCGAACATCTGCGTCGTACGCGCGGTAAATCCCGGCGTCGTGATTTTGGTATCGATGCAACGGAAAAAGACCTCGGCGTATTCGGCTTTGGTGATGCCCTCGCCGGCGAGGATCCCGTAGGCGGAACACCTCGGCAGAGATAAAAAACCGTAGACGACGTGTTCGCTGCCTACGTATACGGCGCCGTGCTGCACCGTCACTTCGTTGGCGATTTTCAAGGCCGCCCTTAAATTATCCGAGAATCTCGATAAATAGTCCATCGTCCGCTCCTTTCCCGCTTTGCTTCGGCAAACGGCACGGGAAGTCCTTCCCGCGGTCTTTTTCTCTCCCCGCAGGCGCTTCTATACAATATAATATTATATGCCGGGCGCCGTTCCTTTGCCTTCCTTTTCCCGTTCTCTTTCGTCTTTGCGCCTCACCAGTTCCCGCAGTACCTGATGCGCGATCTCCGCCCGCGCCAGATCGCATTCCCGCTCGTCCTTCGCGTCGGGACAGTTGACGATCTTGAAAGACACCGGCCGCATATCCTCGATAAAGTCGTTTAAAGAGCCCATGTCCGCCGCCGAGAAAAACCCCAGCGCCACGCCCAGTTTTACCTTCACCATGCCCGAAACAAGCTCTTTCGCGGAAAGAACCGCGCAGTTGACGAGAGTGCCGTAGGCGCGCAGGCACATGTCCTTGTACCCGATTTCGTCCTCGTCGAGCATGCGCTCCCGCGCCCGCGCTTCAAGCTCCGCGAGACTCAACGTCACTTCGTTCATGTGCGAGAGAATATCCGTTTCGGAGATTCCCAGCGTCCGCTCGTTGCTGATCTGATAGGAATACCCCTCCGCAGCCGTTCCCTCGCCGAACACTCCGCGCACCGTCAGTCCGTTGCTTTTGAGGGAGGGCAGCAGTTCTTCGAGCTTTTTGTATTTGGCGAGCCCGGGCAGAAACATCATCACCGACGCGCGCATGCCCGTACCCAAATTGCTCGGACACGCCGTCAGATAGCCGAGCTTCCCGTCGTAAGCGAAATTGACCGAACGCCCGATGCCGTCGTCGATACCGCTGATCCGCTCGTAGGCCTTATAGAGATTGCAGCCCTTCAAAATATACTGTTCGCGGAGATGATCCTCCTCGTTCACCATCACCGACACTTCCTCGTCGGAGGAAATAAAGGCGGCGGAAATATTTTTACGGCGGATCAGATCGGGACTGATCAAATGCCGTTCCTGCAAAAAAGTCGCCTTTTCCGCGCTTAACTTGCCGATCTCGTACTCGGTGAAGGCGTCCAGCCGGTTGAGTTCGTACCCGACGACGCCGATGATCTCCTTCGCCTGTTTCTCGTCCAGTTTGTCCGGAAAGGGATAAGCGAGAAGATTTCTCGCCAGACGAATGCGGGTGGACGTAACCGTGGTCTCGATCACGTTGGGAGAGTCCCGTTCGTTTTCAGTCATCGGATCCCTCCTTATATAAAATACGGTTTAAGCGGTTGAGTTCTTCCGAACAGATCTTCGCCGTATCGTAATTTTTCGCCTTCATCAAAGCCTCGACGCGGTTTTTGAGAAAATTGCGCTGCCGGATCATCTCTTCACGCGCGCCGGAATTTTTCGGCCGCTTCCCGCGATGTCCTTCCCTGCCCTGTAAACGCACGACGACGGGCAGCACGGCGGCGGAAAGGGAAGAATAACACTGCGCGCAGCCCACGAGTCCGCGCGCGCGAAAATCCTCCTCGGAGGTGCCGCAGTAGGGACACATGGAGATTTGTCTGCTCTGCGCCTTCTTCTCCGGGGAATCCGCGTCGATAGAAATAAACAGACGGTGATAACAGTCCAGACAATAATATTCCGTCTGCTTTTTCCCGTCTGTAATTCTTTCGTACGTCTTCGTCGCCTGATTCTTTTTGCAATGACAGCACAGCATTTTCTTACCCTTTTCCCACGACTCTGCCTTCTGCTCTCTTTCGTTCGCCCGCGCCCTTCGGCGGTTGTCTCCGATTATTTTTTTCTCTTCTCCTGTTCCTCGGTCTTTGCGGCCTTCTCCGCTCTTCCGTTTTTCCCCTTGAACGGCGTCCAGCGGAAGAAGCACCAAAGCACTTCGAGCGCCTGTAAAGGCACGCCTACTAAAAATAACAACCAGAGCCGGCTGTAATCGGTATGTCCGAGCCGGGCCATGACGATGCGCGAGGTGACGTAAACGCAGGCCGCCACCGTCCAGATAAGAATGGACACGGCGGCGAAGTTGGTGATTTTATATTTCCACACGCAGGCGAGCACGACGATGACGACGGCGTTGATGGGCACGGCGTATAAAAAAGCCAGCCACCACTCCCTGCCGGGAAAAATGAGATTGAGAAAAACGAAAACCACGGTGGCGACCAGCCACACGATCCCGCTCGATAAGAGCATCACGAGCAGGTTCTGCCAGATCGAATTCTTTTTGGGCGCCGAAACGGGTGCCTTTTCATGGACGAGATCGTTGACGGTGATGCCGTATAGCTCGGCCAGCTTCAAAAGAATGTATATGTCGGGTACCCCGTTCCCCGATTCCCACTTTGAAACGGACTTATCGGAGTAGTTTATCTTCTGTGCGAGCTCCGCCTGAGTCAGATTTGCCGTCTTTCTGTAATATATTAAATTTTTGGCAATCCGCTGATTGATCGTCTCCAAGTTTTCCATACCGCTATGATAGCATTTTTTTTTGCTTTCGTCAAGCGGGAATGGGCTTTTTTTCAAGGAAACCGCGCTTTTTTCTTCGATTCTACCCTCGGTAGAATTTCTCTTTTTCGCTCTACCGTACTTTTTCGGGGAATAGAATCGAATAAAGGCGGATAGAAAAGCGTCCTTTTTTTAGTAGACTTAACCGTTTTTACGAATAGAGAAAGAAAAAGCCGCGAGTAGAGAGTTTTTTGTTATGAATGGGTTGAATTTTTCCGATAATATGTATACAATGATTTTATGGAACGGAAAAGCGGGGTTGCGCTTTTCGTCAAAAAGGAGTTTTTAGGTATTATGGAAAGAACATTCGACATCATCACGGACACTTGCAGCGGTATGCCGCGGGAGTTTTACGAAGAGAACGGCGTCACCGTTCTGCCCCTCGGGTATACGCTTGAAGGGGATACGTACGGCGGTATAGAAGAAGGCGCTATTCCTATCGAAGAGTTTTACCGCCGGCTTCGCGAAGGCCAGACCTGCCACACCTTTCAAGTGACGGCCGAACAGGCGAAGCCCCATATCGAGGCTTCCTTCAAAAAGGGCAGAGACGTGCTCATCGTCGCGTTTTCTTCGGCGCTTTCGGGAACGGCTTCCTCCTTCATGGTGGCGGCGACGGAGCTTGTGGAGAGCTATCCGGGGCGCAAAGCGCTGGTCATCGATTCGCTGGCGGGTTCGATGGGGCAGGGCATGCTCGTCGAGTATATCGTCAAGGAAGCGGAAAAAGGCATTTCCGTGGACCAGGCGTTTGCTTACGGCGATAAACTCAAACGCCGGATCCAGCACCTTTTCACGGTCGACAGCCTCGAGTTTTTAAGGCGGGGCGGGAGAATCTCCTCCGCGGTGGCGGTCGTGGGAAAACTGCTCAAAATCAAGCCGCTCCTCCACGCCACGCCGAAGGGCACGCTCGCGCCCATCGCCAAGATCGTCGGGAGAAAGCGTTCTTTGGAAGCGCTCGCCGACGAAGCGAAAAAGCGCGCCGACCTCGACGACGGCGATCCCGTCTTCATCGCGCACGGCGATTGCCTCGAAGACGCGCAGCGCCTGGAAGTACTCGTGCGGGAACGCTTCGGCCAAAACCGCCGTGTCGTCGTCAATTATATGGATCCGGTCATGGGCGCCCACGGCGGCCCGGGAATCCTCGCCCTCTTCTTTAAAGGGAAGATCCGCGAATAATCCCCGTTATTCTCGTACCTGCCCCGGCCGTACAAGCCGGAATCACTTAATATATTTAAATCAAGGAGAACAAATATCATGGAAAAAAATTTCAAAATTTTCAGGGACAATGCGGCGGTCTCCGAGCTGGAAAACGCGTTGAAAGACGGGAACGATCTCGTGATTGTCAGTTCCCCTTCGGAGTATTTTGAAAGCGGATCGGCTCAAAGCGCCATCGGGCTGATGAAAAAGTATCCCCAGCGGAAAATTTTCGTCACGAGTCAGGTCTCCGCTTCCATTTTGGAAAAAGTCTGCGAAAAAGCGGACTCGGGAGCCAGTCTCCTCGACACCTACGCCTACGCGGAAGGCTTGTCGAAAGCTCAGCGCGTCGACGTCGTCTGACCGGCCGCTCGCAAAATGTCCGCGCCGCGCCGAAGTTTTTGCTTACGGCCTTGTCGTTTCGCGCGCGAAAACAATTCAGCTCACACTTCACCATAATCCTATAAGGGAAGGTCGGAAAGGCAGCTTTCCGGCCTTTCTCTATCCTCTTTCCCCTTTGCCGTCCGCCCACCTCCTCCCCTTCCGCTGAAAAGCCCCGGAGCGGTATGCTCCGGGGCTTACAATTTCCCGATCGGACGTTTTTAATATGCGCGGGCGAAGAAGACGACGTGCTGCGCTTTCCCGCCGCAGACGGCGCAAGTTTCGGCCGTTTCTCCTTCCGCGTAGACGCGCGCGCTCGCGGCGGTTTTCTCTTTGATCGTATCCTCGCACGCGCGGCAGCCGCACCAACCGGCCTTGACGAAATTGCCCCGTTCGACGCCGTCGAGGATCCCCTCGATATTGTCGGCGTAGACGATCCGGGAATCGCGCCGCGCTCTCGCGGCTTCCAGCATATCTTTCTGAATAGCGGCCAGCAGGTCTTTTACCCCCTGCACGGCGCCGTCGAGAGGAAGTTCGGTCTTTTCCAGAGTATCCCGCCTCGCGCAAAGAAGTTTCCCCGCTTCGAGGTCGCGGGGGCCGAGTTCGATGCGCACGGGCACCCCTTTCATTTCCCACTCGTTGAATTTCCAGCCGGGGCTGTTTTCGCTGTTGTCGAAGGTCACGCGGATCCCCGCCGCTTCCAAATCGGCTTTGAGCCGTTCGCAGGCCTCGGCGACGCCTCCCTTTTTCGCGGCGATGGGCACGATGACGCACTGGACGGGCGCGACGACGGGCGGAAATACGAGCCCGCGCTTGTCGCCGTGCGTCATGATGATGGCGCCGATGAGCCGCGTGGACACGCCCCAGGAGGTCGTGTAAGCCACCTTGCGCACGCCGTCCTTGTCGAGATACTGAATATCGAACGCCGTGGCGAAATTCTGCCCGAGGTAGTGCGAAGTGCCCGCCTGCAAGCTCTTGCCGTCGTGCATCATCGCTTCCATGCCGTAGGTCGCGACCGCGCCGGCGAACTTTTCCTTTTCCGTCTTTTTACCGGTGATAACGGGGATCGCCAGGCAGTTTTCCGCAAATTCTTTGTATACTTCCAGCATGCGCTGCGTCTCTTCTTCGGCCTCTTGCGCGGAGGAATGGACGGTGTGTCCTTCCTGCCACAAAAATTCGCTCGTTCTCAAAAACGGCCGGGTGGTCTTTTCCCAACGCATGATGTTGCACCATTGATTGATTTTAAGCGGCAGATCGCGATAGGACTGGATCCATTTGGAATACATGGTCCCGATGATCGTCTCGGAGGTGGGACGGATCGCGAGAGGCTCGGCGAGCGTTTCTCCGCCCGCGACGGTGACGACGGCGATCTCGGGCGCGAACCCCTCGACGTGTTCCGCCTCTTTGGTGAAAAAGCTCATGGGAATGAGGAGCGGGAAATAGGCGTTCTCCACGCCCCGCGCTTTAAAGCGTTTGTCCAGTTCCTCCTGAATGTGCTCCCAGATCGCATACCCGTACGGCCGAATGACCATCGTGCCCTTGACGGGGCCGTAATCCACCAGCTTGGTTTTCAGCACCACGTCCGTATACCACTGCGGAAAATCCGTTTCTATATCCGCGATCTGTTCGACGAATTGAGTCTCTTTTGCCATATCCGATTTACCTCTTTTTCAGTCCGGAAAGGTAAAACGACGCCCGCCCGGGCTCCTTCCGGTGTTTTCTTTCCCTATTATACAGCAAATGCGCGCAATTTTCAATCGTTTTGCGCGCGTTTTTTCGTTATTTTCCGTTTTTTCCTCTCCGTCAAAACTCAATATCCCGTGAGTTCCTTTCTCGTCCTGACGCTCAGCCAGCCGCAGGACACGGATCCCGGTCCCACGTGCGCGCCGATCACCGGTCCCATAATGACGATCCGCGGCCGGACTCCCCATCTTGCCTCGACCATGTCGGCAAGTTCGTTCGCCCCCTCTTCGTTGTCGGTGTGGACGATGACGGCGATCTGCTTCTCGTCCATAGGCGCCTTCTCCTGCGATTCGAGCACGTAATTGAAGGCCTTTTTCATGCCCCGGCACTTATCCACCACTTTCAGCTTCCCTTCGGTATCGAAAATGATCATCGGCTTGATGTTGAGCGCCGTGCCGAATACGGCCGACACCGCCGATACCCGTCCGCCTTTTTTCAGATAGAACAGATCGTTGGGAATGATGCAGTGCTGAATGCGCAGCCGCGCCTCCATGAGATAATCGTACGTCTCCTGCGCGCTCTTGCCCTCGTCCCTGAAATCGCAGGCGAGACTGACGAGCATGCCCTGCCCGATCGTCGCGGTCAAAGGATCGACGGAATAGAGATTAAACTCGGGATAGTCCTTTTTCACCTCGTCGGCGGCCTGCTTTGCGACGGTGACGGTGCGCGCGAGCCCGGACGAAATACTGAAATGCAGCACGTCCTTGACGCCCGACTGCGCCATTTTCAGAAAATGCTGATAATGCGCGTCGTAATTGAGCATCGAGGTCCGGGGAAACGCCCCCGCCTCCACTTTTTTATAGAAGCCGAGGTACTCCTCGTACGAAGCAAAGGAATCCACCCCTTCCTCCTGCTTGCCGTTTTTCTCCATCGTGAAAGTGAGCGGCGCAAACCAGATGTTTCGCTCTTCCCGATACTGTTTATATAAATCGCACGTAGAATCGCTCGACACGTCAAATTGAATCATGGATATTTCTCCGATTGTGTTAATTATCATAAAAAACTATGACATTAACATTATATCACACAAAACCCGCTATGTCAACGATATAGGGAAAAAATATATTAAAGTAAAATTAATAATTTTTTTCGTCTTTTCCGTCCCTTTGTATCTAGGCGTGGAAAAGAATCGTCGCAAAAAGACGGAGACGTGGTTTTAAAGCGTGAAATTTTCCGTTTTCAGATCGCGGTAATGCCTGCCCCGCTCCGCCGTGAAGCGAAGGACGCAGTAATCGGGATCGGTTACGCCCTGTTTATAAAAGAGGGTGTCCCCGTCCCGCCAGATCTCCCGTTTGATTTCTTCGTCCTCCAGGACCTTTACGGTTCCGAGAAACATCACTCCTTCGTAGCGATAGCGCCCCCGCTCGAAGAAATAGACGCAGGCTTTGGGATTTTTCCGAAACTGCGGGACGCGCAGCGAAGAAGTGTTGGTGGTGAAATAAAAGTCGTTGCCCTCGATCTTCCGCGGCGCGTACATGGCTTTGACGTTCGGAAATCCGTCCTCGTCCACAGAGGCGATAAAAGCGGTCTTGCGTCCCGCGATAAACTCGAAAATCTGTTCTCTCGTTCTAAGCATAAAAAGTCCTCCCCATTTTTTCCGTTCTTGCACGACCGAAGTTCTGCCAAACGGTGCGCGAAAATACCTGCGCAAGCACGCGTTTTCGCTTCCATTATAGAACAATCTTTCCCGTTTGTCAACGGCTTGGGAGAAAATCCGTTTTTTTCCTTTCTTAGCCCCAAAAAAGAAATTTCGGCGGATCTATCGCAATTCATGCAGGGAAGTGAAAATTTTTGCAATATTTTTTTTAAAAAGGCTTGAAAAATACGGCGAAAAAAGTTATAATAGAAACAGATTATGTAATCATGGGCGCGGAAGGCTCTCTCGTGAATTTTCTTCGCTTAAAAACTGCATACCTGAATATCTAATAGGGAGTGTGTCAATGACCTTACAGGACTATTTACGGCTGAAAAACGGCACGGACGTGCGCGGCGTGGCCACGGAAGGAGTTCCGGGCGAAGAAGTGACGCTGACGAAGGAAGCGGCGGAGAACATCGCCGCGGCGTTCTCTGTCTGGCTTACCCGCCGCACGGGCAAACAAAGCGTCCGCGTCGCGGTCGGCCACGATTCCCGCATCTCCGCCCCGGCGCTCTCGGAAAGCGTCGTCGAAGGCGTCGTGAAAACGGGCAATGCGGCGGTATTTACCGGCCTTTCCTCCACCCCTTCCATGTTCATGCTCTTGAAGAACGCGGACTGGGCCTGCGACGGTTCGGTGATGATCACGGCGAGCCATCTCCCCTTCCACCGCAACGGCCTGAAATTTTTCACCGCGGCGGGCGGACTCGAAGGAGAGGACGTCCGGGAAATCCTGACAACGGCCGCGGCGGGAACCTTTCCCGTCCCCGCGGAGCGCGGCGGGAAAGAAGAAAAACCCTATCTCGACGTTTACGCCGCGGCGCTCACGGAAAAAGTGCGCGCCGCGACGGGCGAAAAAGAACCCCTGAAGGGCAAACGTATCCTCGTCGACGCGGGCAACGGCGCGGGCGGATTCTACGTCGAAAAAGTACTCAAACCTCTCGGCGCGGACACTACGGGCTCCCAGTTTCTCGAACCCGACGGCATGTTCCCCAACCATATCCCCAACCCGGAGAACGCGGCGGCGATGCGCTCGGTCTGCGCGGCGGTGAAAAAATATAACGCGGACTTCGGCGTCATTTTCGACACCGACGTGGACAGAGCGGGCGCCGTGGACAAAAACGGCGAAGAGATCAACAGAAACCGTCTCATCGCCCTCATTTCCGCTATCCTGCTCAAAGAACGTCCCGGCACGATCGTCACCGACTCGGTGACTTCCGACGGCCTCGCAAAATTCATCGCCGGGCGCGGCGGCAAACACCGCCGTTTCAAACGCGGCTATAAAAACGTCATCAACGAAGCGATCCGTCTCAACGAAATCGGCGAATACGCGCCCCTCGCCATCGAAACGAGCGGCCACGCGGCGCTCAAAGAGAACTATTTCCTCGACGACGGCGCCTATCTCGTGACAAGGCTTTTAATCGCGCTCGCTGAGGAAGCTAAGGAAGGCAGGGACGTCACCGACGCGATCAAAGATCTGGCCGAACCCGCGGAAGCGGCGGAATTTCGCCCCACGTTCGCCTCCGGCTGCGATTTCAAAGCCGTCGGCGCGGAAATCCTCACGGACTTTGCAACGTACGCGCAAAACCTGCCGTTCGCAACCCCCGCGCCCGACAACTGCGAGGGTGTGCGGATCAATTTCGACCGCGGCCACGGCGACGGCTGGGCGCTGCTGCGCATGAGCCTGCACGAACCGATCCTGCCGATCAACGTCGAGAGCGACTCGAAGGGCGGCGTAAAAAAGATCACGGCGCAGCTGTATAAATTTTTAAAAGAGTATCCCTGCCTCGACGCTTCGCCGCTCGCAGACAGTCTCGGCGAAGAAGCTGAACCGGACAACGAAAAAAATAATAAATTAGGAGATATTAAGATGGACGTACAACAGACCACAATCAACGCGGTGAGAATTTTATCCGCCGAAGCTATTCAGAAAGCGAATTCCGGGCACCCGGGGCTTCCTATGGGCAGCGCTCCCATCGCTTATACGCTCTTCCAGAATTTCCTGAAATTCAATCCGAGAGACACCAGATGGAACGACCGCGACAGATTCGTCCTCTCCGCGGGGCACGGCTCCATGCTCGATTATTCCCTTTTCTATCTGTACGGCTACGACGTCACGAAAGAAGACCTGATGAATTTCCGTCAGCTCGGTTCCAAAACGCCCGGCCACCCCGAATACGGCCACACGTCCGGCGTCGAGACGACGACGGGGCCTTTGGGACAGGGCATCGCCAACGCGGTCGGCATGGCGCTCGCCGAAGCCCACCTCGCGGCGAAATTCAATAAACCCGGTTTCCCGGTCGTGGACCATTATACGTACGCGCTCTGCGGCGACGGCTGTCTCGAAGAAGGCGTCTCTTACGAAGCCTGCTCGTTCGCGGGCACGCACGCGCTCGGCAAACTCATTCTCTTTTACGACGATAACGACATCACAATCGAAGGCGACACCGACGTTACGTTCAAGGAGAACATCGGCGCTCGCTTCGCGGCGCAGAACTGGCAGGTTCTGCACGTGGATCTCATCACCAACCCCGACGACGTGGAGGCTCTCTCGGACGCGATCGAAAAGGCGAAGGCGAGAACGGATAAGCCCTCCGTCATCATCTGCCATACCCGCATCGGCTACGGCTCTCCCCTCGAAGGCAGCGAAAAATGCCACGGCTCCCCCCTCGGCGAAGAGAACCTGAAAAAGACCAAAGAAAAGCTCGGCTGGCCCTGCGAAGAGGCGTTCGACTGTCCCGAAGAAGTGTTCGAGCATTGCCGTATCGCGGCAAACGCCGGCGCGGAACAGGAAATGCAGTGGAAGAAGATGTTCGCCGAGTACGAATACGCCTATCCCGACCTCGCCGAGGAATATAAAGCGGCGATGGAGAATAAAAAGCCCGACCTCGCGGCGATGGAAGAGCTTTTCGCTTTCGATAAACCGCTCGCGACGCGCCAGACCTCCGCGATCGTGCTCAATAAACTCGCGGCGAAACTTACCCAGCTCGTCGGCGGCAGCGCGGATCTCGCGCCTTCCAATCTTTCGGATATGAAAGATACGGAAGAGATCAAATACGGCACGTTCGCGCCGGAAAACTACGCGGGCAGAAACATTCATTTCGGTATCCGCGAGCACGCGATGGCGGCGATCGCGAACGGCATGCAGCTCCACGGCGGCATTCAGGCCTACTGCGCCACCTTCTTTGTATTCTCCGATTACTGCAAGCCCGCGATGCGTCTTGCGGCGCTGATGAATATCCCCGTCACGTATATCATGACGCACGACTCGATCGGCGTCGGCGAGGACGGTCCCACCCACCAGCCGGTAGAACAGCTCATCGCGCTCCGGTCGATCCCTAATCTCAAAGTCTATCGCCCCGCGGACGGCAAAGAGACGGCGGCGGCGTGGATCTCGGCGATGACCGGCACGGCCCCCACGGTGCTCGTGCTCACCCGCCAGGCATTGCCGCAGTACGAAACGAGCGGCCTCGCGGCGCTCAAAGGCGGCTATATCCTCGAAGACTGCGCAGGCGCGCCCGACGTTCTGCTCATCGGTACGGGTTCGGAGGTCGAGCTTTGCGTCAAGGCGAAGGAACAGCTCGCCGCGCAGAATATCAAAGCGCGCGTCGTCTCCATGCCCTGTTTCGAGGAGTTCGAAAAACAGACGGCGGAATATAAGGAAAGCGTACTCCCCGCCGCGGTCAAAGCGCGAGTCTGCGTGGAAGCGGGCTCTCCGTACAGCTGGTATCAATACGCGGGCACGGACGGCGAGATCGTCGGCATGACGACGTTCGGCGCGTCGGCTCCCGCGGGACAGCTTTTCGAAAAGTTCGGCTTCACCGTCGAAAACGTCGTCGCCAAAGCGGTCGCTTCGATCGCCAAAGCGAACAAATAATCGGTTATCAAAACCGCGGCGGAGCGATTCAAGCGCCCGCCGCGGTTTCCTTAAACACAATAAAAAGGAGAAACAAATCATGACTTTGCAGCAAATCCGGGAATTGTATGAAACCCGCCAGAGCTGTCGGGAATTTTCCTCCCGCCCCGTGGAAAAGAGCACCGTCGAAGAGATCTGCGATCTCGCGCGCCTGGCCCCTTCCGCCTGCAACTTGCAGCCCTGGAAGGTCTACGCCCTCACGGGCGAAAAAAAGAGAGACGCGACGAAATACATGCAGCGTCTGGGCATGAATAAATTTCTCGATCAGGCGCCCGTCCTGCTCGTCGTCGCGCTCGGCTATGCGGCGGACGAATACCCGACGCGTCCGAAAACGCGCAAACCGCTCGACGAAATCCTCACTTTCGTCGATTGAAAAAAGCATAAAAACCGCCTGCCTTGCGGCAGGCGGTTTTTATTCATTCGATATCGAGTTCGGGCGGCACGTCGAGTTCTTCCGAAACGTATTTTCCGTTCTTTTTGCGTTGACGGACGCATTCGGAGAGCAGATATTCGATCTGTCCGTTGACGGATCTGAAATCGTCTTCCGCCCAGGCGGCGATGGCGTTATACAGCTTCGGCGAGAGCCGGAGCGGCACTTGTTTTTTCCGATCGTCCGTCACTTTAATACAAACTTCCCGAATTGACTACCGGCTGCGCGTCATGATTTCCGCAGAGCACCACGAGGAGATTGGACACCATCGCCGCCTTGCGTTCGTTGTCCAATTCCACGACGTCGTTTTCGCTCAGCCGTTCGAGCGCCATTTCCACCATACCGACGGCGCCGTCGACGATCATTTTCCGCGCGTCGATGATCGCGGAAGCCTGCTGGCGTTGCAGCATGACGGCGGCGATCTCCGGCGCGTACGCGAGATAGGTGATGCGCGCTTCGATCACTTCGATGCCCGCTTCGTTGACGCGCTCCTGAATCTCGTCGCGGATCCTCGCGGCGACCACTTCGCTCGAACCGCGCAGACTCCCCTCGTCGGCCACGCCGTCCCCGGTGGTGTCCACGTTGGGCGCGACGTCGTACGGATAGAGCCGCACGATGTTTCTCAGCGCGCTGTCGCATTGCAGGGAAAGATATTCCTTGTAGTTATCCACATTAAATACCGCTTTCGCCGTATCCACGACCTTCCACATCACCGCGATACCGATCTCCACGGGATTGCCGAGACAATCGTTAATTTTCTGGCGGTTGTTGTTCAAGGTCATGATCTTCAAAGAAATTTTATTGCTGACGAGCTCCGCGTTGTTCGCGGCAGCTTTGGCGATCGTGGGGACGGCGCGGGTATCCACGTCCCCGCTCTGATTGAGCTTCGTTTTAGCGGCGGGATTGACGGTCGCGCAGAAGGGATTGACAAAATAGAATCCTTCGCCCTTCAAAGTCCCGACGTATTTGCCGAACAGCGTCAACACGAGCGCTTCCTGCGGTTTGAGGACTTTCAGTCCCGGAATAGGGAGCCAGCCGAGACAAAATACGACCAGCGAAGCGATAAACAGCGCGGGCGTCCGCTCGTTCTCCATCATCACCGCGCCTACGATCATACCCGCGAAGGCGAGAAGATAGAGTGCGATCAGCCCCAGCAACACTTTCATACCGTTTTTCTTGTTGCTCAAAACAATTTCTTTCATAAACTTCTCCTCAATATTCATTTGATATCAAAATCATATCACAATAATTTTGATTTGTCAATAGATTTTGAGGAATAGAGGAAAAAAATTTTTATTATTCGACAGACATTTTACATTCCCAAGCCAAAACGGTGACGACCGTCGTATCCAGCGCCCGAGCGATTTTGATAGGTAGGTCGCCCGAAAAATATGTCTGATCGGCGCCGCGAAGCCATCGCCTGACGGTTTGGGGCGTAACTCCCACCCTCTTTGCAAGCTCTTTCTCGTCGATATGATTTTTCTTCATGAGGAACTCCACCGTTTCCATGTCGATAAATCCGTGAAAGGGTTTCTTTTCTTTTTCGTCGGAATTCATATAAATCACCTCTTTCTCAAAATTATAGTTATGTAACGAGTATACGATAAAGACGGGGAGTTTGTACTGCTATATTTAGCGTTCACGCGAACTTTTCCAACATTTGTTCGCACACAAAAAATCCGCCGGTCAAATTGACCGGCGGATTTTCTTCTCGCTGTTTTTTACTTTTTGTTCCCGGAAATCATTTCCCAGGCTTCGAGGATCTCCGCGTCCCCTGCGAGATTCTCGCTCACGGGGTGCGCCCCGTCTTCGGGCAGCACGCCCCGGTCGTGGATACAATTTTCGCTCAGCGGCCAGAGAATGCGCGCCGTGGTCAGCTTGATGGCGTCGGGATTGCCGAACAGTCCGCGGGGAATGGTCGACTGCATGATCCCCTTGCCGTACGTTTTCGTCTCTTCGCCGCGCGCGGAAAGATAGATGTCCGAATAGGAAATCGTCCCGTAATCGATCATACAGCCGATGAGACATTCGGACGCAGAAGCGGTGCCGTTGTCCGCGAGCACGGAAATGCGGCTGTCGGCGGAGAAATATTCGTCGTATCGGTTCCCCGTGGCGACAAATTTCTCCCGGCTCTTTTTGGGATAGTCGGCGATCGCCACGACCGGCTCTTTCGTCACCGCGCTTTTGCAGAAATAGGACGCGATGTCGCAGAGAATTTCCAGATACCCGCCGCCGTTGCTGCGAAGATCGAGAACGAGATTTTTCTTTTCCTCTTCCCTGAACTTATCCATGGCGATGGCAAATTCCTCGGCCGCGTTGCCGTTGAACTGCGTCAGACGGATATAGGCGGTGTCCTCGTCGAGCGCGGTCAGATAATTGTCGCTGACGGTGAGCGTGGTCGCTTTTTCGCCGGTAAAGATATACGCGGAATCGTCGCTTCGGTAAAAGACGTAATTTTCCACAAACGTCTCTTTGCTCACCGTTTTATAGAAGGGTTCTCCGTCCGTTCCGAGCGTCATTTTGAGCACGAACGGCTCCCCGGCGCCGCGCGCGGTCATAAATTCCGTCAATTCGTCGTAGGAAGTGCTCTCTTTTACCCCCGCTTCGGTGAGTCCGAATCCCACGATATACATACCGGCGCGAATCCCCGCCGCCTCGGCGGGCGAATTTCCCGAAACGCGCGTGATGAGCAGCCGGCTGTTCGTTTCCGCGTCTTTGGTGGAGAACGTCACGCCCAGCCCGCTCCATTTCCCGAGCGCGTCCTCCCGCATGTCCGCGAATTCGTCCGCGGTCAGATACCCCGAATAGGGATCGAGCAGACCGTTCATCGCCTCGAAAATGGCCTTGTAGAACTCATCGTCGGGAATCTCCTGATAATACTGGTTCTCGATCTGCTTCTTTGCCCAGATCAGAGAACGCATCTGAGGATCGAGCATACCCTGGTACGTAAAATACCCCGCGAAAAATCCGCCGGCGGCGATCGCCACGGCGCCCGCGCAGCAGGCGACGATCTTTTTCACGTTCTTTTTCTTTTTGGGCGGCTCGTTTCCGGCCTGCCCCGAGCCGATCCGCCCCCGCCGCATATATACGTCGGGATCCACTCCTCCGCCGCCCGAGCCGCCCGCGGGATTCGGCGCGCCGCCGTTCGGATATCCGTAACCGCCAGGCGCGCCGTAATGCACACTCTCCGCCGGCCGGGCTCCGAAATCGAACACATAGCCCTGCCCGCCGCGTTCCGCTCCGTTTTGCGGCCGTTCCCCGTCGGGAGAAGAAAACAGATCGTCCTCCCCGCCGAGGGCGTCCCCCGTATTTTCCACGTTCTTATTTTCGTTGTCCGTACTCATAAAAGTCTCCTTCGTCGGCCGCGCGGGCCGCAATTTTATTCGGCGTTTCTTGATTTTTGCCCGATCGTCCGCTCACTAACCCCTCGATCCCCCTCTTTCTTTTCCCTGCGTGCCTTTTTTCTTTTCCGGCGCAGGGAAACAGGGATAATTCCGCTTCCCCGCCGCATACTATAATGCGGGAGAAAAACCGTCCTGCCGCGGACAGGCCTCATTTTTCCAACAGCTTGTAGAGAATGGTGAGGATCCGGAAAGAGACGGCGTCGGGGAACTGGCGTATGTTGAGTCCGGTGGCCTTCTCTATTTTATCCAATCTGTATAGAAGAGTATTCCGGTGCATGTAAAGATTCCTCGAAGTTTCGCTGACGTTGAGACTGCTCTGCAAAAACTCCTCGGCGGTGTTGACCATATCGTCGTCCTCGAAGATTTCTTTGGCGTTCTCGTCGGTCATCTCGCTCAGATACTCGGCGAGCCTGCTGTCGGGCACGTCTTCGAGCATCTTCACGAGCATGTATTCCTTATAGGAATGTACGCGGCCCTTGCTTTGAAACACGCCCGCGTAGCGCAAAGCGCCGGCGGCCTGGGAATAGGACAGCGCGGCGTCTTTGAGTCCCTTGACGACGGAACCGACGCCTGCCGTCACGTCGATGCCGAGCTCTTCTTTCAAAGACTGGGCGAGGAATTCGGCGTAATCCGCGGGCGACTGGTATTCGCTCTCTTCCTCGCCGAGATACTTGACGAGCACGCAGTCGCGCGGGCCCATCTTGACGACGGTGTCGAGACTGTTGCCGCCGTACTGGGAGATCACCGCGACGGCTTCCTCGAGGAGTTTGGGAACAGAGAGCGCGAGCGCGAAGCAGGCGGATCTGCCGACGGAAAATTTCGTCATATATTTATAAACGCCGGCGGAAGAACAATCGCCGAGTAAGATGCGTTTGAGATACTCCGTTTTGGATAGGTCGGCTTCCTTTTCGGCAAAGCCCTCGATATAGGCGGGCAGAAGCAGGGCGTAATTGCGTTCGGCCTGTCCGGCGCCTTTGAGCACGCCCACATATCCCGTGTTTTTATACAAAAACCGGAAGAAGGTATTCTCCCCGTCGTCGGCGACGCCCTCGAACTGCCGGTCGCAGACGGGCACGCCGGCCTCGTGGGAATTTTCCCTGTAAAATTTCAAGATAAGCCCCGTGCGCTCCGCGATTTCGGCGGCGATCCCGCTCAGCTCCGTCATAACTTTTCCTCCGCTTGTTCCGTCCTCTTTTCTATTATAGCCGAAACGCGGAAAAAATTCAAGGAATTTTCCACCCTCCGGGCGCCTTTCTTTTTTTCACATTTATTACACCATATACGGAAAAATTTACAAAAATTTATTTTTTTAGTATTGACATACGAGAGAGAAAGTGTTATAATAAAGTAAATTGAAAAGTTGTAGTTTCCTGTTTTAAAATAAAGCGCAGGGAAATCGTGCGACGAAACCAAAAATAAACTTCCAGGAGATATTTTATGAGCAACCCCAGCACTGATTATGCCGAGCTCAACGTCACCAACGACGACATGAAAGAATTGCTCGCCGAAGGTACGCCGGAACCCGTGGCGGAAAAAGCCGCCCCCGTGAAGAAAAAGAACGTCGGCTACCGTCTTCTCGCATTGATTTTAACCGTCGCCCCCATCGTTTGCCTGTGCCTGCTGCCCGTCAAGCTGTTGATCAATACGACGGCGGGCTATGCCGTCTACGGAGAAGCGACGCTGCTCGACGTTTTCCTCGCGCTCTTTAAAAAGAACGGTCTGAGCGAATTTTACGCGGACGCGGCGAAAGTCGTTTCCGGCGCGGCCTCTTCGGGCTTCGACGCTTATAAATTGATGGGTTTGCCCGTCCTCGCGATAGGCACCGTAGGCAAGGCGATGAGCCTTTTGCTGTACGCGGTTCCCGTCGTGATGGTCGTCACGGTCGTGCTCATGATCGTCGCCCTCTGCTCGGGCAAAGCGGCTCCCGCCCTGGCGAGAGCGATCGCCCTTCTCAATTTCTGGGTGTACGCGGGTTATGCGCTCGCTGTCCTGGCCATTTCGATGTATTACGCCAACATCGGCAGAACGCTGGATATTCTCGTTTTGGCTATCGCCGGCGCGTGCTTCCTGTTCTATCTGATTTTCTCGTTTATAAAGACGGGCAAAAAAGCCTGGATGACGCTGGTATTGTTCCTGTTGACGGCCGCCTTTGCGGGCGCTTACGCCTACGGGATCTCCCAATGCGCCGATTCCTTGAAGACCTTGTTCGCGTCCAAAGACACGAGCCTGATCAACGGTTTGGAAAAGGGCGAATTCTTTAAGTACGCTTTCCTCGGCGTCCTCGGGATCGCGGCGCTGGGCACGGCGGTCTCCTCCGTTCGCCTTTCCACGAAAAAAGGTTATACGTTCGATCTGATTCGTTATCTCCTGCACCTGCTCGTCGGCGTCGCCGTCCTCTATTTTGCCTTTACGGAAGACGCGCTCAAATCCATGCAGCTCTATGCGGGAATCGCGGCGGGCGTCGCGCTCGTGCAGATCCTTCTCGTCGCCATCGTTCTCGGCGTCAATTCCAACAAGAAGAAAGCCGCAAAGAAAGAAGGGGCGGAAGAGACGCAGGCCATAGAAGAAGCGGCTCCTCAGGAAACGCCTGCGGAAGCGGTACCCGCGGCGGAACCGGAAGCCCCCGTACCCGCGGCGGAAGAAACGGCTCCTCAGGAAGCGGCGGAAGAGCCCGCGGAAAAACAGTCTCGGGAAGAACCCGAAACGGGCGTGTACGCGGAAGCGGTGCGTTACGACGGCTATCCCGCGGCGGAAGAAAACGTACGGGAAGCGGAAGAACTCGAAGATCCCGCGGCGGCGGAATCGGCACAGTCTCAGGAAGAACCGGCCGCGCCTCAGCCCGCCCCCGTCTATAACTATAACTTCTCGGCTCCCGCGGAGCCTCAGCCCAATGCGGGCGCGACGGCCGGGTACGACTTCTATAACAGCAGAAGTTTCGATCCGTTCATCGCTTCGCTCAACGGCGACGAGAGAGAACAGTTCACCGAACTCTTCATTCTCAAATATAAAGGCGAAACGAAGAATCTGCCCGACTATCAGGTCGGCGGGGACAATACGGAATTCTTCCGTAAGGTATTCATCTATCTCGGCCAGTACAGAGACAGAATCCCCGATTCCCTGCTTGCCAAAATGTACCAGTTCGCCGTCAGAAAATAATCTCTTGTATATATAGACAGCCGGCCTTTTTGAAAAAGGCCGGCTGTTTTTTATTGCGGCTCTGCGCCGCGGTTTTCGGGAATTTGTTCTCCTTCGTTGTCTGTCGTCCACCGCAATCCCCCTTCGGCCGCGGCGCTCAACGCCTTCTGCAAGGCTGTGCATTTTCCTGAAACGAGGAAGAACGGCTCTTCCTTTACCTTTTTATAATCGTCAAACACGCCCTCTTCCAGGAGAAGTTTCACGGGATAGGAGAATTGTTTTACAAGATCCCCGTAAGAGTTTTCCACAGCTTCTTTCAGGTTCAATCCGTCCTCGTCGCAATTCACCGCCCACCGCTGCTCTTTATGATCGTAATAAACGGATTCAAAGATCGGAAAGAGAATGACGACCGTTTCCTTCTCCCGTTCCCATACATAGTACGGAAATTCCTCGTTTTTTTCTTCCTCTGCGAAGTATACGCATCGTTCCATCGATAAACCGAGTTCTTTGGCGCACTCATATAAAAGATAATCAAAATCTTTTGTAATTCCCCAACTATATTTTTTGCCTAAGTCCCGATAATAAAACGACTTCTTATATTTTTTCCTTTCAAACGGCGAAAGTTTTAACGGCTCCTCGGCTTCTCTCTTTTCTTCGTCGGGCATATTCTACTCCGCCCAACGAAAATTTTCTTTGCCGGCGCCGAACTCGAAATGACATTTGACGATCCCCACGTCGAGATCGCTGTAAGAGCCGCGCGGCTGCCAGATCGTGACTCCGTCCTCGTCATACTCGATTTTGAATTGCTGTTTGTTGAGCGCGGTAGGCGCGAGCATCGCCGCCCGTACGCCGCGCAGGAACCACTCGGGCGCGTCTTGGGGAAGCAGACAAATCTCTTCCGTCGGTTTGTTTTTATGCGGCGCGCCCTGCGTACGGCCGTACCCGAGGGCGACGACGCAAAAAAGTTTTTCCCCGTCCTTCACCTCGCAGGTTTTGCCGCACGCGCTCTTTTTGTAAGTCGCTCCCACCCAGCAGCTGTTGAGTCCGAGCCGCTGGGCGAGGAGCACAATCCGCTCCCCGTAATAGCCGAGTTTTTCCCCCGTTTCTTCCTTGTCCGGCCCGATCATGGCGAGATAGTTTCTCACGCCGGAAAATAAACCGTAATGCGAGAAAAATCCGCCGAACGCCTTTTCCCGGTTGACGACGAGTTTCATGCGCAGCCCGCCTTCGTGATTGCACTTTTCTATTTCCCGTTCGAGCGCCTCGATCACTTCCGCAGACAATTCCTTGTCCGTATACTTTCTTACGGCGTGCCTTGCCGACATCGCTTCAAAAATATCCATTTGTTCCTCCCCTTTTTTCTTATTATACCACTTATTCCCGCGCCCGTCAAGCCTGCTGCGACGATAAAAAAGACGCTCCGAAACCCGGAACGCCTTTCGTTTTTAAAGTTTTTTATTCCTCGTCATCGTCGGGAAGAGACGCGCGGCCGGTAATTTTAATGAGCACGCGGATACTTCCGTCCTCGGTGAAGGAACGTTCGGTGCAGACGGTGTCCACGATGAAGAGCCCCCGGCCGCTCTCGGCGAACACGTCCGAACAGCGGCTTTCTTCGGGCGGGCAAAAGCGAACGGACGAACGTACTTTAAGCTCGATGAATTCGCCGCGGATTTCGCTCTCCAACGACGCCGCGCCGTCGGAATGCTGTAAGACGTTGCTCACCAGCTCGCTGACGACCAGTTTGCTGTCGAATACGCTGTCCTCCGGCACGTCGCTCTCCGCGAGAAAATCACAAAGCTGTTGCATCGCTTCTTTAAGAGCCTCGTAATTTTTCACTTCTACGAACATGGTTTTTCCTCCGCGGAGCCTTTGCCCCGCCCGCCTTTCGCCGCCGGTTCCCGGTCTTGTTCCTCAAACGGAATCTTTCAGGTTCTCCTTTAATTTTTGCAGTAATTTTCTTTCCATTCTCGAAACGAACATCTGCGAGACGCCCAGCCTTTTTGCCGTTTCGCTCTGGGAAAGTTCGTCCACGTAACGAAATTTGATCAAAGCCCGTTCGGTCTCGGACAAATCTTTCATCGCCGAGCGCAGCGCGTCCTTCACTTCCAAACGTTCGTAGCGGTCGTCGTTGTCGGGAAGGAGCGCGTAGAGAGAGTGCTCGGAATCGTCCTCGCCGGAGCCCGCCACGCCGTCGAGGGAGACGGTGCCGCTCACTTCGAGCGCGCGCACGACGTCTTCTTCGGAAAGCGCTAAACGTTCCGCGATTTCGCGGATACTCGGTTTGACGCCGTTTCTGCCTTCGTATTCCGCGGTGAAGGCGCGCACGTTGGCGCTGATCTCGCTCAGCCGCCGCGGGAGCTTGATCACGCGCGACTTATCGCGGAAATAGTTCTTGATTTCGCCCGTAATCGTGGGGGTGATGAAAGTGGTGAACTGCATGCCGAGCGCGGGATCGAACCGGTCTATGCCGCGCAGGAGCGCTAAGGACGCCACCTGCTTCAAATCGTCGTACTCCACGCCCCGCCCCACGAATTTTTTAGCGAGGATATCGGCTATGTAGAGATAATTCTCGGCGATTTTATTGCGTACGGCCTTGTCGCCCGTCTCCTTGTACTGCCTGAACAGTTCGTTTACGTTTTCTTCTGCCATCATGGAATCGTCGTCCTTCGCTTTTTCAAAGCATCTTTCACGCTTCAAAAGCGATCTTTTGCACCACTCCCGCGTCGTCCGCGCTAAACTGCGCATTGCCGAGCAAAGCGTTCAAAAGCGCGTAGGAGATCTCGTCGTCGGCGCTCTTTTCTTGCGGCTGTTCCCGTTCGCCGCCCAGGATCGCGCAGGAAAGCGTTTCGCCGATCTCAAAATCAATCTGCGCGCAGCGGAATCCGTTGCGTTTTAAAATCAGCAAACTCTCGGTGACGCAGACCTTGAAATCCTCGGCGGAATCCACGTCGAAGCCCGCTAAGGCGCAAAGTCCTCCCGTAGCAAGCCGTACGGTCGTCAAATATTCGTTCGATAAAGGCAGAGAAAGAGAAAATTTTTCCATGCTCATTCAATCTCCATGATCGTATTCAGCGAGCAGATCAAAAATAATTTTTTGATTTTCGGCTGTAAATTTTTCAGCTTCATGACGCGGCCGTCCGTCTTGACGGTTTTGAGTATCTTGACGAAGGTGCCGAGCGTGGTGCTGTCGATAAAACTCAATTCGCCGCACTCGAACACGACGTCGCCGGGTTGCTTTTTGTAAGCCGCGATCACTTCGGCGTAAAAGGCGTCCGCATTGCCGGAATCGATGTCTCCGCTGAGCGCAATCGTCCATGTTCCGTTCGTCGTTTTCTCTATCCGCACTTCTTTCATGGTAAACCCTCCGTTTTCCGTTTCGGCCGCACAACCCGGCCTATACTATATATGTACCGCATTTTCGCGGCCTTTCAAACACTTTTGAGATATTTTCTTTTGCGCCCGTCCCTGAACTTCTTATTTCAAAGGTAGGGGGCGAGATCGTTGAGCGAGTTGAGAACGAGATGGGGACGATCGGAGGACGCCGCGAGCATTTCCTCGGTCGTTTCCCCGGACAGCACTAAAACGCCTGTAAAGCCGCTGTTTAAGGCGAAGCGCACGTCGGTATGCAGGCGGTCGCCCACCATCGCGATCTCGCCGTTTTCGGCGTTTAAAAGCCCTTTTAAAGCCTCTCCCATCACGGGATAAGGTTTTCCGCAGATCACGTCGGGGACGCGGGAGGAGGAGCATTTCAAAAGCTCGATAAACGAGCCGACGTCGGGCGGAAAAACGCCCTGCGCGGGACAGACCGCGTCCGGGTGGGTGGCGACGTAAAAACTGCCGCGCACTAAAAATTCGTTGATTTTTCTCAGCTTTTCAAAGGTGAGCGTCGTGTCGTAAGCGAGGACGCAGACGTCGGGATTCTCTTCCGCGAGCGCGATTCCCCGCGCCGCAAAATCCGCCTTCACCTCGTCCCTGCCCACCACGTACACCGATTTTCCCGCATGCGCGCGCTTCAAATATTCCGCCGTGGCGACGCCCGAAGTATACACGATATCCCGCTCGTCCCAAAAGCCGATGCGCTTCAATTTCTCCTTATATTCGTCCGGCGTTCCGGAAGAATTGTTCGTGCAGTAAACGAGTTTTTTTCCCGCGTTCCGCAGCCGCGAAAGCGTCTCTTTCATAGGCCCGATCGGGGTTTCGTCGATGTAGAGCGTGCCGTCCATGTCCAAAAGGAAAACACGCGTCTTTTTCAGCAGCTGCAAAATCGTCATGAGATGCCCTCTTTCCCTTTTGCCGTAAGGGTTTGCGGTCAATTTGTATGCAAAATCAGAAATTTGCGTTTTTTTCAAGCAAAGAAAAGTCGCGCATAAGCGCCGCAATCCCGTTTGTCATAAGGGAAAGCTCGGGCAAACAACGCAAAACCCCAAAAAGCCTTTTTTCGTCCGTTTTTTGATCTGTTTTTCCGACGGAGTTTTCAAAAACGCGCCGCAAATTTTCCGTCTCTTTTTGCAAAACGGCCGCGCGTTCGCCGAGCGTTTCGCGGTGCTCTTCAAATCGTTCGGAACGGATTTTCAATTCTTCCGCCGTAGGAAAGTTAATTTGGTTTATAATTATCCCCGTCCCCTCGACCAGCTTTTTCGCATTTTCACAGCGCGCGTTGTAGTCCACTTTGCCGCCGCGGTAAAATCCGCTCTCGAAAAACAGCGCGTAAAGTTTCACGAGCGAGGAGACGCAGGCGAACAGCTGTCCGCCGCCCTCTTCTCCGCCGCAGATTTTTTCCGCGGCGCGCGCGAAGGAGAAAATCTCCCCTTCGGGAAAACCGTTCGCGAAACAATACTCCGCCGCAAGCTCCGCCTCGAACAGAGAACGAGCGTCGAAAGGAGAGACGACCAAAGCGGCTTCCGCCGCGGAGACCGCCGACGAACACAACGGGAATAATTCTTTCGCCGCCTCTTCTCCGCCAAGAGCGAGACGCTCCGCCGCCTCCCACGAGAACAGCGCCGTCTTTGCCGCCGCTATGTAAGCGCAGGCCTCGCCGATCCCCTCTTTATCCCCCTTCATTCTCTCTTCGTCCGCGTAAACGAGCGCGGGCGGGGGCACGGGATAGCGCACCTCTTCTCCTTCCACGCGCACGTTCGCCGTTTTCCCCGCCAAACCTGCGGGCGCCGACGAAAGACACACGCCTACGAACGGCAGCGAGCGGACAGCGGCGAAGTATCTCGCCGCGTCTGCGGCGCGCCCCGCGCCGACCACGCACGTTACGCCGTCCGGCGCGTGAAAGAGCGGCAGTACGTCCTCGTCCTCTTTTACCACCGCCATGAGCTTTTTGGGCAGCCGTTTCGCCGCTTCGCCGACGCAAAGCGCCGTCTGTTCGTCCGCGAGCAGGAGAAATTTCGCCGCCGGGAAGCGGGCGGAAAGGAGCCGGGGCAATTCCTCCGCCCTACCCCATTCGATTTCGCATTGCAAAAGCGTCTCTAAAACGTTCATCGCTCAGACGAAAGCAGGTCTTTAAGCGCCGAAAGCAGTTTATCGTTCTGCTCCCTGTTCCCCACCGTGATGCGGCAGAAATTTTTGAGTTTCGGCGTATCCCAGAAGCGGACGAGCACGCCGCGCGCTTTCAGGCCTTCGTATACGTACCGTCCCCCTTTCTTTTCATAGCCCGCGAAGAGAAAATTCGAGACGCTTTCGGGCACCTCGAAGTTTAGCTTCAAAAGCTCTTCCCGGACGCGGGTGCGCTCCATGGCGACTTTTTGCGCCGCTTCGCGGTAATATTCCCCGTCCTTGATTGCCGCCGCGCACACCGCCTGACAGAGAGAGTCCACCGGATAGGAATTGAAACAGTCCTTCGCCGCAAACAGACCTTTTATCAGCGCCGCGTCCCCGACCGCATACCCGCAGCGGATCCCCGCCAGCGAGTAGTACTTGGAAAAGGTTTTGACGACGAGGAGATTCTTATACGCGCGCGTCAGCGGCGCCAGGCTCTCCCCGTAAAACCCCATATACGCTTCGTCCGCTATGACGAGTTTGTCCGCGTTCTTCTCCGCAAACTTACGCATCGTCTCCTTCGGGATTCCCACCCCCGTCGGCGCGTTGGGATTGGCGACGAGCACCCCCTGACAATCGAGATTCGTAAACGCGTCCAGATCCATCGTATAATCGCGCTTCAAGGGCACGATCTGGTAGGGCACGGAGAAAAAATCGCAAAAGACGGGATAGAAAGAGTACGTGACGTCGGCGAACGCCGCCCCCTTGCCGTCCTTATCGAAAAAGGCGGGGATCGAAAGCGCGAGCACTTCGTCGCTGCCGTTGCCGCAGAATACGTTCTCCCGCTCCACTCCCTCCGCCGCCGCGATCGCCTCCCGAAGCCCGTCCGCGTCGGGCGCGGGATAGAGCGAGAGCGCGGAGACGTCGAATCCGCGCAGAACTTCCGCGGCCTTCGGCGAAGGCGGATAGGGATTTTCGTTGGTGTTGAGTTTGACGTACGCCCTGTCCTTGGGCTGTTCCCCCGCCGTGTACGGGGAAAGCGAGGACATGAATTTGCTCAGATAACTTTTCATAATGATTCGATACCTTTCCGCATTCGGGAAATCAACGGCGCGAGGCGCCAAACGCACGCGTTCCGGGACTGCTTACGCCACGGCCAGAGCGATCGCGTTGACCGCTACGCCGACCGCGATCGACACGACGTAGCATACGACGATGAGCGCGAGGTTACGTTTCCATTGCTTTGTATTTTTGAGCAGCACCACGAAGCCGAGCCCGGCGTTGGCGCACAGCCCAGCCGCGCACGAGCCGAAGGAGATGCCCCCCTGCAAAAAACTTTCCGTGATTACCACGCTCGAAGCGCAGTTGGGGATCAGGCCGATCAAAGAGGTGATCAAAGGCTGCACGAAAATGTTCTTATCCATGAACGCCATAAACCGCTCTTCCGTCACCCAGTAAATGATCAGCCCCAGAGCAATATTGACGAGGAGGATAAAAAACGCCACTTTCAGCGCGTGCTGCAAGGGGGAGAGGAAATAGACCTTCCAGGGCTTGCTCTCGTCGTGTTCCCGGCCGCAGGAGGTACATTCGAACTCTTCCTCCGCGCCGCCGTGCTTCTCTTCCGCGTGGTCATGATCATGGCTGTGGGCGTGCGCATACGCTTCCCCCGCCGAGGACTCGACGCGTACCCGCCTATGGCCTATGAGTTTTAAAAGGCCGTCCGCCGCGTAGCCGACGAGGATTCCGACAAAGATTTTCAAGACGATCAGCGGCAGCAGCCACACCGCGCCCTGACCGGAGGAGAGGAGAATGATGAACGCTTCGTCGCTGGTCGAGATGAAGATCGCGAGCAGCGTGCCGATCGTGATATATTTCTGCTCGAAGAGTTTGGCCGCCATCACCGAAAAACCGCACTGCGGGATCAGCCCCGTCGCCGAGCCGATGAGCGGACCGAGCCGGCCGTTCAAACGGTTATGCGGGCCGGTCAGTTTCGTTTTATGTTCCAAAAGCTCGATGACGACGTAGATGAGCAGCAGCCAGGGCAGAAGTTTCAGGGTGTCCAGGAGGGCGTCGAGCAATACTTCTTTCATTTTTTATCCCCTCCTTACCGGGAAACCGCCGAGGCCGACGAAAGCGGGATCGAAGCCTTAGCGTTGAGTTCCAGATCCGCGAAATTGCCGAGCTTATACTGCACCGCCCCCTCCGACGCGATCATCGCCGCGTTATCCGTACAATAGCGTTTTTCGGGCAGGACGAGACGGAGTCCGCGTTCGGCGCAGGCGCGGCTCAGACTTTCCCGCAAATACGTATTCGCCGCCACGCCGCCGCCCGCCGTCACCGTCTTTACCTTCTGTTCCCGCGCCGCCGCGAGCGTCTTTTCCACGAGCACGTCGATCGCCGCGCACTGGAAGGAAGCCGCCACGTCCGCTTTTACATACGGCTCCCCTTTCTGTTCCTTCGTATGGCAATAGTTGATGACGGCCGTTTTCAAGCCGCTGTAAGAAAAATTGTAGCCGCCTCCGCCTTTGAGCATTTTCGGCATCGGGATCGTCGGCTTGCCTTCCTTGGCGCAGCGTTCGACGTTGGGGCCGCCGGGGTATTTGAGGCCGAGCACGCGCGCCACTTTATCGAACGCTTCCCCCGCCGCGTCGTCGAGCGTCGAACCGAGGATCTCAAATTCCGCTTCCGTTTTCGTATACAAAACCGCCGTATGGCCGCCGCTCGCCAGCAGCGTCACGAACGGGGGCTGTAAATCGGGCGCGTCGAGGTACGCCGCCGCCAGATGGCCGCGGATATGGTTGACGGCGACGAGGGGTTTTTTGAGCGCGTAAGCGAACGCTTTGGCAAAGGACACGCCCACGAGCAGCGCGCCCAAAAGACCGGCGCCGTAGGTGACGGCCACCGCGTCCAAGTCCGCGTAAGCAACGCCCGCTTTTTCGACGGCGCGGTTTACCACTTCCGCCACCGCGTCCGTATGCGCGCGGGAGGCGATCTCGGGCACGACGCCGCCGTAGAGGGACTGGACGGACGCCGACGAGACAATCTCGTCCGAAAGGATTTTACGGCCGCGGATCACCGCCGCCGCCGTCTCGTCGCACGAGGATTCGATGCCGAGAATGAGCGGCTCGGGTTTTGAAAGGTCAAAATGAAGTTCTCTTGACTGATACATACGATTTCCTTAACGACTCGGGGTGTTCCCCTTCCGGGAATAAACAATTATCGGCAGCCGAGCGCCGCCGATAGTGGATACATCAGGTTTTTTTCAGATAGTCGATGATGAAGCCCTGAATCTCGCCGTCCATGACCGCCTGAATGTCGCCCTTTTCATAGCCGGTGCGGTGGTCTTTCGCCATCGTATAGGGACAAAAGACGTACGAACGGATCTGCGCGCCCCATTCGATCTTTTTGACGTCGCCTTTGAGCGCGTCCGAAGCCGCCTGGCGTTCCTCGATCTTCTTTTCGAGGAGTTTCGATCTCAGCATTTTGAAACACATTTCTTTGTTTTGGAGCTGGGAACGTTCGTTCTGGCACTGCACCACGATCCCCGTCGGATAGTGCGTGATCCGTACCGCCGAGGCCACCTTATTGACGTTCTGGCCGCCCGCGCCGCCCGAATGGTAGATATCGATGCGGATATCGTCGTCTTTGATCTCCACTTCGTTGTCGTCTTCGACTTCCGGCATCACTTCGAGGGAACAAAAGGAGGTGTGGCGGCGTTTATTGGCGTCGAAAGGAGAGATTCTCACGAGTCTATGCACGCCCATTTCCGCTTTTAAATAGCCGTAGGCGTTTTCGCCCTCGACGCGGAAATCGACGCTCTTGATCCCCGCTTCGTCGCCCGCTTCGCGGTCCAGCTCAAAGACCTTAAAGCCCATCTTTTCGCAGTAACGGCTATACATTCTATACAGCATCGAGCACCAGTCGCAGGCTTCCGTGCCGCCCGCGCCCGCGTGCAGAGCGAGGAGCGCGTTATGGGAATCGTAAGATCCCTTTAAAATCGCGCGGATCCGCATATCGTCGATGTCTTTATCCGCCGCCGCGAGCATGGCGTCGAGTTCCGAAATCAGGCTTTCGTCGCCCGTTTCTTCGATGAGGTCGACGATCTCTTCCGCGTCGCCAAGAGCCGTATCGCTCTTTTCATAGGCGGAGATTTTATTCTGGATATGGGAAACCTCGCGGCCGATCTTCGTCGATTTTTCGAGGTCCTGCCACACGTCCGGCTGTTCCTGTTCCTTTTTCAGTTCGTCGAGCCGCATACGCTGGTTTTCGAGGTCGAGCGCGTAGCCCGCCTCGTTTAAAATTCCGCGCATGCCTTGTATTTTTAATCTGTAATCGTCTGCTTTAAACATACATTCCTTATTTATTCGCCGCGTCGTCCGTCTGTTCTTCCTTCTGCGGCGCGGGCGAGGCCGGCATGCCGTTCGCGGCGCGCAGGAGTTCCGCCTGTTTGGAGGCCGCTTCCTTAAACGAGCTCATATTGCTCAAAGGTTCGGGCATCTGGCGGCGCAGAGGGCGTTTCGGGGCTTCCGAAGCCGTGGGCTGGACGGGCATCTGACGGCGAACGGGCGGGGCCTGGCGGAATTCCACCTTCACTTTCAAAAGCACCGCGATCGTCGTATGCTGGATACGTTCGATCATTTCGTCGAACATCTCGAAACCTTCTTTTTTATAGGAGATGACGGGATCGACCTGGCCGTAAGCGCGAAGGCCGATGCCTTTTCTCAGCTGATCCATCGCGTCGATATGGTCGATCCAGTTTCTGTCCACGTTCATCAAAAGCACGCGGCGTTCCACGTCGTAGAAATCGATGCCGGCGGCTTTGATGTCCTCGATCTTCTTTTCGTATTCCTTGATCGTTTTATTGGTGATTTTTTTGATCGCGAGCTCGTAGTCCCACTTCGTCAGCTTTTCGCGCGTCACATATTCCGTGCCTTCGGGCAGGAGTTTGGTTTCGAGCGCCGCGTTGAGCTCCGTTTCGTTCCAAAGCTCGGGCATATCCTCCACGTTCACCGCGCCGCGGACCGTTTCTTCCACGTATTCGGGGATATATTTGAGGATCTGTTCGTGGACGTTCTCCCCTTTCAAGACTTTCATGCGCTCCGCGTACATGACTTCGCGCTGTTTATTCATGACGTCGTCGTATTGGAGGACGTTTTTACGGATACCGAAGTTTCTGCCTTCGATGTTCTTCTGCGCGTTCTCGATGCCGTGGGAAAGGATCTTCGACTGCAAACAGGTGTCCTCGTCGATTTTGAACGCGTTATAGAGGGATTTCATTCTCTCGCCGCCGAAACGTTTGACGAGGTCGTCTTCGAGGGAGAGGAAGAACACCGACATGCCGATGTCCCCCTGACGGCCGGCGCGGCCGCGGAGCTGGTTATCGATACGGCGCGATTCGTGGCGTTCGGTGCCGACGATGCAAAGACCGCCCGCCGCGATCACCTGTTCTTTTTCCTGATCCGTTTCCGCTTTATAATGCTCGTACAGTTTCTTATATCTTTCGCGGACTTCCTTCGTTTTCTCGTCGACGTCCTGGATATACATACTCGTCGCAAGCTCGATCGTCTCGTGCTCCACGCCTTCTTCGCGGAGGCGTTTTTTGGCGAGGTATTCGGGGTTGCCGCCGAGCAGGATATCCGTGCCGCGGCCGGCCATATTGGTGGCGATGGTCACGGCGCCGAATCTGCCCGCCTGCGCCACGATCTCCGCTTCGCGTTCGTGGTTTTTCGCGTTCAATATATTATGCTTGATGCCGTTGCGTTTTAAAAGCCTGGAAATTTCTTCCGATTTATCGACGGAAGCCGTACCCACCAGCAGAGGCTGGCCGCTTTCGTGGCGTTCCACGATCTCGTTGACGATCGCGCGTTTCTTGCCGTCGAGCGTCGAATAGACCATATCGGGCAGGTCGATACGCTTGATCGGTTTATTGGTCGGGATCTCGATGACGTCGAGGGAGTAGATCGTTCTGAATTCCGCTTCTTCCGTTTTCGCCGTGCCCGTCATGCCCGAAAGTTTGGTGTAGAGACGGAAATAGTTCTGGAAAGTGATCGTCGCGTACGTCTTATTTTCGCTTCTCACCTCCACGCCTTCCTTCGCTTCGATCGCCTGGTGCAGACCGTCCGAGTAGCGGCGGCCGATCATGAGACGGCCGGTAAATTCGTCGACGATGATGACTTCGCCGTCGTTGACGATGTAGTCCTCGTCGAGTTTGAAAAGTTTGTGCGCTTTGAGCGCCTGCTGGATATGGTGGTTGAGGTCGGCGTGTTCGATTTCCGCGATATTGTCGATGCGGAAGAATTTTTCCGCTTTCTGCGCGCCCGAATCGGTGAGCTCGACCGTCTTATCCTTGCGGTTGATGATATAGTCCCAATCTTTGGACGCGGCGAGGGCTTTTCTGCCTTCGGGAGCCGCCGCGGCCGCGGCGGCGCGTTTTTCTTCCTGCTCCGCTTCGTAGTTGGCCTGTTCGGCGAGGCTCATCTTCGTGACGTCTTTCGTCTCTTCTTCCTCGTTCTCCTCTTCCTCTTCGACGGCTTTCAGATCGATTTTCTTCTTTTTATTTTTCTTTTTCTCTTCTTTGAGGCGCTGGAACTGCGCGTCCTCTTCCTCTTTCAGTTCGTCGTCGAAACCGCCCGAAAGGGTGCGGACAAACCTGTCCACCTGCACGTACAGGTCGGAGGATTTTTCGCCCTTGCCCGAAATGATGAGCGGCGTTCTCGCTTCGTCGATCAAAATCGAGTCCACCTCGTCGACGATCGCGTACGTCAGATCCCGCTGCACCATCTTTTTGAGGTCGGTTTTCAGATTGTCGCGGAGATAATCGAAGCCGAATTCGTTATTCGTGCCGTAGACGATGTCCGATTTATACGCTTCGCGCTTCTCGTCGTCGTCCATGCCCGGCGCGATCACGCCGACCGTAAGCCCCATGAATTTATGCACCTTGCCCATCCACTCCGCGTCGCGCTTGGCGAGATAGTCGTTGACGGTGACGATATGCACGCTTTTCCCCGAAAGCGCGTTGAGGTAGGCCGGGAGCGTCGCCACGAGCGTTTTGCCTTCGCCCGTGCGCATTTCCGCGATACGGCCCTGGTGCAGACAGATACCGCCGATGAGCTGGACGTGGAAGTGTTTCATGCCCAGCACCCGCCACGCCGCCTCCCGAAGAGCCGCGAACGCGTCGGGGAGTATGTCGTCGAGCGTTTCGCCCGCCGCCAGCCTGTCCTTCAAAATCCCCGTCTGGCTTTTGAGCTCCGCGTCGTCCATCGCCGCGTATCTGCTTTCCAGCTCTTCGATCTTGTCCGCGGTCTTGTTCAGCTTTTTCAGACTTTTTCTGCCGTCGCTACCCATCAAATAACTGATTAATCCCATTATAAACTCCGATTTCGTTATTTTGAACGCCGAAGAGGTGCGGAAAGCGTCCGCCGGACTTCGGCCTATTTTCACTCATATTCTATTTTACAATATTTCCTCGGAAATTCAAAGCGTTTTCGACCGCTTTTTCGGAAAAATTCTGTCTTTTTAATTCCTTTCTTGACATTTGTCCGTTTTTAGCTTATAATAAGGTCGATCATGAGTTTAAAAAAGAAAATTCTCAGACAACTGCAAGAGCGAGAAGGCAAATACGTCTCCGGCCAGGCGCTCGCCGAATGCTTCGGCGTCAGCCGCGCCGCCGTATGGAAAGCCGTCGCCGCGCTCAAAAAGGAAGGCTACGCCCTCTCGGGCGCCCCCAAAGTCGGGTATCTGCTCTCCCCTTCCGACGTGCTCGACGAAGCGGAGCTTCTCGCCGATTTACAAAACGCGGGCTTTGTCTTGAACGCGTACGTCTTCCCCACCCTCTCCTCGACGAACGCCTATGCGGAAAAACTGCTCGGCGAAGGCTTGGACGCGCCGGCGCTGATCGCCGCGGACGAACAGACGCAGGCCCGGGCGAGACGTAACCGCTCCTTCCCTTCCGGTTCGGGAGGACTTTACATGTCCCTCGTGTTTTTTCCCGACCTGCCGCCCGAAAAGACCGCGGCGGTTTCGGAACGCGTTTACCGCGCCGTGCACGCCGTGCTCGGCGGCGAGCGCCGGGAGAACGAAATTTTTCACGGCGGCAAACTCCTCTGCGGAATTTTGACGCAGTACGTTTCCGATCCCGACCGGATCAAGAACTGTATCGCCGGGATCGGCGTTTATCCCGATCGTCTGCCCGATCAAACCAGGCAAACCTACCCGACGCGGAACGCGCTCTGCGCGGCGATCTGCAAAAGCGTGCTCCTTGCTTGAAAAAAGACCGTTTGAAACGGTCTTTTTTTTATTTTATCTCCGAGTCAAAGTCGAACAAAGTATTCATATCCACTTCAAATATCGAAGCTAAACAAAGCAAATGGTAAAGGCTCGGTTCCCTTCTCCCTTGTTCCCAATTCGCATACGTACTTACTCCTACCGCTATCTGTTCCGCCACTTGCTCCTGCGTCAAATGTTTTTCTGCCCGAAGTTCCCGGAGATTGTTTCCGAATCGATCGGAAAAATTTTTGACGCCCGTTTCTGATTCCATCGCTTTTCTTGTCATATTTTTCTCCTCTTACTTAAATTTTACCACAAACTAGTCAAAATGGCTTGACAATAGTCATAATGACTAGTATAATATTTGTAGTCGATATGACTATAAGGATCTGTTGGAATACTATTTATTTCAGGAAGCCGATGAACATTATTTTTCCCTCCTCGATACCTACAAACGCGGGATTCGCTTCGGGTTATTTCTTATTCCCGAACCGGTGGGGATTTCGGAGAATGAACTATAAAATAGAGAAAAGAGGGATCGGCGTTTGCCCGGCCCTCTTTTTTGCGCGGCGTCAACCGCGGAGTTTCATATATTTTTTCAGTCTCACGACCAGGACGGACGCCGCGGCGATCTTGACGAGATCGGGAAGCAGATAGGGCACCACGCACATCATCAGCGCCCCCGCCACCGTGATCGTCTTGTCGGCGTTTTTATACAGCATCATGAACCACGCCGTGCCGAACGCGTAGCACACCGCGATCCCCAGCGCCATCGCCGCCACCAGCACCGCCGTGCGCCCCCAAAATTGACGGATTTTCGCAAAATCGGATACGGCACCCACGATTGCCGCCGTGAAGAGAAAACCTACGAGGTATCCGCCCGTCGGCAGCGTCAATTTGGCAAAACCGCCCGTAAAACCCGAAAAAACGGGTACCCCGCACAATCCCAGCAATAGGTATACCGCGACCGCGATCGTCCCCCGCTTCCAGCCTAAAAATCCCGCCGCCAGGCACACCCCCATCGTTTGCAGCGTCACCGGTATCTCCCCGATCGGAATAGAAATCCACGCGCAGACCGTGATGATCGCCACAAACATCGCCATATAACAGATCTCCCGCGCCGCGCTCTTCGCAAGACTTTTCTTTTTCGGCTCCCCCTCTCTCTCGTTCATTTGTTTCTTCCTCCGCGCTTTTATGTAAACCTAATTTTAAACTAAAAGTTTACATTTGTCAAGCAAAAAGAGGGGCGAGGGGAAAAAAGAGGAAAGGTGCGAGCGACGCGGGAGCAGAGCGACGCGGAAAAAAGAGAAGCGAAACGGAGGAAAAAGCAATACGATTTACAAAAAACCCCCGTCGGGAAACTGCCGACGGGGAAAAACAAACGATTTAAAGATATTTTTGGAGATCCGCCACGCGGTCGGTGCGTTCCCAGGGGAAGTCCGCGCGGCCGAAATGGCCGTAGGAGGCCGTTGTGAAATAGAGCGGACGGCGCAGACCGAGACAGCGAATGATCGCATAGGGACGAAGATCGAATTCCGTTTTGATGATCTCCGCGATTTGATCGTCGGGCAGACGGCCGGTGCCGAACGTGTCCACAAACACGGAGACGGGGTTCGCCACGCCGATGGCGTACGCTACCTGGATCTCCACCTCGTCCGCGAGCCCCGCCGCCACGAGATTTTTCGCCATGTACCGGCAGAAATAGGTGGCGCTTCTGTCCACTTTCGTACAGTCCTTGCCAGAGAACGCGCCGCCGCCGTGCGCGCATCGGCCGCCGTACGTGTCGACGATGATTTTTCTGCCCGTGAGCCCCGAATCGCCCTGGGGACCGCCGATCTCGAACCGGCCGGTGGGATTGATGTAAAATTTCGTGCGTTCGTCGAGAAATTCCGCGGGGAGCACTTCGTCCACCACGTATTTTTTGATGTCCGCGCGCAGACGTTCCTGCGAGACTTCTTTGTCGTGCTGGGAGGAAACGACCACCGCGTCCACGCGCACCGCCCGCTTATCGTCGTATTCCACCGTCACCTGCGTCTTGCCGTCCGGGCGCAGATAGGGCAGCAAGCCGCTCTTACGGACTTCCGAAAGACGCATGGCGAGTTTATGGGAAAGGGTGACGGGCAGCGGCATCAGTTCCTCCGTTTCGCGGCAGGCGTAGCCGAACATCATGCCCTGGTCCCCCGCGCCGAGCGTATCCTCCGCGGAGAGTTCCCCCTTCGTCTTCTTTTCCATAGACGCGTCCACGCCCATCGCGATGTCCGGAGACTGTTCGTGCACGGCGACGACGATCTTGCATTTATCGTAGGAAAAGGTGCCGAAATCGTAGCCGATTCTTCTGATGATGGCGCGCGCCGTCTGCTCGTAATCCACTTTCGCGCTCGTCGTTACTTCGCCCATGATGAGGAGCTGATCATACGCCGCGCAGCACTCAATCGCCGTGCGCGCCATCGGATCCTCCGCCAAAATCGCGTCGAGGATTCCGTCCGAGATCTGGTCGCAGACCTTATCCGGGTGCCCTTCGGTGACGCTTTCGCTGGTAAAAAACTTTTTCATGTAAAAAATCCTCTTTTTAACATAGTTATCACCGCCGCGGTCTGGGTTTTCGCGGCGGAGCTTCTCCCTATTCCGCCTCGTTCGGGGCGCGCTTTTCGCTTCGGAGAATTTATATTATAACTCTTCGCCGCAAATTTGTCAAGTTATTCTCGCCCGGCTTTATGCGCTTGCAAATTTTTTTTATGCGTGTTATAATAACCGGGTATGGATACTTCTTTTACAAACGAAGAGCTTCTCCGCTCCTGCCGGCTCTGCCCGGTCGAATGCGGCGCAAACAGGCTCTCGGGGCCGGGCGCCTGCGGCGTTTCCGCTTTAAAAATCGCCAAATATTACCTGCACCCCTTCGAAGAGCCTTGCATTTCCTTCAAAAAGGGTAGCGGCACTATTTTCTTTACCGGCTGCAATCTCCGCTGCGTGTTCTGCCAAAACTACGAAGTCTCCCGCGCGCAGCGGGGACTGGAAGTGACGCCGGCCCGGCTCGCGGATATTTTCAAAGAACTGGAAGCGCTGGGCGCGGAAAACATTTCCCTCGTCACCCCTTCCCATGTCGTCTTATACCTGCTGCCCGCGTTTGAGATTTACCGACCGAAAATACCCGTCATATACAATTCGGGAGGCTACGAAAAAGTCGAGACCTTAAAACTCATCGACGAATTTATCGACGTCTATCTGCCCGATATGAAATTCGTCTCTCCCCTCTTATCCAAACGTTACACGGGACGGGAGGACTACTTCGAGCGGGCGAGCGAAGCGGTTGCCTTTATGGCGAAAAAGCCGCTTCGCATGAGCGAAGAAGGCAAAATGCTCTCGGGGATCATCGTCAGGCATCTCCTGATGCCGCTCGGCGTTCAGGATTCCTGCGCCGTATTGAAATGGTTCAAAAACGAGATGCCGGAAACGGCTTATCTGAGTCTGATGAGCCAGTATACCCCTTTCGGAGACACGGAAAAGTTTCCCGAGCTTCGACGGCCGGTCACGGCGCGGGAGTACGAACGGGTCCTCGACGAGGCTTTCGCGCTCGGCATCAAAAACCTGTTCATTCAGAAGCGTTCCTCGTCGGGCACAAAGTATATTCCGCAGTGGGATTACTGACAAACGAGCCGGGCAGGGCTGCGTCCGCGCACATCTGCGGGGGCTTACACATGCGGAAAGCCGCGTCTGCGGGAGCGGGCATGCGTCGCTAAATTTCCGCGCTGTCAGCGGCGTTTGAAAACGGAGGCTTTGAGGCGGACGATTTCTTTGGTGAGTTTGGCGGCGCGGGAGGGATCGGCCGCGGGAAGCTCCGATTCCAGAAAACGGATTCGTTCGAGTTCGTGTTTATATTCCATACCGATTATTTTGCGCCGAAAGAGCGCGTTTCACCCACAGGAGGACAAAAATTATGTTGATTTCCGCCGAAAACTTATCTTTCGGGTTCGAGGGCGGTTCCTTGCTTGAAAATATATCCTTCACGCTTTCCGAGGGGGACAGGATCGGACTCATCGGAGCGAACGGAGAGGGAAAGACTACGCTGATCCGTTTGATTTTATCCGATTTAACGCCCGAGTCCGGGAATATTTTCAAAAAGAACGGGATCCGTATCGGCTATCTCGCCCAAAACGGGGGTTATGATTCCGACAACACCGTTTTCGAGGAGATGCGGGAAATTTTCGACGCCGACCGGCGGGCGATCGAGAGTCTCCGGGACGTGGAAAAACGCATCTCCCTGACCGCGGAAGGCTCGGACGAATACCGCGCGCTCGCGGGAAAATACGAGGCTTTGAACAGGCAGATCGCCGCCCGGGACAGTTATCATTACGAGATACGTATCCGCACCGTGCTCAACGGCATGGGTTTTTCCGATTTTTACGAGCAGAAAATCTCCACCATGTCGGGCGGGGAAAAGACGAGGCTCAAACTCTGCCGACTCCTGCTCGAAGAGCCGGAACTGCTCATTCTCGACGAGCCGACCAACCACCTCGACATCAAGACTTTGTTCTGGCTGGAAGATTATCTCGCCGCCTTCCAGGGCGCGATCCTCACCGTCTCGCACGACCGATATTTTCTCGACAAGATCGTCAAACAGATCTACGAGCTCGAAAACAAGAAACTTTGCGTCTTTAAAGGCAATTACACCAAATACAAGCAGTTGAAGGCGGAAAAGAACGCCCGCATGCTCAAAGAATACGAGAAACAGCAGGAAGAGATCGCGCATTTAGAGGATTATGTGGCGCGCAACCTCGTGCGCGCCACCACCGCCAAGTCCGCTTTGAGCAGAGTCAAGAAACTGGAAAAAATGGAGGTTCTCGAAAAGCCTGCCTTGCCGCCCGCGCCGCCGAGATTCGTTTTCACCTACGCCGAGCGGCCGTACGAAAAAGTGCTCGAAGTGAGCGGGCTACATCTTTATGCCGGCGACAAAGCGCTGCTTCAAGACGTCTCTTTCACCCTGACGCGCGGAGAAAAATGCGCCGTCGTCGGGGACAACGGCACCGGGAAATCCACGCTCGTGCGGGAGATCGTGCGAGGGAAAAACCCGGCCGTGAAACTCGGAAGGTTCGTCAAACTCGCTTGTTACGACCAGGAAAACGCCAATCTCCACCCCGAAAACACCGTTTTGGGCGAGCTTTGGGAGCGGCATGTGTTCTGGGATCAGACGAAGGTGCGCAATATCCTCGCCCAGGCGAAGCTGGACGCGGGAGATATGGACAAGAAAGTGCGCGTTTTATCGGGCGGGGAGCGGGCGAAGCTCGCGCTCGCCGTATTCGAGTGCGAAAACGGGAATTTTCTCATTCTCGACGAGCCGACCAACCATCTCGACCTGCCCGCCCGGGAAAGCCTCGAAGACGCTTTGAAGGATTTCGACGGCACCGTTTTATTCGTCTCGCACGATCGATATTTTATTCAGGCTCTGGCCGGAAAGATCATCGAACTCGCGGACGGGAAAATCGTCGAATTTAAAGGAAGTTACGAGGAATACAACGCCTATAAAAGCGCTTTGAAGGAAGAGGCTGCGGGCGTAGAACGGGCGGGAGCCGCCCCTGCCGGCAAAACGAAGGAAAGTTCTTACCGCACCAAAGAAGAACGCGCCGCCGAGACGAAAAAACGGCTGCGCGTCAAAGAGATCGAGGAGCAGGTCGCCGCGCTCGAAACCGAGGAAAACGAAATTAACGGGCAGCTGACGCTGCCCGAAGTGACGGCCGATTATGCGCTGCTGACGGAAAAATGCCGGCGGCTGGAAGAAGTGAAAAACGCGTTGGACGCGCTCTACGAAGAATACGAAACGCTGATCTGACGATGTTTTGGCACTGTAAAGAGTTTATTTTTTGATTTTGACGATCGATGCGCCGCATTTGGCAAGCAGGAGGGTTTCCAGATCCTCTTTCGTCCCCGTGGTGAAGGTGAACATATTGATCGGCAGAGCGGCGTTTCCGCTCCAAATCCAAAGAAAACCGCCCTTGCGACGGATTTTGGTGATCGCCGTGTAGGGAATGTTCAGTTCCTCTATCTTCGCTTCGCCGTCGAACAGCGCGGCGTGCACAAAGACTTCGTCGAAGCGGAAAATACGGAAAGTCGTATCGGTTATCAATTTTTGATTCTTCGACGCGATTTTCGGCAAAAAGAGATACAGCACGCCGATAGAGACGAAGATAATCCCGAAAATAAAGGAGAACATATCCAATTCTTTCAAGGCCTGATCGCCGACTTGCGTCGCTATGTAGATCGCCAGCAGGAGAATGCCGCAGACGAGTATGACGATCCCCGACTTTTTCACCCCTTTATAGAGCTCTAAAAAGGTCTTTTTCGTGAAAGGCGTGTTGTTTTCGATGAGCACGGGCGGCGCGGCGGGCGCGGCGGCAGAGGCAAAAGTCGGCGCGGAAGGAGAATCTTCGGATACGGCGAAAGGCCGGGTGGGTTCTTCCGGCAAAGCGGAGCCGCAATCGCGGCAGAATTTCGCTTCGGATAAATTTTCCGAACCGCAGCGGGGACAAGTTTTCATGATTTACTCCTTATTTTTTTCTTTTTAATAATTATACGCTCGTTTTTCCCGTTTGTCAATACCCTTACTTAAATAATCAGCCCGATCCTTTATGAAAAGGACCGGGCTGGTTTTTATTATCTTACGATCAGGCTCCGGAACGCGGCGGCGGCCCGAATAGAGAAATAACTGTCGTGACTATATTGTACGAGCAGGTACAAACCGATTCCCGCGGCGACGGAGGCGGCGAGCATCGCCCAATACCGCCAGGAAAAGAGGATCTTGCGCGTATAGACGATCGTCATCACCAACGCGCCCACCGCGATCAGGCAGATATTGAGCCACGAATTCGCGCCCAGCGCCAGCAGTAATATCGTGTAGACGGGAATCATCGTTTTATAACCGAACCAGGAAGTCGAATTTTGTTCGGCGTCTTCCCCTTTATCGAGGCGGACGAGAACGATCATCAGGCTATACGAAAGGGCGGCGAACAGTATGGGATAGAGGAACAGGGAAACCGGCCAGCCGCTTCTCCGCGCGCCTTTGCCGTGCATGATCAGGTCGCTCATATTGACGTCCGCTCGTATGAAGCCGCCGAAGCTGAAAAAGTTTGTGATCTCGTCGAAGGCTCTGTTCTTGGGAAACGCCGTCGAAAGCACCTGCATGATCAAAGCGCCGGCGCACATATAAAACAAGATGAATAAAATGCCGTCCACGATGCGGTTGGCGCGCGTGAAGGCGAAAGCGTTAACGCCGTAAAAACATACCGCAAACAAGAGCCCCAAAAAATACGCCGGCACGTAATAGCCGAGATGATAGTAGTTTTCCCTCAGGCAGACGTTCAAAAAGCCCAGCCAATAGGCGAGCGTATAGGGCAGGAGCACCAACAACAGGCCTACCAGGGTTTTGACGAGATACATTTTTTCACGTTTGATGGGCAGGGAATAGAATTCGTCCACGCTGCGCTTATTCATTTTGAAGGAGTACAGGAGCATGGGGACGATCGCGCTCAGAATCGCCGCTTCGGCGAACACGACGCCGAGCTGGGGATCCCGGTTATAGACCACCAGATTATCGTTGCGATAGAAAAGCGCGCTCGTCGAAAGCGCCACCAGATAGACCGCGACCGAGATGAGCGAGAGAATCGCGAGCGTCCAGAAGTTTTTCTTTAATTCGTATTTGAAAAAACGCTTCATTTCAGATACCCCCTGCTTTCCACTTCGCATGCAAACAATTCTTCGAAATCCACGGGAATCTCTTCGACAAACAACGGGTGAAGAGCGTTGAGGCGGTTCAGGATCTCTGCCGCGTCTCCTTTCGCTACGAGTTTTATCACCCGTCCCGTCCGACTGAACGACATACAGGGAATCCCCAGCTCCGCTTCCCCTATCTCCCGATCGAACGCGACCTGGAATTTATGGAGTTTTTCCAGATCCGCTTCGATCTCGCCCGAGCAGGTGATCCTCCGGTGATCCAACAAGCCGTAGCTGTCGCAGATATCTTCCAGTTCCCGAAGGGAATGGCTGGAAATGATCACCGTGGTTCCCTTCTCCTCCACCAGCTCGATGAGACCGCGTTTGAAAACGAGCCGGGCGAGCGGATCGAGTCCGTCGAACGCTTCGTCGAGGAACAGGTACTCCGGACGCACCGCCAGCGCCAGCGATACGAATACCTGACGCTTCATGCCCTTAGAAAAATTGCGGATCGCGCCGTTGGGACTGAGTTTGAATTTATCGAGATATTCGGCGTAGATCTTTTCGTCGAAATCGTAGAAAGTCTTATACAGCGCCGCCAGTCCTTTACCGCTCAAATTGGGCGTATAGAAAGGATCGTCGGGGAGAAAGAAAATCTTTTTCTTCGCCCTTTCGTTCTCGTACACCGATTCGCCGTCGATAAAAATTTCCCCCTCGTTCGCTCTCAATACGCCCGAAAGCAGGCGCAGAAGAGTGGATTTACCCGCGCCGTTGATACCCACCAGTCCGAATACGGAAGCGTCGGCAATCGTCAGATTGACCTTTTCCAACACGTTATCCTTATCGTACCTTTTCGTCAGATTCTTAATCTCGATCATTCTTCCCGATCCTCCCTGCAATTTTCCTCTTCCCGCCCTTCCGTCCGTTCCGCGTATACTTCTTCCATTGCCAGCGACAATTCCGCGAACGTGACGCCCGCGTCCCGGAGCACCCGAAGCTGTTTTCTCAGCTCCTCCACCCGACGGCGTTCGTCCTCCGCCGCATAGTCCGCATACGCCCCCTTTTTCGGCAGGATCCTGATATACCCCGCCGCTTCCAGCTCGCAATACGCGCGTTCCACCGTGTTGGGATTGACGCCCAGCTCTATCGCCAGCGCCCGGCAGGAGGGCAGCTTCTCCCCGTAACGGATCGCGCCGAGTCCGATGAGCTTCTTATACTCGGCGACAATACCGAGGTATACGTTCTGTTTTCCTTTCAAACGCGTCTCCATATTTTCCCGCTCGCGGTTCCCTCCTTTTTTATATAAATTTATCATCTGTATTATCTGTATTAAATATAACACAAAAAAATACCTTTGTCAAGAGGTATTTAAAAAAACATCTGACTGTCGGGCGAATAAAAAAACGCCGCCCGGAAAAAAATCCGAGGGGCGCTTTTTCATTCGCAAATTTTTACGCAGGTTTCCGCGTCGCCGTAAGGACTGGACGCGCGTACGCGCACGGCGGAGTTTCCCGTCGGCCGCACGATCGCCAGAGCTTCGCCGTAGTAAGTGTCCGTCTCCGTTTTCAAATACCCGTCTATATTATACGGACAGGCATGGCCGAGCGCCATCAGTTCTCCGTTCTCCACTTTTACGTTTACTCTTCCGCGCGTCAGCGGCAGCGTTTTTCCCGTCTCGTCCGCGTATGCGATACGAATATAGGCGAGTTCCGTCTCTTTTATCTTTTCCCGTTCGGGACGAAGCGTCAGCCGCGGGCCGCCCTCGCCGCTGAAAAGACTCGTTTTGCCCAGCTCTTTTCCCGTTTTATCGTACGCGGCCGCCGTCAACGTTCCCGGCGCGTATTTTATCTTAAAATACGTCCGGCAGTCCTTTTTGACGCGTTTACGCCCGATCCGCCGGCCGTTCAGAAAAAGCCCGACCGCATAGCCCCGCGCATAGACCTCCACTTTTGTCTTTTTCCCTTCGCAGCCGTTCCATGCCCAGCTTTCCCGCGCGTTGGTCATTTTCCACGCCGAAGGGGAATGGGATTTTCCGTAATCGTCCGGCGGCACTATCGCCATGCGAATCGCGTCTAATTCAAACGCCACGCACGTATACAGAGCCTCGCCCAGTTCCCGTCCCGTGAGATCGAGCCGGCCGGAGCCCGCGGAGATCCAGCCCGCGACGGGACGGAAATCCTTCGCGTAGCTCGCATATTCCCAAGAGCCGATTCCCACTTCGCCCAGATAATCCATTCCCGCCCAGACAAAATCGCCGACGAGCCCCGTATGCGTCTTGGCGAATTCGTAAAACGCGTACGCGTCCTTACAGAAAGTCTCGCTGCCCAAAATGATTCTCCGCGGGTATTTTTTCAGGTCTTTTTTATAGCGCAGGATCCCGTAGTTATATCCCGCCACGTCCAATTTTTCAAACGCGTCCCTCGTCTTTACGTCGCAGCCGCGCAGTGTCGCGCCGATCTTCATCGCTTTATCCCCGAAAACGCCCGCGATGTTGTTGAAAAACGCGCTGCCCACGTGCTGGCCTTGTTCCGCTTTCTTATCGCTGTATACGCCGAACCCGAGCGAAAACAAATAGTTGAAAAAAATATTCACGCCGCACGTCACCGGCCTGTCGTCGAGGCCGTGCAGGTATTCCGTCATCTCCCCGCAAAACTCTATCCCTTTTTTCTCCGACGTTTCCGAGACTTCGTTGCCGATCGAATACATTACGACCGAAGGATGGTTATAGTCCTTATCCACCATATCTTTGAGATCTTGCTTCCACCACTCGCCGATACGGTCCGCATAGTCGTATCTCGTTTTCCGGATATACCAACCGTCCGTATACTCGTCGAGCACCAGGATCCCCAGCCTGTCGCAGGCGTCGAGCGTCGCTTTCGAGCAGGGGTTATGCGCGCTGCGGATCGCGTTATAGCCCGCCTTTTTCAACAATGCTATCTTTCTTTGGTCGGCGAACGGCCACGCCGCCGCGCCCAACAGACCGTTGTCGCCGTGCACGCACGCACCCCGCAGAATCACCCGTTCTCCGTTGAGCGTGAAACCTTTCTCCCGGCTGACTTCCGCCTGACGGATTCCGAAAGAAATTTCGCGTTCGTCCTCCCCGTATACCGCTTTAAGCGTGTAGAGCCTGGGATTTTCGAGGCTCCAAAGTTCGCCTTTTTCCAGACGGAAACAAGTCTTTACACCCGTCTGCGCACTGCCTTCAAAAAGAATATTCTCCCCGTCTTTGACGGTGAACGCCGCTCTGCCTCCTGCGTTTTCCTCCTCCGCCGCGAACAGGATTTCGAGTTCGCGGGAAGCGTAATCTTTGGTGCGGATCTTCACGCCGTCTACGGCGAGACACTTCCGCGGGCGCGAAAGGAGGGAAACGGGGCGGTAAATCCCCGCGCCCGCGTACCAGCGGCAATTCGGCTGATCGGCGCCGCGCGCCACGACGCGGAGCTCGTTTTCCCCCTCTTTGACGAATCCCGTCAAAGGGACGTAGAAATTCGTGAAACCGTAGGGGCGGAAAGCCGCTTTTTCACCGTTGACGTACACTTCCGCCAAGCGGTATATCCCTTCAAATTCCAGAGTCAGCCTTTGCGCGAGCTGTTGCGCCGAAAGCGAAAAGGTCTTGACATATTCGTAGTCGTGACCTTCAAACCAGGCGCCGTGCACGCCGCTCGCGTTGTCGTCGCCGCGGCGTTCGCGGAGCATGGCGTCGTGCGGGAGAATAATTTCCCGGTAATCGTCCTCGCCCAGACGGGCGTATTTCCAGCCCTCGTTGAATCCTGTTTTGCGCATTTTTATTCCTCTTAAAGGGATTACTTTTTACGTTTTGCTCGGTTCGCGGCCGCGCGCTCTTCCGCTTTTCTGCGTTTCGCCGCCAGAGCCGATTGGTATTTGAATTCTTCCTCTTCGAAAGACTTGCCCTTCTTCTCGCACCAAGCCCTCAGTTCGGTCTTTCTGGCTTCGTCGGCGAGTCTGTCCGCTTCTTCCTGGTCGCGTCTCAAACGTTCGGCGGGTTCTATCCATTCGCCGCCCGCGGCGAGTACCGCCGCCTTCTGATGTTCGAGAATGATCTTATGATCCTCGTCAATATGCTTTTCCACCGTCAGAAAACAGAGGAGGACGGCGATTACGGCATAGCAGACGAGTTCCATAGCGAGATAGCAGACGACGAGCGCCGTTTCCACGCCGCGGGGCTGGGAAGCGAGTTCCGCGTTATAGCCGTTCGCGGAGAGCAGAGCGTTCAAAATGCCGTTGCCGAGGCCCGAAAGCCCGACCATGATCGCGCCGTACACGGACATCGTGAAACCGTCGCTTCGGAAACCGTTCTTCGCTTCCAGATGATCGAGCACGTCGGACAAAAGCGCGAGCGTCACGTACATGGCGGGAATGGAACCGATGCCTTTCAAGACCACGCCGGCACAGACGATATACAGATTATGTACGTCGATGAAGCTGACGAGGCCGCCGAGTACGGAAACGATCAGCCCGCCGACCACCGCGTTTTTCTTGCCCAGTTTGGCCGCGATCGGCCACGCCACCACCATGCCGATCGCCGTCGGGATTCCGCCCACCAGCCCCAAAAGGAACATGGGATCGAGGGACATGCCGCCCAGCCTGACCGGTTCGAGCATCCATTTGCAGTAGAAAGTCATCGAGCTGTTTTTGAGCAGGCCGCTGAACTGGAACAACAGGAAATAGAGAATGATAAACCACCAGTATTTATTGTTGACCACCGATTTCAGCTGCTTCATCATCGGGATCTTTTCTTCTTTGATGTTGAGTTTGAGATTCTCCTCCGTGATGCGTTCGCGGGTGAAATAGTATTCGACGAGTATGGCCGCAAACGTGAGCGCGACCAGCACGATCATCACGATCCGCCAGTTCCGATAGCTCGCCGACGTGTCGATCGTGCCCGACGGCGTTTCCACAAAGAGCAGGGACTGCAAAAGCAGAGGCACGAGTATGCTCGCGCCGATCCCGACCGCCGCCACGCCGGAGGCGTTGGAAAAGGTGGCAAGCAGTCCCCTGTGTCTGGAATTGCGCGTCGAAAGACCGACCAAAGAGCTATGAGCGGTGTAGAAAAACGGATAGGCGACCGCGTAATACAAGTTGTAAGAGATCGCTATCCAGGCCATCTGCGTTTTGGGCGAAGCGCCGCCCGGGACTAAAAACAGCAGACTGATCGCGGCGGGAACCAGGAGAGCCGATAATAGGAGCCACGGGCGGGCTTTGCCCTGGCCGGTGCGCGTGCGCGCGATCAGCTGGCCGACCAAAAGATTGCCGAGCACGACGAAGATGACCGAGATCATCGGATACAGCGCCGCAAACGCGCCGAACGACGGTTTGGTGATGCCGATGACGTCCGTATAGTATCTGTTTAAAAAGGAGCCGAAAATCGCGTTGGAAATGAGCGCGCAGAAGGGGCCTACAAAATAGCCGAGAAACATTTCCTTCGGCTTGACGTTAGCCGAAGTGATCCGCGTTTGCAAAGCGGGATTATCAAAGAAATCTTTTTTTGCCGTATTCTCCATTACTTACCTCTTTTCATTCCTGTGTCGTCCATCTTTCCGAAAAATCGTAGCTGCCCGCGGCGAGAACATGTTCCGCGCCCGAAGGCAGAGTCAGCGTACAAGCCGTACCGACGGGGACTTCCGCATGCAAAACAAAGCGCTCCCCTTCCCGTTTCCACGAGCTTACGATTCTGCCGTACGGGGTTTCGAGGCTCGCACGCGCATAGTCGAGTCCTCCGCCGACGACGGGCTTTATGCGGAAGGTTTTATAGCCGCCCGAGGCGGGCTCGACGCCCGCGATACGGCGATAGAAAAAGTCTCCCACCGCGCCGAAGGCATAGTGATTGAAAGAAATCATGCCGCCCGTGCCGTCGTCGCCGAGCGGACAGACGCCGTTTTCGTCGAGTCCGTCCCAGCGTTCCCAGACCGTCGTCGCGCCCGATTCCACTTCGTACAGCCAGGAAGGACACTTGGTGTTGAGAAGCATTTTATAGGCGGCGTCCGCATGGCCCGCGTCGCTGAGCGCGAAGAGGAGATACGGAGTGCCGGGAAAGCCCGTGCCGATCCGATAGTCGTTCTTTTCGATGAGCGCGACGAGATTTTCCGCCGCTTTCCCTCTTACCGATTCGGGGAACATACCAAAATACAAGGGCAGTACGTACGCCGTCTGAAACTCTTCTTTGAGTTTCCCCTCGCCGTCCGTGAATACCTTGCAGTAAGCGTCGGAGACTTTTTCGCTGATTTCTTTATAATACGCCGCGTCCTCCGGTTTGCCGAGGATTTCGGCGATAGCGGAAAGCAGCCCGCTCGACCTTGCCAGCGCCGCCGTGCCCGTCCACTTACAGCGGGCCTGCCATTTGCTCATTTGCGGTACGTCGGGCGCCACCCAGTCGCCGAACTGCATGGCGGGGAGATCGTTCCAGATATATCTGTTTTTGCCTACCGAGAACAATTTCGCCCAAAAAAGGCATGCCTTGACGTATTTTCGCATCGCGGGATACATCTGTTCAAGGATTTTTTTATCTCCGTACGCCGTATATTCCGCCCAGGGCACGAACACACACGCGTCGCCCCAAAAAGCGACCGCTTTTTTCGGCATGGTCGCCGGAAAACCGTAGCCTTGCGAGGGCACCGTGTTGGGGATTCCGCCGCCCCGCGTCTGCTCCGCTCTCACGTCTCGGAGCCATTTATCGAGGAAGCGCCTCATATCGAAATTACAACAGGCCGTGGGCGCGAACACCGCGATGTCGCCCGTCCAGCCCATGCGCTCGTCGCGTTGGGGACAGTCGGTGGGAATGTCCACGAAATTGGATTTACCGCTCCACACTATGTTGCTCTGCAAGCGGTTGAGACGTTCGTCCGAGCACTCGAAACTGCCGGTTTGAGGGAGATCGGAGTAAAGCGCGATCGCTTCCAGTTCGATATCTTCCTCGGAAACACCCGTCACGCCCGCGTAACGGAAGCCCATATAAGTCATGCGCGGCGAAAATTCCTGCTCGCCGTCGCGGCAGACATACGTTAATCGGCATTTGGCCGAGCGCAAAAACGCGGTGTTGAGTTCGCCGTCCGCCGTGAGGATCTCGGCGTGTCGGACGATGATTTTTTGCCCCTTTCGGCCCCTTACTTTTATTCTTACGACGCCCGCGAAATTCTGACCGAAGTCGTAGACGAGTTCGCCGCTTTTGGCGCGGAAGACGGACACGGGACGAAAAACCTCGTGCGCGCGGACGGGAGCGCCGCAGGCGGCTTCTATCGAGGGCTTAATCCGCACCTTTTCCGCCGAAGCGTTCCGCCAATCGGCTTTATGCAGATCCGCCGTCGCGTCGTACGTTTCGCCGTCGTAAAACTCGGCGAAGCGGACGTTTCCCTCTCTCGTCACTTTCCACGTTTCGTCCGTGCCCACGATTTCCGTCGCGCCGTCCGCGTATTCGATTCTCAGTTCCGCGAGAAAAGCCTGGCGGGGAGCGGTGATGCGGTTTTTTCTGGTCATCACGAACGCGCCCACCGCCCAGCCGCCCGCCACGATCGCCGTGAGCGTATTCTCCTTTTCCAGCATCGCGGTCACGTCGTAGGTCTGGTACTGCAAACGTTTTTTATACGAAGTGAAACCGGGCGCAAAATAGTCCTCGCCCACCTTTTCGCCGTTTAATTCGAGTTCGTAGATACCGAGCGCCGTCGCGTATAATTTCGCGGAGCGAATTTCCTTGTTTAAGGACAGCCGCTTTTGAAAGGTCATGGGGACGGGAGAAGTTTTTTTCTCCGTAAACCGATAGCTGCCGTCCGTGATCCATTTGCCCCGCCAGGGCGTGCCCATTCTGCCCGTTTCAAACGATAGCTCCGCCGCCGCCGTTTCCCCCGCGTCGTCTTGAACTTCGAGACGCGCCGTATATTCCGTAAACGCCCGCAAGGGCGCTCCCGCGTAGGCAATGCCGATTTGTTCGTTCGTTTCCGTCGTCCAGCCGTTGACGGAAAGCGACGCGCGGACGAGCGACGCGCCGCGGCGGACGCTTTTCAGCGCAAACGAAAAGCGGGGGTGCGCTTCGTCCGTCACGCAAGCGAACGGCAGATTTTCACAGGTGAATTTTGTTATTTCCAACATTTTTCTTTCTTCCCTCACGCTCGCCTTATCCAAAAACGGGGAGACAATCGCGCTTCGTCTCCCCGTTTCCGATTGCCGACTTATTTATTCTGTCGAATGTCTTACGCTTTTTTCCTTCCGATTGTGAAGAACGCTCCGATCAGGGCAACCAACCAGGTGATTCCGTACAGAACGAATCCCGCGATCGCCGATTGCGCCGAAGCCAAGTTTCCCGTTTCGGGCGCCTGGATCGTTTGCAGTATATCGGGATTCGAGAAATAAATATAAGCCAAGCCCTCTACCCTGCCATTGATAAAATTCATGAGAGCAAGGACCAAAAACACAGCGGCAAGTATTCTCAATACGTCTAAAACGATGTTCACCGCTTTTTCTGCGATCCCTTTAAAACGGAACTGGGAAACGATGATGATCACGGCCAGAAATACCATTTCCAGCACCGAGAAGACGACTACTTCGCCGATAGAAGCCTCGTGGAAATATCCTTTCCCGGCGACGTTGACATTATAAAGGATAAAGGATATGACCGTGAGGATCAGTGCGGCCAGAGCCACCCATGTTCCCGCTTTCTGTCTTTTGATAAAATTCGACATTTTACGCTTCCTCCTTCTTTTTGGTGAGCACAGCGGCAGCGCCCCAAAGTACGGCGCACGCGGCGGTAAGAATTCCCGAAGCGGTGATCGTGGCTCTCAAAGCCGTCTCCCACCAGGGCGTGACGCGGATCGTGGAGATATTCATGACCGCACTGTTCGCGAACGCATACAGCTGGTATTTCAGAGCCTGTCTCGCGGCGTCGACAAGTTCTTTATCGTTTTTCACCGCGTCTACCGACAGATACGCCCAGTTGGAGTCGTGTCCGTCCTTTCCCGAAATCGTACTGTTATTCCCTCCGAAATCCGCCATCTGCGTTACCGTCGCCATGATGCAGCCTTCGGGATTGAAATAGTAGGCGTTATTCATCATATCCGTGGAAATGATTCCCTGGAACCCCCATTCTTCGCGAAGAATGGTTTTCAGCATTCCCACGTGATGAGAAGCGTTCGTAGAGCCGATACGGTTGAACGCGACCATTACCGCGAGCCCCTTAGCGTCGTCGAGACCGCCCTGGAAACCGCGAAGATCCGTCTCGCGCATCTTCTGTTCGTTGATGAACGCCGAAACGCCGTTGCGGTTATGTTCCTGATCGTTGAAACCGATATGCTTGGGCCCGCACATGACGCCTTTGGCTTTGGCGCCGCCCAGGATTCCGTAGCCCATTCTGTTGGTGAGCATGGGATCTTCGGAGATATATTCGTAGTTGCGTCCGTTATAAGGAGTTCTTCTCAACGTGAGGCCCGTGCCCCAGACGTCGTATTTTTGCAGCCAGAGTCCCGATTCGCCCATGACTTTGCCCCATTCCTCGGCAAGCTCGGGATTGAAGCTGCTGCCCAAAAGAGTCTGAGAGCTGAGATTGAATTTATAGTCCTTCTTTCCGTCGGTGCTCTTGACGGAACCGGTGAAGCCGTTCACGCCCTCGCTTTGCTTGACGATGGGATTGTCTACGTTGTCAAGCACGTCGGACTGCGAGCCGCCGTGCGCCACCGCGCCTACGGCCTGATCCGCGCTGATGCCCGACACCAAAAGGTTCCAGTAAGGATCGTCGAGATTGGAAAGCTGTTCATATCCGATATCTTCCGCGGAGAATCTGACGCCCGGATCGGTTTCCCCTTTCAGATTCGTCACCGCGCCCGTGTCGGAGATCATGTGCTGCTGCCCGCGAATCTCTTTCAGCCATTCGTCTTTCTTCGCGCTGTCGGCGATTTTGAGGGATTTTTCGTTGTAGTTTACCGGATACGTGCCGTCCCAATCCTTTCTCGACAGATAAGTGACGGTGCCGGGCAGCCAATAATTGAGATCGGCATTATCCGCCGCGTTCGTTACCTGATGGCCGTTATCCGTCGCATAAGTCGTTTTGTCGAACTTATCGAGAGACCACGTTTTCACCGCGCCCGTTCCCGCTTTATCCATGCCGTCTTTGACGGAATAGCCCTGCGCGCTCAGAAAATTGTTGACCGCTTCGTGAGCGCCGGCCGCCGCCGTGAAATAGTATTCGCCGTCGTCGAGAATATACGTCTTTTCCTGCCGATAGTCGTAGCTTGCGAGGTACTTGGTGGGAATGGAAATTTCCACCGTTTCGCTCTTGCCCGCCTTTACGTGTACTTTGGCGGAGTTGAGGAAATTAGCGGCCGACTTTTCGACGCCGTTGTCCTTGTCATACTGAGTGTAGGGCTGCTGCACATACAGCTGCGCCAGGAAATAGCCGTCCGCCGCGCTGTTGTTTTTCACCTCGATCGTCGCGGTGACGCTGCCCTCGGGAGTCTTATCCACGACCACGTTCTTTATATTCTGCTCGTATTCGAGATAGGAAAGACCGTGTCCGAAGGAATAAACAACCTCGTTGCCGTAATTCCACCCGCCCTCTTTGCTCGAACCCTTTGCGGAATTCGCTTTGGAGGAAGCGGCGTTGGCGACGGAATCGTAGTATCTCGTCTCGTAATATTTATAGCCTACGTAAATGCCTTCGGCCTCTACTATGTATTGTCCGCCATTATAGGTTGCCACCCCCCCCCCGAACGAACTTTGCTGTATCGTATTGGCAATCTCCACGCCGGGATACCTGGGATCGAAGCCGTTGGCCGCGTTCGCCGCCGCGATTTCGTAATCGGCGAAATAGCCGCCGCCGAAATTCATCATCGCGGGAGAAGAAGTATTGTCGTATACGTACGTATCTGTAAGCGCGCCGGTCGCGTTGACTTTGCCGGCAAGCACGTTGACGATGCCCGTAAACTGATAATCGTTGGGGCAGCCGATATAGGCGATGGCGTCCACTTCGTGTCCGCCGCCTTTGGCGATCTCACCGATCTCCATGTTGTTTCCCGTGTTGAGAAGAACGATCACCTTGCCGCAAAGCTGTTTGGCTTTATCGATCACTTGAAGTTCGTCCGCCGAAAGCGCCAGGGGATCTTTTCCCGTAGCCTCTCCGGCAAAGTTGACCGCCGAGTCCGGCTTATAAGTGTTGGACTCTCCGCCCGGACGGGAGAATACGCAGATGCCGACGTTGTCGTTCGTTACCGCGCTTTCCCAATTTGCGGATTCCGCGGGAGCCAATTCCGTAAATTTAGAGGTGGGCGGTTCGTTGATTTTGAAATCCGTCATATCGCCGATGGAGGTATTGGGCGCCAGATCGAATACGGTGGTTTCCATAGGTTCGCCCGTCCAGGGATGTTTTCCTATTTCCGTGCGCTTATTGATCATTTTATCGTAAACGGATTTCAATTTTGCGTTTATCTCAAATCCGCCCGCGGTAAGCGCGGAAACCAAATCCACCGCGTCCTCGTTGCCGGCCTTTAAGTCGCCCGCGCTTAACGGATAAGGCACATACGCGGCCAAGCCGAACAGAGCCACCTTACTTTTTTCGGCGAGGGGCAGCGCTTTGTTGTCGTTCTTCATCAGAACGGTTCCCTCTTCGCCCTGTTTTACGGCGTGACGTCTGGCCGCGTCCATGAATTTGTCGACCGTGTCGTAATCCTTTGTGAAATTCGCCGCGTCCTCGTCCGTGTTGATGACGTAGCTCTTGGTTCCGAGCACATCGTCGACAGAGCCTCTCCACGTATCCGCTATGCCGTAGCCGACCGTGGAAAGCGTCAGCACCGACGCCACGATGGCGGTGAGTCCGCGCGTGGCCGATTGCAGTTTCTTTGCCATGCTCCTTGTTTTCCTCCTTCCAAAAGTTTGGATTGTTTTTTGAATGAAAAAATACGTTCCCGAATTGTTTCATCGGGAACATACTAATTCAAATCGGATATTTTTTCAATATCTATTTCCTAAACTGTCGATTTTTCCGCTCAAATTGTTGTCTCTTTTTTGGTCTCTCCTCCCTTTTCTTTGGGGATCGGAAGCAGGATATTGAGGTTGAAAACGCCGTCCGACGCGTTCACCGAAACCCAGCCGCCGTACTTCTCCGCCAAAAGTTTGATGCTCTTCATGCCGAAGCCGTGATAGCGCTTATCCGATTTGGTCGTGACGGGAAGCCCCGCGTCGAAATCCAGTTCGCCGGCATAATAATTCTCAAAATGCGCGGAAATCATGCCCTTCGATTCCTTGATGCTCATGCCGATGCAGCGCCTGCCGCTGTCCTCGATCTTGCTCACCGCTTCGACGGCGTTGTCGATCGCGTTGCCGAACAGAGAATAGACGTCCGACGCCCGCATGAACCCGAGGCTGTATCCGTCCGCGATACAGTTAAACTGGATATTTTTCTTTTCGCAAAAGAGCGTCTTTTCCGCCAAAAGCACGTCCAGCGCTTCGTTGCCCGTCTTTACCGCCGCGTCGTAGATGGAAATGGCGCGGTTGAGTTCTCCGATCTCTTCTTTCGTGATATGATTTTTATCGCCGAGAACCGCAATCTGTTTTTTGAGATCGTGGCACTTGATATTGATGAGATCTATCGTCTCTTTGGAGACTTCCATCTGCTCCTTTTGCAGATGCAGGATATGCTCCAAAAGCCGGTAATCCCTATGGAGGCGGCCGCTTCTGTAAACCGCGTACTGGATACAGAGCGCGAACGCGCAGGAAGTCATGTCGAAGCAGCCGAAAATGATATACAAAGGCCGCCCTATCTCCGTGGCGTACTGTTCAAACAGCTGTTGAAAGAGCACGCAGAGGAGCAGCATGGCGCCGCTCAAAAGTAAAATAGGGCCGCTTTGCAGATACTCCGAATCCTCGTCTTTCCCCAGTCGTCTCGCGAACAGCAGATAGGACAGCGCATTGACCGCCGCGACGGCCAGCACATAAAAGACAGACTGGACGGTGAGCGGAAAGCGGCCGTCCGAAAAATATCTCGTCAGTTCGCCCGCCTTAAACGCGCAGTGCTGCGTCAGGCTGGCGCCGATCGCGCAAAACACAGCGCCGCGCAGGGAAACGTCGAAGATAAACAGTACGGCGCCGATACAAAGAAGATACAAAACGACGTATTTGAGGCTCTCCGTCCACGCGTTGATATCGGGAACGAGGCTGCGCACGACGGAATAGAGAAAGAGTACGCCGAGGCTTAAAAGGATCCTCAGGCCGTACAGCCGGCGTTTTTTGAGCGGGAACGCGAAGAGCGCGAAAGAAAAAAACAACTCAAAGATAAAACCGTGTTTTACGAAAAACGCATACATATCAACTGCCCTTTCCCAGCCAGTCGGCAAGCTCGATCATAAAATTTTTCTTGCGCGGGCGGCTGATCTGCAATTCTTCCCCGCCGTAGATCGTGATCACGTAGCCCCGCACCGACAAGATGTGCCGGAAATTGACCAGATAGCAGTTATTGCAGCGCAGAAAGCCGCTCGGTTTCAATTTTTCTTCGAGTTCGGACAAAGAATCGCCGCTGCTCGTCATTTCGCCGTCGTCGGTATGATAAACGATCTTATGACCGCTCGATTCGATGAATCTGATCTCGCGCGCGGGAATCCGAAGCATACCGCTCGTTTTATTGATGACGACGACGTCGGAATTGAGTCTGATGAGCGCGATCGCTTTTTTCAGTTTCAATTCAAAATTGTTATAGCCGACCGGTTTGACGAGGTAATCGAAGGCGTCCACCTCATAGCCCTTCACCGCAAACTGCGCCATATTCGTCACGAACACGAGCAGAATCTTTTTATCCAGACGACGCAGCTTTTCCGCAGCCGCCATGCCGTCGAGGTGGGGAAGCTCGATGTCCATAAAGACGATGTCGTATATCGATTTGTAGCCGGTCAAAAAGGAAATCGCGTCCCTGAACACGACGCTTTCAAACGCTTCTCCGCTCTTTCGGGCATAGACGTCGAGATATTCGAGCAACTTATCGGAGGCGGACGGACTGTCTTCCACGATCGCTATTTTTATCATAAATCCCCTGTCCTATATGCATTTATTGCGGTTATTATAACATACTCCCGCCGCTTTGTAAACCCTTCCCGGCAAAATTGTCTTATAAAAAGCGCCCCTGTTGTTAGGTGGGCAGGGGCGGCGTTTCAGGACAATTTCGCATAGAACTCTTCCGGCGGCAAAGGTTTGGAAAAGACGAAGCCCTGGATCATATCGCAGCCGGTTTCGTTCAGAAATTCGAGCTGTTTTTCCGTCTCCACGCCCTCGGCCACCGTCGTCATAGACAACCGTTTCGCCATTTCGATGATCGTGCGGACAATCGTTTCGTTTTTACCGCTGTCGTCTCTGCTTTCCAGGAATTTGCCGTCGAGTTTCAGGACGTCGGCGGGCAAATCTTTCAAAGCGTTCAAAGAAGAATACCCCGAGCCGAAATCGTCTATCGAACAGCGGAAGCCGAGCGTACGCAGCCGCGAAAGAATCGCGCACACCTCCTCCGTATTGTCGAGCATGATGCTTTCCGTCAATTCGAGTTCGAGAAGGCGATCGGGAATCCCCGATTCCTCTTTGATCCGCGCATATTCCGCGACGAATTCCTCCCGGAACAGATCGATTCTCGAAACGTTGACGGAAACGGGGGCGACGGGCAGCCCAGCGTCCAGCCTTGCACGAAGGTCTTTACACACCCGGCCGAAAATGTATTTATCGAGCGTACAGATAAAACCGTCTTGTTCAAAGAGCGGAATAAATTCGCCGGGACTCACGATCTTGCCGTCCGGCTTGATCCAACGCACCAGCGCTTCGCCGCCGAGCACTTTCCCGCCGTCCGGGCGGTATTTAGGCTGGATATAATACACGAACTCGCCTTGTTCCAGCGCTTTTTCCGCTTCGTTTTCGATCTCCGCCGCACGCAGGAGGTCGGCGCGCAGCTCCTGATTATAGAAATAATAATATTTTGCGCTGCCTTCGCCGATCTTCCCCTGCGCCATACGCGCCCTGTCTATCAGTCCGTTGACGTTTTCCGCTTCCGGCGCGTCTTCGCTGCGGCACACGCCGATGCGGGCTTTGAACGGTCTTCCCTCCGCAGCGAGATCGGCGCAGGAACCAAGCAGTTCTTCGCACAGTTTTTCCACGCTCTCTTTATCCGACCGGCGAGTCAACAGAATGAAGTCGTCTCCCGCCACTCTCGAAAGCAGATCTCCTTCGCCCGAATCTTGCCGGAGCACGTCCGCGATCTTATTGAGCAGACGGTCGCCGTAGGCGTAGCCTTCCAGATCGTTTATGAGCTTGAACGCGATGACGTCCATATAAAGCACGGCGCAGTTTTCTCCGCCGCCGAAGATCTTTTCTCCGTCGAGACACAGTTTTTCGTAACGATAAAGTCCCGTCAGCTTATCGTAAAACGCCAGCTGTTCCGTTTCCCGGTGATGGCGTTTGATCTGGAAATAGATGCCCAGTCCCACGGCCGTAAGCCCCGCCAGAATCACCGCGCACAATATAAGCGCGCGGACGATGATAAGATTCGCCTGTTTCATGATCACCGAATCGGGAATGATGGAGACTAAATACCAATCTTCCGCCTCCTCCATCGGCACGTAGCAAAAGGCGTAATATTCCCCCTCGTAGCGCAGATTGGCGACGCCCTTTTTTCCCTCGGCGAGCGCCTTGCGGAAAGACTCTACGACTTCCGCTTCGTTGCCCTCTAAATCCACGATGTCGAAAAGATTCTGAAAGGTACGGTTGCTGTTGCGGTGCAAAGAACGCATCAGCACCGCGCCCGAAGCGTCTACGACGTAGGAAAAACCCGTGTTGTCGAAAAAGGAAAGGGAAAAACGTTCGGCAAGGTAGTCCTGTCTCATCGTTTTTTGTAAAAATCCGTCCGTCCCGTCCGCAAAAGCGAATCTTTCATAAACGGAAATCTTTCTCACGCCCGTGTACGGATCCAGAAAAGGCTTACGAATCCCCACGCCCGACAACGCCGCCACAGCTTCGAGCTCCTCGTCCGGCGTCTGTTTGTCGCCCGAATTCGTGTACGCCTTTCCGCTGTTTCCGACCAAACAGATATACGCGACCTCTTCCTCGCTGGGGAACCGTATTCTTCTGCGGATCGCCTCCTCGTCGTCCGCATCGCATTCCGCGAGCTCGACGGCCAAAAGGTGCAGCGAGTCCAATTCTTTTTCAACATACGTATCGAGCGCATGCCGCCCCTGGGCGGTGACTTCCAGGATATCGGTGACGTTCTGCATCCAAAGCGACGAGCGTGCGCTCAGTACGAAATACAATCCCATCGCTACGATCACGCCCGAAAAGAGTACGGTGAACAGGAGCATAAAGGGAAAACGTTTCGGTCTCATACCTCACCCTCCCGCCATTCGTCCAGGCATGCGTTGAGATAGGCGACCGCGTCCTCCGCGCTTTCCCCCGCCAGCATACGGCGGATACAGTCCTTCGTCATATCCCACACGGGGAAACGGAGGTTATCGTCCGCGCCGAGCACGCTGCGACCGTTATTGATATACGGGCCCAGGGCTTTGATCGAACGGTCGTCCGAGATCCGGTTCTCTTTCAAAGGACTGAACGAGGACTGACTGTCGACGAATTTCCACATCACGTCCTGCTGCGTAAAATATTCCACGAAGGCTTTCGCTTCCTCGGTATGCGCGCCGTGGGCGTTGACCGCGATGCGCGTATCGATATTGATGACGAGCGCGCTGCCGTCCTCGAAAATCGGATAGGGAGAAACCACGAAATCGAGATCGGGATTGAGATCTTTCACGCGTACGCTCGCCCAGGCGCCCGTGAGCATGAACGGCCGGTCGCCTTTGGCAAAGATCGTCAAATCGTCTTTTGTCTTTGCGGCATTCGCGGCTTCTTCCGCGTCCACATATCCCCTATCCAGCATGCGCCGGACGAGTTCCAGCCCCGGACGCAGCGTTTCGCCGTAATCCGATTCGCCTAAGTTGAGCCGTTCCAGCTCTTCGGAAGCGTCATCGCGCCGATACACCGGATACATGCCCTTCGCTATCGCTATCGTTTTTAAAGAAATATCGTTGTTGGCGACGATGGGAACAATGCCGCGGGAAACGAAATACTCGCAGGTATCCTCGAACTCCGCAAGATTTTCCGGCACCGAACGGCCGTGTTTTTTTAAAAGAGACAGGTTACAGTACAGGCCGAAAGCGGAGATCGAAGTCGGCACGTAATCGATGCGCGTTCCCGCCGTCATCTGACTTTTCGCCAATTCGCTGAAAAGACCGAGCGTAGAAAGGTCGCTCAGATCGAGCAGATCTCCCCGCGCGCTCAGTTCCCGCGCCCGTTCGTGATCCACCATGATAATATCGTCGCCGTTGCCCGTGGACATACGCTTTTCGAGAACCTCGTAATACGCAGGACTTTTAATTCCTTCGTAAGCGATGGTTACGTCGGTATTTTTTTCCATAAAGCCGTGCAGGGCTTCCTCGATGGCCAGGACGTTCAGGCTTTCGTATTTGTAGCCGTAAAAATTCAGACGCACGGCGGCGTCTTTGGCCGAGTCGACATCAAAAACGATGTTTTGGCTCTTCGTACAGCCGGCGAACGCTCCCAGCGTCAACGCTGCGATCAAAACTGCGGTTCCTGCTTTTTGTACCGGTCCTTTCATCGGCATCTCCCTCGTCTTTCGGGCTTCGCCCGATTCGCTTTACGATCTTATTATAACATATCCGACGGGAAATGACAAGATTTATTTTTTATTTTTCCGCAAATTTATACAAAATATGATCGATACGCAGGATATATTCGGGAAAGTTTCTTACAACATCCCATTAAAAAGAAGCCGGGCCGATAAACGGCCCGGCTCTTCGAGAAAACAGATTATACCGATTTACTTTGACGCATACTGAACGTATGTATTTCAACTATCACGCCAAAGCCAGACGGCTCATTTGCGAAGGACATCTGATCCGTTACGAGTTCGTCGAGGTCTGGGGAACTATCCGTCCCGCCCTGGTGCTCTTTTTCGACAACGAAAAACCCATGCCGATCCGACAGCACCGCTGGGACGAATATCTTCCCCTCCTTTCCTCCCTGTTCCCCGAAAACTGAAACGCCGCGAGGAATTATTTATGCGGACGGGATTTTTTGGCGAGGAAGAGCGCGACGGCGGCCATGCCGAACACCGTCAAACTCATGCCGGCCGCCATCGTGCCGCCGCAGCCGCTCTTACAGCCGCTCCCGCCCGCAGAGTCTTCGCTTGTCGTTTGCGAAGTTCCCCCGCCAGAGGAATCGGCGTTATTTTCCGCCGTGACGTGATATTCTTCGGTGACGCTGTTTCCCCAAACGTCTTCCGCGGTAACGAAAATCGTATAATTCCCCGCTTTTATCGCGGTAAATCTATTATTTTCCAACCCGACGACAACACCGTCCGGGCCCTTTACCTCTATTTTTATCTCTACGGTATCGCCCGAAACGGTGGAAGCGGAGAACACGGGAAGTTTGACGGAGGCGCCGACTTTGACGGTCGAGGGCAGCGTTCCCACCACTTCGATCGCAGGATCCTCTGTCAGCAGATACTGTCTCTCCTCAGAGATTTTCAAACCCGCAAACGTCGCGGAAGTATTATGGATATTTACCCCGTAGCCGCCCTTCGTCACGCCGCTCAATCCTTCCACGGTCGTAGAGGCGACGGCGCTGTAATTCCGGTCGAGATACACGTCGATCGTGTCGCCGTGGACGTTCACCTCGAAATAGTGCAGCGTATTGAGATACGTGTAGGAAACTTCCGTCTCCCGCCATTGATTTCCCACCGTGCGGCCGTCCAGAGCGGCGGTGACGCAGATCATCGCTTTTCCGTTCGCCCACTGGGACAGCCAGACGTAAACATAATTGTCCGCATCGCCGTAATAGGCCATAAAGCCCGTCTTATACTCTTCCTTTTCCCCCGCCGTCACCGTCATCTGCGCCGAGACGAAGTACCCGTCTTTGGGCAGCAGATCGGAAGTCGTATAAGCGATCGTCTGCATGAACGTCGTCCCGCCGACAAACGAACCGATGAGATCGTCGCCCTGTTTTTGCCAGCTGTCCAGACGGGCGCCCTTATACGTCCAGCCGTCCTTCGTATACGGCGCATACGGCGCGAATCCGTCGAATGCGAACTCCTCGACGACGACCTCGCCTCCGACGGCGACGAGCCCCGCGCCGCCCGTTTTGCCCCTGATCTCCGACGCGGCTTCCACGGCGACGTCTGTGAGAACGGCGCTGTCGTTCAGCTTCACGGAGACTTTCCCGGCCTCGAAAGACACGGAAAGAAGATTTGCGGCAGTTATATCGAATCCGCTGAGGGATTCCTCGGCGGAGCCGGTCGCTTCGCCTATGCGCCAGGAAACGACGGCTTTGGAGGCATCGACGTCCGCGCGGATATACTCGATGTCGCTGACGTAGTAGGCGTAAATTCCATAGGAGCAAGCCGCGGAAGCCGCGGTGAATTTGCCTCTGACCGTGATCCGATCGTAAAGGTTCGTCGCCGTGTAAAGACGCGTCGTTTTTTCCCGGTCCGTTTCCGCCGTCATGACGATGGACGAGGTTCCGATTGTAATTTTGTCCTGCTGGGAAGCGGAAAGATAATAGGAACGATTCCCGGCGAGGGCCAGGTACCAGTCGTACGCCCGATATTGTACGGTTTCCACCTCCACATTCGTAAAGGAGACAACCGCGCCGCCCGCGCCGAAGCCGACGTTGGCGCTGTTTAAAAGCGCGTCGCTGCGATAGGAGGCCACCAGGGTTTCGCCGACGTACAAAGAGACGCTCGTGCCGATCTTTTCGGCTCTGATTCGCAGCGCGGACAAGCTCGCATAGCTGACCGCGACCGGCGGCTCGGAAAACGCGTCGCCGTTTATTATCCCTTTCACCGTTACCTGAGAGCCCGTGATACAGAACTGCACGTAATTTTTCTCGTTGGAGTACCAGGGAATGACGGACAGTTCGCCGCCCGTCCCTTCGACCTGGGAGGTATAGCTCACGGAATAATTCCCCGTAAGGCCGTTGGGCAGAATCGCCCGGTTGTCGTCCGCCGTGCCTGCGGAAGCGTTGACGATGTACTTTTCTTCCGCATACGTCCAGCCGGCGGCGGAACCGCTTTTGCCCGTGGCGTCCGCGCCCGCGATTCCGTCGTAAGCGCCCGCGGCGCTCGCCGGCGTGACGGCGAAGCTCTTTACCGAGACGACGTCGTTGTGCGTATACACGCCCACGGCGTTGGGATAAGCCGCATAGACGGCGGGGAGTTCGAAGGAGATCGTACGGACGAGTTCCGTTCCCACGTATACGGAAAAAGCGTCGGAGTTCGTCGTGGCGTCGTACCTTCTTTCCACCTTCATGGCGATCGCCGCATTGGGTTTTAACAGCCTGCATTCGAGCGGCGAGTTATCCAGCCAGCAATCGTTCCAGCCCAGGCTTTCGCCGTCGCGGATACAGATCGCCTGCATGTTCAAAAGCGTCTGATGCGCGTTAGAGCCGCTCCACTGCATATAGATCACCACATAATTTTTCGCGTCCAGATACCAGGGCACGAGTCCGATATTGATTTCCGAAACGCCCGCTCTGTTCGCGCTTTCCGCGCTGCCTTGCACCGTGGCTTCCACCGTATAGTTTCCCACCGCGTCCGCTGCGGACGTGGTGGCGAATTCGCCCGTGAAATGGTCTCCCCGCCCCTCCATTTTATCTTCGTTGATCGTCCAGTAAGCCTGGCTGGCATTCCAGGTGTAGCCCCCGAAGAGGTTGGTGGACGGGGGATCCGGGGGCGTCGGGGGTTCCGTCGTCTCCGCCGTCACCCGGAAAGAAGAGACGGTCAAAGTCTCGTTGAAGGTGTACGCGCCCACCTGCGCCGACGCTTTGCCGACCGATTCGGCAAAACTGCTCGTTCTTATGAACTCGTCGTTTATCGTCAGCGCATAATCGTCGAGCTTGGCGGTCTCGTTGTACGTTCTTTCCACCTTGATCGCGAGCGTATCGCTCGGCTTTAACTGCGCCGCGTTCAAAGGAGAAAAATCCAGCCACATATCGTTCCAGGTTACGGCTCCGTCTATATATTTGAGAATCTGCGCGTTGAGAAGCGTCTTGTGGGCGTGGGTTCCGTCCCATTTCAAAGAGACGAGCACGTAATTCTGCGCGTCCTGCATCCAGGCGACTACGCCGTACTGGATTTCTCCCGCGGGGACGTCCGTCGTGCCTTTCACCGTCGTTTCGATCGTGTAATTCTCCGCCGCGGCCTCGTCCGCCGTGAGCAGATAATTGTTCATGAATACGTCGTTGACACCGGTAAAGGTGCCGTCCCCGTTCTCCGTCCAATAGGCGGGATCATACGTCCAGGCCTGTTCCGCGTCGGCGTTTAACGACGACAAGGCGAACGCGCCCGCCAGCGATACCGCGCAGATCGCCGCAAACGCGGCGGCGAGTTTCTTTTTTATCATAATTTTGCCTCCTTATTTTTTCATGTTTCATGACCGCTGTGCCTCGGCAAAGCGATCCGTTTTATCAAAGCCTTCCCCCGATCCCGTACGCCGCGAGCCGCGTCCTTTGTTCGTCGAGGCTTTTAGTGATCTTTAAAAGATCGGCGCTTCGGAAGGTCTTGTAGGTTTTGAGAATCGGTTCGATGTTGACGACGCCGCACCAGGGAAGCCAGGCATTGGAGCCGCCGTATTGAAAATTCGCCACCGAGGTCGCTTCCGGGCACATCGCGCGGTAGGCGTAGCCCATGCGGCCGTCGTAATCGCAGGCGAGTTTGGTGTTATATTCAAGCAGCAGCGCGCAGTGATAGTAAAACTCGTCGCCCGTGAACAGATAGAGCCGATACATGGCGTAATAGGCCACCGCCGCATAATTATCCGCCGCAAATCCGCCGTACGCGGCGATGACCGAAAAGCCGATGACGCCGCCCTCCGCAAAGGGATTAACTTTCGCGTTTTCCGCCGTCGCGGGTACGGCGAAATCGTAAGCGTAGACGAAACTCATGAAACAGACGGCGGCATGCTCGGCGGACGCAAGATACTTTTTATCCCCCGTCAACACGTAAGCGGTATCGAAGCAATACAGCGCGTAGAGCGCCGCCTCCTTATCCACGATGTTGGGATTGTCGGGCGTGCCGCCCACGTATTTCCCCATTTGCTTATACAAAGTTTCGTAGCTGTATTCCGCCGCTTTGAGCGCCGCGGTTTTATACCCTTCGTCGCCCGTGAACTCGTACAGCTTGCCTAGAAAACGCACCGCCATCGGCGTATTGTACTTGGAAGTGCCCTGGTACCTCGCGTCGGAAGTATCCGTGCAGACGCTGCCGTCGGTGTTATAAGCGCGGTAGTAAGAACCGTCGGGGTTCTGGTGTTCCACAAGGAAGCGTCCGATCTTCAAGACCGCGTTCTTCCACGGCGCGACGTCTTTGCCTTTGGATTTTTGCAGATTATAGGCGTCGAGCATGCCTTCCGCGCCGTCGATCATACAGCGAAGAAACGCGGGATAGATCCTCGCCGCGCCGCCGCTGTCGTTGTTGCCGGGCTGCCACCACACTGCCGGCAACGCGTTTCCCATCACAAGATTGGAGGTCCAGAAATTCATCATCGTCTCGCCTTTTTTAATCAGCGAAGCGTCGTTCTTTTCATAGCCCGCATATAGAAGATGATACGCGACGGAAGTCTGCTGGCCGATAAAACCCATCTGGAAAGAATACCCTTCCGATTTTCCCCCGTCGGGCAGATCCAGCTGGAAGGGAAGTCCGGCCGACGGAATACTGCCCGTGCCGAATTCCTTATATTCTTTGGAAAACAGCTCTATATTGTCCTCGTAGATTTCGTCGATATTTATTTCCGTCGCGATCTTGGGCGATTCCGCTTCGTAAGCCGTTTTGAAGCAATCGACGACCGCCGTTTCGTATTCCTCCGTTTTAGAAGGAATCAGCTGAATGGTGTAGGCATGGGAGTTCCCCTGCCGCACGCTGTGGAAAATATTTTTATCCGCATAGCGGGAATTGCTTTGCTTACAGGGATAGGTCATTCCCACCGACGCGCCGGACGCGAGTCCCACCGACAGCGAGCCGTAGCGGAGATAGTCATTCACCGCTCCGTCCTCGCCGCCGCCCGAGATTCCGTCCGCGTCGATCTCCGGCCGCAGGTGCTGCAACGCCAGCGCATACCCGCTCGCCCGGTCCCGGATCATTACCAGCGGCAGACAGATCATCGTTTCCTGTATGTATACGTCGGCCCGTTCCGCCGTAAAGCCTTTGGCGATCGAGTTATTCGGATGATTTTCCCGATCTCTGTAAATGACCGCGGGCACGAAATAATCGTAGTCCTCCGCGCTCTTTTGCGTCTCGGCGGAAAAGACGATTTCGCTTTGAAAGCCTTCGTCCGCGCCCGCCGACGTCACTTCCACCGTGCGCTCGCAGGAAAAGGACTGCGACGAAGCGCGGTAAACGTCCGTGACGGCAAACGTACCGCCGCCCTTCGTCGAGACGCGCGCCGTCGCCGAGATATAGTCCGCGCCCGTCTCGACGGCGTCGTACGCGGCGGCGTACCGTTCGCTTTGATAGCCCTCCCCTTCCGTCTCTTTCACATAGATCGCGGCGGGAGACTCGGCGAGAAAGATCCGTTCGCTTCCCGAAAGCAGCTCCGCCCGGCCGTCGTCTTTGATATCCAGGCGCCAGTTTTCCGAGCGCAGGCGATAGCCGTCGGAGAGGCGTTCCACCGTCTTTTGCGGCGGTTCGGAGTTTCCGTCGGAGGAAGTTATATTCTCCCCGTCCGAGCAGGAAACGAAAAGAGAAAGGGAGAGAAGAGCTGCCAGGGCCGTGCTCCACAGCCTGATTGCTTTCATGAAAGTTTGCCTCCGATTCCGTAAGCGTTCAAAAGATCGGAAAGAGCCGCCGGTTCCTTGTCTATTTTCGCTATGTCCGTCTCGCCGAAAGTATTTTTCATATTGGCGATCGGTTCGATGTTGGCGATTCCCGACCACGGCAGCCACACGCCCACCGACTGGAAACCGAAGTCCGCGCAGTTCGTCGCCTCCGGCCCCAACGCTTTATACGGATACTTCATGCTTCCGTCGTAGTCGGTGGAAAGTTTGGTGTTGTTTTGCAGCAGCAAAGCGCAGTGAAGATAGAACTCGTCGCCCGTGTACGCGTACATGCGGTACATTTCATAGTAGCAATAGGCGGAAAAGTTATCCGCACCCGAATGCCCCGTCGCAATGAGCGAGAACCCGATCACCCGGCCGTCCGAGAAACAGTTGATGGCGCTGTCCGTGGAATTTCTCACAGGGACGGCGAAATCGTACGTATATACCCAGCTCATGAAAGACACCGCCGCGTGCTCCGCCGCGTCGAGATATTTCTTATCCTTTGTCAACGTATATGCGGTATCGAAACAATAGAGCGCGTAAATCGCCGCTTCCTTATCCACCGTATTGGGATTGTCGGGCGTGCCGCCCACGTATTTGCCGAGCTTTTTATACAGCGTCTCGTACGCGAAATCCGCCGCTTTGAGCGCCGCGTTTTTATACGCTTCCTCGCCCGTCAGTTCGTACAGTTTTCCGAGGAACCGCACCGCCACAGGCGTGTTGAGTTTGGAATCCCCCTGATAGTCCGCGTTGGAAGTGTCCGTGCACACGGTGCCGTTCGTGTTATACGCGCGGTAGAAAGAGCCGTCTTGGTTCTGATTTTCGATCAAAAAGTTTCCCACTTTTAGGACGGCGTTTTTCCAGGCCGGGTTTTCAACGCCGTTGCGCCCCGCTTCGAGGTAGGCGTCGAGAATTCCCTCCATGCCGTCCACGAAACAGCGGAGAAAAGAAGGATACGCCCGCATGCTGCCGCCGCGGTCGTTGTCCGCCGGATCCCACCAGACCGCGGGAAGCGCGCCGCCCATAATCGTATCGGAAGTCCAAAAATCGATGATCTTCTTTCCCTGATTGATGAGTTTCTCGTCTTTCTTCGCGTACCCGCTTCTGAGAAGATGATACCCTACGGCGGCCTGCTGGCCGACAAAGCCCATCTGGAAGGTATACTCGCTCGCCGCGCCGTTCAAAGGGATACTCCACGGACAGCCGGCGGAGATCTTATCGGTGCCGAACTCCTGATACGTCTTCGTGAAGACTTCTATATTGTTCTCGTAGATCTCGTCTATATCGATCCGGTCGGTCACGGCAGGCTGCTCGGCGAGATACGCTTTTTTATAGGCCGACGTAAGCGTCTTTGTATATTCTTCTTCCGCGCCCGCGATCAAAGCGACCTTGTAGGCGTGAGAATTTCCCGCCTCCACTTTATGGAAGCGCTGTACCCAGCCCGCGCCCGCGTCATAGGTGGTCGGGCCCTCCGCGCAGGGATAGCAGAAATTCACCGACACGCCCGTCGTCACGTTGAAACCGATGGAACCGTATTGCAAGTCGTCGTTGATTTCGCCGTTGGAGCCGCCGCCCGCGACGCCGTGGACGGAGATCTGCGGCTTCAAATGCTGCACGGCGAGCGAGTAGCCCGTTTTCCTGCTGCGCAGGAGCGCGAACGGCATTCCCGCCCTCGTCTCCTTCACGTATACCTTATCGATGGTGAGATTGGAAGCGATGCTGCCGTTCACCATGTTTTCGGTATCTTTATATATAATAGAGGGAATGACAAACTCGAAGTCGTTGTCCGATTTCGAGTTTTCGGTGTTGAGAAAAGAGAACAGGCTCTCAAAGCCCAGATCGCCCGCGCCCGCCTTGACGACTTTCACCTCTCGATCCGCCGCAAAGACGCCGCCCGTCAGATAATATCTGTCCAGAATCCGAAAGGTGCTGCCCAGGGGGGTATCGAGCGTGGCTTCGCAAGCAAAGCCGTAGGAAGTTTTCTTGACGGAAGCGTAAGGCGCGGCATATTCCTCGACCGGATACGCGCCGAGCAGCGTCTGCGCTTTGCCGCGCACGCGCACGATCGCGGGGTTTTCCGAGACGTACATATCCGTCCCCTCCGACGCGGCGATCGCCACGCCGTAAGAAGAATTTTGTTTATTGAGTTCAAGGCGGAATCCTCCCGCTTTGAGCCCGATGGTGTCCCCGTCCTCGAAAAACGCGTCGCCCGCGTCCGGCAATTCCATACCCGAATCCTCCTCCGGCGTCGATTGTTTATCGTCCGAACACGCGGCCGTAAGGCCGAGCGACAAGACGACGGCTAAAAACACAGACATGATTTTTTTTGTGGCTTTCATTCCTTTTTCTCCTCCTTATCAAGCCTTAATGCCCGTAAAGACGATTCCGTCCACGAAGTAGCGCTGCGCGCACAGGAACATGACAAACGTCGGCACGAGCGCCACGATCGAGCCCGCCATCATCAGCGTATACGGTTTGCTTCTCGCCGTCGAGATCGTCGAGAGCACCAGCTGCAAGGTCTTATATTTATCGATCGTGCCCACGTATAAAAGCGGGGTGAGATAGTCGTTATAAGCGCCGTTGAGCGAAAGTATGATCTGGGTGATGAGAATGGGTTTCGCGAGCGGAAACGCCACTTTGAAAAACACGCCCCACCGCGTCATGCCGTCGATGAACGCCGCTTCCTCCAATTCCCTGGGAAAGCCTTCGTAAAACTGTTTGATGAAAAACATCGTCATGGGCGCGCCGAAAATACCCGGTATGATGATGGGCAGCGGCGTATTCGTCCAGTGATAGACGCTGTAAAAAAGAATATACGAAGGAATGAGCGTGATTACGCCCGGAATCACCATCGTCGAGATCAGCGCGTAAAAGACGATTTTGCGGCCGGGAAAGCGGATCCTCGAAAGCGCGTACGCCGCCAACGCGCTGCAAAACACGCCGCCGAAGACGGGAGGAAGGATATATAGAATACTGTTTATAAAGCTGCCGACGATGTTGTAGGTCGCAAACAGCTTGGCGTAGTTTTCAAACGTCGGCGCGTGGAAGAGCCAGTTGTAGTCCTCGCCGTAGATTTCGTATTCTCCCGAAAAGGAAGTGGAGACGGCGAACAAAAAGGGAAGCAGAATGACAAGCGCCACGAGGACGAGAATCGCGTAGACCGTCGTTTTCGCCGCCGCGTATTTCGCGGAATAGTGATGTTTTATCTTTTCCATGCCGCCCTCACTCCTCATATTTCACCCAATACTTCGACACCAGGAACTGTACGGCCGAGATCGCGAGGATCATTACGCCGAGCACGACGCCGAGCGCCGACGCGTAGCCGTAGCGATAACCGTATTTCCCCGTAAACCGATAGATCCACCAAACGGGCGTAATGCTCGCGTAAGACACCGCGTCGCCCCGCATCACCTGGAACTGCGTGAACGCCTGCATGGAACCCACGAGGCCGGTAATGACGATGTAGAAGCTGACGGGCGAGATTCCCGGCAGGGTGATGTGCACGAATTTGCTGACGGCGCTCGCGCCGTCGATGGACGCAGCTTCGTACAAACTGGACGGAATCCCGTGCAGCGTGGAATAGAATAAGAGAATACTCACTCCCAATCCCGACCAGATCCCCATGAACATCATCGAGCCCATGAAATGGGCGGAATCGAGAAACTCGAAGGGTTTAATCCCAAGCGTTTGCAGGGCTTTATAGAGGATTCCGTAATAGGGCGCGTACATCCATTGCCAGATAAAAGTGATCGCGACCGTGCCGCAAAGGCAAGGAATATAGAACACCATTCTGAAAAACAGCGAGCCCGTGTGAATGCTTTTGATGAACGAGGAGAGAACGAGCGCGATCCCCGCGCCGATGGGCACGCCGACGCTGTATACAAGTACGTTACGGAGCGCGTAGCCGAACATTTCGTCGCGAAAGATTTCCGCGAAGTTCTTCACCCCCTCAAAGACGGGAGGCGAAAACAGATCGTATGAGCAAAAGGAAATGTATATCGCATAAATAAACGGAAATGCCGTAAACAGCAAAAACCCGGTCAGGAGAGGCGCGACGAACAGCCAGCCGCTTACTATCTCCTGCTTTCTGAACATCGACATTTTTTTATTTTCCCGGATATTCATTTTCAACCTACTAATTCGTTTACTTTTCCCTTCACCACTTCGAGAAAATGATCTACCGTCCATCGATTCTCCGCTTTGCCGTCGAGGAGGTACTCCGAATACAGATCGTAGCCGAGTTCTTTCCAGGATTGGCTGCGAAGGTACGACCATACCCCCGCCGGCTGTTTCTCGGCCGATTTGATGAAGATTTCGTAATTGTTCGGTTTCAAAGCGGCGTTTCTTTCGAGATAGTCCTCGTCGAGGCCGAGCGAAGTGTAAAGCGGGAACTGGAAACCCGTAGCGGACAAAATTTCCTGGCCTTCTTTGGAACCTATATATTCCACGAGCTTCCAGGCCGCCTCTTTATTTGTGCATTTATTGCTGATCGCGTACCCCATCGAGCCCGACCAGCCGTTCGCCGTGGGGGTTTCGGGAAACGCGGGCACATAAGCGATGTCCCAATCGAAGGAAAGGGAACGGAGAGTGGCGACTTCCCAGCTGCCCGCGATCACGGTCGCCACCTTTTGCAGAGAAAACAACGTGGTGGGATCCATGCCCGACGAGAAATCGGAAGGGGGCATGATCTCGTGCGTATAATACCCGTCCTGGATATACCGATAGGCTTTTTTCAGCGCGTCGAGATCCCGTTTTTCCGTGGGGAAAGCGTTTCGCGCATCGTTGAGGAAATCCCCGCCCGCCGACCAGACGAGCCCTTCCATTTCCATGCCCGCCGTGCCGTAGACGGAAATCGAGCCGTCCTCCCTCCTGGTCGTCAGCTTTTTCCACATCTCCGTCGCCTCGTCCATCGTCATGATGCGGTCGGACGCCGGATAGGAGACTCCCTTCGAATCGAAATAATTCTTGTTATAATACATGACGTGCGTGCTGATGTCGCGCGGCATCACCAGTTGATTCCCCTCGCCCGAAAGCCCGGTTTTGGAATTATATTTATATCTCGAAACCACGGACGGATACATATCGTCGGGATCCACCAGATCGCTGCTCTCAATATACGGATCGAGATTGACCATCGCGGAGCCGGGCGCCCAATTATTGAACACGCCGTCGGAGACCATGAACACGTCGTGCAGATTCCCCGTAGCGATGTTGGAGGCGTACGTTGTCTCGTAGTCGCTGATGATATCGAGATCCACGGTGATGTCGGGGTACCGGTTATGAAACGCCCCGAGCAGGACTTCGCACACCGCTTTCTCGATCGTGGCGCCGTCGCTGTCCCAGTGGGACATGGTGATTGTGCAGGGCTCCCCGCCGTATTCGTAAAGCGAAGCGTCGTACTTTTTCTGAATGGCTTCCACGGTCGTTTCGTCCACGCCGGGAATCGATACGCTCGTCGAGCCCGGCTTACAGGCGCCGAGCGAACAGGCTGCCGCCGACGCCATCGTCATACACAGCAAAGATGCAACGATTTTTTTCATCTCTTTCCTCCGTTTTTTTGATTATTTTTTAAGCGTGAGCACGGTGAAGCTGTACCCGCTCAACGTTACCTCGTCATCGACGAACCGCACGTCCTTGGAAGGAATCACCTTCGTCGGCTCGTCGAACGAGTTTTTGTCGTGAATATCTTTCGCTTTCAGCGTCTCTCCTTCGACGATCTTATACGCCCCGTCCGCGCAGATACGAAGTTCCGTCTCGTTCTCGGTCACATTGACGAGGAACACTTTATATTCGTCCTTCTCCTCGTCCCAACAGACGCTGTGATACACGCCCGGAACTTCGCCGTATTTTTTCGAGCGATACGTAGGCACGTCCGCCGCCGCCAGCAGCGCCGTTTTGCCCGCGCAGTATTTTGCAAACGCCTGAAAGGGATAGTAAATCGTCTGTTTGAAAGACCTGCCTCCGTCCTCGGTGAGAATGGGCGCGATCACGTTGACGAGCTGGGCGAGGCAAGCGATTTTGACGCGGTCGCAGTTGTTGACGAGCGTGCACAAAAGTCCCGCGTCCACGAGCGCGTCGGCCATATCGTACTCGTTTTCGAGAAGGGGCGCGCGCACCTCCCAATCCCCGCAGCCCCGGGAGTCCCGGTGCCAGACGTTCCATTCGTCCAGGCTGAACATCATCGTTTTGTCGCTGCGTTTATACGCCTTGACGTAATCGGCCGCCGCTTTTACGTCCGTAATGTATTTCTGCAAATCGGCGGGCGCCGCCAGGAATTCCCTAAGGTCTCGGTTTTCGTCGTAATCGTAATAGCGGTGCAAAGAGAGATAATCCATTCTTTCGTAAGTGAGTTCGAGGACTTTCCGGTCCCATTCGGGATAGGTTGCCTGCTCCATCGCCGAACTGCCGCACACGATCAGTTTGATTTCGGGATCGACGTAGCGCATCACCTTCGCCGCTTCGTTCGCTTTGCGGCCGTATTCCTCGGCGGTGAGCGCGCCGATCTGCCAATCCCCGTCCATTTCGTTCCCCACGCACCAATATTTCACGCGGTACGGCTCCGTATGACCGTTCTCCGCGCGCAGAGTTCCCCAATAGCCGCCTTTATCGGAATTGCAGTACTCGACGAACTGAGCTGCCTCCTCTATGCTCCCCGTGCCCATGTTCACGGCCAGCATCGGCTCCGTACCCGAGAGTCTGCTCCATTTGATAAACTCGTCCACTCCGATCTCGTTGGGTTCGAGCTGGCGCCACGCCAGATTGAGTTTGGGACGGCGCGCGGATTTGTCGCCGATCCCCTCCTTCCAGTTATAGCCCGAAAGGAAATTTCCTCCCGGATAACGGACGAGCGAAACGCTAAGTTCTTTCACCATTTCGATCACGTCTTTGCGAAAACCGTTTTCGTCCGTATCGGCATACTCTCTATCGTAAATGCCTCCGTAAACGGCGCGCCCCATGTGTTCTATAAAAGAAGAAAACAGCGTCTTTTCGACTTTTCCGACGACGTATTTTTTGTTGATTTGTAATTCGCCTTTATACATTTGTTCTATGTACCTCCTGATCTCGCTTTCATATTATCACATACAAATACAAAATACAATATCTAATTTTTTTGTAAAATCGACTTTTTTCTACGTGCAAACGATAGAAAAAGACGGCGCCGTTTAGGCGTCGTCTTTTGGGAAAAATTATTTGGATTTCAATTTATACTGATAAGGAGTTATACCCCCCCCCCCC